>NZ_JBVHNF010000002.1:0-249788 GCF_055558055.1 Streptomyces sp. NPDC025833
CCCCGAACCCGACCCCGATCCAGATCCCGCCGCGGAACCCGGACGCCCCGGACCCGCACCACGCCGACCGGACTGCACACGCCTGCGGGACATACCACCCTCTGCCTTCCCTCGAGAAACAACACGAACCGGGGCCCGCACACCACCACAGCGGTGCACGGACCCCGGTCATCAAGCAACCCCGGACGATCAGGCCGGGACGATGTTCTCCGCCTGCGGGCCCTTCTGGCCCTGCGTCACATCGAACGACACCCGCTGGCCCTCCAGCAGCTCACGGAAACCCTGCGACGCGATGTTCGAGTAGTGCGCGAACACGTCCGGACCGCCACCGTCCTGCTGAATGAAACCGAAACCCTTTTCAGAGTTGAACCACTTAACCGTGCCCTGCGCCATAACAACATCCTCCAAACAGGCAGAGGCCCCATCCGGAAGACGCCGGAAAACAAACAATGCGCCTGCAGGAGAAACATTCCCGTCAGGCGCACATAGCTTCATGGGTACCAAAACTGCAACACCCCGACCCTAACACACACCCCTCCCCGCACCCCAGCCACCACTGGTCAGCGGTGCGGGCCGGTGGACGGGTCCGGCTCCTCGGGCGTCCGCAGGGCGAGGAGCGCGACATCGTCATGGCCGGGCGGACGCACACGGTTCAGGAGCTGGTCCGGGTACGACGGCAGGGGACGGTGGGCGAGGGCCGCGGCATGGCGCCGCAGCTGCTTCATGCCCTCGTCGAGGGTGCGCCCCGGCGCCTCGATCAGACCGTCGGTGTACAGCAGCAGCGTGCACCCTCCCGGCAGGACGACCGTGGCGTCCCGCCGGGCGCTGCCGACGCCCGTGCCCAGCAGCATGCCGTGCCCCTCGGTGAGGTACTCGGCCAGGCCGTCGCGGGTGACCAGCAGGGGCGGGGGGTGCCCGGCGTTGGTCCAGGTCAGCTGCCAGCCGCCGGTTCCGGTACGGGACAGGCGGGCGAGGACGAGCGTGGCCATCGCGACGTCGGTGATCGGCATGATCGCCTCGTCAAGGCGCTGGACGACCCGGCTGGGCGGCTCGTCGTGCCCCCAGGCGTAGGCCCGGAGCATGTTGCGCAACTGGGCCATGCCCGCGGCGGCCTCCAGATCGTGGCCCACGACGTCCCCGATGACCAGGGCCGTGGCGTCGTCGGACAGCGTGAAGGCGTCGTACCAGTCACCGCCGACCTGCGACGCGTCCGGCGCGGGCAGGTAGCGGACGGTCATCTCCAGTCCGGGCACCCGTGGCATCTGCGGCAGCAGGTGGTTCTGCATCGTCTCGGCGACCTTGCGCTGACGCTGGTAGAGGCGGGCATTGTCGAGGGCCAGCCCCGCACGGCGGGCGATGTCCTCCACCAGGGTGAGATCAGCGGTGGTGAAATGACCGGCACGGGCGGACCGGCCCAGGGTCAGCGCTCCGAGCACCTCCCGCGTGCTGCGTATGGGCGCGATGGCCGCCGAATGGAAACCGGTGGCCTCGAACAGACGGCGCTGTTCGACGGCGATGCCCGAGTCCGGGGCACGCCGGTACGTCTCCGGACCGGCGAGCGTGGCGGCGACTCCCCGCAGCGCCCTGGACAACGGCATCGACGACCTCTCCGGAACCGGCGGCATCGGCCCCTGGAGGTCCTCGTGATGACGCAGGCGAACGCCATCGGCCTCCACGACCGCGGTGCGCCACACCTCGTCGCGCTCGGTGATGAGGTCGATGACCGCCCAGTCCGCCAGCCGCGGCAGCACGAGGGACACCAGCCGCCGCAGCGCCTCGTCCACGTCCAGCGTCGAGGTCAGCCGGGTCGTGGTCTCCGCGAGCAACGCCAGCCGCTCCAGCTCACCGAGTGACCCGCCCGCCCATTCGGCGACCGGCGGCGGACCGGGCACCGACTCGGGGTGGAAGACGACGAGGGTCCCCGCCTCTCCTTCCGCCAGCGTGTACGGAGTGATGACCCACGCCACCGACAGCAGCGAGCCGTCGGCCCGTGCGAAGAACTCCCCGCGGCCCTGTGCCGTGGTGCCCGCGTGGAAGGCCTGCCGCATGGTGCACCGCGAGGCCGGCAGCAGCTGCCCCTGCGGCCCGCGGTGCAGCGCGTCATGGGCGTCCTCGCCCTCCAGCTCCCCCGCCGGCCAGCCCAGCAGGCGCTCCGCCGCACTGTTCACCACCAGGACGCGTCCCTGCGCGTCCACCACGTAGGCGCCGGCCCCGATGGCCTCCACCCCGGCCTCAGCCATCACCGCATCGCCTCCCAGAACCAGCCACACCCGACACCGACCACGGCCGCGACCAGCCGCACGACCGGCGACCACACGCGCCACGCGGTGTCCCCCAAAGGACTACCCCGCTCGCGCGAACCCTACGGGCTGCCCGGCCGGGCCGCGGCCGCCGCATGGCTCACAGGCCCGCGGCCGCCTTCGCGCGCAGGTCGGCCCAGGCGCTGTCCACCAGGCCCGGCACGAGGAGCACGTCCGCCGCGGTGCAGGCCAGGGCCTCGGCGGCGGCGAGCATCGTCCGCCTGGCGCGGGGGCCGGCCGCAGCCGCCGCGAACTCGGGAGTGTGGTCGGAGGCGTCGGAGTCCAGGATGGCCACGAACGGATGGATGGCGGGCACAGCGGTGCTGACGTTGCCGATGTCGGACGAGCCGAGGTAGACGCCGGGTGCCGGGTCCCCGACGGTGATGCCGGCCCGTCGCAGGTGCCGGGCGAAGGCACCGGAGAGCACCGCGTTGTCGCGGAAGTGCTCGTAGCGGACCGACGCCTGTCCGGCCTCCGCGCGCGTTCCGGTGGCCAGGGCGGTGCCCTCGGCGCACCGGGTGAGCTCGGTGATCAGGGCGTCCAGGTCGTCACCGGTCGCGCCGCGCAGACCGAAGCGTCCCTCCGCGTACTCGGGCACGATGTTCGTCGCCTTGCCGCCCTCGGTGATGATGCCCTGGACGTGGGAGCCCTCGGGCAGCCTGCGCTGGAGCCCGTCCAGGGCGGTGAACAGCCGGATGAGGGCGGCCAGCGCGTCACGCCCCTCGGTCGGGTCGCCGGTGGGGTGCGCGGCCCGGCCGTGGAAGGCCACGCGGTACTGCACCTGGGCGGTGAGCGGCGCCGACGACCAGCTGTACACGCCCGGGTGGGACATCAGGGCCGCGTCCACCCCCTCGAAGACGCCCGCCTCGACCTCCTCGACCTTGCCCACCGCCGCCCTCCTCGGCCGGAGTCCCGACGACCAGCAGTGTCCCGTCGATGCCGGGCAGGGCGCGGTGCAGGGCCAGTGCGGCACCGAGGCCGGCGCCGGCGATGAGGTTGTGCCCGCAGGCGTGGCCGAGGCCGGGCAGCGCGTCGTACTCCAGCAGCAGGGCGGCCCGGGGGCCCGCGCCGTTGCCGACCTTGGCGGTGAAGGCGGTGGGCATGCCGGCCACGCCCCGCTCCACCGTGAAGCCGTCGGCCTCCGGCTCCCCGGTGAGCAGGCCGGCGGAGCGGTGTTCCTCGAAGGCCGTCTCCGGGTGCGCGTGCAGGTCGAGCGCGACGCGCCAGAGCCGCTCGGCGAGGCCGGCCGTCTCCCGGCCGATGGCGGTGTGCACGGTGTCGATGGTGGCGGGCATCAGGAGGCTCCAGGGACGAGTGGCCTGTGGCCCTCCGGGTGGCCGCGATCGCGTGTGGGTATGCGAGAACGGACGGTGATCGCCAAAATGGGGCCCGGACCACCGGCGCGGGGCGTCCGCCGCCCCGGGGCACGGCGTACCGCGGAACGTCCGTACGCCGCCTGGGCACCCCCGCGCACCGAGCCCGCCGCCGCACCGCCGCCCTGCCCCGGGGAGAGAGCCCCACCCCACCGGGCGGTAACCTCGCCGCGGCGTGCCGGGGCCCGGCACGCCGGCTGAACTGCATGCGTTCGGGGGATTACGTGAGTCAGGTGCTTTACGGCGAGCGGTCGCGGAATCCGCTCGCGCGCACTGTGGAGCTGACTGGGGCCGGTCTGCGCCGGGGCAGGGTGACCACGCCACTGGGCGAGCTGAACCTCGCGGCCATGGCGGAGGCGTTCCAGCGCGGCTGCTGGCTCGGTGGCGGTGGTACGGAACGCCCGCTGGAGCGGCTGGGGGACGGCGCCGGTGTCGTACCGGTGACGCGCGTCACCGGGACCGCCACGCCGGTGCGGGTGCGCCGGGCCGGTGAGTTCGCCCACCGGCTGGGCGAGTTGGCGGTACGGCAGTGCGGTGGGCCGGACGGGGTGGCGGCGCTGGCGCAGCGGGCGCGGGCCGAGGGGGTGCCGCTGTGGCTGGCGCGGCGGATCGCGCCGGGGCCCGCCGGGCCGGTCACCGTCGCCGTGGACCGGCGTCTGGTGCGTGTGGACGTGTGGGGGCCGCACGCTCCCGTCGTACGGGTCCGGGCGCCGCACGGCTTCCGCCCCGACTCCGCGGACCCGGCAAAGGGTCTGTACGTGACCGTCGGCGACGTTCCGGCGCAGCTCGCGCTCACGAAGAAGCTGCGCAAGTCGAGGAGTTCGGTGGAGGTGCGGCTGGCCGAGCGGCACTGGGTGCTGCGGCGGGAGGACCCGACGCGTTCGTGGCTGCTGCGCGACGAACAGCGCGTCGCCCTGCTCACGCGGCCCTCGCGTCGGCCCGGGGCGGAGCCGGGGACGGTCCTGGCGCCGCTGGCCGCGGTGCGGCACGAGAGCGTGGACCCGCTGGACGCCGTCATGGCGCAGGTCTTCGCCGTCGCCTTCGGGCTCGGGGACACGACGGGCCTGGCGCGGTTCCGGGCACCGGTGCGCCGGCTGCGGGACACTGAGCCGGTCGCCGGCGACGACGACTGGGGCCTGCCCTGGTTCAGCAATCTGGGCAGGGGCGGCGACGACAACGAGCCCGGCGGCGGGGACGGTTGGGGCTCCGACGGAGGGGACGGCGGCGACTCGGGCGGGAGCGACGGCGGGGACGGCGGCGGGGACTAGCGGCCGTTCGCAGTGCGGCACCGGCACCCGTACGTGAGCGGGACCGGCAGCTCCTGCCGCGATGGCACTCTCCCGCACACGCCCATCAGCTCAGGCAGGATCGCGCCGGGTCCTGCCCCCTCCTTGACGCGGGCGCTCACCGTGAGACCGGGCACGTGGCCGGACCCACGGTGAGCGCGCCGCAGTTGTCAGGGCCGGGAGGCCGGCCGGACGCTGAGCAGTTCGGTCCGCAGCACGGGCGTGCCGTCGACAGGCGCCGGATCCTGCGCAGTCGGCTGGATACCGCCGGCAGCGATCTTGTCGAGCGTCTTCAGGCCGGCGGCGCCGACCGTGCCGAACACCGTGTAGTTGGGTCGCAGCGTGGAGTCTCCGTAGACGACGAAGAACTGCGAACCGTTCGTGTCCGGACCGGCGTTGGCCATCGCCAGCACACCGCGGCCGTAAAGACGGCGGGCGCCCGTGGGATCGCTCGGTACCGGTGGCAGGTCCACCGGCAACTCGTCCTTGTACTTGTACCCCGGCCCACCCTCACCGGTGCCCGTCGGGTCGCCGCACTGCAGGACCTTCAGCGTCGGGTACGCCGTCAGCCGATGGCACACCGTGCGGTCGTAGAACCGGTGCCGCGCCAGGTGCACGAAGCTCTGGACCGTGCACGGCGCCTTCGCCCGGTCCAGGCTCAGCGGGAGCGGGCCCTGGCTGGTGCGGACAGCCGTACCGAGCGTGCCGTGACCGGGGGTGTGCCGCGGGTCGGGCGGCAGGGGAACCCGCCGCGCCGCCGGGTCGTCCGGGGTCTGGGTGTACTGACAAGGACCGTGCGTGGTTCGCGGCGGGGCATCGGCGGCGGAGGCGGTGGTGCCACCCCCGGACACGACCAACGCCGCTGCCGCCATTGCGGTCATGAGAACTCGGTTCATCCTGCACACCCTCCAAAAGATCGCCAGGCTTCGGAGCCGTCGCAGTATAGAGCGCGGCCCGGCGGGCGAGAACCCGCCCGCGAGCCGCATCCGCCTCCCAGCTGCATCGACGGCACCGAAAGTCACTGGGGACACTGGTGTACTGGCGTGGAGGTAGTGAGCGCCGTTGCACCCGGACCTGCACCGGGCGGGGCGGCGGGCCGCCGGGCGGCACTCGGTGTGCCCCCGGAGTCCCACTGCCGCGTCGTCAAGGGCTCAGCGCCCGAGGCTCTCGGCGAAGAGTCTGGTCAGTGCGGTCGGGGCGGTGATGGCGGTGCCCACCACTACGCTCGTCGCGCCCGCTGCCAGCGCTTGGGCGGCCTGGGCCGGTGTCGCGATGCGGCCCTCGGCGATGACCGGGACGCCGACAGCGGCGGCGAGTTCGGCGATGAGCCCGAGGTCGGGCCCGCTCTGCCGGGGTGAGCCCGGCACGTATCCGGACAGGGTCGTCGCCACGAGGTCGGCGCCCTGTTCCGCGGCCCTGCGGCCCTCGTCGAGCGTCGAGACGTCGGCCATCACCAGCGCGCCGGCCGCGTGGACGGCGGTGACGAGTTCCGCGAAGGTGCTGCCGTCCGGACGCGCCCGCGCCGTGGCATCGGCCGCGACCACCGTGGCGCCCGCCTCCACCAGGGCCAGGGCGTGACGCACGCTCGGCGTGATGTAGACGCCGGTGTCACCGTCCTTCCACAGGCCGATCACCGGCAGGCCGACGGCGGCGACGGCGGCCCCGACGACCTCCGGGCCGTTGACCCGGACGGCCGCGGCACCGCCCGCCTCGGCGGACCGGGCCATGCGGACCAGGGTGTCGGTGTGGCGCATCGGGTCGCCCGGGGGTGCCTGGCAGGAGACGATCAGACGGCCGTCGAGGGCCTCGGCCAGTGGCCTGGTCGGGAGCGGGGTCATCGCTGGGCTCCAGTGGTGCGGGGGTGGTGCAGGGGCAGGGTCCGGGTGAGCGCGGCCGCTCCGAGGACCGCCGCGTCGGGTCCGCCGCGCGGCGGCACGGGACGCAGCGACCGCAGGGGGGCCAGGAGTTCGGCGGTGAAGGCCGCGCACAGGGCGTCCCAGTACAGTGCGCCGATGCCCGGCACACCACCGGCGACCACGACGCGGTGCGGGTCCAGTGCGTTGGCCAGGCCGCCCAGGGCACGCCCCGCCGCGCGGGCGCCCAGGGTGATGGCCGAGACGGCGTGCGCGTCGCCGTCTGCCGCGCGTTCGGCGACGGTCTGCAGGCGGTCGGCCGGGGCCCCGCCGAGCCGCGCGTAGAGCGCGGTGATGGCGGGGCCCGCCGCGATGGCCTCCAGGTGGCCCGAGGAGCCGCAGGTGCAGGGCAGCCCGGCCGCCTCGGGGCTGGGCAGATGGCCCAGGTGCCCGGCGACGCCCGCGGTGCCGTGCAGCATGGTTCCCGCGGCGGCGACAGCGCCTCCGATGCCGGTTCCGATGGCCGCGTAGATCAGCGTGCCGTCGTCGTCCAGGTCCACGAGTTCCGTCCCCGCGGCGGCGCGTACGTCGTTGTCGCAGGCCACGGGCAGTCCCGTGCGGGCGGCGAGGCCGGCGGCCAGGGCGGTGCCGGTCCAGCCGCGGATCGTGTCCGTCGCGCTGACGACGGTGCCGGTGGCAGGGTCGATCACACCGGCGGCGGCGACACCGATCGCGGCGGTGCCCGGCGTCCGCACCGTGCGGGCGGCCGAGGCCAGGGCGTCCAGCACCGCCTCGGCGCCCCGTGTCGCCGGGGTGGGCACGCTGTGCCGGGCCGAGACGGTACCGCCGGCCTCGACCAGGGCGGCGGCGATCTTCGTGCCGCCCAGGTCGAGACCGATCACCGGCGCGCCGGGCGTCCGCTCCGTCATCGGACCGGGAGCAGCCCGGCGGCACGCAGCCGGTGCTCGACCTGTGCGATCGCGGCGTCGCCGAGCGGGATCTGCGGGGCGGCGGTCGTGCCGCTCTCGAACACCCCGAGCAGCCGCAGTGCGTGTTTGAAGGCGCCCAGCGCGGAGGAGTTGCGGCCCATCTCGCTCTCCGCTCCCGCGTCGACCATGCCGAACAACTCGACGAGGCGCTCCTGCTCCTTCACGGCGCCGTCCAGGTCGCCGTCCCGCACGGCGTCGTAGAGGCGCACGTATCCGGCGGGGTCGACGTTGCCGAGACCCGGCACGACTCCGTCGGCGCCGGCCAGCAGGGCCGCGTCCACGGTCAGTTCGGAACCGGTGAGGATGCTGAACGAGGGGGCGGGGCCGTAGGCGCGGCCGTGGCGGCCGCCGAGTTCGACCAGGAGCCGGCGCAGCGAGCCCTCGTCCCCGCTGCTGTCCTTGAGGCCGGTCAGGGTGCCGTCCTCGGCGAGTTCGCGCACCAGGGCGGCGGAGAGCTTGGTGTGCACGGAGACCGGGAGGTCGTAGGCGTACAGGGGCAGGTCCGCACGCTCGCGGACGAGGCGGAAGTGGCGGGCGATCTCCCGGGGATGTGTCCGCGTGTAGAAGGGGGCGGTCGCCACCAGGGCGCCGGCGCCCTCCTTGCGGGCTGCATCGGCGTGTTCCAGTACGCGCGGGGTGGTCATGTCGATGACGCCGGCGAGTACCGGGACCCGGCCGGCGGCGGCCTCGATGACCGTCCGCAGGGCCACGGCGCGCTGCCGGTCGGTGAGGAAGGCGACCTCGCTGCTGGAGCCCAGGGCGAACAGTCCGTGCACTCCCCCGCCGATGAGGTGTTCCACGAGCCGGGTGAGCGAGGCGGTGTCTACCTCGCCCGACGCATCCAGAGGGGTGCAGACGGGCGGCACGACGCCGCGCAGGGGTTGGGACGAGGACATGGTGTCTCCTGGGCTGTGCTGGTGGTGGTACGGGGGCGGGCCGCCGACCGGGCGGCGGCCCGGGTCCGGCTACGGCGTGACGGTGAGCGTCGTGCCGCCGTAGGAGTGCTGGGTGCCGCGGACCTCGTAGGCCGCGGTCGTCGCCACGGCGCCCGCGGTGGCGCTCGCGGGCACGGTGACGGGGATCTTCATGTTCGCGCCCTGGCCCGGGTCGAGCGCGGGCACGGTCACCGCGGGGGCGCTCCAGCCGGTCGGCAGCGTGAGGGAGACGGTGCCGGAGGGGAGGCCGACGTCGTTCTGGCTGACGACGCGGACGGTGACCTCGGTGGTCCTTCCCGCGGGCAGCGCGGCGGGCGGCGTGACGGTGACCGGCGCGCAGACCCCGCCGAGCCACTTGAGGTCGAAGGAGGAGTAGGTGATGTGCTGGTAGTCGGCGCGCTCCCACAGCAGCCCCACCCGGGGGTTCGAGCCGGTGCCGTCGCCGAGCGGTGTGAGCGTCGAGTAGGCGGCGGAGCCGGCTTCGACGGTCTTGCGCACCGGCCAGTTCTGACCGTTGTCGCAGGACAGCCGGACGGTGAGGTCGCTGCGGCTGTTGGTGGTCGCCGTGTTGCTGAACATCAGCCAGGAGGCGCGCGGGTGCGTGGCGTCCACGTCCGGTGCGAAGCGGGCGAGGGAGCCGTTGTTGCCGGGGTCGGGGAGTTCGGTGTCCTGTTGGAAGGGGGTGTAGGTGACACCGCCGTCGCTGGAGTAGGCCACCTTGCGGTACGGGGCGGAGCGGGTGTTGAGCATGACCCGGCCGTCGGAGAGTTCGACGGTCTTGTTCTCGTCGCCGCCGGGTCCGACCGGGGTGCCCGTCCTCCAGGTGGCGCCGTGGTCGTCGCTGTAGGCGCTGACGGCGTAGTTGGCGCCGTTGGAGCGGATCGCGTACTGCTGGATCAGCTGGCCCTTGTGGGCGCCGCGGCGCAGTTGGATGCCTTCGCCGGAGGCGGCGAAGATGCCGCCCCAGGCGGGATTCTTGATCTGGGCGGTGATCCGCGCGCTCTTCCAGGAGAGGCCGTCGTCGTCGGAGTAGCTGTAGTCCGTCTGGAGGATGTCGGGATCGCTCTCGTCGTTGCCGGTCCCCGAGCCGGGGAAGCCCTGGTTCACGGAGGCCGCGTAGAAGAGGAAGATCCGTCCGGTCTCCCGGTCGACGAGGAGGCTCGGGTCGCCGTAGCCGGTGGGCGCGGCGTCCTTGCGCACGACCTGCTGGGCCTGCCAGGTGGTCCCGCCGTCGGTGCTGCGCCTGAGGACCACGCCGATGTTGCCCGGCAGGTCGCCGAGGGTCGGGCGGGCGTCGTAGGCGGCCAGCAGGGTTCCCTTGCCGGTTCTGGTCAGCGCGGGGATGCGGTAGTAGGGGGAGCCGGTTCCCGCGGTGGCGAGGTCCTGCGAGACGAGGGTGCCGGTCGCGGCCGTGGTGGCGCCCGTGTCGGCCGCGCGGGCGGCGGGGACGGTGGCGGCCAGGACGGCGAAGGTCGTGGCGAGGGTGGCAAGAGGGACTCTGCGCTGCATGGATCAACCTCTTCTCAGGTGGAGGATCAGGCGGGCCGGGGCGTGTACAGGGGGGAGTCGCGGGGGCCGGCGAGCAGCTCCCGCGCCCAGGCGAGCTGTTCGCGCCGGTGGTGGCCGCCGCCGCCCTCGTGGCCGTTGAACTGGTAGACCCGCAGGTCCTTGGGGCCGCCGTAGCGGTGGTAGGCGGCGAAGCACGTCGAGGGCGGGCAGACGTCGTCCATCAGGGCGATGGAGAAGAACGCCGGTGCGGTGGCGCGTGCGGCGAGGACCGCGGCGTCGATGTAGGACAAGGTGCCGAACACCGTCTCGGTGCGGTCGCGGTGCAGGCTCAGGTACTCCGCGATCTCGGTGTAGGGGGGTGCGCCGGCGACGGTCGCCCCGCGCCGGATGTCGCACAGGAACGGCGCGTCGGGCATCACCCCGGCCAGGCCCGGAGTCAGCGCGGCGACCGCCAGTGTGATGCCGCCGCCCTGGCTGTGTCCGGTCACGACGACCCGGTCCGGGTCGACGGCCGGGTGCGCGCGGGCCGCCTCCACGAAGAGGACGGCGTCGGTGAAAACCCGCCGGTAGTAGTGGTCGTGGGGGTTCTCGATCCCGCGGGTGAGGAACCCGGGCACGGTGCCGGACAGTGCGGCCGTGTCGGGGGTGTCCCCGCCGGCCGTGGACCAGCCCTGGCCGCGGGTGTCCATGATGAAGTGCGCGTGTCCGGCGTTGGCCCAGAGCACCTGCTCGTGCGGCAGGCCCCGGCCGCGTCCGTAGCCGAGGAACTCCACCACGCAGCCGAGCGGACCGTCCGCCGTGGCGGGCAGGTGCAGCCAGCCGCTGACGGGTTCGCCCCCGAAGCCCGGGACGGTCACGTCGTAGGTCTTCACCTGGGTCAGGCCGGTGTCGACCGGTGTGAAGGCCGGTGGGCCCGCGAGGGCCCGGGCCTGACGCAGAGTCTCGTCCCAGAAGGCGTCGAGGTCGGCGGGTTCGGCGAGGTCGGGTCGCAGCGCCAGGCATTGGGCGAGCGTGAGGTCCGTCAGTGGCATGTGGAGGCCCCGATGGGTGAGGCGTGCGCGTGGCACAGAACGAGGTGGGAGCGGAGGGAGACCGTCGGCGCCCCTCCGGGCAAGGACAGAAGACGTCAGACGTCTGTCGTCCAGGGACGATAAAGACGCCGGGTGGCGGCCGTCAAGTGCCCTGTCCGGTCCGGGGATTGCGCGCGCGAGGCCGGCACGGCATGCGAAAGCGGCGAAGGCCGTCCGTCAGGGCCTTCGCCGCGGCGCGGTGAAGCGAGGTGTCAGCGGTGGCTGCGAGCCTCCGCGATGCGCTGTCGCACCGGCGCGTAGTGCTCGGTCAGCGCCGCCGCGAACTCCGCCGGGTCCCGGTCCCGGACGGCGTTCACGATGCGCTGGTGGTTGGCGATGGTGGCGGCCTCGTGTTCGTGCGTGAAGACGTCGAGGTGCGGGGCGACGATGACGTAGACGTCCCAGAACGCCGTGGACAGCTGGCCGATGAGGTCGTTGCCCAGCGGCTCCAGCAGGAGGGTGTGGAAGGCTCGGTCCGCCTCCACGAGCCCCTTGCCCCGGCCGCCGCCGGCCTTGCGCATCTCGCCGACGAGTTCGGCGAGACGGTCGATCTGTCGCGCGTCCAGCGAGGTGACCAGCCGGTCGGCCATGCCCCGCTCGAACAGCTCGCGCACCTCGATCAGGTCGGACATCACCTGGAAGTCGTCGTCGGGACTGAGCAGACCGCGGAAGGTCAGACTCTCCACCAGGGCGGACAGGCTCAGCCTGCCCACGTAGGTACCGCGCCCGTGCCGCACGTCGACGATGTCGAGAGCGGCAAGGATCCTGATCGCCTCGCGCACACTGGAGCGGCTCGCCCCCAGAGCCTCGCACAGCTCGGGCTCGGTGGGCAGCGGATCCCCCGGACGCAGCTCATTGCGCAGGATGTAGGTCTTGATTCCGTCCACGACCTCCTGCCGCAACGGCTGCCGTGCAGCCTTGGACTGCGCCGTCCCCCACCCGACCACCTCTTGACCCCTTTCGATCACCGGACTACGTTCCCACCTTACCAAGCATCAGACATCAGACGTCTTATGCCCATGCGGGGCGTTGAACTCGCTCGTCTCCTCCCTGCTCCACCACTCTCCCGTTCTCCCGCCTGGAGGAACCCTTGCCCGCGCACAGCGCAGCCGGCGTCGACCGCCGCGCATTCATGAGATACACCAGCGCCATCGGCGTGGCCACCGCGGTGACCGCGGGCCTCACGGCCTGCGGAGGTCCCGCGTCCAGCGGGGGTGGCGCCGGGGCGTCGGGCGGCGACACGATCGACGCCGGCGTGTCCTATCCTCTCTCCACGGGATTCGACCCGATGATCACCTCGGGCGCCACCCCGTACGCCGCCAACATGCACATCTTCGAGGGCCTGGTGGACCTCGACCCGACCACCCTCGTGGCGCGGCCCGCACTGGCCACCGGGATGCCCACGAGGATCAACGCGACCACCTACCGGGCCACGCTCCGCAAGGGCGCGACCTTCCACGACGGTTCGCCGGTCACCGCGCAGGACGTCGTCTTCAGCTTCGAGCGCGTCCTCGACGAGAAGAACGCCTCGCTGATGGCGCAGTTCGTTCCGTTCATCGACAAGGTCGCCGCGCTCGACCGGTCGACGGTCGAGTTCAAGCTGAAGTATCCGTTCCCGCTCTTCCCCTCCCGCATATCCGTGGTGCGCGTGGTCCCGAAGAAGATCGTCGAGGCCGACCCCAAGGCGTTCGACGCCAAGCCCGTCGGCTCGGGCCCGTACCGCTTCGTCTCGGCGGTCCGCGAGGACAAGATCGTCATGGCGGCCCACGACAAGTACAACGGCCCCCACCCCGCCAAGGCCAGGAAGATGGTCTGGCACCTGATCTCCGACCCGTCCGCCCGGGTCAGCGCGCTGCAGTCGGGCCGTGTGCAGGCCATCGAGGACGTTCCCTACATCGACGTCAAGGGCCTCACCGGCAAGAACAAGGTCGAGTCCGTCCAGTCCTTCGGGCTGCTCTTCCTGATGTTCAACTGCAAGGACAAGCGCTTCGCGGACAAGCGGGTGCGCCAGGCCCTGCACTACGCCCTCGACACCGACAAGATCATCTCCACCGCGCTGCTGGGCAACGCGTCGGCCGCCACCGGCTACGTGCCGGCCACGCACCCGGACTACCACAAGGCCGCCACCGTCTACGGCCACGACCCCGCCAAGGCGAAGAAGCTGCTGGCCGACGCGGGTGTGGGCAGGCTCTCCTTCACCCTGATGCTCACGGACAACGGCTGGGTCAAGGACATCGCGCCGCTGATCAAGGAGAGCTGGGCCGCGGTCGGCGTCGACGCCAAGCTCGACATCCAGCAGTCCGCCGCCCAGTACGCCAAGATCGACAAGGGTGACTTCGACGCCCTGGCCGCGCCGGGCGACCCGTCCGTCTTCGGCAACGACGCCGACCTGCTGCTGCGCTGGTTCTACTACGGCTTCTGGCCGGAGAAGCGCTACGGGTGGGCCGGTACCCCGGCGTACAAGCAGCTCAAGTCGCTGCTCGACCAGGCCTCGGCACAGACCGACGAAGGCAGGCGCAAGGAGCTGTGGGGCAAGGTCACCGATCTCGTCGCCGACGAGGCGGCCCTGTACCCGCTGCTGCACCGGAAGCTGCCCACCGCCTGGCAGGAGGGCGCGCTGACGGGGTTCAAGCCGCTGCCCACCACCGGGCTGTCCTTCATCGACGTCGGCCGCGCCTGATCCCCGCACACCAGGCCGTCGGGCCGTCGCTCCGGTTCCCCTGAGCGACGGCCCCCGTCCCGATCTCTAGGAACCTCAAGATGGTTGCATTTCTCCGGCTCGCGCTGCGCCGCGTCGCGATGATGCCGGTGATGGTTCTCGGCATCACGCTGCTGGTCTTCGTGGTCCTCCAGTTCTCGCCGACCGACCCCGCGTACAACGCCCTCGGCGACTCGGCGAGCCCCGAGGCGCGGGCGGCGTTCGCCCAGGCACACGGGCTCGACGACCCCCTGCCCGTACGCTACTTCGCCTTCCTGGGCGACCTGCTGCACCTGGACCTCGGCGTGACCATGTCGCCGAGCCAGCCCGTCACGGACCGGATCGCCACCGCCTTCCCGCTCACGCTGCAACTGACCCTGCTCGGCCTGGCGCTGGCCATCGTGCTCGCGCTGGTCCTCGGCGTCACCAGCGCCGTCCACCGGGACCGCTGGCCGGACCAGGTCTTCCGGGTCCTGTCGATGGCCGGCATCGCCCTGCCCTCCTTCTGGCTCGGCGTGCTGCTCATCCAGCAGTTCGCGCTGAACATGCCGCTCTTCCCCACCGGCGGTTACGTCAACCCGGCCGACTCCCTCTCCGGATGGCTCAAGAGCCTGACGCTGCCCGCGCTGTCCCTCGCCCTGCCCGTCGCCTCGTCGCTGGCGCGCCTCATCCGCACCTCGATGGTCACCGAACTCGACCGGGACTACGTGCGCACCGCACGGGGAAGCGGCCTTCCGCCGTTCCTGATCATCCGGTCCGTGCTGCGCAACGCCCTGGTCACCCCGCTGACGGTGCTCGGCGTCAAGGTCGGCTACATGCTCAGCGGCGCCGTCGTCATCGAGGCGATCTTCGACCTGCCCGGCATGGGCAAGCTGATCCTCGAAGGGGTCACCGGGGGCGACGTCGGTCTGGTCCAGGGCACCGTGCTCACCATCGCGGTCGCCTTCCTCCTGGTCAACGTCATCGTCGACCTGCTCTACCTGCTCGTCAACCCGCGCATCAGGACGGTGTGATGTTCGCCCCACGTTCCCTCGCCGAGCGGCTGGCCCCCGGTGCCCGCCTGCGCCGGCTGCGCATGCCGTCACGGATCGCCCTCGCGGTCCTCCTCGTCGTCGTCCTGGGCGCGGTCCTCGCCCCGCTGCTCACCCAGGACCCGCTCACCACCGGCACGCCCGCCCAGGCGCCGGGCGCCGGCCACTGGTTCGGCACCGACCGGGCCGGCCGCGACATCTTCGCCCGGGTCGTGCACGGTGCGCGCTACTCCCTCACCATCGGGTTCGGCGCCACCCTGCTCGCCGTGCTGATCGGCTCGTTCCTCGGCGCGCTGGCCGCCACCTCGCGCAGGTTCGCCGACGAGGCCGTGATGCGCATGCTCGACATCATGATGTCGTTCCCGCCGATCGCCCTGGCGGCCGTCCTCGTCGCCGTGTTCGGGCCCAGCGTCCCGGTCATCATCTCCACCATCGCCTTCGTCTACGCGCCCTCGCTCGCCCGCGTCGTGCGGGCCAACGTGCTCTCGCAGTACGGCGAGGACTACGTCGCCGCGGAACACGTCATCGGCGCCCGGCGCGGCTACATCGTGGTGAAGCACGTCGCCGTCAACTGCGCCGCGCCCGTGCTGGTGTTCGCGACCGTCATGGTCGCCGACTCCATCATCTTCGAGGCCAGCCTGTCCTTCATCGGCGCCGGCGTCCAGGACCCGGACCCGAGCTGGGGCAGCGTCCTCGCCTACGGCCGCCAGCTCCTGCTGTCCGGAGGCTGGTGGGCCACCCTGTTCCCGGGCCTGTGCCTGCTGATCACCGTGCTGGCCCTCAACGTCCTCTCCGAGGGCATGACCGACGCCTCCGCGACCCCGGACACGTCCCGCACCGGCGGTTCCGGCGGCGACGACGGCCCGGCGGTCCGGCCGGCCGCCGACCAGGCCGAGGTGGACGCCGCGCTCGCCGAACTGGCCGGCCGGCTCGCGGTCATGGAGCCCGCCGTCGCGCCGCTGCCCGACGACGCGGCCGAACTGCTCGTCGTACGCGATCTGTCGATCCGTTTCCCCGACCGCTACGGCGACACCCGCGTCGTCGACGGCATCTCCTTCACCGTCCGCGAGGGCGAAACCCTCGGCCTGGTCGGCGAGTCGGGCTGCGGCAAGTCGATCACCAGCCTCGCCGTCATGGGCCTGCTCGCCCGCAACGCCGAGGCGGACGGTGAGATCCTCTACCGCGGCCAGGACCTGCTGAAGCTGTCGGCGAAGGAACGTCGCGAGCTCATGGGGCCGGAGATCGCGATGGTCTACCAGGACGCCATGTCGTCGCTGAACCCGTCCGTGCTGATCGGCACCCAGCTCAAGTGGCTCACCTCCCGCGGCGGCACCCGCACCCCCGCGGAACTGCTGGAGCTGGTCGGCCTCTCCCCCGAGCGCACCCTGCGCAGCTACCCGCACGAGCTCTCCGGCGGCCAGCGCCAGCGCGTGCTCATCGCCATGGCGCTCTCCCGCAGCCCGCGGCTGCTCATCGCCGACGAGCCGACGACCGCGCTGGACGTCACCGTGCAGGCGCAGGTGGTCGAGCTGCTGGCCGGGCTGCGCGACGAACTCGGCTTCGCGATGGTGCTCGTCTCCCACGACCTGGCCCTGGTCGGCGACCTCGCGCACCGGGTCGCGGTGATGTACGCCGGCCAGGTCACCGAGGTCGGGGCCACCCGGTCCCTGCTGACCGACCCCGCGCACCACTACACCCGCGGGCTGCTCGGCTCGGTCGTCTCCCTGGAGGCGGGTGCCGAACGGCTGCACCAGATCCGCGGTGTCGTCCCCGCGCCCAGGGCCTTCGGCTCCGGGTGCCGGTTCGCCTCCCGCTGCACCGCCGCCACCGAGCTGTGCGCCACCACCCCGCCTCCGCCCGGCGAACGGGCCGGCGCGCGGGACCACCTGCTCGCCTGCCACCACCCGGCGCCCGCGGCCCGGTCGGCCATGCCGCTGGAGGGCACCCGATGACCGCTCCGAAGGACACCGCCATGGACCCTCTCATCCGGCTCGACGGCATCCACGTACGGCACAAGGCCCGCAGCGGCGGCCTGCTGCGCCGGGACACGGTCCAGGCCCTGACCGACGCCTCCCTGGAGGTCCGGCGCGGCGAGATCCTCGGCCTGGTCGGCGAGTCGGGCTGCGGCAAGTCCACGCTGGCCCGCGTGGTCACCGGGCTGCAACGCCCCACACAGGGCCGGGTGTTCTTTCAGGGCGAGGACCTGTGGCAGATGAGCGGCGCCGACCGGCGGTCGCGGTTCGGTCCCGCCGTAGGGGTGGTCTTCCAGGACCCTTCCACCGCGCTGAATCCGCGGCTGTCCGTACGGCGCATCCTGCGCGACCCGCTGGACGTCCATCAGCGTGGTTCCCGCGCCGCGCGTGAGCAGCGCGTGGAGCAACTGCTCGATCTGGTCGGCCTGCCCGGCCACACGTTGGAGGCGCTGCCCGGTCAGCTCTCCGGCGGCCAGCGCCAGCGGGTGGCCATCGCCCGGGCCCTGGCCCTGGAACCGGAGCTGATCGTCGCCGACGAGCCCACCAGCGCCCTGGACGTGTCCGTGCGTGCCCAGATCCTCAACCTGCTGGTGGACCTGCGCGCCCGGCTCGGCCTGGGCATGGTGTTCATCTCGCACGACGTGCAGACGGTGCGCTACCTGGCGGACCGCGTCGCGGTGCTCTACCTCGGGCGGGTCGTCGAGGAGGGCCGGGCCGCCGACGTCTGCGGCGCGTCCCGGCATCCGTACACCGAGGCGCTGCTCTCGGCGACGCCGAGCCTGCTCGAACGTCCGGAGAGGATCGTTCTGCACGGGCCGGTGCCGTCGGCGACCAACCCTCCGACCGGATGCCCGTTCCGCACCCGCTGCTGGAAGGCGGACGACGCCTGCGCCACCGCCTTCCCGGCGGCGACCGGCGGCGCCGAGGGACACCGCTGGCACTGTGTGCATCCGCAGCCTGCCGCGGGGCGTGCCACATCCCTTTCGTCGGCGTCCGCCGTCGGCGACGGCATCTGACGGCGGGCCGGCGTCCGGGGCGCGGATGGTTGCGCCCGGGGCGCGGCGGTGGCTGCTTCCGGGTACCGCACAGGCACGCCGTCCTCGCGGTCGGCTCCACCGTCCTCCGGGCTCCCTGACACGCCGCCGGAGCCCGTCGGGCGGCGGCCGTACCGGGCTGGGCTGGGCCGGGACGACGCCTCCGCCTCCCGTGTCGAGGCAGCGGGGGTCCGGCTGAAGCGGCTGATGGAACGGGGATGGCTGGTGGGCGGGTTCATGTTGCCCGGGCCGGAGCGGGACGCCGCCGGCGCCGGGCGACCGGACCGCGGCTCATGAGCACGGTCGTCGACGGCACCCGGGTGCCCTCCGCCGGCGACGCGGGCGCCCGTGTCCGCCCCCGCCCTGTTCGGCCTGCCCGCCCTCGCTGTGGCCCGTACCGCGGGCGGGCCGGGCGCGGTCCGCCGGTCTGCGGCGTCACCGTGCCGTCGTACGGGCGGCCGCGAGGATCGAGCGGAGCCTGTCGGCGGGCAGCGCGTGCGCGACGAAACCGCCACGCCCGACCATGGTGCGTGCGGCCAGGATCGCGTTCAGGACCGCTTCCTCGGTCGCGTCCACGACCGCGGCGAACAATTCGCTGATCCGGCGGTTGGGCAGCATCCGGATCGCGATCTCCGGAACGCCGGACGTGCCGTAGGCGCCCGCCAGGCCGGAATTGCCGGTGGCGAACGCCAGGAAGATGTCCCCGCTCCAGTGCTCCCCCACGCCCCCGAGCCGGCCGACACCGAGAGCGGCCCGCTGTGCCAGGCGCCGGCACTGGGTGGGAAGCAGCGGGGCGTCGGTCGCGACCACGCCGATGATGCTGCCGGACCCGTCGGGAAGCCGCCCGGGGCCGGCAGCCGCGCCAGGCACTCCCGGAAGCGGGATGTCCGCGGTCTGCGGTCCGATCGGGACCCCGTCGACGCTGAAGCGGTCCCGTGTGCCGTGATTGGCCTGAACCAGGACGCCGACCGTGTAGGCGCCTTCGCCGTCGTCGACGACGCGGGAGGCGGTGCCGATGCCTCCCTTGAAGCCGTGGGCGATCATGCCGGTGCCCCCTCCGACGTTCCCCTCCTCGACGCACCCGCCCGCGGCCGCTTCGATCGCGTCCACGAGATCCTGCGCGGTGACGCACTGTCCGTTGACGTCGTTGAGTCGGCCGTCCCAGGTCTCCCCGACCACCGGGAGCGCCCAGTACTCCTCATCCGGGCCGCGCCGCGCGGTCTGGTGGGCCACCAGGGCGTCACGGACGACACCGACGCTGTGCGTATTGGTGAGGGCGATCGGTGTCTCCAGCAACCCGCCCTCGCCGATCCACTCCAGCCCGGTGAACTCGCCGTTCCCGTTCAGGGTGTGCGACCCGGCGAACACCGGATCCCGCCACATCGCAGGCCCTGGCCTAGGCACGACGACGGTGACACCGGTCCGCACGCTGTCGCCCCGGACCAGGGTCTTGTGCCCCACGCGCACTCCAGGCACGTCGGTGATGGCGTTGCGGTCCCCGCTGGGACCCCATCCGGCCCCGATCCCCAAGTCCCTGGCTCGCGTCATGCCAGGATGCTAGGCGTGCCCGGCCGGCATGCCAACGGACCGGAGCGTCCGCGTCCCCGGCCCCGTGGCCAAGGAGCATCGACACGGCACGAGCCGTCCTGACCCCGGACCGGTACGCCGGCATCGAGGTGCACACCTGGCAGTTCGGCGGGCGCCCGTCCTGACCGAGGTCGTCCACCGACATCACCGCCGAAGCCCGCGGACCGCCCACCGTCCTCCTCTGTGGAGACGGTCCCCGGCCGGTGCAGGTGCCGGTGGTCAGTCCGCTGTCACCGACGGGTGCGTGTGCGCGGCCTGCAGGAGTTTGACCGCGCCGCGGACCGCCGCGGTGTGCGGCGCGGGGACCGTGCGCAGTGGTGTGGGCAGCCGGACGGTGAGTTCGTGTCTGATGTCGGGCCGCAGGGCGCCGCCGCCGGCCAGGAGGATGCCGCGGCGCAGGGCGTCGGCGGTGAGCGAGGTGCGGTCCTGGTGGAGCATCGCGGTCAGCATCCGGGTGACCGCTTCGGCGATCTGCCCGGGGGTGGTGGTGTCGTCCAGGTCGCTGGTGCCCAGGGCGGTGCGGCGCGCGTCGGTGACGGCGCCGTCGCCGAGCAGCACCGCCTCGGTGAGGTGGGCGCCGACGTCCACCACCAGCAGCGGGCGGGAGAGGTCCGCGCCGGCGGCCAGCGCGATGCCCCGGGCGCTGGGCACGGTGAGGACGCTGCGCGGGCGCAGTACGTCGACCGCGGTGCGGGCCTGGGTGCGGTAGGCGAGCCCGTCCAGGACGGGAGCGGTGACGATGACCATGGGGCGGGCGAGGCGGGGCAGCCGGTCCGCGAGCAGGCGCTGGAGCATCCGGGCGCAGCCGGGCGCGTCGATGATCGTGCCGCGCTGGATGGGGTGGACCGCCCCCGCGCCGGGGAAGGTCACGGTGGGCACGTCGACGACCACACCGCGGCCGGCGATCCAGGCCCGGGTGCGGGCACTGCCCATGTCCAGGGCGATCCCGCAGCAGTGCCGGCACAGCGGCCAGGGCCGGTGCCGGGTCGGTACGGCGTACGGCCGGCGCGTGTCGGTCATGGAACGGCCTCCTTGGCCTGCTGGCAGCGGGCGCAGTAGCGGGCCTGCGGCACTATCCTCAGCCGTTCCCGGTCGACGGGGCGCCGGCACAGGTGGCAGGTGCCGTACGAGCCCTCGTCCATGCGCCGGAGGGCCGCCTCGACGTCGGTGAGGACCATGCGGGCGGACGCGGCGAGCTTCACGCTGACCTCGAGTTGCGCGGCGGTCTGCCGGGCCGGCCGCTCGTCGGCGCGGGACGTCAGCGGTCCGGCGAGCCGGCGCAACTGCTCCTGGCGGAACAGGAGCTGTTCGTTCAGGTTCTCGCGCAGCGCGGCCAGGTCCTCGGCGGACAGGACGGTCGTGTGCCCGCCGATGGCCTGGTGGACGGTCTGCTGGTTCACCTTGTCACCCCTCGTCATGGCGCGGTGGGGAAGATGCGTACGGGGACGGTCAGGCGGTGCGGAGCCGGCAGGCGACGCAGTAGCGGGTGTAGGGGAGGATCTCCAGCCGTTCCGCGGGGATCGGCTTGGTGCAGCCCAGGCAGGTTCCGTAGGTGCCGTCCTCCAGGCGGGCGAAGGCCTCCGCGATCTCTTCGAGGATCTGCTGCATGGCGGTCTTCTGCTCGGACATCAGGGGATCGTCCGCGTCCCGTCCGGTCTCGTCGAGCGCCTGGAGCTGTGCCAGCCGGGAGGTGCGGGCGTGGTCGAGGCGCTGGCGGGCCTCGTGCAGGTGGCTACCGGCCCGGGTGACATCGAGCGACATGGTTGGTTCCCTTCCAGGGTCGTGCCCGGGTCGTGCCCGGGGTCGTACGGCGGTTCGCACCGGCCCGTCATGGAGGCGGGCGGCCCGGTGGCGCGGCCGGACCGCCCGCCGGTGGGGTGGTGCCTTCTCCACCCTGGCCGGACCCGCGGCGGACGGCCATCGGGCGCGGGCCCCATTTGCGTGGGGGTGAGAGATCCATGCGGTGGTCCCGTGGATGGTGGTGACCAGGGGAAATGGGGTGCGGGCCCCATGGACGGCGCGCGCGTGCGAGGGGGAGGCTGGTCGCGGGCTCACTCGGGCACTGCGGCACCATGGACGCACAGATGATGGTGCCGCCGGTGCGTGACGGTGGAGGCGAACCGATGGTGTGGTGAAGGGAAGGCGCGAAGCCGGTGTCGTTGTTCTGGCGGATCTTCGCCCTGAACGCCGTGGTGCTGGGTACGGCCACGGCACTGCTGCTGTGGGCGCCGGTGACCGTTTCGGTGCCGGTGGTGCTCACCGAGGCGATCATCCTGGTCGGTGGCCTGGTGGTGATGCTGGTCGCCAACGCCGTACTGCTGCGGCTGGGGCTCGCCCCGCTGGACCGTCTGACGAAGCTGATGGCCACGGTGGACCTGTTGCGCCCGGGCCAGCGTCTGACCGCCCAGGGGGGCGGCGAGGTCGCCGGGGTGATCCGTACGTTCAACGCCATGCTGGAGCGGCTGGAGCAGGAGCGGGCCGCCAGCAGTGCCCGGGTGCTGCTGGCGCAGGAGGCCGAGCGCCGAAGGATCGCGCAGGAGCTGCACGACGAGGTCGGCCAGACCATGACCGCGATCCTGCTGGGGCTGAAACGGGCCGCCGACGACGCCCCCGAGCCGCTGCGCGGTGAGCTCCAGGAGGTGCAGGAGATCACCCGGGAGAGCCTGGACGAGGTACGCCGCCTGGTGCGCCGGCTGCGGCCCGGGGTGCTGGAGGACCTGGGGCTGGTCAGCGCGCTGACCTCGCTCACGGAGGGCATAGCCACCCACACCGGGATGCAGGTCGGCCGCCGTTTCGACGCCGAGCTGCCCGCCCTGGAACCGGAGGCGGAGCTGGTGTTCTACCGCGTGGCGCAGGAGTCGCTGACCAACGCCGCCCGGCACGCGGACGCGGAGCGGGTCACCGTCGCCCTGCGGCACACCGACGACGACGTGGTGCTGACCGTCACCGACGACGGCTGCGGCATCACGGCCCTGCGGGAGGGCGCCGGCATCCGCGGCATGCGGGAACGGGCCCTGCTCATCGGCGGCAGTCTGGAGATCGCTCCGGCCGCCCGCGTCGGCACCCAGGTCACACTCACCGCCCCCGTCCCCAGGAAGCAGCTCTGAACATGCACGACACCAGCACGCCCGCCGGCACGGACGCGCGGCCGATCCGCATCCTGCTCGCCGACGACCACGCCCTGGTCCGCCGTGGTGTGCGGCTGATCCTCGACCAGGAGCCGGACCTCGAAGTGGTCGCCGAGGCCGGTGACGGCGCCGAGGCCGTGGAGCTGGCCCGCACCCACGAGGCCGACCTGGCCGTGCTGGACATCGCCATGCCCCGGCTGACGGGGTTGCAGGCCGCCCGTGAACTGGCCGCGCTCAAGCCGGGCCTGCGGATCCTGATGCTCACGATGCACGACAACGAGCAGTACTTCTTCCAGGCCCTGAAGGCCGGGGCCTGCGGGTACGTCCTGAAGTCCGTCGCCGACCAGGACCTGGTCGCCGCCTGCCGGGCCGCGATGCGCAACGAGCCCTTCCTGTACCCCGGCGCGGTCACCGCGCTGATCCGCAACTACCTCGCCCGGGTCCGCCACGGCGAGGAGACCCCCGACCAGATCCTCACCCCGCGCGAGGAGGAGGTCCTCAAGCTCGTCGCCGAGGGGCACTCCTCCAAGGAGATCGCGGACCTGCTGTTCATCAGCGTCAAGACGGTGCAGCGGCACCGCGCGAACCTGCTGCAGAAGCTCGGTCTGCGCGACCGCCTGGAGCTCACCCGCTACGCCATCCGCGCCGGCCTGATCGAGCCCTGACCCCGTCCGGTACCGGGGCCGGAGTTCCGCAGCCCGCAGCACGCAGCAGACACAACAGGAGAGGGGGACGGTGCATGCGCCACCCGGTCCGCACCGCCCCCGGCACCGCCGGCACCCACCGCCCCGGCGCCGCTCCCGCCCCCCGGGCCCGGGCCTTCGCCGTCGCGCTGCTGCTGGCGGTCCTGTCGGTGCTGCCGTCCACGCTGGGGGGTGTCGCGGCCGGCCCGCACGGGCCGGCTTCCGCCCGGGCGGTGGCGGCCGACGACCGGGTGGTGACGGCCGGCAACCGGGCGGTGGCGGCCGACGACCACCGGGCGGTCGCACCGCACGCCGACGACGGGTGCGGCACCGCCTGTGCCGTCCGGGCTGCCACCCGCCACACCCGCACCGAGCACCCCGCCCCGCGCAGCCACCTCACCGCCTGCCCCGCCGACACGGTCCTCGACCCGCCCGGCCCGGCACCGCTCCCGGCGGCGACCGGGCGCGTGCCCGTCCCCGCTCCTCCCCCGCCCCCCGACCGCGGGCGCTCACCCCCCACGTCCTCCGGCTGACAGCGCACCCCTTTCCTCTTCTCCTCGACACCGCTCGACACCACCGGGCCGCGCCCTGCCGTGGCCGTGGTGTGCCTGCCGGAGGCTTCCTGTGACCCGTTCCGCCCGTGTGAGGGCGTTGCTCGCCCTCGCCGTGCTCGCCCTGTCCGTGTACATCTCCGTCACCGTGCCGGTCCATCTCGGCCTCGACCTGCGCGGCGGCACCCAGATCGTGCTGGAGACCCGTTCCACTCCCACCGCCAAGGCCGACCGCGAGGCCACCGACCGCACCCTGGAGGTGCTGCGCGGCCGTATCGACGCGCTGGGCGTCGCCGAACCCACCCTCGTCCGCTCCGGAGACAACCGGATCATCGCCGAACTGCCCGGTGTGCAGGACCCGGAGAAGGCCGCCGACGTGCTGGGCCGCACCGCGCAGCTCACCTTCCACCCGGTGCTCGACACCGCCCGGAGCGCCGACGGCACCGCGCGGCCGCTGCCGGAACGGCCCGGGGAGCGGGTCCTGCCGGACGAGTCGGGGACACGGCTGCGCCTGGGGGCCGCGGCACTGACCGGCGGCCAGGTGAAGACCGCCGCCGCCCGGTTCGACCAGCAGGGCGGCGCCGGCTGGCACGTCATGGTCGAGTTCGCGGGCGCCGGCCGCGACGGCTGGGCCCGGCTCACGGGCGAGGCGGCCTGCAACCCGGCGGGCGCCCCGGCCCGGCGGGTGGCGATCGTCCTCGACGGCAAGGTCATCTCGTCCCCGCAGGTCGACCCGTCCGTCGCCTGCAAGTCGGGGATCCGCGACGGCGCCACGCAGATCACGGGCTCCTTCAGCCCGGAGGAGGCCCGCGAACTGGCGCTGCTCATCAAGGGCGGCGCGCTGCCCGTGCCCGTCGAGACGGTGGAGCAGCGGACCGTGGGGCCGACGCTGGGCGCGCAGGCCATCACGGCCAGTGCCTGGGCCGCGGCCATCGGCACGATCCTGACCTCGCTGTTCATCATCGTCGTCTACCGGCTGATGGGTGTGCTGGCCGCCGTGGCCCTGGTCTGTTACGGCCTCGTCTCCTACGCCGCCCTGGCCGCGCTCGGGGCCACGCTGACCCTGCCGGGGCTGGCCGGTTTCGTCCTGGCGATCGGCATGGCGGTGGACGCCAACGTGCTGGTTTTCGAGCGGGCCCGTGAGGAGTACGCGGCCCGCCGCCGGCCCAGTACCCGCTCGGCGCTCGCGGCCGGGTTCCGCAACGCCCTCAGCGCGATCGCCGACTCCAACATCACCACGCTGATCGCGGCGGGCCTGCTGTTCTTCCTCGCCTCCGGGCCCGTGCGGGGCTTCGGCGTCACCCTCGGCATCGGCGTGCTCGCCTCCATGTTCAGCGCCCTGGTGATCACCCGGGTGCTCGCCGAGTTCGCCGCGAACCGCGCCCCGGTCCACCGCCGCCCGCGGCTCACGGGCATCGCCACCACGGGGACCGTCCGCGACCGGCTCACCCGTCGTGACCCCCAGCTGATGCGGCACCCGCGCCGCTGGCTGGCCGTGGCGGTCGCCGGGCTCGTGCTGGCGGGCTCCGGCATCCTGGTGCGCGGCCTCGTCCTCGGCGTGGAGTTCACCGGCGGCCGCCTGATCGAGTACGCCACCACCGCCCCGGTCGACCCCGAGCGGGCCCGTACCGCGCTCGCCGACGCCGGGTTCCCCCGCGCGGTCGTGCAGTCCTCCGGCGACAGCGGACTGACCGTGCGCACCGAGGCGCTGACCAATGCGCAAGAGGGCACGATCACGGGCACGGTGCGCGGCCTCGCGGGCGGGGCGGACAAGCTGCGCGACGAACTGATCGGGCCGAGCCTCGGCGAGGAGCTGCGCCGGGACGCCCTGATCGCGCTCGCCGTCGCCCTGGGGGCGCAGCTCGCCTACCTCGCCTGGCGTTTCCGCCTGCTGTTCGGCACGGCCGCGGTGGCGGCCCTCGCGCATGACGTGGTGATCCTCGTCGGCGTCTTCGCGTGGCTGGGCAAGCCCATCGACGGGGTGTTCCTGGCGGCCCTGCTCACCGTGATCGGCTACTCCGTCAACGACTCGGTCGTGCTCTTCGACCGCGTGCGGGAACTGGTCGGGCGGGCGCCCAAGGCGCCCCTGTCCGGCATCACGAACCAGGCGATCCTGCAGACCCTGCCCCGCACCGTCAACACCGGCATGGGCGCCGCCTTCATCCTCACCGCCCTCGCCGTGCTCGGCGGAGACTCGCTCACCGACTTCGCCCTGGCCCTGCTCATCGGTCTGGCCGTCGGCACGTACTCCTCCGTCTTCACGGCCGCGCCCGCCGCGATCGCCCTGCACCGACGGCGTCCGGCGCGGCGCTGAGTCCGCCGGCCGGACCCGGGCAGGAAGGCCGACGCGCGGGTCCCGTGCACTCCCGCACGGGACCCGCCCGACCGGACCTCGGCCGTGGGAGCGCCGGGCGGCAAGAGGGGACGGCGGTTTCGCGCGGGGCCCGACCGGCCCGGGTCACTGGCCGTCGGAGGCATGGCGCGCCCAGTTCCGGAAGTGCCTGCTGGTCGCCATGGCGATGAGGTGCTTCCCCGCCGGCCGTCCACACCGGTCGCAGGCCGTTTCGAGGGGCCGCTCACACGGACGCCTTGCCGTACCCGGCCGGGACGCGGATGGGCGGCGGTGCGCCACCGGGTCCGGGAGCGCCCTCCGGACCGCGGCCGTGTGCGGCCGTACGTCAGTCGCCGTGCGGTCGTGTGCCGGCGAGGTGCTCGGCCAGGGCCTGGAGGACGCAGAGGTTCGGGGTCCGGGACGCGACCGCGCCGCGCACCGGGCGGCAGCCGGGGGCGCGGACGGTGACGCGGCCGTCGAGGATCTCGATCCGCCCGGCCTGCGCCCACCGCAGGGCCGTCGTCCCGGAGCCGATCCCCTCCCTGGTGACCCACAGCGGGCCGAAGGCCAGCCGTGCTCCCCGGTCCAGTGCGGACAGGGCCCGTGGCACCTGCGCCTCGACGACGGCCCGGTGGACCTCGGGCCACCACTCCCCCGGCCGGCCGAAGTCACCGCGGCGCAGCACCATCCGCTCGCGGCCGTCGTCCACGAGCACCAAGGCGTGCGTGATGCCCCGGAGGGTCAGCGTCCTGCGCCGGCGCACCACCGTGGTCTCGAAGCGGACGACGTGGATGCGGCTGCCGACGGCGGCCGTCATCCCGTGCTCGTAGAGGTCCAGCCGTGCGCCCGCCTTCGTGCCCGGCGCGCCGCCCGCCCGCGGGAGGCGCCACCTGCCCGGTGGCGCCGGGTAGGTGGCGTGCCGTCTGCCGAGCCGTGCCCGTCCGGCGGCCGCGGAGATCCGCGCCAGCAGCAGTTCCTCGGCACGCCGGCGGGCCGCCGCCGCTCCCCCGCTCACGCCGCGCCCGTGCGGAGCGGGCCGGCGGCGGTGTCGTCGGCGCGCAGTGCCGCCCGGCGTGCCTGTGACAGCACTTCGCCCGGTGCCACTCCGAGGTCTTCGGCGAGGCTGCGCCGGGTGCGGTCGAAGACGGCCAGGGCCTCGGCCCGCCGCCCGTCCCGCCGCAGCGCGTGCATCAGCGTCGCGGCGACCGGCTCGTTCAGCGGGTCCTCCAGGGCCAGGGCGGACAGGCCGGCGATCGCCTCGGCGCGCCGGCCCAGCCGCAGTTGCCAGTCCGCTTTCCGCTGGGCCAGGGCGACCCTGCGCTGGGTGAGCCGCAGCCGCTCCGCCTCGGCGAACGGCCCGGGCAGTCCGGCCAGCGGCTCACCGCGGAACAGCGCCAGCGCCCGGGCGCACAGCCGTACGGCCTCAGGCAGGTCCCCGGCGCGTGCGGCCCGTCCGGAGCGGGTGACGAGGTCCTCCATGCACAGCACGTCCACCTCGGCCACGCCGCGCACCAGTCCGTACCCGTACCGGTCGCGGCGGATCACCGAGTCCGGGCAGTCTCCGAGCCGCAGGGTCTTGCGCAGCCGGTACACGTAGACCGGTACGACGTTCCCGTCCGGCAGTTCCCTCCCCCACACGTTCTCCAGCAGCCGCCGCCGGCTGACGGACCGGTCGGGGCTCAGCGCCAGCGCCGCCAGCACGGCCTGCTGGCGTACGGGGCCCACGTCCACGGGCCGTCCCGCGAGCGTCGTCCGCAAGGGGCCGAGCACGGACAGCCGGAGCCACGGGCCGGCCGCGGTGCCCGGCCGCGGCCCGGCGGTGGTCTCGGGTGGGGTGCCCGTCCCCGGACCGTCGGTGGTCGCGGGCGCCGGCCGGGCGGCGGTCGCCGCCACCGGCCCGCGCGGGCCCTGTCCCGGTACGACCAGACCGCAGTCGAAGGCGTGCACGATGGCGGCGGCCCGGTCGCGCAGTCCCAGCCTGCCGAGGACCCGGCCGATCCGGTCGGCCACCTCGTGCGCGGGCAGGGCCAGGGCGTCGGCGATCTCGGCGTCCCCCAGGCCGCAGCCGAGCGCGTAGAGCACCTCGCGCTCGCCCGCGGTGAGGGCCGTGCCGCCGGGGCTGTCCTGGGCTGCGGTGGTCGTCGGCATGACGGCTCCCCGTCCTCGGGACCGGCCGATCCGCTCGGCCCGGTCGGTCACGTCGATGGGGCCGAGACTGGCCGCCGTGCGAGAAATGTGGACAGAGCATGCAACCGGTCTTATGTGAACGGTGCCCGCGCTAGAGTCGCCACCTGCGAAAACGGGGACAACTCAAGGGGGAAGGCCATGACTTGTGGCCGGTGATTTCGGCACGGTCCTGCGCCGGCAGCGCGAGCGGGCGGGACTGACCCAGGACGAGCTGGAGCGGCGTTCCGGCATCAGCGTGAGCACCATCCGCGGTCTGGAGACCGGCAGGCGCGGCAATCCGCGGATGAGCACGGTACGGCGGCTCGCGGACGCGCTCGCCCTGCGCGGCGAGGACCGCGAGGAGTTGCTCGGCGCCGCCGTCCCGGGGGGCCCGGGCGCCGGCACCGGTGCCGCGGACGGGCCGGAGGCGGACGGGAGGACGGTCCGGCCGCCTGCCGGGCAGCAGCCCGTCCCGGCGGTCCGGAGCGCGCTGGCGGACGCGGCCGAACAACTCGCGAAGGCGGTCGCGGCCCGCTGGCAGCGCGAGGAGGAGCAGCGGCGGATCCAGGATCCCTACCCGTTGCCGGTCCGCTGGAAGGCCGCCCGCGAAGCGCTCACCGACCACTGGGCCAACATCCGGCGGCTCCCGCCGGGGGCCGCGAGCGGTCCGCTGGACCTGGGCGGCCGGCTGGAGGAGATCGCGGAGACCTACCGGAGCGTGCCGTCCGGGCGGCTCGTGGTCCTGGGCAGGTCCGGGTCCGGGAAGACGGTGCTGGCACTGCGCTTCGTCCTCGACCACCTGAAGTCCCGGACCCCCGAGGAGCCCGTGCCGGTGATCTTCAGCATCGGCTCGTGGGGCCCCACCGCCATCACCCTGCGCGACTGGCTGACCGAGCGGCTGACCCGCGACCACCCCGGCACGGCCGCCCCGGGGCCGGGCAGGGTGAGCCTGGCCTCCGCGCTGGTCGACTCCGGCCGGGTCCTGCCGGTGCTGGACGGGTTCGACGAGATGGCCGACGGGCTGCGCCGCCCCGCGCTCGAAGCACTCAACGCCACCACCCTCCCCCTCGTGCTCACCAGTCGGCCCGCCGAGTACGCCGCCGCCGTCGCGGAGACCGACGTGCTGACCTCCGCGGCGCCGATCGAGCTCACCGACCTCGCCCTCGCCGACCTGGACGACTACCTGCCCCGCACCACCCGCAAGACCGGCCGCGCGGATGCCGCGGCGGGCGCCTGGGACGTGGTGCTGAAGAGGCTGCGCGCGCCGGCACCGGGCGGCCCGGCGGCCCCGCTGGCCACCGTGCTGTCGACCCCGCTGATGGTCGCGCTCGCCCGCACCGTCTACAGCGACACCCCGGAGCACGATCCGGCCTCGCTGCTCGACACCGAACGGTTCCCCAGCGCCGAGGCGTTGGAGGAGCACCTGCTCGACAGTTTCCTCCCCACCGTCTACCGCCGGCCCCGCCCGGGGGCGCGCGGCTGGGACCCGGACCGCGTCCAGCGGTGGCTCGGCCACCTCGCCCACCACCTGACGGAACTCAGGACGCCCGACCTGGCCTGGTGGCGGCTCGGCAACGGCCTGCGCGACTCCACCCGCACCCTGGTCACCGCCCTCGTCACCGCGCTGGTCATCGGCTTCGTCGACGGCTGCGTCTCGGTCGTCTTCAGCGGCTCGCTCGTCGGCGGCGTCGTGGACGGGGCGATCGTCGGGCTCCTGGCCGGGCTCCTGTTCGGGCTGGTGCACTGGTTCACGTACACGCTCACGGGCAAGGACGTCAGGCCGTCGGCCGTACGGCTGCGGGTCCGCGGCCGGCCGGGCACCACGTGGACGGCCGGTCCGCGGCTGGTGATCGGCACGCTGGGCGGCGCGCTCTTCGGGTTCGCCTACGGGTTCGCGGTCGGCCTGGTGCACGCGTACGGCTGGCAGGTGGGGCTGCCGTCGGCGCTGTACCTCGGGCTGGTGGACGGGATCGTCCTGAGCCTGGTCTTCGGCGGCGCCGCCGGCCTCGCCTTCTGCCTCCTCGGTCTCCTCGAAACCCCGCTCGACATCCTCTCCGCCGTCAGCCCGCGCAGTGTCCTGAACGCCGACCGGCGCACGATGATCACCCAACTGTGTTTCTGGGCACCGGTGTTCGGTACGGCCGTCGGGGTCGGGGTCGGGGTGGTGGTCGATCTGTTGCAGGGGCACCTGGGCCGGCTCGTCGCGGACCCCACGGCCAGTCTGGTCCTCGGCGTCATCAGCGGCCTGGGCGGTGCCCTCGGCTACACGCTGTGCCTGACCGCCTGGGGCCAGTGGTGCGTACTGGCCCGTTTCTGGCTGCCGTTGACCGGTCGCCTCCCCTGGGCTCTCGCCTCCTTCCTCGACGACGCCTACCGGCGCGGGGTGCTGCGCCAGGCCGGCGCGGTCTACCAGTTCCGCCACTCCCGGCTCCAGGACCGGCTCGCCCGGGCCCACCGCCGAAGATGAGCCGCCACCGGGACCCACCGCGCGCGGGCTCAGTCGCCGGTGATCCAGGTGCCCCTGTCCGGGTGCCAGTGGACGGTGGCCTGCTGGAAGCGCTGCGCCCTGCCGCCGCCGGCCTCGTCCACCTCGTCGGATGTCGGATAACCGAGGACGCCCTCGTGGCCCGCCGCGTGGAAGGCGTCGTAGATCGCGTCGCGCACCACATGCGTACCCGTGGCCGCCGACCACAGGAACAACCCACGCTCGAAGAACTGGTACCGCCCCCGCGTCCCGTCCGGCGCCCGCGAGGCATCCGCCTCGTCCATCGTCGGAAACCCCCACCGCCGCTCCGCGTCCGTCGACCAGAACTTCGACAGGACGTCCCCGTACACCGCGTACGCCACATCCGGACGCCACAGGATGATCCCGTTCCGGAAGAGCTGGAAGCGCCCGCCCAGCGAGGCCGTCTCCTCGGCCCGGACCGGCGGGCCGAGCACGCTGCCGGGGCCGCCCAGGGCGGCGTACTTCGCCCCGATCGTGCCGTACGGCTCGAACGCCTCGTCCCGCAGCCCCCGGGCGACGCCTTCCGCCTGGTCGTACCGCTCCGGGTAGGCGGAGCGCTGGACGGCCTGGGCGAGCTGCCCGGCGGTGCTCCCCTGCATGCCGGGTTCCATCTGCAGGGCCACCTCGAAGAACTTGCCCGCCGCGTAGTCGACGTCCGTCACCTGGGCCGGCGAGCCCCAGCCCTGTGAGGGCCGTTGCTGGAAGACGCCGAGCGAGTCCCGGTCCCCGCACGAGAGGTTGTTCATGCGGGACTCGACCCAGCCCGTCTCGAACCCGGCGAGCATGACCTTCGGGGACACGTTCATGCGCTGGCCGACCTCGTAGACCTTGCGGGTGACCGCTATGTCCCGGTCCGGGGGGACGGAGCAGTACAGCGTGGCGGGTGCGGTGTGGTTCAGTGGGCCGGGGATCTTCTTCAGGGGCTTGCCGTCGGCCGCGCCGGCCGGGCTGCCGCCCAGTGCCGTCACGACCATGAGGGCGAGCACGGCCATGCCGCCCGGTCTCGCGCGCCGCGGGCGCACTCCGCTCATCTGGTCCTCCTGTGCCGGGATCTCGTGCCGAAGGGGAAGTACGCCTGCCGGGTCACGGGGTGATGCCGTCGTACTGCAGCACTCGGTAGGGCGACTGGTGGGGCTGGCCGTTCCACTGCGACACGATCAATGTCAGGGAGGTGGGGCCGGCGCTGCCCGGGTGGATGTATCCGCCGTAGAGGTAGGGAAGTTGGGGCTTGCCCCAGTGGTTCGGCGGCCAGGCGGTGTCGCCGACGACCTGCGGCTTCGGCGCGCTCCACACGGCGTCGGGCCGGGGCGCGGTGCGGGTGCAGATCGAGTAGTCGGTGACGTCGAAGTAGCTCATGCAGTAGGTGCCGCCGATGCGCTTCACCGAGAACTCGCCGATGTTGTTGCCGGAGAGGATGACCGAGGGCTGCACCGCCCGGGTCCACTGCCAGCGGCCGTCGAGGTAGGCCCAGTTCTCCTGCGCGCCGAAGTTGCCGGCGCGGAACTCCTCCGGCCGGATGCGGAAGAGCTGGATCGCCCCGCCGTCACCGGTGTTGAGGTGGCTGCCGTTCCAGCGCTTGGAGAAGACGTACAGCCAGCCGTCGGGGTCGATGCCTGCGAACGACCACATCCCGTACAGGGACTGGTTCACCCCCTGGGTGTCACCCGCCCAGTGGTAGGGGTAGTCGTGCCAGGTCACACCGTGGTCGTCGGAGTAGGCGACGCCGGACATGCGTGAGCCGTCGTAGCCCGCGGGCGGCTTCCAGACCTCCACGGAGGTGTACTGGATGTACGTGCGTCCGCCGAACTCGATGCAGTCGTTCGGGATGCGGCTGACCTCGAAGCCGTGGCCGTTGTCGGCTTCGTGCCGGTAGTCGAAGAGCTGCCGGGCGCGGCCGCCCGTGGGCATGGCCCAGGTGAACGAGACCGGGCTTCCGAGGTACTCCCCGCCGAGCGCCGGTTCGGCGAAGGAGTCGCCGAAGACGTAGCCCCAGGTGTTGTCGTGCTCGCGGTAGTAGGGGATGGCGAGGTCCCCCGATCCCAGTCCCTGCGCGCGTGCGGAGTCGCCGGGCTGCTCGCACAGGGGGGTGCCGCGCTGGGCCGCGGCGGCGCCGGGGGCGGCGGCGATCGAGCCGCCCACCGCGCCCGCGCTCAGGGCGGCGCCCGCGCCGGCCCGCAGCAGCGTCCGGCGGGTCATCGGCAGGCGGTCGGGACCTGCGGAATCGGACATGGTCGGACCTCCAGGGTCGGTTCCCGCGGTGACCGCGGGGTCGGGTCGTCGGTGCACGTGCTCGGGTCACGCCGGGCCGGCCGTGCCACGTCTCCTCACGCTTGGGCCGGGGCCGGCGGTCCACGGGTGCTCGCCGGGCCGCCGCGGCGGGAACGGTCCGGGGCGGCTCGCGGCGCGTTCATCCTGGCGGGCGCCGCTGACAAGACGATGAAGTCCCGGCTCAGCGACCGGATGCGGCGCCGGGGCGTGCGGCGGGGACCGCCGGCCCGGCCGCCCTCACGGCTCGACACGGCCCGCGGCCCGGTCCAACCTCCCGCGGCGGCACGCCCCTTGCGCGACGGGCCCCGCGGCCCGGGGCAGGCGGCATCATCGGGATTTCATCGGTGCTTCCTAGCGTGGCCGCGGTCGGACGGAGACCTCTGGCACAGGGAAGGACGGCGCGATGGCGCGGAGGAGAGTCGGATCGAGGTTCTTGGTGGCGCTGACGGCCGCGGTCGCCATGACGAGCACGACGGCGGCGACCGGATCGCCCGACGCCGGCCAGGGACCGGACACGGCGACGATCCGGTACACCGAGTACGGCATCCCGCACATCACCGCCTCGACCTGGGAGGGGCTGGGAACGGGGTACGGGTATGCCGCGGCCGAGGACAACATCCGCACCCTGGCCGACACGTACCTGATGGTCGGCGCCCAGCGGTCCCGCTATCTGGGACCCGGCGGCAAGGCGAGCCCCGGCCAGAACCAGAACACCACCACCAACCTCAACAGCGACCTGTACTTCCAGCGGATCAACGACGACCGGGTGGTGGAGCGGCTGCTCGACCTGCCCGCGCCCGACGGGCCGGAGCCGGAGGTCAAGGAGGCGGTCCGCGGCTATGTGCGCGGGTACAACCGGTACCTGGCGGAGACGGGTGTGAACGGCATCTCCGACCCGGCCTGCCGCGGCGCGGCCTGGGTGCGGCCGATCACGGAACTGGACGTCTACCGGCACGCACACGCCGAGATCATCATGGGCACCACCGGCGCGCTGCTGGACGGCGAGGTGAACGCCGCACCGCCGGGCGCGTCCACCGCCGCGCCGTCCGCGCCGTCCGCGCCCTCCGCGGCCCGGACCGCGAAGAAGATCCTCGACGCGATGGCCGTGAGCCGCCGGCAGGGCATGGGCAGCAATGCGCTGGCGGTCGGCTCGCAGGGGGTGTCCGGCGGCACCAGCATGCTGCTGGCCAACCCGCACTTCCCGTGGCAGGGGAAGAACCGGATGTGGCAGAGCCAGCTCACCATCCCGGGGAAGGTCAACGTCTCCGGGGCCAGCCTGCTGGGGCTGCCCGCCGTGAACATCGGCCACAACGAGGACGTCGCGTGGAGCCACACGGTGGCCACGGTGGCCCCGTTCGGGCTGTTCGACGTGCAGGTGGACCCGCTGAACCCGACGAACTACCTGGTGGACGGCGTCTGGCGGCGGATGACCTCCCAGCAGGTCTCCGTCGACGTGCTGAACGCGGACGGCTCCGTCGGCAAGGTCACCAGGACGATGTGGTCCACGCGTTACGGCCCGGTCACCACGTCGATCGAGGGCGTCCCGCTGCCCTGGGTGGTCAGCGCCCACGCCGTGCGCGACGTGAACATGGACAACCTGCGCGCGCTGAACACCTGGTTCCACCTCGACCGGGCCAAGGACGTCGACGACGTGGTCGACACGCTGGAGAGCACGCAGGGCGTCCCCTTCTTCAACACCGTCGCCGCCGACCGCCGGGGTCGCGCACTGTACGCGGATATCCAGGCCACCCCGAACATCACCGACGAGCACGCGCAGTCGTGCCTCACCGAGACCGGCCGGCTGCTGTTCGACCAGTCGCTGCGCCTGCCCAACATACCGCCGGTGTCCATCCTCGACGGCAAGCGCAGCGCGTGCGACTGGCCGGACGATCCGAACGCGGTCGCGCCGGGGCTGCTGGACCCGCGCAAGCAGCCGCGGCTCATCCGGTCCGACTTCGTCGGGAACGCCAACGACAGCCCCTGGCTGGCCAATCCGGAGCAGCCGCTGTCCTACCCCAGGGTGATGGGCGACACGGCGGCGCCCCGGTCGCTGCGCACCCAGGAGCTGATCCTGACCGCGCGGAACCGGATCAACGGCACCGACGGACTGCCCGGGCGGGGTTTCACACCGGAGACCATGCGCCAGTTGCTGTTCGCCGACAACAGCAGGGCGGCCGACCTGGCGCTCAACACCACGGTGACGGCGTGCCGCAACGTGCCCCTCGGGACCGTGCTGGTGGACGGCAGCCTGGTCAGCGTGAGTGAGGCGTGTCCGATCCTCGCCGCCTGGAAGGACCACCGCTACACGCTGGACAGCCGGGGCTCCTGGCTGTTCGCGAACTACTGGTCGTACCTGCTCGGGGGGCAGGCCGTCGAGAAGGTGCCGTGGCGGGTGCCCTTCGACCCGAACGACCCGGTGCACACGCCGAATTCACTGGACGGGGGAAGCTCCGCCGTCCGCGATGCGCTCGGCCGCGCGGTCCTCGCGCTGCGCAGGGCGGGCATCCCGCTGAACGCACCGCTCTCGGGCGTCCAGAAGGTCACGCGCAACGGCGAGCAGATCCCCGCGCGATCTGCGGCTCGGTGTCCGGGGTCTGCGATCCCGACAACTCCCCGTACAAGCCGGGCGTCGACAGTGACGCGCTGTTCGGCTCGCCCTACCCCGTCTTCAACGCCGACTGGCGCTGGAACGAGGTCGACCCGGCGGCGCACATGGACAGACTCGCCGGGGTCGGGGTGTCCGTCTACGTGGGCAACGGGGGCGGCTCGCCCACCGAGCTGGAGTTCTGGGTCGAGGGCGCGGCCAAGCACGTCAAGGACAGCATGGACGCGCTGGGCATGCCGTACTACTACGTCGACTACGGCGACGGTTCCGCGTGGGGCACCCAGTGCAACGGCGGCCACAACTTCGGCTGCTGGGAGCAGGACCTCCAGGACCTGATCCCGCGGCTGGAGAGGGCGTTCGCCTCCTGACCCGTCCGCATTGCCTGAACGTTGCCCGAGCGCGGAACGGCGGCGCCGCGGCCGCGCCGGCCCCTGGCGGTCACCGGGGGCGGCGGGCGGTCGCGGAGCCGTCGGCGGGAGGGGCCGAGGAGCCGTCGGGGGACGGTGCAGGGGGATGCGCGCGGCCGCAGGGGTGACCGGCCGCTTGACCTCGGGTGACGGGGAGGCGTCCGCCGGTCCACGGGTCGGGAACGCGTCGGCGTCCTCGATCGTCTACTCTCCTGTAGACCGTCTACCACGCTGTAGTCGCTTGTGGCGGCTCCTCACCCTTCAGGTCATGCAATGGAAAAGGTCCCGACCCCATGACGACACCGATGCACCTGGCGTCGCAACTCGCCGTGAACGTGCTCGACGCCCGGTCCCTGCTGGCAGCCTTCGGCGTACTGAGCGTGGGCTTCGTCCTGTTCGCCGAGACGGGACTGCTCGTCGGGTTCTTCCTGCCGGGCGACTCCCTCCTGTTCACGGCGGGGCTGCTGGCCACGGGGACGGCGCACGGCGCCGTCCGGCTGTCACTGCTCCCGCTGCTGGCCGCCGCGGCCGCCGGCGCGCTGGCCGGTGCGCACTGCGGTTATCTGATCGGCCGGCGCGCGGGCGGAACGCTTCTCGCCCGCAGCCGCTCCCGGCGGCTGCACGAGGGGGTCGAGCGCGCGGAGGCACTGCTCAAGCGCTACGGCTACGCGAAGGCGATCGTCCTGGCGCGCTTCGTCCCCGTGGTGCGCACCGTCCTCAACCCGCTGGCCGGAGCGCTCGGGGTGCCCGTGCGGACCTTCACGCTGTGGCAGGTGACCGGCGGCCTGGTGTGGTCGCTCGGCGTCCCCCTCGCGGGCTACGCACTGGGCTCCTCGTTCTCGAACGTCGACCGCTACCTGCTGCCCCTGGTCGCCGTGATCGTCGTGGTGTCCCTGTTCCCCCTGCTGGCCGAGGCCGTCCGGGGCCGGCGGAGCGCCAGGGCCCGCGGGGAGGCGCGGTGATGCTCGCCTTCGACGGCGCGACCGTCGACGGGAACCTGTACGAGGACGTGGTGCGGCGGGCCCGGCACGCGCCCGGCTGGCTGGACGGCGCGGTGTCGGCCTGGTCGACGTTCGGTCTCGCGGCCTTCGCCGTCCTGATGGTCGTCTGCTGGTGGCGGGCGCGCCGGACCGACGCCGCCGCGGCGGTGACGGCGCTCGCCGTCCCGGTCGTCGTGGTCGTGGCGTACGCCGTGGACATGGTCCTGAAGTCGCTCGTCCGCGAGGACCGGCCCTGCCGGAGCCTGCACGTGCGGACCCTGAAGGCCTGTCCGGCCCGGGGCGACTGGTCCTTCCCTAGCAATCACGCGACGATGGCGGCCGCGGCCGCCGTGGCGCTGCTGTTCGTCTCACGGCGCCTGGCCGCGGCCGCGTGCGTGGGCGCGCCGGCGATGGCGGCTTCGCGTGTCTGGGTGGGCGCGCACTACCCGCACGACGTCGCGGCCGGCCTCGTCGTCGGCGCGCTGGTGGCGGTCGGTGGCATGCTCGCGCTGCGCCGCTGGTCGCCGCTCCTGGCGCGGCGGCTCGCGCGGCTGCGCTGGGGTGCGCCGCTGGTGGCTTCGTGAACCGTCGTGACGCGGCCGAGCTCGCCGGGAGCGTCGGCGTGGGCGCCTGGGCCGGGCTCGCGGTGCTGACCGGCATCGTCGTCTCCGGCGGTGGTGCGCCGTTCGGGACGGACCACGCCCTGCTGCGGTGGTCGGCCGGTCACCGGCCGGACGTCGCGGTGGCGCTGGCCCGCGGGCTGACCGCCACCGGCACCGGGGTCGTCCCCTACGTGCTCGCCGTGCTGGCCGGCCTTCTGGTGGCGCGGACGCGGCGGCAGCGGCCGGCCGCCGTGGCCCTGTGCCTGGCCTGCCTCGGAGCGGGCCAGGCCCTGCGGTACGGGCTGATGGAAGCGGTGTACCGGGCCCGGCCCCCACGGGCGGACTGGCTGACGCACGCCTCCGGCTGGGCGTTCCCCTCGGGCCACAGTTCCACGGCCGCCCTGGCCGCCGGGCTGCTGATCCTCGCGGTGTCCGCGCGGGCGTGGCGCGGGGCGGTGGCGTCGCAGGTGGTCATCGGCCTGTGGGGGGCGGCCGTCGGGCTCAGCCGCGTGTACCTCGGTGTCCACTGGTTCTCCGATGTCATCGCCGGCTGGCTGTTCGCCACGGGGTGGCTGGGGGCGTGCTGCTGGGCGGCGGCCCGGTGGGCACCGGCGGCGTCGGCCCGGGAGCCCGGCTCGGCGTGAGCGCCGAGGGGACCGTGTCCGCCGGGTGACGACGCAGCGGGGGCGGTACGGCTCGGCCGTACCGCCCCCGCTGCGTCGTCATGCGGTCCGTGCGGCGCTGCGGTAGGCCGAGATGCCCAGGGCCAGCAGCCAGTAGCCGAGGACCGCGCCCATCAGGGCCGTCGTGCCCCAGCCGTTCGCCGCGTAGAAGTGTGCGGGGGTGTTGCCGAAGAACAGGGACGGGACGAACGCCAGGTTCACCGCGGCCAGCGCGTAGGCCGAGCGGCCGGTCCAGCGGGGCAGCAGGCGGGTGCGTGAGACGACGAGGCCGATCGCGGTCAGGAAGAACGCCAGCAGGAGACGGGAGATCGACCCGTAGAGGATGTACGTGCCGCTGACCGTGACCGTGGGGTCGATCGGCCGGTCGGCGGCGATCACCGCGCCCGCCTCCAGTCCGCTGGAGACGAGGGTGACGGTCGCGTAGACCAGTCCGGTGGCGAAGGCCATCGAGCCGATCCATTCGTGCGCCGGGCTGACGCGCCTGACCAGTTCACGGAACGCCGTCACGAACACGATCAGGAAGGCGAGGGCGATGATGCCGATGAGCAGGCGCGCGAGGACGTTCGCGTCCGGCGGCGGGCCCGAGTAGACGAAGTACAGGGGCACTTCGACGATGAGGGCGGCCGCGGCCGCCAGGCCCGCGGCGCCCGTCAGGCGTCGCGCGAAGGTCTCTTCCATGGGGTTCCCCCGGTGGTGTGTCCGTGTGCGGTTCTCTCTCCGGTTCGTTCGCCGGCCCCACAGATCCTGCCGTCGGCGGCAGCGGACGTCCCTGGGCCTGGGACCCGTGTACGGGGGTGGATCTGACGACACCCACCGGTGCACCGGGGACCGGTGGGCGCACGGGCCGCCTCGCGCATGGCTGGTCTAGACCTTGACAGGTCCAGACCAGCAGGGATTGAGTGACCGGCACGTCACGTGGGCCCGCCGAGGTGCTCGGCGCGCCGCGCCGAAGGAGTGAGCAGCGCTGAAACGCATCAAGAGGTTCCTGACCGTACTGGGCGCCGTCGTCGCCACGGCCGCCTTCCTCCCCGCCGCCGCCGGAGTCGCCACCGCCGCGCCCGCCGCGGCGGCCGGGGACACGCCCGCCTGCGCGCCGTCGTGGAGCGCCACCACCGCCTACCCGTCCGGTGGCACCGTCTCCCACCACGGGCGCAACTGGAGCGCCAAGTGGTGGACGCAGAACGAGAATCCGGGCGCCACCGGCGTCTGGGCGGACCGGGGCGCCTGCGCCGGAGGGGTGTCGGACTTCGTCATCAGCGAGGCGCAGTTCGACGCGATCTTCCCGGAGCGCAACCCCTTCTACACCTACCAGGGGCTGATCGACGCGCTCCACGCCTACCCGGGCTTCGCCAACACGGGTACGCCGCAGACCCGGGCGCGGGAGGCCGCCGCCTTCCTGACGCACGCGGACTTCGAGTCGGTCGGGCTGCGGTACGTCAAGGAGATCAACGAGGCCAACTACTGGCGCAAGTGCGACGACAGCCAGCCCTACGGCTGCCCGGCGGGGCGGACGGCGTACTACGGCCGCGGCCCGATCATGTTCAGCTGGAACTTCAACTACAAGGCCGCCGGTGACGCGCTCGGCCTGGACCTGCTGCACGACCCGTGGATGGTGGAGCGCGACCCGTCGGTGGCCTGGCAGACCGCCCTCTGGTACTGGAACACCCAGAACGGTCCCGGCACGATGACCTCCCACGAGGCGATGGTCGGCGGCGCGGGCTTCGGCCAGACCATCCGCTCCCTCAACGGCGCGCTGGAGTGCGACGGCGGCAACCCGGAGTCGGTGGCGTCGAGGGTCGCCCGGTACGAGCGGATCACCGCGATCGTCGGCACGGCACCGGGGTCCGGGCTCACCTGCTGACGCAGACCGCTCCCGGGTCCCCCCTGCCCCGGTCCCGGCTCTTCGGAGCCGGGACCGGGGCGGCGCAGGAAGCGAGACGGGCAGCGGTGGCGAGGCCGGTGCCGTCGCCGGCGGTGGCCGGCAGGACTGCGGCGGTCCCCGACTCCGACGCCGGGCGGCGGCCCCGTCCGCGCCGGCCGGTGAGACCGCCGGGAGACCCGGTCCGTGGGACCGGGCTCCCGTACGCCCACGGGAATGCCGTCCCGCATGCTGGACGGGCGCGAAGATTCGTCGCGCGCGGAACACGCCGCACACGGCCCTCGTTCCCGATCGACGGGCGGTATCACCCCAGTTGACAGCGTGGCGGGCACGTGGCCGGCACTCCGGCGGAACGTCCTCGCACGTCGGCGGATCCGGTACGAGCTTTGGTCTAGACCTTGACAGGTTCAGACCACCTGGCTTGAGTGTGGTGGCCCCCCATGGCGGTGCCGCCCGTCGGCGACACCGCGCCGAAGGAGTTGATCCCGTGATCAAACGTGTCATGAGCCTGCTGGCCGCCCTCGCGGCGGCCGTCGCGACGTTCGTCTTCCTCCCCGCCGCAACGGCCGCCGCGGCCGCCTGCGCGCCTGCCTGGAACGCCTCGTCCGTCTACACGGGCGGCGGCTCCGCCTCGTACAACGGGCACAACTGGACCGCGAAGTGGTGGACGCAGAACGAGCGTCCGGGCACCTCGGCCGTCTGGGCCGACCAGGGCGTCTGCGGATCGGACGGCGGCGGTGCCGGCCAGCCCGACCCCTCGGGTTTCGTCGTCAGCGAGTCTCAGTTCAACCAGATGTTCCCGAACCGGAACTCCTTCTACACCTACAGCGGCCTCAAGGCGGCGCTGAGCGCCTACCCGGCCTTCGCCAACACCGGCAGCGACACGGTGAAGAAGCAGGAGGCGGCGGCGTTCCTCGCCAACGTCAGCCACGAGACCGGCGGTCTCGTCTACATCGTGGAGCAGAACACCGCCAACTACCCGCACTACTGCGACACCACCAAGTCCTACGGCTGCCCGGCCGGCCAGGCCGCCTACTACGGTCGCGGTCCCATCCAGCTCAGCTGGAACTTCAACTACAAGGCCGCCGGTGACGCCCTCGGCATCGACCTGCTGGGCAACCCCTATCAGGTGGAGCAGAACGCCGCCGTGGCCTGGAAGACCGGCCTGTGGTACTGGAACACGCAGAACGGCCCCGGCACCATGACGGCCCACAACGCCATGGTCAACGGCGCCGGTTTCGGTGAGACCATCCGCTCCATCAACGGCAGCCTGGAGTGCAACGGCGGCAACCCCGCCCAGGTCCAGAGCCGTGTCAGCAAGTACCAGGCGTTCGTCCAGATCCTCGGCACCACGCCCGGCTCGAACCTGAGCTGCTGAACTCGGTTCACCCCGAGGAGGTGGGGGCGTGCCCGGCGGCGGCCGGGTACGCCCCCGATTCGTTTCCCCGCGGTCGGCACGCGCCCCGGCGCCGGACGGACGCCGATGGCCGGCGACGGCGACTACCCCCCGTGAGCCGCTGCCGCCGCCGGCCCGGCGTCGTGACGCCGGGCGGTCCTCCCGCCCGTTCCGGGACGCCCGGCGGCATCCCCCGCCCCTCCGGTCGGCCCGTTCGGGGATCGCGGCCCGGATGCCCCGTCGCCACGGCATCCCGCGGATCACCCGTGCGAACCGCTCGTGGGCCGTCTGCCAGTGCCCGTGACACTCCGGCAGGTCACGCCACGAAGAACCCCGTTCGCAACCACGACGACTCCCCGTCGATCACCTGCCGTTGATCCGCCAGGGACGGCCCCGCCCGGCAACCCCCGCTGACAGCAGCGCCATCGCTCCCACGCCGTATCCGTCAGCTCTCCGCGACCCACCACACGATCGATCATCGGACACGGCCCAGCGGATGCCGGTACGGAGCGGTCAACCAGGCCATCGGTATCGGACAATCTCGGGCACTGGTCGGTCACTACGCGACATAGCGCTGCGAAGCCGTGCCGGCTGCGCTGAGCTGTCCACTCTCATCATCAGTCCGGGGGGCGAGTACGACGTTGAGCGACTTGGCCGAAGCAGCACCTGATCCCGCCGGCGCCGGGGAACCCGCGGAATGCCGGTGCGAGTCCCTGACGGCCGTGAATGCCCCGGGCGCCGAGGAGCGGTTCCGGGGGCTGCTGGAGGCGGCGCCGGACGCCATGGTCATCGTCGACCACACCGGCACCATCCGCCTCGTCAACGCCCAGACCGAAGCCCTCTTCGGCTACCGCCGCGAGGAACTCCTCGGCCACCCCGTCGAACTCCTCGTACCCGGCCGCTTCCGCGCCCACCACACCGAACACCGCAACGGCTACGCCCACAACCAGCAGGTCCGCCCCATGGGCGCCGGACTCGACCTCTACGGCCTGCGCAAGGACGGCACCGAGTTCCCCGTCGAGATCAGCCTCAGCCCCCTCGAAACCACCGACGGCCTCCTCGTCTCCGCCGCCGTCCGCGACGTCAGCGAACGCAAAGCGGCCGAGGAGCGGTTCCGGGGGCTGCTGGAGGCGGCGCCGGACGCCATGGTCATCGTCGACCACACCGGCACCATCCGCCTCGTCAACGCCCAGACCGAAGCCCTCTTCGGCTACCGCCGCGAGGAACTCCTCGGCCACCCCGTCGAACTCCTCGTACCGGGCCGCTTCCGCGCCCACCACACCGAACACCGCAACGGCTACGCCCACAACCAGCAGGTCCGCCCCATGGGTGCCGGACTCGACCTCTACGGCCTGCGCAAGGACGGCACCGAGTTCCCCGTCGAGATCAGCCTCAGCCCCCTCGAAACCACCGACGGCCTCCTCGTCTCCGCCGCCGTCCGCGACGTCAGCGAACGCAAAGCGGCCGAGGAGCGCATCAACGAGCTCGCCGCGCTGGTCGAGTCCTCGCAGGACGCGATCCTCGCCAAGACCCTCGACGGCCGCATCACGTACTGGAACGCCGCCGCGCAGCGGCTGTACGGGTTCACGGCGGAGGAGGTGATGGGGCGGCACGTGTCCGTGCTGGCACCGGCGGCGCGCGGGGACGAGATCACCGTGCTCCTGGAGCGGCTGCGCCGGGGCGAGAAGGTCGAGCACTTCGAGACGCTGCGGCTCACCCGCTCCGGGCGGCTGCTGGACGTCGACGTGACCCTGTGGCCGACCAGGGCGGCGGACGGCACGGTCGTCGGCGCGTGCGCCATCGTCCGGGACATCGGCGACCGCAAGCGCGCCGAGGCGGAGCTGACGGAGCTGTACGAGCAGCAGCGGCACATCGCCCTCACCCTCCAGCGCAGCCTGATGGGCACACCGCCCGCCATCCCCGGCCTGGCCACCGCGAGCCGGTACCGTCCCGCGACCCAGGGAGCCGGTGTCGGCGGCGACTGGTTCGACCTGATCCCGCTGGGCGCCGGCCGGGTCGGCGTGCTGATCGGCGACGTCATGGGCCGGGGGCTGGAGGCCGCGGCCGTCATGGGCCAACTGCGCTCCGCCGCGCACGCGCTGGCCAAGACCGGGTTGCAGCCGCGGCAGCTGATGCAGGCGATGGACACCGTCGTCGCCGACCTGGACGTCCCCGACCAACTGGTCACCTGCTGCTACCTGGTGATCGCCGCCGACGCGGGCGAGGTGACCGTGTGCTCCGCCGGTCACCTCCCGGTGCTGGTCGCCGCTCCCGGCGCGCCCACCCGGACGCTCGCGGCCCCCGTGAACGCCCCGCTCGGCGTCGGCGGGGTCATCTACGAGCAGTGCTGCGGCACCATCGAGCCCGGCGCCACCCTCGTGCTCTACACCGACGGTCTGGTGGAGACTCCCGGCACCGACATCGAGGACAAGCTCGACCAGCTCGTCAGCACCCTGGACGAGCTGCCGAGCGCGGCGCTCGACCTCGAGTCCGCCGCCGACCACGTCCTGTCGGCGCTGCTGCCCGACGCCGACGGCCACGACGACGTGACCCTGCTGCTGGTCCAGCTCCCCGCGGCTCCGCTCGCCACGGCCACCACCGAGCTGCCCGCGACCCCGCGGTCCGTGCCATTTGGCCGTGAGTTCCTCGACAAGGCGCTGGGCGCCTGGGGGTGCGCGGGGGCGACGGACGACGCGCTCCTGCTGCTCTCCGAGGTGCTCACCAACGCCGTGCAGCACGCCCAGGGCCCCCTCGGGGTCCACGTGTGCCGCACCGACACCGATCTCACCGTGGAGGTCAGCGACCGCAGCCTGCACCTGCCGCAGCCACGTCTCGCGGCGCGGGACGAGGAGTCCGGGCGCGGCCTGCTGCTCGTGCGCACCCTCGCCGACGACTGGGGGGTGCGGCCGACCGACGAGGGGAAGACGACCTGGTTCAGCCTCAAGCTGTGAGCGGGCGCGCCGCCGTCCCGCGGCGGGGTTGACGCACACCGCCACGCGTGCAAGTGTGACGGATTCCAAGATCAACAGAGACCGGAAGCCGACAGGACGAGCCCATGGCGAAGAGGAAGATCCAGAACGAGCAGGAGGTGATCCGCTGGTTCGAGGAAGGCAGGACGTACCAGTGGATGATCGACGAGTACCGGCGCAAGTACGGCATCGAGACCGTCTCCTCCATGTGGGGCAACTTCCGCCGGCGCCGGGGGCTCGACCGGCGTATCACCCGCGACGACGACCTGATCCCGTGGGAGGTCAAGGAGCGGCACCGCTGGAAGTACCCGGTCGCGATGCTCCGCGTCGAGGCGCGGCTGCGGGACGGGCGCGAGCTGACCGACAACGACCGGGACCGGCTCAGGTCGTGGAAGCGGATGCTGGCGGAGCAGGGGGCCGTGGTGCACTACGACCCCGACACCGAGGAGGGCTTCTCCTACGTACCCCGCCGGGAGGGCGACGACGACCTCATCCACCGGCCGGCGCGCAAGACCACCTCCCGGCCGAACGCGAACAACCGCTGACGCGGCGGAGCGGCAGGGGCGCTCCGGGCGCGCGCCGGCTCGTCGCGGCGATCCCACGGTGACGGGCGTGAGCCGTGGTGCGCCCCCCTGCCCGGCGGACCGCCGCTTGCCATCGGCGAGATCGCAGCATTACTGTCACCGTGCCTTGGTGAACGGGAAATTCGGTGTGATGCCGGTGCGGCCCTCGCCACTGTGATCGGGAAGTCCGGCTCCGGCCCTCGCGGGCAGCCACTGGGTCCTCGGACCCGGGAAGGCGGAGCACTGGACGGTGGTACCCGTAAGCCAGGAGACCGGCCGAGGCGCGTCAACCATCCACGAGGTGCTGGAGAGGGTCTGCCGAGCCATGCACATAGCCGAGGGCTTCCTGCCTCCGGCGCACGCCGTCGCCTGGGGCGTCGCGTCCGCGCCGTTCGTCGTCCACGGAGTCCGCTCACTCAGCCGCGAGGTCAGGGCGCATCCCGAGAGCACCCTGCTCCTCGGCGCGTCCGGAGCGTTCACCTTCGTCCTGTCCGCCCTGAAGCTGCCGTCGGTGACCGGGAGCTGCTCGCACCCCACCGGCACCGGCCTGGGCGCCATCCTGTTCCGCCCACCGGTCATGACGGTGCTGGGCACCATCACCCTGTTGTTCCAGGCCCTGTTGCTCGCCCACGGCGGCCTGACCACGCTCGGGGCCAACGTCTTCTCCATGGCGATCGCCGGCCCCTGGGCGGGGTACGCCGTCTACCGGCTGCTCCGGCGCTTCGACGCGCCCCTGGCGGTCACCGTCTTCTGCGGCGCGTTCGTCGCCGACCTGTCCACCTACTGCGTCACCAGCGTGCAGCTGGCCCTGGCGTTCCCCGACCCCGGCAGCGGATTCCTCGGCGCGCTGGGCAAGTTCGGTTCCATCTTCGCCGTCACACAGATCCCGCTCGCGGTCAGCGAGGGCCTGCTCACGGTGCTCGTCATGCGGCTGCTGGTGCAGTCCAGCAAGGGCGAGCTGACCCGGCTCGGCGTACTGGTCCCCGGCCGCCGGAGCGCTACGAAGACGGAGGCGGTGGCCCGATGAGCCGGAACACGAAGATCAACGCGCTTCTGCTGCTCGCCGTGGCCGCGCTGGCGGTCCTCCCCCTCGCGCTCGGACTGGGCGACCACAAGAAGGAGCCCTTCACGGGCGCCGACACCGAGGCGCAGACGGCGATCACGGAGATCGAGCCGGACTACAAGCCGTGGTTCTCCCCGCTGTACGAACCCCCGTCCGGGGAGATCGAGTCGGCGCTCTTCGCGGTGCAGGCCGCCCTCGGCGCCGGCGTCCTCGCGTACTACTTCGGACTGCGCCGAGGGCGGCGCCAGGGCGAACAGCGGGCCGTGGCCGCCGCGCACGGTGCGGAGGAGCCCCGGCACCCCGCCGCACCCGCGGGTGATTCCCCGGCCGAACGGACCTGACCCGGCGTGCTACCGATCGACGCGGCGGCGTACGGCAGTCGCTGGCGCCGCCGCCACCCCGTGGACAAGGCCGTGCTGGGGCTCGGGCTCACCGCCCTCGCGGTCCTGCTGCCACCGTGGCCCGGCGGGGCCCTCGTCCTGGTGACCACGCTCGGCGTGCTCCTGGGCCCCGCCGGGGTCCCCGGCCGCCGGCTGTGGCGGGCCTACCGCGTGCCGCTGGGCTTCTGCCTGACCGGAGCGGCGACCCTGCTGGTCCGGATCGGCGGCCCCGGCGCGTTCGTCGGGCCGGCCGAGGGCGGCCCGGTGCGCGCCGGGGAAGTGCTGCTGCGCACCTCGGCCGCCTCCCTGGGGCTCCTGCTGTTCGCGTTCACCACCCCGATGTCCGACCTGCTGCCGTGCCTGCTGCGGGCCGGTGTGCCCGCCCCCGTCGTGGACGTCGCGATGGTGATGTACCGGATGAGCTTCCTCCTCCTGGACTCGGTCCGCCGGATCCGCGAGGCGCAGGCGGCCCGGCTCGGCCACACCACCCGGGCCGCCGCCTGGCGCTCCCTGGCCGGACTCGGCGCCGTCGCCTTCGTCCGCGCCTTCGACCGGGCCGCGCGGCTGCAGGCCGGACTCGCGGGGCGCGGCTACGACGGCACGCTGCGCGTCCTGCCGTCCGGCGCCCGCGTGTCCGCCCGGTTCGTGACCGCGAGCCTCGCCCTGCTCGCGGCCCTGGCCGCCCTCACCCTCGTACTCGAAAGGCCGCTTGCATGAGCGATCACGCCCTCGTCGCCCTGCGGGGAGCGACCTTCGCCTACGAGGACGGGCCCACCGTCTTCGCGGACCTGGACTTCCCGGTGCGCGAGGGGCGCGCCCTGGCCCTGCTCGGCCGCAACGGCAGCGGCAAGACCACGCTGATGCGGCTGCTCAGCGGCGGACTGCGGCCGGACGCCGGGCGGTTGACCCTCGCGGGCGAGCCGGTGGCGTACGACCGCAAGGGCCTCACCCGTCTGCGTACTACGGTTCAGCTCGTGCTCCAGGACCCCGACGACCAGTTGTTCGCCGCCTCCGTCGCCCAGGACGTGTCGTTCGGGCCGCTCAACCTGGGCCTGACCGCGACGGAAGTCCGCGAACGGGTCGACGAGGCGCTCACGGCCCTGGACATCACCGCCCTGTCCGACCGCCCGACCCATCTGCTCTCCTACGGTCAGCGCAAACGGGCCGCCATCGCCGGGGCGGTCGCGCTGCGGCCGAGGGTGCTCATCCTCGACGAGCCCACCGCGGGGCTGGACCCGGACGGCCAAGAGCGCCTGCTGACCACCCTGGCCGCCCTGCGCCGCGACGGCACCACCGTGGTGATGGCCACCCACGACGTCGACCTCGCCCTGCGCTGGGCCGACGACGTGGCACTGCTCACGCCGTCCGGCGTGCACACCGGCCCGGCCGCCCCCGCCCTGGCGCGCACCGACCTGCTGGAGCGGGCGGGGCTGCGGCTGCCCTGGGGCATCGCCGCCGGCCGGGTGCTCCGCGCGCACGGACTCCTGGCGGACACCACTCCGGGCCCGCGGACCGCGGAGGAACTGGCCGCCCTGGGCCGTCCCGTGGGGTCGTAGGACCAGGGCGGCGGACGGCGGACGGGCCGGCCGCCCGTCCGTCGTCCCGGTGCGGAGCGTCAGGCGCACGCCTTGCTGGTGTCGCCGTCCTCGCGGGCGGCCGACCCACGGGCGGCCGTCGTGGTCCCGCCCTGATCCGTCCGGACGGTCGTCGTACCGGAGCCGTACGCCCCGGCGGCGCTCGTGCCCCAGGGCCGCGGGTCGGACACGGACGCCCGGGCGCGGGCGCGGACCGCCCGTAGACTGTGGTCCCGAACGACCGGGCGGGCCGGCGGGCCGCCCGGTTCCGCACGGGAGACCCAGGGAGCGCTCTTGCCCGGCCGACGTCGTATCGCTGAAGCGGAGGAACTCGCGGAGGCGAAGCTGGACGGCATGCCCGTCCGGCGGGAGCAGATGGCGGCCGTGGCCAACATCCACCGGGCCGCCTCCGCGGTGCGGCACCACCTGGAGAACTCCGTCCTGCGCGGCGCCGACCTGACCTGGACCGCGTTCGTCGTGCTGTGGGTGGTGTGGGTGTGGGGTGAGTCGGAGACCCGGCACGTCGCCGAGGAGGCGGGTGTCTCGAAGGGCACCCTGACCGGGGTCTCCCGCACCCTGGAGGCACGTGGGCTGCTGCGCCGCGCCGGCCACCCCACCGACGGCCGGCTGGTGCTGCTGAGCCTGACGGAGCGGGGCGAGGAGTTCATGCGGCGCGTGTTCCCCGAGTTCAACGCGGAAGAGGCGTTCGTGACCTCGCGGTTGAGCGACGAGGAGTGCCGCGTGCTCGCCGACGGGCTGCGGCGCGTGGTCGTGCAGGTGGAGCAGCACGGCGAGGAGCGCCGCAGGTCACTGCTGAACGGCGCGGAGCCCGCCCCCCGGCGCAGCGGCCGCCGCGCCAAGGGCTGAACCGCCGCCGCTCGGGCCGGGTCTCGCGCGCGCGGCGTGCACCAGGGCGTCGAACAGGCGCTGTTGGGCCGGGTCCGTCGCCGCGGTGTCCTCGGGGTGCCACTGCACGGCCAGGAACCAGCCGCCGCTTCCGGGGGCCTCCACGGCCTCGACCGTGCCGTCGGCGGCGCGGGCGGTGGCGACGAGTCCCGCGCCGAGCCGGTCGACGTGCTGGTGGTGGTAGCAGGACGCCTGGATCCTCCCGGTCCCGGTGACGGCCGCGACGGCGGAGCCCGGGGTGAGGGACACCGCGTGCCTGACGTGCCGGTGCTCCCGGCCCGGCCCGCCCATGTCCTGGTGCAGGGTGCCGCCCCGGACGGTGTTGACGACCTGGAGGCCGCGGCAGACCGCCAGCAGGGGCAGCCCGAGCGCCAACGCCTGGCGGGCCACCTCCAGGTCGAAGGCGTCCTGTTCGTGGTCCACGTCGTAGACGGCCCGATGGGTCTCGTCGGCCCCGTAGAGGTGCGGTGAGAGGTCTCCGCCGCCGGGGAGCAGGACGCCGTCGAAGCGGGCGACGCGGGCCGCGGTCAGTACCGGGTCGCAGAGGCCGGCGGGGGCGTACGGATGGAGGGTGACGGGTTCTCCGCCCGCCCGCCAGACCGCCTCGGCCAGCGCCCGCGCGGTGACCTCGGCCCCGTGGCGCAGGGCCGACGCGGTGGCGGAGAAACGCGCCGGCACCGCGATGAGGGGGCGGTCGGCGGCGCTCACAGCTGGATCCAGGTGGTCTTCAGTTCGGTGTACTTCTCCAGGGCGTGGACGGACTTGTCGCGTCCGTTGCCCGACTGTTTCATGCCGCCGAAGGGCACCGTCAGATCGCCCTCCTCGTAGCAGTTGACCCAGACCGTGCCGGCCCGCAGCGCGCGCGAGACCCGGTGCGCCGTGGACAGGTCGGAGGTCCACAGGCCCGCGGCGAGGCCGTAGTCGGTGTCGTTGGCGAGGGCCACCGCCTCGTCGAGGTCGTCGAAGGAGAGGACGGACAGGACGGGGCCGAAGATCTCCTCGCGGGCCAGCCGGCTGTCGGGGGCGACGCGGTCGAAGACGGTGGGCTGGAGGTACACGCCTCCGGTGTCCGCCAGGATGCGCTCTCCCCCGGTGCGCAGCCGTGCGCCGGCGTCGGCACCGGCGTGGATGTGGCCGAGCACCCGGTCGAGGTGGTCCCGGCCGGCCAGTGCGCCCATCTCGGTGGCCGGGTCCAGGGGGTCGCCGACGCGCAGGGTGCGGGCCCGCTCGACGACCGCCTCGGTGACCTGTTCGGCGATGGAGGAGTGGACCAGGAGCCGGGAGGGCGCGGTGCACATCTCGCCCTGGTTGAAGAAGATGCCCCAGGCGGCGGTGGCGGCGGCCTTCGCCAGGTCGGGGGCGTCGGGGAGGATGATGTTGGGCGATTTGCCGCCGAGTTCGAGCCAGACGCGCTTGAGGTTGGAGTCGGCGGCGTAGCGCAGGAAGTGCCGACCCACGGCGGTGGAGCCGGTGAAGGCGAGGACGTCCACGCCGGGGTGGAGGCCGAGGGCGCGTCCGGCGACCGGTCCGTCGCCGCTCACGACGTTCAGGACACCGGGTGGCAGCCCGGCCTCGGTGGCGATCCGGGCGAGGAGCAGGGCGGACAGCGGTGCGTTCTCGGAGGGTTTCAGGACGACCGTGCAGCCGGCGGCGAGCGCGGGGGCGATCTTCCAGCCCGCGAGCGTCAGGGGGAAGTTCCAGGGCACGACGGCGCCCACGACGCCTGCCGGTTCCCGGGTGACGAGGGCGAGGGCGTCGGGCGCGGTGTGCGGGGACTCGTCGGTGAGTTTGTCGGCGAGCTGGCCGTACCAGCGGAAGGTGCCGATCAGGGCGCGCAGTTCGATGTCGTGGGCGTCGGTGACCGGTTTGCCCATCTCCAGGCTGACGGTGAGCGCGAGGTCGGCGCGCCGGGTCTCGATCAGGTCGGCGACGCGCAGCAGGATCCGGCCGCGTTCGGCGGGGGCGAGCCGTGGCCAGGGGCCGCTGTCGAAGGCGCGGCGGGCCGCGGCGACGGCCAGGTCGACCTCCGCCGCGCCGCCGTCGGCCACGTCGGCCAGGGGCCGGCCGTCGCGGGGCGACACGACGGTGAACGTGCCGCCTCCGTCGTGTTCGGCTCCGTCGATGACGTGCGGGCCGGGGAACCGGAGTGCACGGGCCCGGCGGATCCAGTCGTCGTGGGTGGCGTCCGTCATGCGTCCTCGTCTCGTTCTTCGGCGGGCGGCGGTCGCGGGCGGGGGTGCGTCGTCGTCCGGGTGGGCCGGGTGGGCCCGGGTGGGTGGAACAGGTCGCGGGCGGGCACGGCGCCGCGGGGGGACCGGGCGGCCGGAGCCCGTCGGGGGTCCGGGTCGCCGGTACGTGAAGGCGGTCCGGGGACCGGGCGGTTCAGCTCCCGGCCTCGTCCGAGTCGTCGCCCCCGCCGTCGGCCTCGGCCAGCCTGCGCAGCAGGGCGCGCAGCTCCGACAGTGCCTCCTCGGTCACGTCCCGCTCGCCGAAGACGAGCTGGTGCAGCACCAGCCCCTCCAGCGCGGCGAAGACCAGCCGGGACAGTCCCTCACCGGCCGGGCGGGCGAGGATCCGGGACAGCTCCCGCCGGGTCGCGTCGAGGTACCCGTCGTAGAGGCCGCGGAGCTGGGGCATCAGTTCCGGCCGGCGCCGGGCCTCCAGGAGCAGTTCGTACTGGAACGCCTGGATCTCCGGTCCCGACGCCACCATCTCGCCCAGACCGGCGGCGAAGCCGGCCGCCGTGCCGTCCCCGGTGTCGAGGGCGTTGACCCGGAGGGAGGAGCGGACGGCGTGGTCGACGGCCTCCTCGATGAGTGCGTCGCGGGAGCCGAAGTGGTGGACGACGAGCCCGTGGGTGACCCCGGCCTCCTCGGCGACGGCCCGGTAGGTCAGCTTGCGCAGACCGCCCCGGGCCACGACGCGTACGGCGGCGTCCAGCAGGGCCGCCCGGCCCGTCCCGTAGTGCGTGACGCGCTTGCGGGGGCCGCGCTCGGGCGCGGGCTCGGCGGGACCGTTCATGCGGCCGACCCTACCGGCGCGGGCCGCTCAGCGCCTGGGCGGCCTGATGCCACGGAACTCCCAGTCGCCGCCGAGCGCGGTGGACAGCACCTCCTCGGACTCGGTCGGCTGGGCCCCGACGTCGCTGCGGACGGCGGTGGGGCCGGTGACGACGTGGTTGGTGAGCCGGCCGAGACCCTCGACCTCCACCTCGACGACGTCACCGGGCCGTACGGGGCGGGAGTTGGCCGGCGTGCCGGACAGCAGGACGTCGCCGGGGAACAGGGTGATGGTGCGGGCGATGTCCGCGACGAGGTAGTGCATGTCCCAGGTCATCTCGTCGGTGGAGCCGTCCTGGACGACCTCCCCGTTGACGTAGGTGCGCAGCCGCTTGCCGTGGAAGTCCCAGTCGGTGACGAGGCCGGGGCCGAGCGGGCACAGGGTGTCGGAGCCCTTGACGCGGAGCATGGACCCGGCGTCGGTGTCGCGGAAGTCGTGCAGTCCGAAGTCGTTGGCGACGGTGTAGCCGGCGATGTACTCCCCCGCGCTGGAGGGCGCGATGTTGCGGGCCGTCCGCCCGATGACGATGGCCACCTCGCCCTCGTAGTTGAGCCACTTGCAGCCCTCGGGGCGGACGATCGCGCCGCCGTGGCCGTTCAGCGCCGAGGTCGGCTTGTGGAAGTAGGTGGGGGTGTCCGGCAGGCCGATGCGGAACTCCTCGACCCGGCTGCGGTGGTTGAGGTGGACGGCGATCACCTTGGACGGGACGACGGGCGGCAGGTGGTGGGCGTCCTCGGCCCTGACGCGGCGACCGTCCCCGGCGACCAGTTCGTCACCGTCGCGGACGGTCTCCACTGCTGCGCCGTCCAGGAGGACACGGCGGTACTCGGGCATGGCGGGGCCTTTCTAGGCGCGGCTGGAGGGGGCGGGCGGGGCGGACGGCCGGGGGGCGGTCCAGCCGTCGGCCGGGCGGTCGAACCAGAGCAGGACCTGGCCGGTGCCGACGGAGTTCTCGTACTCGCCGTACTGGCGGCCCTGCGCGGTGCACGCCCGCTCGCCGAGGGCGCCGGCCATCATCAGGTAGTGGAAGAACTTCGCCTCGGGCTTGTACGTCCAGAACTCGTCCATGGTGTCGAGGACCTTGTCGTGCCGGCCCTGGGTGAACCAGGCGATGCGTTCGAGGTCGGCCGCCCGGGCTTCGGGGGTGAAGATGTGGGACGGGTCGCTGGCCTCGTGGGCGCGCAGTTCGCGCAGCGGCCAGAAGGTGTGCGACAGGGCGCCGGAGGCGATCACCAGCACGCGCCGGCCCGGGGTGGCGGCGATGCCGTCGGCCAGTGCGCGGCCCAGGCGCAGGTGGTCCTCCATGTCGCCGGTCTGGCAGACGCCGATGGTGACCCAGCGCTTGCCGGGCAGGCCCTCGCCGAGGTACTTCCACAGGTTGAGGGTGGCGTAGTAGATCGGCAGGTACGTGTCGTCGATCGGGGTGATCCAGGTGCCGTGCCGGTCGGCGAACGAGGCGATGTTCCGGGCGAGTTCGGGGTCGCCGGGGAAGTCGTAGGGCATGCGGCACATGCCGCGCGGGAGTTCCTCGGAGGTGAACAGCCCGGCCCGGCGGGGCTGGGCGGTGACGACGAACTCCACGGTGGTGGCCCAGTGGGAGTCGAGCACGACGACGGTGTCGTAGTCGTCCGACTCGAAGACGTCCCGGCGCAGTTGCCGCAGGCCGGTGACGAGGGTGATCTCCTTGCCCTCGTTCAGTTCCAGCCGGGTCCGCTCGGGGAGCACGATGGTGGGGACGTGGGCGAGGAGGCCCGCGCCGACGATCTCACCCATGGTCGGGCCTGCCCTCCGGTGCGGTGACGGTGTTCTTGAGGTCGCAGTAGAAGTCGAAGCTCCAGGTGCCGCCCTCGCGGCCGACGCCGGAGTGGCGGGAGCCGCCGAAGGGCGCCCGGAGGTCGCGGACGAAGAAGCAGTTGACCCAGACGGTGCCGGCGACCAGGCGTGCGGTGACCCGTTCGGCGCGCCGGGGGTCGCCGGTGGCGACGGTGGCGGCCAGGCCGAACCGGGTGTCGTTGGCCAGGCGGACGGCCTCGTCCTCGTCCCGGAAGGTCTGCAGGGTCAGGACGGGGCCGAAGACCTCCTCCTGGACGATCTCGGAGTCCTGCCGCACGTCGGTGAGGAGGGTGGGGGCGTAGTAGTTGTCCTCGCGGCGGTGGCCGCCGATGACCGCGCGGGCGCCGGCCGCGAGGGCCCGCCGTACGAAGCCGTCGATCTTCTCCAGTTGGCGGGGGTGGATGTTGGGGCCGATGTCGGTGGCCTCGTCGCGCGGGTCGCCCTGCCGGAGCCGGGACGCCCGGTCGGTGAACCGGCGGGTGAACTCCTCGGCGACGCTCTCGTCCACGAGGATGCGGGTGGCCGCCAGGCAGACCTGGCCGGCGTTGTCGTACTGCTCGACGGCCAGGTCGGCGGCGAGGTCCAGGTCGGCGTCGGCGAAGACCAGCAGGGGTGACTTGCCGCCGAGTTCCAGGCTGAGCGGGGTGAGGTTGGCGGCGGCCGACGCGGCGATGTGCCGGGCGGTGGGCACGGACCCGGTGAAGCTGATGCGGCGCACGTCCGGGTGGGCGGTGAGGGCGTCGCCGATCTCGGAGCCGTAGCCCTGCACGACGTTCAGGACGCCCGCCGGGAGTCCGGCGTCGGCCGCGATGTCGGCGAGGAGGGAGGCGGTGAGCGGGGACCACTCGGCCGGTTTGAGCACGACCGTGTCGCCGGCGGCGAGGGCCGGGGCCACCTTCCACGTGGCGAGCATCAGGGGTGCGTTCCACGGGGTGATCAGCACGCAGGGGCCGGCCGGGTCCCAGGTGACGTGGTTGGTGTGGCCGCGGGTGGTGAAGTCCTTGTGCTCCAGCTCCAGCAGCCGGTCGGCGAAGAAGCGGAAGTTGTGGGCGACGCGGGGCATGACGCCGCGGCGGTGCGAGCGCAGGAGCGCGCCGTTGTCCGCGGTCTCGACGGCCGCGAGTTCCTCGGTGCGCCGCTCGACGCCGTCGGCGATGGCGTGCAGGACGCGGGCGCGTTCGGCGCGCGGGGTGGCGGCCCAGCCGGGGAAGGCGGCCTTGGCGGTGGCCACGGCCGCGGCGGCCTCCGCCGGGGTGCCCCGGGAGATCTCCCCGAGGGTGCTGCCGTCGATGGGTGAGACGTCGGTGAAGGTGCCGGCGGAGGCGACGCGTTCGCCGCCGATCCAGTGCCGGGTGTCGACGGTGACCCCGGCGACGGTGGTGAGGTGTTCGCTCATGTCCTGTGGCTCCTGAGGGTGGGTGCGGGGCGCCGCGGTCACCGGGCGGCGGGGGTGTGCGACTCCAGGAGCCGGCCGCCGTCCCAGACCACGCCGACCTGCCGGTAGTACGCGGCGATCGGTTCCCGGATCTCCAGCCGGGCCAGTTCCTCCGTGGGGGCCTCGAACAGGGTGAGTTCGGCGTCGCCGGTCCAGGACTGCCCGCCCTCGACCGAGGCCGCGCCGGACTCGACCAGTTCGTCCAGGGCGAGGCCCCCGTCCTTCTCGATGGCGGGCAGCCAGCGGTGGTGGGCCATCGGGTGGGCGTTGACGAATCCGTTCGTCGCGGACGGTTCGCGCAGGGTGACGACGGCCTCGGCGAGCCGTCGGTCCGCCGCGGCGAGGGTGGCGCCGAAGCGGGCGCCGGCCTCGATGCGCGGGGCGGGCCCGTACGGGTGGGGGCGGGTCTGGTGGATGGAGCCGAGCTTCTTCGGGTAGCCCTGGTGCAGTCCGCGGGCGACGGCGAAGTCCTTGTCGACCCAGATGTACACGCAGCGGGTGTAGGTGCGGCCCCGGTACGCGCAGCGGACGACGGCGAACGCCTCCTTGTACTGGGCCAGTACCGGGTCGAGCAGCTCCTGGCCCGGGGCGGCGCAGGACTGCCAGTCGGCCCAGATCAGGGCGACCGCGCCGGGGTCCTCGTCGGCGAGTTCCAGGGGTGCGGGCAGCAGTTCGCGCACGCGGGCCGGGTCGGTCCGGTACTCGACGGTCAGCAGGTCGCCGGAGTAGTGCCAGGGCGGTGCGGGGATCAGCGACGACCGGCCCGTCGCCGTCTTGGGGTGGAAGTATCCGCGGACACTGGTCACTGGGGGCTCCTTGGGGGCTGAGCGGTCGGGGCGGGCCGCCGGGGACGGAACGTTCGGCGCGTCACGCGGCCGCGGGGGTGCGGGCCTCGGCGTCCGGGTCCCGGGCCGTCCCGGGCAGGCTCGCGGCCGCCCGCGGGCGGGTGGCGCGAAGGGTGCCTGGCCGGTGCGGACGGACGCGGGGTGCGGGTGCGTACGCGGGGGCCGTGTTCCCGGCACGTGTTCCTGTCGGCGGCCGGACGACCAACTCGTTTGACTCCAAACAAGATAGGAAGCGGCACCGGCCGGGTCAAGAGCTATCCGCATGGATAAATATCTGCCGCACACCCCTTGCGGGAAGGCGGCGGCCCTCCCTAGCGTTTGCCGCCAGCCAGTGTGCGCCTCCCGCCTCTTCGCGGTCCGAGGCCGCCGCTTCCTTCCCTCTCCCCCAGCGCCCGAGCCCGGGGAGCCTCCCCCTTTCCCAGAGGAGACACCGGTGAGCGCATCCGACACCGAACCCGTCCGCCGGCACATGGCGCGGCTGGCCGCCGAGGGCATCGACGTGGTCCGGGTGACCTATCCCGACCTCATCGGCACCGAGCGGGCCCGGGACGTGCTGCTGGACCACCTCCCCTCGGTCTGCGACCACGGCCTGGCGTTCTGCCGCGCCGTCTACCACACGAGCCCCCAGGGCGACACGGTCCCGGTCCCCGGCGGCCTGGACGCGGGCCTGCCCGACATCCACGTCGTCCCCGACCTGGACACGCTCCGCCCGCTGCCGTGGGAGCCCGGGGTCGCCACCTGCCTCGGCGACGTCGTCGACCCGGCGACCGGCCTGCCCGCCCCGGAGTCCCCCCGCGACCTGCTGCGCGCCGTCCTCGGGCGGTGCGCCGAGCACGGCCTGCGCCCGGTGGTCGGCCCGGAGCTGGAGTACTTCCTGTGCGACGCCTCCCCCGACGACGCGCGGGGCTGGCGCCGCTACAGCGACGCCGCCGGCGCCATCTACACCGCCGGGCTGCGCGCGGACCGGGACAACCACCTGCTGCGCACCCTGCGTCTGCTGCGCGGCCTGGACATCGGGGTGAGCGGCGGCAACCACGAGTACGACGGCGCGCAGTTCGAGATCAACCTGACCCACTCCGACGCCCTCGACGCCGCCGACCGCGCCTTCCGCTTCAAGTCCGCGGTCAAGGAACTGGCCCGCGCGGAGGGCCGGCTGGCCACCTTCATGGCCAAGCCCTTCGGCGACGCCGGCGGTTCGGGCTTCCACCTCCACCTGTCGTGCGTGGACGACGAGGGCGGCACCGTCTTCGCGGACCCGGCCGCGCCGTACGGCCTGTCCGCCACCGCCCGGCACGCCGTGGCGGGCATCCTCGCCCACGCGCCGGCGCTCGCCGCCCTGGCCAACCCGACGGTCAACTCCTACAAGCGCTTCGGCCCGGACACCCTGGCGCCCTGGCTGATCGACTGGGGGCTGGACAACCGCAGTGCCATGGTCCGCATACCGCCCGAGCGCGGGGCCGGCGCGCGCCTCGAACTGCGCCTCGGCGACGCGAGCGCCAACCCGTACCTCTTGATCGCCGGGACCCTCGCCGCGGCCCTGCTCGGCGTCCTGGCCGGCGAGGAGCCGCCCGCCCCGCTGGAGGGCTACGGGTACGACGCCACGCGGTCGGCGGTGCTGCCGGGCACCCTGTCCGCGGCCCTCGACGCGCTGGAGGCGGACGCCGAGCTGACCGGGCTGCTCGGCAAGCAGTTCACCTCCTCCTACCTGGCGTACAAGCGGGACGAGGTCGCGCGCTTCCACCGGCACGTCACCGACTGGGAGTTCACGGAGTACGCCTACCACCTGTGACGCGGAAGCCGGTACGCCCCCCGCCCCGCCGTACGACCGGCGGGGCGGGGGGCGTTCGGGCTCGTGCCGCGGTTCAGTCCGGGTCGCGGCGGAAGAACGTCTTGCCAGCGATCCGCCACACCCCGTCCTCCCGCACCAGGGAGAAGTGGTTGGTGAAGTCGTGGCCCTGGTAGCCGCGTTCGTCGAGCACGGCCACGGCCACCTCGCCGCTCACCTCGACGGAGCGGATCTCGTAGGTGTAGTGCGGGGCCCACTCGGCGACGGCGGAGTCGGCCGCCACCACCTCGCAGAACGCATCGATCGGCGCGGACACGAGGTCCGGGCCGAGGTAGCCCCACATGTACGCGTCCGGGCGGAAGGCCGCCCGGACCGCCTGCGGGTCGCCGGCGGCCACCGCCGTCGCGTAGGCCCGCACGGCGGCCTGGACGCCGTCGTGTTCCGCGGCGCGGTCGTTCATCGGTGTCTCCTGCGGGGTGCGGCGCGGATCAGCCATGGTGGATCCAGACGCCCTTGGTCTCGGTGAACACGTCCAGGGCGTGGGAGCCCATCTCCCGGCCCCAGCCGCTGGCCCCGAATCCGCCCCAGGGGGCGGCGGGGTCGGGCACGGGCGGCATGTTGACGAACACCGCGCCCGCGCGGACGCCCGCCGCCAGCCGGTGGGCGGTGGACAGGTCCCGGGTCCACACCGCGGCGGCCAGGCCGTAGCGGGTGTCGTTGGCCCGGGCCACCAGTTCGTCCTCGTCCTCGTAGGTGAGCACCGGCAGCACGGGGCCGAAGACCTCCTGCCGCGCGATGGACATCCGGTCCCGCACGCCCGTGAGGACGGTCGGCCGGTAGAAGTTGCCCCGCTCCAGGGGGCCGTCGGCGCGTGTTCCGCCGGTGACCAGCTCGGCGCCCTCGGCCACCCCCGCCCGCACCAGCGTGTCCACCCGGCGCAGGTGGTCGTCGGTGACCAGGGGCCCGAGCTGGGTGTCCGGGGACAGGCCGGGGCCCAGGCGCAGGGCGTCCACGGCGGCCGCGAGCTTCGCGGTGAACTCCTCGGCCCGGTGCCGGTCCACGTAGAAGCGCGCGTACGCGGCGCACACCTGCCCGCTGTTGAGCAGCGCCCCCTGCACGTTGCCCTGGACGGCGGCGTCGATGTCGGCGTCCCGGGCGATGATGCTGGGGGCCTTGCCGCCCAGTTCCAGGGTGACCCGCTTCAGGTCGTCCGCCGAGGACCGGACGATCTCCTGTCCCACCTCGGTGGAACCGGTGAAGGAGACCTTGTCGACCCCCGGGTGCGCCCTGAGGGCCCGGCCGGTCCCGGGGCCGCCGGTCAGCAGGTTGACCACACCCGGTGGGAAGCCGGCCTCCTCGCACAGCCGCACCAGGTGCAGGCTGGTCAGCGGGGTCTGCTCGGCGGGTTTCAGGATCACGGTGTTGCCGCAGGCCAGCGCGGGCGCCAGCTTCCACGCCGCGATCATCAGCGGGAAGTTCCAGGGGGTGATGAGCGCGCACACCCCGACCGGTTCCCGGCGGGTGTAGTGCAGGGTGCCGGGGAAGGAGACGGGGCTGACCGCCCCCTCGATCTTCGTCACCCAGCCCGCGTAGTAGCGGAAGTGCTCCGCGGCCCCGGCGACGCTGACCGAGCGGGCCACGCCCAGCGGCTGCCCCTGGTCCCGCGTCTCCAGTTCGGCGAGTGCGGCGGCGTCGCGGTCGATCAGTTCGGCGACCCGCCACAGCAGCCTCGCCCGCTGGGCCGCGGGCATCGCCGCCCACGCGGGGTCGTCCAGCGCCCGCCGCGCGGCGTCCACGGCGGCGTCGGCCTCCGCCCGGCCGGCCTGGGCACAGCTGCCCAGCACCGAGCCGGTGGCCGGATCGCGGGTGGTGAACTCCGCCCCGTCCGCGGCGGCCGTCCACTCACCTCCGATGAAGAGCCGGCCTCGTACGTCCATACAGGGTCCTTTTCTGGTCGTCGGCATGGCCCGGGCGCCGCGGTTTCGCGGTCATCCGGCGATGTTCCGCATCAGCCGGTCGACATAGGCGCGGTACTCGGGGATGAGTGAGCCGTCCGGGAACATCAGGGAGGTGACGTTGGCACCGATGGAGACGGAGATGATCTCCCCGGCCAGTGCGGTCACCGCGGGGGCGTCGGCGCTCTCGCCCTTGCCCCGCGCCGCGGCGATCCGCTCGGCCAGCAGCCGGCGCCAGGCGTGCAGGTGCTCGCGGTACAGCGTGGCGAGTTCCTCGTTGGCGACCGAGTGCTCCCACAGCGCGAGCAGCACGCGCGCGGAGTCGATGCGGTACGCGTCGAGGGGCAGCGTCGCCTCGACGTCGTGCCGCAGCGCCTCCCTCGGATCGGGCGACGGGGCGTCCGCCCCGATCCGCTCGCTCATCTCCGCCAGCACGCTCTGGAACGTGGCGGCCACGATGCTGTCCTTGCTGGGGAAGTAGCGCTTCAGCGCACCGTTGGCGAAACCCGCCTCGGCGACGATGCTCCGCATGGTCGCGGCCTCGAAGCCGCCCTGGATGATGAGCTTTTTCGCGACCGCGACGATCTCCCGCCGCCGCTGATCGTGATCGATAATCTTCGGCATGGTTTTCCCTACGGTACTGACGATCCGGCCGGTGCACGAAGCCCGAGCCAGCTCTGTCTGCGCTCCGCCTGGCGGACCGGGTCGGCGACCGGCGAGGCCAGGAGCAGCTTCTGGGTGTAGGGGTGTTCGGGGGTGCGGGTGACGGTCTCGTTCGGCCCGGTCTCGACGCACTCCCCCTTGTACATCACCGAGACGCGGTGGCAGATGCGCCGCACCACGCCGAGGTCGTGCGAGACGAAGAGGTAGGAGACGCCGGTCTCGCGCTGGATGTCGATGAACAGGTCGATCACCGCCGCCTGGGTGGTGAGGTCCAGCGCGCTGACGGGTTCGTCGCACACGATGAGGCGCGGCCGGCGCACCAGCGCGCGGGCGATGGCCACGCGCTGGCGCTGGCCGCCGGAGAACTCGCTGGGGTAGCGGGTCAGGGCATCCGCTGGGAGCCGTACGTGGTCGAGCATCTCCGCCACCGTCACCCGTGCGTCGGACCGGCTGGTGCCGGAGGCCGTGAGGGGCTCGGCGAGGATCTGCCCGACGGTCATCGTCGGGTCCAGCGAACCGTAGGGGTCCTGGAAGACCACCTGGAGGTCGGCGGCCAGGCGGCGCCGGGCGGCTCCCTTGAGGTGGGTGATGTCGTCGCCGCCGAAGCGGATGGTGCCGGAGGTGACCTCGGCCAGTCCGAGGATGGCCTTGCCGAGCGTCGACTTGCCCGATCCGCTCTCCCCGACCAGCCCCACGCACTCGCCCACCCCGATGGTCATCGAGACGCCCTTGAGCGCGCGGAAGGTGGTGCGGCCGCGCCGGTAGTCCACGACGAGGTCGTCCACTTCCAGCAGGGGGGTGTCGCTGGTGTCCGTCTTCACGTGTGCACCGTCCGTCCGGCCTGGTTCCACGCCGCGTCGAGGTCGTCGCGGCTCTCGGTGTCGTCCTGCGAGGCCCTGATCAGCTCCGCGGTGTACGGGTCCGCGGGGGCGGCGAAGATCTGCCCGACGGTGCCGGTCTCGATGACGCGGCCGTCCTTCATGACCGCGACCCGGTCGCAGATGTCGGCGACCACGGCGAAGTTGTGGGTGACGATGACGAGCGCCATCCCGTCCTCGCGCTGCAGTTCACGCAGCAGCTCCAGCACCTCGGCCTGCACGGTGACGTCCAGGGCCGTGGTCGGCTCGTCGGCGACGAGGAGGGCCGGCCTGCCCGCGACGGCGCCCGCGATGAGGACGCGCTGCGCCATGCCGCCGGAGACCTGGTGCGGGTAGGAGGCCAGCACACGGTCGGGGTCGGTGATGCCGACCCGCAGGAGGACCTCGTGGGCCCGCTCCTTCGCCTGGGACTTGCTCAGTCCGTGCACGGCCCGCAGGGGTTCGACGAGCTGGTGCCCGATCGTGTAGCAGGGGTCGAGGTTGCTCATCGGCTCCTGGGGCACGTAGCCGATCCGGGTGCCGAGCAGCGCGTGCCGTCCGGACCGCGGGAGCCCGCCGACCTCCGTGCCGCCGATCCAGATGCCGTCCGCCGTCGCCCGGCCGTCCGCGGGGAGCAGGTCCAGGGCGGAGAACACGGTCTGCGACTTGCCCGATCCGGACTCGCCGACGATGCCGAGCACCTCGCCGGGGGCGACGTCCAGGCTGACCCCGCGCACCACCTGCTTGTCGCCGTGCGGCGTGCGGTAGGTGACGCGGAGGTTGTCGATCCGCAGCGCGCTCCCCTCGACGGGGTGCACCAGCTCACCGGTGCTGCCGGCCGTCTCCCCGGCCGGTGGTTCCGCGCGGCGCCGGCGCCGGGGCGCCGGTTCCGTCCGCACGCTCACCAGGTCGGCGAGGGTCGATCCCACGAAGGCGAGCGCGGCGATCGTGAGGCCCAGCGCGGCCGAGGGCCACAGCAGGATCAGCGGGTGCGTGCCCATGGTGCGGAAGCCGTCGTTCATCATCTGCCCCCAGTCGGGGGTGGACGAGCTGCCCACGCCGAGGAACTGCAGGCCCGTCTGCATGCCCATCGCGACGCCCGCGGTGAGCGCGGACTGGATGATCACCGGTGCGTGGACGGCCCGCAGCATGTGGGCGTGCAGGATCTTGGTGTGGGTGAGGCCCGCGACGCGGGCGGCGTCGACGTACGGCTCCCGGCGCACGGCGAGCGCCCTGGAGCGCGCGACACGGTAGTAACCCGGTGCCATGAACGCACCGACCGTCACCATCAGACTCGTGAAGTCGGCGCCGGTGCCGGCGGCGACGATGAGGAGGACGATCATGCCGGGCACGGACTGCAGACCGTCGCTGATCCACGAGCAGATCCGGTCGACGGCACCCCCGAAGTAGCCGGCGGCCACACCGGCCGGCACCCCGAGCACCACCCCGACCAGGCAGGCGATGGCGGCTCCGTAGACGGTGGTCCGCGCGCCGTAGAGCAGCCGGCTGAGGATGTCGCGGCCGGCCGAGTCGCCGCCCATCGGATGTGCGGCGCTGGGCGAGGCCTGGGTGAGGCCGTAGTCGACGAGGTTGGGGTCGTGCGGGGCGAGCAGCGGGGCGAACAGTCCCACGAGGACGACGAGGAGGAACACCGCCAGGGCGGCGGCGCCCAGCGGGCGGCGCAGGAAGCGTGACCAGAGCCGCCGCTGGACGCGGACGGGTTCGTCCGCTGCGGGGAACACGGTGTCGGTCATATCTCCCGCACCTTCGGGTTGACCCACCCGAGCACGAGGTCGAGCAGGAAGTTGATGAGGACGACGAAGACGACCGTGACGGCGGTCAGCCCGAGCAGGACGGGGATGTCGCCGATCTGGGAGGCCGACTGGGTGAGCTGGCCGATGCCCGGGAGGTTGAAGATGATCTCGACGACGACGGCGCCGCCGAGGAGGCCGACGAACATCACCGCGAGCACGGTGAGCGCGGCGGGCGAGGCGTTGCGCAGCACGTGCACCGTCACCCGGCGGGAGGACAGTCCGCGGGCCCGGAGGGTGCGGACGAAGTCCTGCTTGTTCACCTCGATGAAGCCGTTGCGCAGCTGCTCGGCGATCATCACGACGGCGCCGAGCGCCAGGGCGACCGAGGGCAGGGTGATGGAGCTGAGCCACGCGGAGCCGGACTGGGTCAGGGGGACGTAGCCCACCGCGGGGAACCACCTGAGTTTGACCGCGAACGTCATGACGAGCACGAGGCTGACCCAGAACCCCGGGAGGGCGAACAGGAGCACCGAGGCGAGCTTGAGGACCCGGGCGAGGAGGCCGCCCGGACGGAGGCCGGTGGCGATGCCGACGGCGACGCCGACGACGGCCGCGAGGAGGGTGGCGGCCACCACGACCGACAGGGTGACCGGGACGCGCAGGGCGATCTGGTCGGAGACGGGCTGGTAGTTGCGCCACGAGGTGCCGAAGTCGCCTCGCAGGGCGTGCGAGAACCAGTCCCAGAACTGGGTGAGGAGCGGACGGTCGAGGCCGAGTTGTGCGTGCAGTGCCGCCCGCTGGGCGGGGGTGGCGCTGTTGCCGAGGAGGCCGGCGGTGGGGTCGCCGATGGCCAGGTGTGCCAGGAAGAAGGTGGCGGATGTGACGACGAGGAGGAGGGCGACTCCTGATCCCAGTCGCCGGAGCGTGAATCTGATCATGTGGGACCCCTCTGGGTGGGGCCGCACGTCGGGCGCGCGGCCCCAGCCGGGACGGAACTAGCCGCGCTGGACGAAGCGCAGGGTCGGGAACATCATTCCGGTGATCGGCGTCACCTTGACGCCCTTGACGCTGAAGTAGGTGTTGTTCGCCTGGTACCAGACGTCCTGCCAGGCCTGGTCGGTGATCTCCGCGTTGAGCTTGCGGATCAGGTCGATCTGCTGGTCGCCGTTGGCCGCCTGGACCTGGCCGACCAGCTTGTCCACCGCGGGGAAGTCCTGCACCGAGGGGTTGGGGTTGAACCACTGGCGGGAGGTGATGCGGCCGTCCACCGAGGCGGCCGGGTTGGAGTCCAGGGCGAGGACGGCCACGAACATCGGGTAGGTGGCGGCGTTCTTCTGGTAGTCGGCCGGGGACAGGTTCTTCCAGGTGACCTTGATGCCGAGCCGGCCGAGGGTCTGCTGGACCGAGGGCTGCCAGGGCTGGAAGATCGACGACATCGGCATCGTGACGGCGAACCCGTCGGCGTAGCCGGCCTCCGCCATCAGCTTCTTCGCCTTGTCCATGTCGAAGGCGTACCGGTCGTTGAGGGAGGCGTCGTAGGCCGGGCGGCCGGCGGGGAACACCTGGTTCGTCGCCACTCCGGCCTTCTGGCCGACCGAGTTGAGCATGGCCGCGCCGTCGAAGGCGTGGTTGATGGCCCGCCGCACCCTGATGTCGCCCAGCGGCTTGAGCTGCTTGCCGGTGCGGTCGGTGAACTGCAGGCCGACCCAGGTGGCGACGTCGGACGCGACGTTCCAGCCCTTGTCCTTCGCCCGGGGGATGTCCGCGGCGTTGGCGTAGCTGACGTCGAGCTGGCCCGAGAGCATCGCGTTGAAGCTCGCGGTCGGGTCGGCGATCGGCAGCACGTGCAGGGTGCCGAACGGGTACGTCCTGTCGTCCCAGTGACCGGGCTTCTTGGTGAAGACGTACTCCGATCCCGCCGTGGACCTGCCGGTGTCGTAGGTGTACGGGCCCGACCCGACGGGCTGCCTGGTGAGCGTATCGGCCTTGATCGCGGCGGGCGAGGCCATCCAGCTGCGTCCCAGCCCCATGTAGTAGAGGAGGGCGTCGTCCTTCTTGTTCAGGTGGAGGGCGATGGTGTCCCGGTCGACCTGCTTGACGTCGTCGACGTGGGCGTAGGTCTGGCCGGAGCGGACGCCGGCCTTGAGGTGCTCCAGGTTCTGCACGGCGGCCGCGGCGTCGAAGGCCTGCCCGTCGCTGAACTTCACCCCGGTGCGCAGGTTCATGGTGAGCGTCAGGTGGTCCGGTGAGTACGTCCATGACGTGGCGAGCCCGGGCACGGGGCGGGAGTCCTTGTCGAGGGCGACCAGCGGGTCGTAGACGGCCGACAGGTAGGTGCCGTCGAAGCCGATGTCGGCCTTGGCCGGGTCCCAGGACGTGACGTCGAGGAGTGTCCCGATCTTGATATCTTCGTCCGGGCCGCTGCCGGAGGGCGCAGCGGTGTTCGTACACGCGGCCATCGCGAGCGCGGCGACCGCGACAAGTGTGGCTCTCCAGATTCTCTTCATGGAGTCTTCTCTCGGGTAAGAGGGGCGCTGGTGCCAGATCGATCTGGGAGAGGGGAACCGCCCGCCCTCTCGCCTTCACAGCGCTCGGCCCACGGGGATTGAGAGCGGGTGCGCGGGGAGTTTCCCGGCACGTCACCTCACGCGTCGTGGCCGTTAGTCTACGGACGTCGGCCAAAAAGGCAATGGCTCCGCCGCGCCCGGTTCGGCACTGGCGGAGCCATGGTCCGGCCGGCGTCCGAGGACCTGTCGGACGGCCGGTCGGACGGTGTGTCAGACCGCCTCGGCGACGACCACGCGCGGGCTTCCCGGCAGCGCGATCACCTCGCGCCGGCGCCAGCCCGCCTCCTCCAGCCACGCCGTGACCTCGGACTCCGGGTAGACGACGGTGCCGTCGATGACGAAGTACTCGCCCGCGTGCAGCGCGTCGATCGGACGCTGGCGGTCGTCGTCGTCCAGCAGGAAGTCCAGCAGCAGGAGTGTCGCGCCGGGACGGGCGGCGGCACGGGCGTTGGCCAGGATGGCACGGTTCTGTTCCGCGTCGAAGCGGTGGATCACGTGGTTGACCATGACGAGGTCGTGGTCGCCGCCCGGCCGGGCCGTGTCGGTCGGCGCGGGATCGATCCGCGCCCGGTCGGCGAGGCCCGCCGCGGCGAGCGCCTCGGCTATGGAGTCCGAGGAGGCCGGGTCGAAGACGAGGCGGGCCGACAGCCCGGGGTTGGCGCGCAGGGCGCCGATGGCGAACTCCGGGGAGAGGCCGCCGAGGTCGAGCATGTCCCGGTAGGGCGTGAAGTCGAAGGACCGGACGAGCATGGCGGCGTGCAGCGCGTTGTAGCGCATGACACCGGCCATGAACGTGGCCCACCGCGCCTCGTCCATCTGGAGTTCGCCGGGCTTGGTCGTGTCGACGGTGGTGTCGAACTGCAGCCAGTGGCCGTAGCTGATCTCGTTGAGGAAGGTGAGGAAGGGGTGCAGGTCGAGCTCGCCGTCGCCGGACAGGTGGGCGGCGGCGTCCGGCGCGAGCCGGTAGCGGCCGTCGCTGCGCTCCAGCAGGCCGAGCCCGTTCATGGCGTCGGCGAGGATGCGTGCCATCTGCTCGCTGACGCCGGTGGCCGCGGCCAGGCCGGCCACGTCGCGCTCGCCCTCGGCCAGGGCACGGAAGATGCCGGTGCGAGCGGCGGCGAAGAGCTGCTTCGCGCCCATGTAGCCGATCGCGATGTCGACGATGCGGTCGGGCGTCGCGGGCGTGCCGGATGTGGTCATGGTGTCCTCCTGAAGTGTTGTCGTGCCGTTGTGCGACGGCCGTGCGGGGTCCCGCACGGTGCCGTCCTCCTTCACCAGGTGCCGTCCGCGGCGACGTGGCGGTCGAGCCACAGGCCGGCCGCGGCCCGGCGCAGTGCCGGCGCCCCCACGCGTTCGAGCAGGGCGACCGCGCCGGCGTTGTCCTCCAGCTGGGCCTGCCGGGAGACTCCGACCAGCACGTTGGCGGTGGCGGGGTTGGCCAGGCAGAAGGCGATGCCCAACTGGGCGGGGGACGCGCCGAGCTCGTCGGCCAGGCGCCGCACCTCGCCGTAGGACGCGGCGACGCGCTCACGGATGCCGCCGACGTCGGCACCGATCTTGCGGTCCGGGCGGAGATTGCCGACCAGCATGCCGCCCTCGAAGACGTCGGACGCCTGGAGGGCGAGTTCCCCGGATGCGAACAGTGGTGCGTAGTAGGGGCCCTCGGCCATGGACCTGCGGACCAGGCCGTACTTGAGCTGGGCGAACGTGGGCGGTACGAGCCCCCGCTCGCGGGCGACGTCGATCGCCGCCCGCAGATCGCGGTACCGCCAGTTGTTCACACCCCAGGTGCTGAACCGGCCGGCGTCGATCTGCTCGGCGACGTCGGTGACGACCCGTTCGACGTCGAGGTCACCGAAGTAGTCGCCGACGACGACCATGTCGGCCCGGTCGGTGCCGACCCGCTCCAGCGATGTCTCCATCTGCTGGGTGAAGCCGGTGGCGGGATAGTCCCACAGCCAGAGTTTGCCGCAGAACTGCCAGTCGGCACGGGCGAGCCCGGCCTCCCGCACGGCGCGCCCGAAGATGAGGTCGGTCCGGGCGTTCTCCGCGTGCGGGCCCATGTTGTAGTGCGCGACGTCGAAGAACGCGCAACCCAGCTCCGCGGCCCGCGCGACCAGGGACACCGCGTCGTCGAACGCCATCCGGTCCCAGGTGTTCCAGGACCCCAGTGCCAGCACCGGCACGTCGGGGCCACCAGGCCCCAACCGGCGGCGCGGAACGGTCTGTGCAGTGCTCAAAGCTCCTCCTGGAAGCCTCGGCTTTTTCGTCTACGCTTGTATACTATACGGACGCCGTGACGTGGGTCACGGTGCGAGGGGAGTGAAGATGAAGCGCACACGCACCGTGCTGGTCACCGGTGGAGCGGGCGGGATCGGGCGGGCGGTGGCCGCGGCGTTCGCGGCGGCGGGTGACACCGTGGTGATCGCCGACCGGGACGCGGGACGGGTCACGGAGACGGCCGCGGAACTCGGCGTCCACGGCCGGGTCCTGGACATCACCGACGCGGACTCGGTCACCCGTGAGCTGGACGCGGTACGGAAGGAGTTCGGGCCGGTCGAGGTGCTGGTGAACAACGCGGGCCTGCTCACGGTCCACGGCACGGTCCTGGAGCTGCCCGGCGCCGACCTGGAGACCATCCTGCGCACCAACGTGGTGGGCACGTTCCTGATGACACAGCAGGTCGCCCGCCGGATGATCGAGGCCGGCGTCGCCGGGGCCATCGTCAACATCTCCTCGATCGGCGGCCGCCAGCCCACACCGGGCATGGGCGGGTACGAGAGCAGCAAGGCCGCCGTGGACGCGCTGACCCGCTGGGCCGCGATCGAGCTGGCCGGGCACGGCATCCGCGTCAACGCCGTGGCACCCGGACCCGTCCTCACCGAGATGCTGGCCGTCGGCATGCCGGAGGGGTCCCCGCAGCGCAAGGCGTGGGAGGACCGCATCCCGCTGCGCAGGCTCGCCGCGGTCGACGACGTCGCCGCGGCGGCCGTGTTCCTGGCCGGCGACACCGCCGCACACATCACCGGGACCAGCCTGCCGGTGGACGGCGGCCAGTTGCTCACCTAGACCGGGGCCGGCCGCGTACCCCGGCACGCCGTACGGGGTGTGCCGGTCCCCCGGCCCTGCGCGGTGGTACGGCAGGTTCGCGCGCGGGGCAGCCGGCAGCCGGACGGCAGGGCCCGGTGATCTGTGTCGAACACCGCCGCCGCGCACGGACCGTGCGGGGAGTGATCCGCGGCCGGTGGAACACCTCTGCGGCCGGGTCCCCACGGCGCACTCCGGCACGGCCCACGAGCTGGGCCGGCACCTCGGGCGACCGGGGTCAGGACGGACGCGCTCCGGAGGCGCCCGCCGGCCGTGCCCGAGCTGCGGCCCGCACCCCGGGCGTCTGCATGGGGTCACCGCACGGTAGGGCAACCCCCTGCCTCCGCCTCGCAGTCCCACAGGGGTTCGGTACGTACGTGGTCGAGGCCGTCGCGGCCGGCGCCTCCGGGCCCGGGCGGCGGGCCGCCGGCCGCACTGCGGTGAGTCCGTCCGCCCCATGACCACGGGCCGGGCCGCACGGCATGTGCCGTGCGGCCCGGCCCCTTCATGTGCGGTGGAACCGGAAGCTGGGGCGCCAGCCAGGCTCGTTCACGCGCCGTGAGTGCCGGAAGCCGGGCTGCCCGCCCGGCCCCCGGCCCCGGCCGAGACCGGTCCCGCCCCGGTCAGACGGTTTCCGGTGCCTCCGCGCGGGCCCCGGACTCGAAGACTGTCTTTCCGTCCAGCACGGTCAGTGCCACCTCGACGTCGGGGAGCTCGGCGGGAGTCAGGGTGAGCGGGTCGGCTTCGAGCACGCACAGGTCGGCCGCCATTCCCGGGGCGAGCGTCCCCTTCCAGGACGCGGCACGGTCCTGGCGGGCGGGCTCCACCGTGTAGCAGCGCAGCAGTCTCTCCATACGCCCGCGCGGATCGGCCGTCGGCCCCATCCACTCGTCGGCCGCCGCGATCTGGCGCCGCCAGTCCGGTGAGAGCACGGGCGCGTCGGACGTCAGGCACAGGGAGACGCCCGCGTCCAGGGCCGCCTGCAGGGGCCACGCGGCCGCCGCGGAACCCGGGCCGAGGGCGGCGTCCACCAGGGAGCGGGTGCGCAGCGCGATCTCCGGCTGCATGTCGAGCCCCACCCCGAGCGCGGCCATCCGGCGCAGTTGCGGCCCGGTGACGAGGTCGCCGTGGATGATGTAGTGCCCCAGGTCGGTGTCGTGCTCGGCGCGGGCCCGCTCGAAGGCGTCGAGCGCGATCTCCACGGAGCGGTCGCCGGTGGCGTGGACCCCCACCTGCCGGTCCGCACGGTGCGCGGCGAGGATCATGCGCGTCAGGTTCGCCTCGCGCTCGGCGTCGTCGGCGCCCGCGACGAGGAGTTCCGGGCTGACGCCGTCGGCGTAGCAGTGGTGGGTGTACGCCGAGCCCATCGGCGGGATGCCGTCGGCGAATATCTTGACCCCGGCGAACCGCAGCCAGCGCGGATCGTTCGTGGTGCCGTCGGTGGCGGCGAGGCCGGCGAGGAAGTTCTCCAGGTCGCTCGGTCCGTCGAGTTCGCCGTAGAGGGAGAGGACGGTGACCCGCGCGCGCAGCAGGCCCTCGGCGGCGAGGGCGCGGTACTGCCCTACGACCGAGGTGCCGAAGGCTCCCGTCTCGCCGTCGTCCTCGCCGGGGCCGAGGCCGGGCTCCGTGTAGCTGGTGATGCCGAGCGAGGCGGCGAGTTCCTGGGCGCGCAGGATGGCGTGGCGGCGCTGCGCGCCGTCGGCGAGCGGGCGCAGCGGTGCCGGGCCGGGGCCGGCGTGGTCGCCGAAGAGGGTCTCGGGCCACATCGCGCCGAGCCAGGTGGCGTGCAGGTGGGCGTCGTTGATGCCCGGCAGGACAGCGCGTCCGGCGAGGTCGACGACCTCGGTGGCGGGTCCGGCGAGCGCCGTCACCTCCGTGTCGTCGCCGATGCGGGCGACGAGCCCGTCGCGGAGCGCGATCGCGGTTGCCGCCCCGCGCGGCGACATCGTGTGGACGACACCGCCTCGCAGGATCAGGTCGGCCGATGCGTTACGGGCGTCGCCGTCGACTGTGCGCACGGGTGCTCCTCGCTGCTCTCAAGGTCTCGACATTTAAGTCAACGTCCGTAGACTAACGCATCGTCGAGCCCCTGAACCGCTCGATCCGAAGGAGTTCCGCATGGACACACCCTCCTCGACACGTGCCGCCGTCCTCACCGCTCACGGCGCCGCGCTGGACCTCACCGAGTTGCCGCTGCCGGCGAGAACGGAACCCGGCGCCGCCCTGGTACGCATCCTGCGCACGACGCTCTGCGGCACCGACATCGAGATCTGGTCGGGCAAGATGACCTTCCCCGGCATGCTGCCGATGGTGCTCGGCCACGAGATGGTCGGCGAGATCGTCGCCGTAGGCCCGGACACCCGGGACGCACTGGGCCGCGCACTCTCCGTCGGCGACCGCATCGGCTGGTCGGAGTCGACCTGCGGCGCCTGCCACGGCTGCGCGGTGCTGCGCGAACCGGTCGCCTGCTCGCACCGGGGCTACGGGTTCCTCCAGCGCTCCGACGCCCCTCCCTACGCCACGGCGGGCCTGTGCGAGTACGCCTACGTGGTGCCCGGCGCCGCCAAGCTCCTGCTGCCCGAGCAGATCCCCGACACCTGGGCGGCGATGGCCGGCTGCGCGGCGAAGACCGTGCTCCGGGCCTTCTCCCGGGCCGGCGGCGTACGCCCCGGCTCCCGTGTCGTCGTGCAGGGCTCCGGGGCCCTCGGTCTCTTCGCGACCGCGGTGGCCTACCTCAGCGGCGCGGGCAGCGTGATCACCGTCGGCGCTCCCCCGGCGCGACTGGCCCTGGCGCACGAGTTCGGCGCCGCCGAGACGGTGGACATCGCCGCCGGCTCCGAGGCCGTCGTCGAACGGGTGCGGGAACTGACCGGCGGTCACGGCGCCGACCTGGTACTCGACTTCGCGGGCGCCCCGTCGGTCGGCCGGGAGGCCGTGGAGATGGCCGCGCAGCGCGGACGCGTCGTCGTCGTGGGCAGCACCGGCCCGGTCTCCGAACCCATCACCCTCGGCACCGTGATGGGCAAGGAACTCAGCATCGTCGGCTCGCTCAACGGCGACATCGCCGACTACCACGACGCGATCGGCTTCTTCACCTCCTTCCCGGACCGCATGCCGTGGGACCGGCTGTTCGGTGAGCCCGTCGGCCTCTCCGGGGCCTTCGAGCGCATCACCGCGATGAGCAGGCACGAGGAGATCAAGGCCGTCATCGACCCCCGGCTCGCCTGAGCGGCCGGAGAAAGGAACCACACGTGACCACCCCCCTGCTCCCCCGCCGCCGTATCGGCACCAGCGACCTCGAGGCGTCGGTGCTCTCCCTCGGCTCGTGGCACACCTTCGACCGGATGGACTTCGCCGACGCCGTCCACATGGTCCGGTACGCGCTCGACCAGGGCGTCAACCTGTTCGACGTGGGTGTCTACGGCATGCCCGGCATGCCTCCCGTCTTCACCGACGTCCTGTGGGGCGCGATCATGCGGGCGGTGAAGGCGCCCCGGGACTCCTACCTGGCCTCGGTGAAGCTGTGGATCGAGGGCTTCGGCGAGGAGGGTTTCGCCCCGCAGTTGAAGAACGCCTTCCTGCGGACCGGGCTCGACCACGCCGACCTGGTGATCCTCGGCGACCTCCGGCGGGACGACGTGGCGCTGGAGGACCTCGTCGGCGACCTCGCCGCCCTCACGGAGGCGGGACTGATCCGGGCCTGGGGCGTGAACAACTGGTCCGCCTCGAATGTCCACGCCCTCCGCCGGATCGCCGCCGAGCGCGGTGTGCCGGGCCCGCAGATCGCGCAGCTCAAGTACAGCCTCGCGCGCCGGGCCATCCCCGACGGCGAGCCGTTCGCCGGGCTGTTCGCCGCCGGACTGAGCATGCAGGCCTCCGACGTCCTGGAGGGCGGCATCCTCGCCGGCCGCACCACGCCCGACCGGGAGATCGGCCGCGACCCCGGCGCGATCCGCGAGGCGATCGTGGCGACCGTCCCGGGCGTCACCGCGCTCGCCCGCGAACTCGGCACCACCCCCGCGCAGCTCGCGATCGCGTTCACGCTCACCCACCCCGCCAACGCCACGACACTCGTCGGCGCCTCCCGGCTGGAGCAGGTCCGGCAGAACATCGACGCCCTGTCCCTGGTGGACCGGGTCGGTGCCGCCGAACTGCGCTCCCGCGTCGAGCCGTTCTGGGCCGACCGCGGCATCGTCGACCCGGAAGGCCCCTGACCGTGACCACACCACCGGGAGCCGGAGCCGTGACCGGCGTGCCGCGTCCGCGCCCCGTCCCCTACGACCCGCAGCTCGAACCGGGCCTCGCCGCCTGCCGCGAACTCGTCGAGCCGATCCCGCTGCGGGCCGGCACGATCCTCGCCAACCGCGCCCACTTCGCCACGATCGTGCCGCCCGTCGAGGAGGCGGTCGCCGGCCGGCCCGTGGACGTCGAGCACGTCACGGTGGCCGGTCCGGCCGGTGCGCCGGACGTGGAGCTGACGGTCCTGCGCCCGCGCGGGGACGTCCGCGACGCACCGGGCATCTACGGCATCCACGGCGGCGGGATGGTGCTCGGCAACCGGTTCTTCGGCGTGGCGGGACTGGTCGACGAGGTGCTGAGGTACGGCGCCGTCGCCGTGACCGTCGAGTACCGCCTCGCTCCGGAGCATCCGGCGCCCGCCGCCGCCGAGGACTGCTACGCGGGCCTGGTCTGGTTCGCCGAGAACGCCGAGGCCCTCGGCGTGGACCGGGACCGCATCGTCGTCAGCGGTGCGAGCGCGGGCGGGGGCCTGAGCGCGGCGGTCGCGCTGATGGCCCGGGACCGCGGCGGCCCCGCCCTCGCCGGGCAGGTGCTGGACTGCCCGATGCTCGACGACCGCAACACCACGGTGTCGAGCAGGCAGTACGAGGGCATCGGCATCTGGGACCGCCACAACAACGACACCGCCTGGACCGCGGTGCTGGGCGCGGACCGGGGCACCGACCGCGTCTCGCCGTACGCGGCGCCCGCCCGCGCCCGTGACCTGTCCGGGCTGCCTCCGGCCTGTGTCACGGTCGGCGCGGCGGAGGTCTTCCGCGACGAGGCGGTCGACTACGCCACCCGGATCTGGGCGGCCGGCGGCCGGGCCGAGCTGCACGTGTGGTCCGGGGGGTACCACGGCTTCACGGGCTTCTCCGCGGACACCGAGGCCGCCCGGGCCGCCGTGGCCGCCCGTGACTCGTGGCTGCGGCGGACCCTGGGCACCGCCGGCCGGGACCGGTGACGACGTCCGCGGGGGGCGCCCGTGTCATGAGCCCGCGCCGCGCCGCGTTCGTCCTGGGCTCGCTAGAGGTGTTCGGGCCGCTGTCGATGGACCTCTCCATGCCGCTGCTGCCCCGGCTCGCCACCGACCTGCACACCAGCGAGAGCCTGGCCCAGGCGTCGATGTCGGTGTGCATGCTCGGGCTCGCGTTCGGCCAGCTCGTGGCGGGACCGCTCAGCGACCGGATGGGCAGGCGGCGCCCCCTGATGTGGGGCGTCGCGCTGTTCACGGTGTTCTCGCTGCTGTGCGCGTTCGCGCCGACCATCGAGGTCCTGCTCGTGACCCGGTTCCTCCAGGGTGTCACCGGGTCGGCGGGGGTCGTCGTCGGGCTCGCCGCGGCCCGGGACATCGCGTCCGGCATCGAGCTGGCGCGGCTGCTCAGCCTGCTCGGGCTCGTCGGTGCGCTGGCCCCCGTCCTGGCGCCGGTCGCGGGCGGCCAGCTCGCCGCCGTGCTGGACTGGCGGGGGCTCTTCGTCGTCCTCGCCGGTGTCGGCGCCGTCCTGCTGGCCGTCGTGAGCACCCTGCTGCCCGAGACCCTGCCGCCCGGGCTGCGGCACCGGGGCGGGTTCAGGGAGACCGGCCGGCGGTTCGGCACGGTCCTGCGCGACCGCCTGTTCGTCTGCTACCTGCTGGTGGGGACCTGCACCGGCACGGCGTTCTTCACGTACCTGGCGTCCATCAGCTTCGTGCTGCAGAACGGCTACCACCTCACCCCCCAGGCGTTCGGCGCGGTCTTCGCGGTGAACGCGGTCGTCGCGATGCTGGGTTCGCTGTCCAACCGGGCCGTCGTGCGCCGGGCTGGCCCCGCGCGCATGTACGTCGTGGGCACCACGGCGACCGCGGTCGCCGCCCTGTGCCTGCTCGGCACGGTGGTCGCCGGATTCGGCCTGACCGCCCTGCTCGTCGCCCTGGCGCTGGTGCTGTTCTGCTACGGCGTCATCAGTCCCAACAGCCACGCCCTCGCCCTCGCGGGCCACGGCGAACGCGCCGGGACGGCCGCGGCCCTGCTCGGCATGTCGACCTTCGCCGTCGGTCCGCTCGTGGCGCCCCTCGTCGCGCTCGGCGGGTCCGCCGAGGTGTCCATGGCCCTCACCATGGCCGTCGCCACGGCGGCCGCCTGCCTGCTGGTGTGGACCGCCGTGCTGCCCCGGCTGCGCGGTCCCGGGGGTCCCGGCCCCTCGTCCGGCGGGAAGCGCCGCGCGGACGGTGCCGGAACACCCCAGGGCGCCTCCAACTGACACACCTCCCCCGCGCTGCCGCCGGCGATCCACGCCGGCGGCAGCGCTCGTACGTGCCGGGCCGGCGGCAGCGCCCGTATGTGGCGGGCCGGTGGCAGCACCTGTGAGTGCCGGGCCGGCGGGGGGCCGCGGACGGCGGGCACGCGAAAGAGCCGGACCCCTGGGGGCCCGGCTCTTCGTCATCCGGGTGCCGCGTCAGCCGTCCTGTCCGCCCGGCCCGACGATCCCCAGGCCGTCCGCGCCCACCTGTACGGCGGACTCGTCCAGCGCGGCCTCAATGACGGGCTGGGGGCGGCCGTCGAGGTCGAGGACCGGGGCCGCCTCCTTGTACCAGGACTCGATCACCGCGTTGCCCCAGAAGTCACGGCGGCGATCGTCGCGGACGTTCCACCGGTAGGTCTCGTGGTCGGGGTCGCCGGTGTAGTAGTCCGAGGTGTAGATCTCTACCCGGTGCCCGTCGGGGTCGCGCAGGTAGAGGTAGAAGGCGTTGGAGACACCGTGCCGGCCGGGGCCCCGCTCGATGTGGTGCTCCTTGCGCAGCGAACCGAAGAGGTCGGCGGTGCGCAGGACCTGGTGCGACTCGTGCGTCGCCACGCCCACGTGGTGCAGCCGGGGCCCGGCGCCACCGGTGAAGGCGACGTCGTGGACGGTCTGCTTGCGGTACATCCAGGCCGCGTACAGCTCGTGCTCGTCGCCCTCGATGGTCTCCGAGCAGCCGAAGCCGAGTGCCTGGTAGTGGGCGTAGGCGGCGGGTATGTCGGGGGTGCAGATGTTGAAGTGGTCCAGGCGGGCGATCTCGGCGCCCCGGCGCAGGTCGTAGCGCTGGATGAGGCGCTCGGCGCGGTCGATCTCGTGGAAGAACTCCACCGGGAAGCCGAGCGGGTCGACGACGCGGACGGCGTCGCCGACACCCGGGGTCCCGGTGCCCTTGGGGACGCGGCGCACGGGCCGGCCGAGCTCCTTGAAGTACTGCTCGGCGCGGTCGACGTCCTCGCTGGTGCGCACCCGGTAGGCCAGGTGGTCCAGGGCCGCGGTCTCGCCCTTGCGCAGCACGAGGGAGTGGTGGGTGAGTTCGTCGGTCCCGCGCAGGCAGAGCAGGGACTCGTCCTCGTACTGGATGTGGAAACCCAGCATGTCGCCCCAGAACCAGCGGGCCCTGTCCAGATCGGTGACGACGAGCTGGGCGTAGGCGGAGCGGACGACGTCGGGAGGGGTGGTCATGGGTACGGCTCCTTGACGGTCAGGACGCGCCGAAGCGGGGGGTGTGGGCCTCGCCGAGCATCACGTGGACGATCTTCGACTCGGTGTAGAAGTCGATACTATGCGCACCGCCCTCGCGGCCCAGTCCGGAGGACTTCACCCCTCCGAAGGGAGTGCGCAGGTCGCGGACGTTGTGCGAGTTGATCCACACCATGCCGGACTCGACGGCGTGGGCGACGCGGTGGCCGCGCTTGAGGTCGGACGTCCACACGTAGGCCGCGAGACCGTACTCGGTGGCGTTCGCCAGGTCGACGGCCTCGGCCTCGTCGTCGAAGGGGGCGACGGCGACGACCGGCCCGAAGATCTCCTCCTGGAAGATCCGCGCGTCGCGGGGGACGTCGGCGAAGACGGTGGGCTGGAGGTAGTTGCCCTCCGCCAGGTGTGCGGGGCGGGTGCCGCCGGCCACCAGTTTCGCCTCCTGCCGGCCGATCTCGACGTACTTCAGCACGCGCTCGTAGTGCTCGGGGTGCACCAGCGCCCCCACCTCGGTGGCCGGGTCGGCGGGCAGCCCGACCTTCACCCGCTCGGCGCGCTCGGCCAGGCGCCGGGTGAACTCCTCGTACACCGGGCGTTCCACCAGGACGCGGGAGCCCGCGGTGCAGCGCTCTCCGTTGAGCGAGAAGACGCCGAAGACGATGGAGTCCAGTGCCGCGTCGAGGTCGGCGTCGGCGAAGAGGACGACCGGGGACTTGCCGCCCAGCTCCATCGACGTGGTCTTCAGGTGTGCCGCGGAGCTGCGGACGATGTGCCGGCCGGTGTCCGTGGAGCCGGTGAAGGAGATCAGCGGGACCCCCGGGTGGTCCACGAGGGCCTGGCCGGCCTCCTCGCCGAGGCCGTGCACGATGTTGACCACGCCGGCCGGCACGCCGGCCTCGTCGAGGATCTCCGGCCACAGGCTGGCGGAGAGCGGGGTCCACTCGGCGGGCTTGAGGACCAGGGTGCAGCCGGAGGCCAGCGCCGGGGCCAGCTTCCAGCTCTCCAGCATGAACGGGGTGTTCCACGGGGTGATGAGGCCGGCCACGCCGACGGGGGTGCGGACGACGTAGTTGATCTGCTGGTCGCCGGCCCGGAAGGCCTCCTCGCCCAGGGCGACGACCACGTCGCCGAAGTAGCGGAAGTTCTCGGCCGCCCGCCGGGCCTGGCCCCTGGCCTGCGTGATCGGCAGCCCGGAGTCGAAGGTCTCCAGCGCGGCCAGGCGTTCCTCGCGCGCCTCCACGGCGTCCGCGATGCGGTACAGGACGCGGGCGCGCTCCCGGTTGCTGATCCTGGACCAGGCGGGGAAGGCCGCGCCGGCCGCGGCGACGGCGCGGTCCACGTCGCCGGGGCCGCCGGCCGCGGCGGTCGCGTAGGGCGAGTTGGAGACGGGGTCGCAGACGGGGAAGGTGCGTCCGTCGGCGCTGTCGAGCAGCTCACCGCCGATCCAGTGGCGGATCCGGTCGGGCAGGTCGGCCGGGCGGTGCCCGGTCGGTGTGGTGGCCATGGTGTCTCTTCCGTTCGGAGGGTCAGATCTGCTGGGTGAGGTCGCCGCCCTCGGCGAGCAGGGCGCGGATGCGGCTCAGGCCGTTCTCGGTGGGCGCGGTGAGCGGCGGACGCACGTGGCCCGAGGCGATCCGGCCCTGCTGCCCCAGCACCCACTTGGCGGGGGCGGGGTTGGTCTCGACGAACAGCAGGTCCACCAGCGGGTGCAGGCGGTAGTGCAGGTCCCGTGCCGCGTCGAACTCGCCGGCCTCCCACAGCTCGTACATGCGGGCCACCGCGGTCGGCGCCAGGTTGGCCACCGCGGAGACGAACCCGGCGCCACCGAGGGCGAGCAGCGGGAGGCACAGCAGCTCGATGCCGGACCACACCAGCAGCTCACGCCCGCAGGCGTGCAGCACCCGGGAGAAGTGCTCGAAGTCCTTGGTGGTCTCCTTGACGCCGACGAAGTTGTCGAAGTCGGTGAAGAGCCGCTTGACCGTCTCCGGGGCGATGTCGACGGCGGTGCGGGAGGGCACGTTGTAGGCGACGATGGGCAGGTCGGGGAACTCGCGGGCCACCGTCGCGTACCACTGGTACAGCGCCTCCTGGGTGGGGCGCGCGTAGTACGGGGTGATGACCAGGGCGGCGTCCGCGCCCAGCTCCCGGGCGGCGGCGGTGATCTCCAGGGTCTCGTCCAGCTTGTGCGAGCCGGTGCCGGGCAGGAACGGGACCCGGTCGCCGATCTCGGCGGCGGCCGTGTGCATGGCGGCGATGCGTTCGTCGGTGCTCTGCGCCGAGGGCTCGCCGGTGGAGCCGCCCAGCGAGATGCCGTGCGAGCCCGACTCCAGCTGCCAGGCGATCAGGCCACGGAGGCTGTCGTGGTCGACCGCGCCGTCCTCGGTGAACGGCGTGACGACGGGGGCGATGGACCCGCGGATGGTGGCGGGATCGGTGCGGAACTTCATGAGGTGCTCCGTTGTGATGGGTGGGGACGTGGGTCAGGAGTGGGTGCCGCGCCACTGCTCGTAGGCCGCCCGCCAGGTGGGTCCGAGCGGGTAGAGGCCCTGGACCGGTTCGCCCTGCGCCACCTGCTCGGCGATGAACCGCTCCTGGAGTTCCTGTTCGGTGCTGTCGGCGACGAGCTGTTCGACCAGGTCGGGCGGGACGACGACGACACCGTCGGCGTCGCCGACGAGGATGTCGCCGGGCTGGACGAGCGCGCCGCCGCAGGCGATCGGGACGCCGGTGTCCCAGGGGACGTGGCGGCGCCCGAGGACGGCGGGGTGCTCGGTGGCGTAGTACGTCGGCAGGCCCAGGGCGGCCACCGCGGCGCTGTCCCGCAGGCCGCCGTCGGTGACGATGCCGGCCGCGCCGCGCATCTTCGCCCGCAGCGCCAGGATGTCGCCGACCGTGCCGGCCGTGGGGTCGCGGCGGGCGTCCATCACGAGCACCTGGCCGGGGCGCAGTTCCTCGACGGCGCGTTTCTGCGCGTTCATGCCGTTGCCGAACCTCTCGAAGAGGTCCTCGCGCAGCGGCAGGTAGCGCAGGGTGTGGGCGGTGCCGACCAGCCTGGCGCCGGGGTCGGCCGGGCGGGTGCCGTCGATCGTCATGTGGTGCAGGCCGCGCTTGCGCAGCTGGGAGCTGAGGGTGGCGGTGGACAGGCCGCGCAGCGCCTCGGCGATGCCCTCGTCCAGCGCGGGTTCCGCCGGGCGGGCCGCGCCCCAGGCGTCGGCGCGCAGTGCGGCGTCGACGCGGGGCATGGCGCCCCAGGCCGCCAGGTCGTGCTCGGCGTCGGTGACCGTGTTGCGCAGCCGGCCGCTGGAGACGTTCCGGTCCGGTGCGTCGACCTCCACCTCCACGACGTCGCCGGGCGAGACCACGGAGGCGCCGGCCGGGGTGCCGGTGAGGATGACGTCGCCGGGCTCCAGCGTGACCAGACGCGAGAGGTCGGCGATCAGCTCGCCGAACGGGAACAGCAGCGTGGAGGTGTCGGCCTCCTGGACCAGTTCGCCGTTGACCCAGGTGCGCAGCCGCAGTGCGGCGGGGTCGAGCCCGGCGGCGTCCAGCAGCCTCGGGCCGACGGGCGTGAAGCCGTCGGCCCCCTTGGAGCGCAGGTTGGAGCCGCGGTCGGCGTACCGCAGGTCGTACGCGCCGGCGTCGTCGGCGGCCGTCACCCAGGCGACGTGCTCCCAGCCCCGCTCCGGGGCGACCCGCTGCGCGCGGCGGCCGATGACGAGTGCGATCTCGCCCTCGAACGCCATGAGTTCACAGCCGCGGGGACGGACGAGGGGATCGCCGGTCCCGGCGAGGGAGGAAGGCGGCTTGAGGAAGTAGGACGGCTGGTCGGGGACGCGGCCGCGCTCCTTGGCCCGGCAGCGGTAGTTGAGGTGGACGGCGATGATCTTCGAGGGCTGGGTTCCCAGCGGATGCGGCACGGGAGTTCTCCCTGGGCATGGGCGACAGGACGCTTGTCGAGGAGCGGCGGCGCCCGCCCGCGGGCCGGCCGGCGGCACGGGGCGCGGACGGCGGCGGACCGTTCCGGCACCGGACCGGGTAACGCCGACACTCGGATCGTATACGTTGTCGTGCACGATCCGGAAGGGACCGACGGACCGCGCTTGATCCGCGCGACCGGCTGTACCGAGAACGGCGCGGCCGAGAGGCCGGGCGAGTAGGATCGCAGATCGTATACGACACACTATGCGAGAGGTGCGCGCCCGATGCACAGCCGAACCGGTCTGACCATCCGTACGTTCGCCCCCGAACAGGCCGCCGAGCGGCCCCCCGTCCTGCTCGTGCACGGCTTCGGTTCCGACGGTCACCAGGACTGGTTCGAGACCGGGATCGCCCAGGCGCTGTCCGGGGCCGGGCATGTGGTGATCGCGCCCGACCTGCGGGGCCACGGAGGAAGCCCGGCGCCGGGGTCGGCCGGCGAGGCCGGCGTGCCGGCCCTCGTCGCGGACCTGGTCACCGTGCTGGACGAGGCGGGCGTCGGGACGTTCGACGTGGTCGGGTACTCGCTGGGCGCCCGGCTCGCCTGGGAGCTGCCCGGGGCGGCGCCCGGCCGGCTGCGCCGGGCCGTCCTCGGCGGGCTCAGCCCGGTCGAGCCCTTCGGGGCGGTCGACGTGGCGGCACTGCACCGCGCGGTCGACGACGGCACCGAACCCGCCGATCCGTTCACCGCGGCGATCGCCGGCATGGTGCGCGTCCACGGCGACCGGGCGCCGGGCCTCGCCCTGTGCGTCGAGGGGCTGCGTGCCACGCCGTTCGCGCCGGAGTCCTGGGGCGCGCCGACCCCGCCGGTCTTCGTCGTCGGCGAGGACGACGTCATGACCCGCGGGATCGACCGGGTCGTCGGTACTGTCGACGGGGCGGAGCTCGTCACGGTCCCCGGCGATCACCTCGGGGCGCTCGCCGGTGCCGCGTTCCGCCGTACAGTCCTGGAGGTTCTTGCGGGATGAACCTCCGCGTACACAGCCGCGGCCGCGAGGCGGCCGGCCGGTCCAGGGTAGGGGAACACCGATGAGCACCACGGAGAAACGGACTCGCACCAAAGGGTCGAAGGCGGAGCTGAGCTACGAACTGCTGCGCTCGCGCATCCTCGACGGCACCTACGGACCGGGGTACCGGCTGGTCCTCAGCCAGCTCGCACGCGAGACCGGCGTCAGCACGATCCCCCTGCGGGAGGCGCTGCGCAGGCTCCAGTCCGAGGGGCTGGTCGAGGTCGTCCGCAACATCGGCGCCAGGGTGGCGGTCTTCGACGCCGCCCAGGTGGAGCACTCGCTCCAGGTCCTGGCCCGCCTGGAGGGGTACGCGACCGCGATCTCCGCGCCGCACATGACCGCGGAGCACATCGCGGAGTCACGCGAGATCAACGCGCGCATGATTACGGCACTTGAGGACTTCGACCCGGCGTCCTTCACCGCGCTCAACCGCAAGTTCCACTTCTCCCTCTACGCGCACTGCCCTGACCGGCACCTGGTCACCCTCATGGAGGCGGAGTGGGCGCGGCTGGACCACATGCGCCGCTCGACCTTCAGCCATGTGCCCGGGCGGGCCCGCCGCTCGGTGGCGGAGCACGAACGGCTGCTGGAACTGATCGAGACCGGCGCGCCGGCACAGGAGATCGAACAGGTCGCCTGCGCCCACAAGATCGCCACCGCGGACGCACTGCACCAGGCCAAAGCCGCGCACTGAGCCGGGCCGCACCCTGAGCCCGGGCCGCGCCCCCCGGCCCGCCGTCAAGCGGGGCCGGCGGGTCGCGGGACCGGCGGATCACCCGGACCATCCGGCCACCGGACCGGCGGGCCGCGGCGCTCCGCCGTCGACCTCTCCGGAGTGCCTCATCCGGAGCGCCTGACGGGGCGTGGGGTCCCGTACGGAACCCCTGCCGAACAGGCCGGATTCGGCGCGCGCATCGTATACGATGAGGTATCTCATCTGTTATCGTGCTCCGCATGTCCACCACCGACTCGACTGGGGACGCGGTCAACGCGCCCACCGTCGCTCGGGCGTCCGGGGGGACGGCCGTCACCGTCACCGGCGAGGTACCGCCGGAGGCGCTCGGCGCGGTACTCCCCCACGAACACCTGCTGAGCGACTTCGCCCCGCCGGACGACACGGCGCAATCCTGGGCCGCCACCGGGCACCGCCGCCCCTCGTCCGCGAGCCGGCTCCGGCTCTACCACGCACCCCTGACGATGGACCTCCTCGGCGAGGTCGCCCTGGGCGCGCCCAACCGGGACAACTGGCTGCTGGACGACGAGGCCCTCGCCGCCGGCGAGGCCGCCGCGTTCGCCCGGGCCGGCGGCGCCACCCTGGTGGACGCCACGCCGGCCGGCCCCGGCCGTGATCCGGCGGCCCTGCGGCGGATCGCCGCGGCGAGCGGCCTGCACATCGTCATGGGCGCGGGCCGGTACCACCCCGCGTGGTCCGCGGGACCCGCCCCCGCCGCCGACAGCCTGGCCGACGAGATCGTCCGGGACCTCACCGAGGGTGTGGACGGGGTCCGGGCGGGCATCATCGGCGGGATCGCGGCCCTCGACCCGGACGAGCCCGCCGCGCGCGCCGTCCTCGTCGCGGCGGCGCGCGCGTCGGCGGCCACGGGCGCCGCGATCTCGCTTCGCCGTTCCGGCGACGCCGCCACCCAGCACCGGGTGCTCGATCTGCTGGCCGAGGAGGGCGCGGACCTCGCACGGGTCGCCGTCGGACACTGCGACGCACTCGCCCCCGACCCCGACGACCTCGAACCACTCCTGGAACGCGGGGTGTTCGTGCAGTTCGACCAGCTCGGCCGACTGCCCACGGTGCACGGGGTCAGCGACGACCAGGACGTCGCGGCGGCCGTGCTGGAACTCGCCCGCCGGGGCCACGCCGGACGGATCCTGCTCTCGCACGACGTGCGCACCAAGGCGCAGTTGCTCGCCTACGGCGGAGGCGGCTACGGCTTCCTCCTCCAGCAGTTCGTCCCCTACCTCCGGATGCTCGGGGCCGACGACGCCCTCGTGGAGTCCCTCACCGTGCACAACCCCGGCCGACTGCTCACCCTCGCGAACCGGAGGGCCGACTCGTGAGCCGCTACCCCTTCGACATCCCGGACCTCACCGGCCGGGCCCTCACCGTCGCCGGTCCCGTGGACCCGGCGGTGCTCGGTCCCACGGTCATGCACGAGCACGTCTTCGTCGACCTGCGGCGGTCCCCGCGGTTCCACCGTCCCGGTGAGGACTCCCCCGAGGCCGCCGAGCCGCTCACCCTCGCCACCCTGGCCCGCACCCGCCACGGGCGCCCCAACGCCGACAACGACGTGCTGGACGACTTCGACGAGATGCTCGACGAGGTGCTCGCCTTCGCCCGGAGCGGCGGACGCACCATGGTCGAGGTCTCCTCCATCGGCCTGGGCCGGGACCCGGAGTCCCTGCTGCGGCTCTCCCGGGCGAGCGGCCTCAACATCGTGATGGGCGGCGGCTGGTACACCACCGCCTTCCACCCGGCGGACATGGACGAGCGCTCCGTCGACGAACTCGCCGACGTCATCGTGCGCGACATCGTGCTCGGAGCCGACGGCACCGGCGTCCGTGCGGGTGTCATCGGTGAGGTCGGCGCGGAGACCGTGCCGCTGACGGACAACGAGCTCAAGAGCGTACGCGCGAGCGGCCGTGCGAGCAGGGTGACGGGAGCCCCGGTCACCTTCCACGTCGGCGGGGTCGGCGAGGACAAGTTCCGGGTGCTCGACATCCTCGCGGAGGAGGGCGTCGCCCCGTCGAACGTCGTCCTGGGCCACGCCGGGGACGTCCTCGCGGACCCCTCGTTCGGCAGGCGCGTGCTCGACCGCGGCGTCTTCGTGGAGTTCGACTTCCTGGCCTCCCCCGGCAGCCCCTGGGGACACCTCGTTCTGACCAGCGACCACAAGACCGTCCGGGGCGTCGCGGACCTGATCGAGCGCGGCCACGCGGACCAGATCCTGCTGGGCCACGACGTGTGCCAGAAGATCCAGCTCAAGCGGTACGGCGGGCAGGGGTACGACTACATCCCCCGGCACTTCCTGCCCGCCCTGAGCCGCCTCGGGGTGAGCGAGGAGGCCCTGCACACGATCATGGTCGAGAATCCCGCGCGCGCGCTCGCCTTCGCCGGACCGCGGTGAACACCCGCCGGCGGCCCGTACCCGCAAGACACACGTGAGCCCGTAACCGCAAGACACACGTGAGGGAGAGCCATGCGCGTCACACCCGTTCCCTTCGATCCGGCGCTCGGCGCCGTGCTCGACGCGATGCCGCGCGCCGAGGGACCCGAACCCCCGCTCGACACCGTCGCGGCGGTACGCGACTCGGCGGCGGGCATCCCCGTGCCGCCGGTCGCCGACGTCATCGCGGGCCGTGCGATCGACGTCGAGGAGCGCACGGTCCCCGGCCCCGACGGCGCCCCGGACCTCGCGCTCACGGTCCTGCGTCCGCGACACCTGACGGGTCCGGTCCCGGGGCTGTACAACATCCACGGCGGTGGCATGATCAGCGGCCACCGCCACCAGGACATCCCCCGTCTCGCCGCCCTCGTCGAGGAACTCGGGGTCGTCGCCGTCGGCGTCGAGTACCGCCTCGCCCCCGAGCACCCCGACCCGGCGCCGGTGGAGGACTGCTACGCCGGTCTGCGGTGGCTGGCGGACCACGCCGACGCGCTCGGCGTCGACCCCCGCCGTGTCGTCGTCATGGGCGGCAGCGCCGGAGGCGGCCTCTCGGCCGGGGTCGCGCTCATGGCACGCGACCGCGGCGGACCGCACCTGGCCGGGCAGTTGCTGCTGTGCCCGATGCTCGACGACGGCAACACCACGGTCTCCAGCCACCAGTACGACGGCAGCGGCACCTGGCAGCGGGCGGTGAACATCCTCGCGTGGCGGGCGCTGCTCGGGGATGCGGCGGGCGATCCGGCCGCCGACGTCTCCGTCTACGCCGCCCCCGCGCGGGCCGGCGACCTGTCGGGCCTGCCGCCCGCGTTCATCGAGGCGGGCAGCGCCGAGCTGTTCCGCGACGAGGACGTGGACTACGCGTCGCGCATCTGGGCGGCCGGCGGACAGGCCGAACTGCACATCTGGCAGGGCGCGTTCCACGGCTTCGACGTCTTCGCCCCGGACCACGAGACGACACGGGCGGCGCTGGCCGCGCGCCTCTCCTGGCTGCGCCGCGTCCTCGGCCTCTGACCCGGCCACCGACACGGCCCGGCTCCCGCCCCCTGCGCTCCCCACCCTCGCGGACCCCACCCGTCACCACCCGTCACCACCCAGAAAGGCCACCCATGCCGGAGACAGCCGACCTCATCCTGACCGGCGGCGACGTGCTGACCATCGACGACGGGTTCACCGTCGCGCAGGCGGTCGCCGTCGCCGCCGGCCGGATCCTGGCGGTGGGCGGCGACGCCGAGATCACCGCGCTGGCCGGGCCGGAGACGCAGGTGATCGACCTGGCCGGCCGCACGCTGCTCCCGGGTGTCAACGACTCCCACCTGCACGCCGCGGCCTGGGCGCTGACCCGGCCCCCGTTCGCGCTGGACATCGGCCACCCGGCCGTGCGGTCGATATCCGACATCGCCGACGCGGTACGGCGGGCCGCCGCCGGCACGCCCGACGGCGAGTGGATCACCGGCCTCGGCTGGGACGTCGGCTACCTGGCGGAGTGCCTGGCCGATCCGGCCCGCCGCCCGCACCGGGGGGACCTGGACGACGCCGCCCCCGCCCACCCCGTCTGCCTGACCGACTTCTCCGGCCACATGGTCTGGGCGAACTCCAGGGCGCTGGAGCTCGCCGGCATCACCCGCGGCACCGAGGCCCCGGCGGGCGGTGTCATCGAGACCGACGCCACCGGGGAGCCCACCGGCATCCTGAAGGAGACGGCACAGGCACTCGTCCAGGGCCTGGTGCCGCCCGCGACCGTCCCGGAACGCAAGGAGGCGATCCGGACGGCCGTGGCGGCGCTGCACGCCGAGGGCATCACCAGCTACACGGAGCCGGGACTCGGTCCGGGCGGTGCCGAGATCCTCGGCGGGGGCCTCGACACGGCCACGCTCCAGGCGTACACCGAGCTGGCGCGCGCCGGTGAACTGGAGTCACGGGTGCGCGTGTTGTTGCTGCCCGCGCCGATGGGCGGCTCGGCGGCCGATGTGACGGCCGGCCTGGCGGGGCTCGCGGTTCCGGACGACGTGGACCCGAGGACGCTGGCGGTGATCGGCGTCAAGGTGTTCGCCGACGGTGTGCCGCCGAACGAGACCGCGTGGATGCACGACGCGTACCCGGGCGGCGGCCACGGAGCGCTCTGCGTGCACGGCGCCGACGCCGGCCTGAAGCAGGCCGAGCTGGCCGAGATGATCAGGGTCGCCCACGCGGCCGGGCACCAACTGGGCGTGCACGTCACCGGCGACCGCGCGATCGACGCCGTGGTCGACGCGTTCGTCGCCGCCGACGAGGCGCACCCGCGCCCGGACGCCCGGCACTACGTCATCCACGGGGACTTCGCCTCCGCGCGGAGCCTGGCGAAGCTGGCCGCGCACGGGTACGGCATCAACATGAACCCGGCCATCAAGTGGACCATCGCGGACCTGATGGACGACATCGTCGGCAGCGAACGGTCGGACTACCAGTGGCCGGTGCGTTCGGCGGTGGAGGCCGGGATCGCCGTCTGCGTCGGCTCCGACGCCCCGATCACCGCGCCCGACTGGCGCCGGGGCGTCGCCGCCATGATGCTGCGCGAGTCGAAGGCGACCGGCCGGGTGAGCGGACCCGACCAGCGCGTCACGCTGGAGACGGCGCTGCGCGCCTACACGGTCAACCCCGCCCGGCAGGACTTCGCCGAGTCCTGGAAGGGCACCATCGAGCCGGGCAAGGTCGCCGACCTGTGCGTCCTCGGCGGCGACCTGCGCGCCACCGACCCGCACGACATCCCCGCCCTGCCCATCGACCTCACCGTCCTCGGCGGACGCATCGTCTACGCCCGCGACGGCGGCCCGAACTGACCGGAGGCCGGCCGGAACGCGCGGGGCGGTACGCACACGGTGCGTACCGCCCCGCGGATCTTGCGACGGAGGTCCCGGTGCCGCTCAGCGCGCCGGGCAGGCGCCCTGGGTCCGCAGGAAGTTCACGAGGGTCAGCTTCCCGTACTCGTTGACGTCCGCCGCCGTCGCCGTGGGAGCCGTCAGCACCGAGGCCAGGACGACGAGCGGGAGGACCGGCGGGGCCGGCCACCGCAGCAGGCGAGCACGGCGGGCGGCTCCCGGGCGAGGCACAGCGCCTCTGGATCCCATGTGGATCCCCCTGATCGCATGCGGGCACCGGCGTCCGCGTGCGCGGGACGGCGGCGACCGGCTTGTACGGAGCTGCGCCTTCTGCCGAGAGGACGCGGTTCCACCCAGTGGTCACGGCGGTCCAGAACGTGGACGAGGGGTGTCTCCGGCGGGGCGGGTGCGGTAGAAATGGGCCTCATGATCCACGAACCGTTGGTACGACGCCTGGTCATCGACCTGTGCCGCCGTCCGGTCTCGTGTTGTCTTTGAACGCGCGTTCCTGACGCCGCACTTCCGGCCGGTGACGTTCCCGGCCGGTGATCTCCACGTCCCCTGTCCCGTCATGGGGTCGTTTCCCACGCTCTGACCGCCCAGCCCCGGCGCAGGGCCGTCCGCCGTCGCCCGGTGGACGCCGTCCCGGCACGCCCGGGCGCCCTTTGGAGACCGCCCGTGTCCACGACACCCCGCCCGGCCGCAGCCGATCCCGCCCCCGTACCGGCCGGGGCGTCGGTTCGGCGCCGCCGCCCGTACCCGCCGGGGCGGGTGCGCCATGTCGCGCTCCCCCTCGGCTCGCTGGTGCTGTTCCTCGTCCTGTGGCAACTGCTCGCGGCGAGCGGGACGTGGAGCGAGACACTCGTGCCGCCGCCGGCCAGGGTGTGGGACGCGTTCGTCGACGTGTCCACCACGCACGACGGCGTACGCGGCTACAACGGCACCTACCTCGTGGAGCACCTGGGCATCAGCCTCAGGCGGATCGCCGCCGGGGCGGGGATCGGCGTCGCCGCCGGCGTGGTCTTCGGACTGCTCATGGGCACCGTCCGCCCGCTGCGCTCGCTGTTCGAACCCTGGATCACGTTCCTGCGGACCCTTCCGCCGCTGGCGTACTTCTCCCTGCTCATCATCTGGCTGGGGATCAACGAGGAACCGAAGATCACGCTGCTGGCCGTGGCCGCCTTCCCGCCGGTGGCGGTGTCCACCACCACCGCCGTGACCGCCGTGCCGAGGAGCCTGGTCGAGGCGGCCCGCGCGCTCGGCGCCTCGCGGTGGGACGTGGTCAAGGACGTCGTCGTGCCGTCCGCCCTGCCGGAGACCCTCACCGGCGTCCGGCTGTCCGTGGGCGTGGCCTACTCCTCGCTGGTGGCCGCCGAGATGGTCAACGGGCTGCCCGGCATCGGCGGCATGGTCAAGGACGCCGCCAACTACAACAACACCCCGGTCGTCCTCGTCGGCATCATCGCCATCGGCATATCGGGGCTGGTCATCGACGGCCTGCTGCTGCGGCTGGAACGAGCCGCCGTGCCCTGGCGCGGTCGCCTGTGAGACCCGCATCCCGAGCAAGAGTCCCCCTGCACAGAAACGGCCCCGCCATGTCCCGTGTCCCACAAGGTCCCTCCCGCCGCCTGCTGCTCGCCGGCGCCCTCGCCGCCGCGTCGGCCGCGCTCACCGGCTGCTCCTCGGACGACGCGTCGTCCGGCGGCGCCAAGCGGCTGCGCATCGGGTACTTCGCCTTCCCCAGCGGCGACCTCATCGTCAAGAAGAGGAAGCTGCTGGAGAAGGCGCTGCCGGACCACTCGATCACCTGGATCAAGTTCGACTCCGGCGCCGGCGTCAACCAGGCCTTCGTCGGCGGGTCCCTGGACATCGCCGCTCTCGGGTCCAGCCCCTTCGCCCGGGGCGTGTCCGGCCCCTCGCCGATCCCGTACAAGGTCGCCTGGATCCTGGACGTGGCGGGCGAGAACGAGGCACTGGTGGCGCGCAAGAGCACCGGCATCGCGGACGTCGCCGGGCTCAGGGGCCGGACGGTCGCCACGCCGTTCGCGTCCACCTCGCACTACAGCCTGCTCGCGGCGCTGGAGACGGCCGGGCTGAAACCCTCCGACGTCAAGCTCGTCGATCTCCAGCCGCAGGCGATCCTCGCCGCGTGGCAGCGTGGCGACATCGACGCCGCCTACACGTGGCTGCCCACCCTGGACGAGCTGCGCAAGACCGGCACCCAGCTCACCAGCAGCAAGCGGATAGGCGCCGCGGGCAAGCCGACACTGGACCTGGCGGTCGTGTCGGACGAGCTGATCGCCCGCGACCCGCGGGCGATCGACGCCTGGCGCAAGGCGCAGGCACAGGCCCTGCGGCTGCTCAGGTCCGACCCGGACGGCTCGGTCCAGGCGATCGCCGCCGAGCTGAACATCAGCGCCGCGGACGCCAGGGCACAGCTCGACCAGGGTGTGTTCCTCACCCCGGAGCAGGTCACGTCCGCCGACTGGCTGGGCACCGACGGCAGCCCGGGGAAGCTGCTGTCCTACGTCACCGACACGGGCCGGTTCCTGGCCGGCCAGAAGCAGATCGACGCCGCGCCGGCCGAGGACGTCGTACGCCGGGCCTTCTACCTGAAGGGGCTGCCCGATGTCCTCAAGTGAGACCGCCGAGAGCCGCGGGACCGGCGGGAGCGGCCTCGGCACGGGGGCGGCCGGCGGCGAGCGGGGCGGTGCCGTGCGGCTGCGGGAGGTCACGCACCGGTACGGCGCCGTCACCGCCGTGGGCCCCGTCGATCTGGCCGTGCCCGCCGGGGAGTTCCTCGTCCTGGTGGGCCCCTCGGGCTGCGGCAAGAGCACCCTGCTCCGGCTGATCGCCGGCTTCGAGCAGCCCACCGAGGGCTCCGTCCAGGTGTCCGGCACCGCGCCCCGACCCGGCCGGACGGCCGGGGTGGTGTTCCAGACGCCGCGGCTGTTCCCGTGGCGGACGGTGGGCGGCAACATCGACCTGGCCCTGCGGTACGCGGGCGTGGACCGCGGCCTGCGGGCCGAACGGCGCTCGCGGCTGCTGGCCCGCGTCGGCCTGGAAGGCACCGGGAAGCGGCGCACGTGGGAGATCTCCGGCGGCCAGCAGCAGCGCGTCGCCATCGCGCGGGCACTCGCCGCCGAGCACCCGCTCCTGCTGCTCGACGAACCGTTCGCGGCACTGGACGCGCTCACCCGCGAGCGGCTCCAGGAGGACGTGCGCCAGGTCGCCGCGCAGACCGGCCGGACCACCGTGTTCGTGACCCACTCGGCGGACGAGGCGGTCTTCCTCGGCTCGCGCATCGTGGTCCTCACCGGGAGCCCGGGCACCGTCGCGCTGGACCTGCCGATCCCGCTGCCGCGCGACGGCGTGGACGCCGAGGAACTGCGCGAGTCCCGCGAGTTCGGCGAGCTGCGCGCCCGGGTGGCGCACGCCGTGAAAGCCGCGGCGGCGGCCTGACCGGCAGCGCCGCTCCCCCATCCCCGACGTTCCACGGCTCCGCAAGACAGCCCCTTCAGGAAAGGACACCCCATGAGCATCCTCAGCGACCGGCCCGCGGTGGCACGGCTGCCGATCGTCGAACTCGGCCCGCACTTCGGCGCGGAGCTCCACGGCATCGACCTCGCCCGGCTCGACGACGCACAGGTCGTCGCGCTCCGGGAGGCACTCGTACGGCACAAGGTGCTGTTCGTGCGCGGGCAGCACGGCCTCGACGACGCCGCGCAGATCGAGTTCGGCCGGCGGCTGGGCGAGGTCACGACCGGCCACCCGGTGCACGACTCCGGTGACGTGGCACCCGAGGTGTACTCGCTGGACAGCGAGGACAACGGGTTCGCCGACGTGTGGCACACGGACGTGACGTTCGTACGGCGGCCACCCGCCGTCTCCGTGCTGCGGGCCGTCGTGCTGCCGCCCAACGGCGGCGACACCAACTGGGCCGACAGCCAGCTCGCCTACGCCTCGCTCTCACCCGGCCTGCGCGACTACGTCGACACGCTCACCGCCGTCCACGACGGCTCCCGCGAGTTCGGCTACTACCTGGCGCAGCGCCGCGAGGGCCGCGGCAACCTGTGGGAGGGCGAGGTGTTCACCGCGCTGACCCCCGTGGAGCACCCCGTGGTGCGGGTGCATCCCGAGAGCGGCCGCAAGGGCCTGTTCGTCAACCCGGGCTTCACCTCGCACATCGTCGGCGTCTCGGAGCACGAGAGCCGCGGCATCCTCGACATCCTCTACGCCCACCTCACCAAGCCCGAGCACGTGGTACGGCACCGGTGGCGGCCCGGCGACGTGGCGCTGTGGGACAACCGCAGCACGGCCCACTACGCCAACCGGGACTACGGCGACCAGCACCGCGTGATGCACCGCATCACCCTGCGCGGCGACCTCCCGACGGGCCCGGCCGCCCCGCCCCGGCAGCCGGGGGCCCCCACGGCCCAGGCTCCCCTCGGCTGAGCCCCGCGCCCCTCGCGTGCCGGGGGGGCTGCCGTCGGGAACGAGGCCGTCGTCAGGAGACGGCGGCCTCGTCGACCGTGTCCCGGATCTCCAGGACGCCGTCGGCTCCGGTGATCTCGCAGAGCCGCCGCACCGGCGGGGACGGCGCGGCGAGGCGCAGGGCGCCCGCCCGGTGGGTGAGGAGCAGCAGGTTCATGAGGGCCGAGTCCGCGAAGGTGACGCCGGAGGCGTCCAGGACCACCTTGGGGTGCTCCCCGACCGCGGTCTCCAGCGCGGCCGCCAGCGACGGGACGGTGTCCGCGTCGTAGGCGCCACGGGCGGTGATCACACAGGCTGCACGCCCTGCGTGCTGTCTCCCGCCCACCTCGTGCGCGTCGCGCCCGGTGGCCCGTTCCGGCGGTGGTGTCCGTCCGGGGTCACGCGAGAGGGTCGGCATGACGGCCTCGTCCCACGGCACCTTCGCACTCCTCCCTGCGCTTCTCCCTCGCGGGAGCACGTCGTTCATTGCATGAAAACTATGTCATGCAACTGGGTTCCGGCAACACTTGTCCTCTAACATGCTGTGCATGGTAGGAGTGCCCGAATCCCACACCGGATGGACGTTCATCACCAGCCACGCGCGCGTGCTGGCGGCCATCGCCGACAACCCGAACATCCGCATCCGTGACATCGCCGCCCACTGCCGGCTCACCGAGCGCGCGGTCGCGCGGATCATCTCCGACCTGGAGCAGGACGGTTACCTCTCCCACACCCGCGACGGACGCACGAACACCTACCGCATCGAGCCGGACAAGGTGCTGCGCCACCCGGCCGAGGCCGGCCTCCCCGTAGCCTCCCTGCTCTCCCTGCTCGTGCAGGACGAGAGCGAACGCACGGGCACACCGGCCGACTCCCACTGACCCGCGCGACGACGGCGGCCGGAACGTCGGCCGCCCCCACCGGTCGGCCGACACCCGGCAACGGGCCCGTGCGGTGGCGCCCCGTGCCGCGCCTCCCGCACCCCCGCGGGCTCCCGGGGCAGGGCGAGGACGAGGTGCTGCATGGTGTCGGACGCGGGTGCGCGGATCGCCGGCGGGTCCGGCCCGTCCGGCGGTACGACCTGACGGGTGGGCCGCGGCCGGTCGGTGCGGTGGCCCCGGGCCCCCGCGCCTCGCGGTGCCCGGGGCTTCCGGTGCGGCGGGGTGCCGGTCAGCCTGGCCGGTGGCCGAGCAGGGCGGCCCGCAGCTCGTGCTCGGTGATCTGCTCGGCGGGGCGGTGGAGCACCCAGCGGTGCGCCTCGCCGTCCATGGGCTGCACCACCACGACGGTCTCCGGCGGCGGGTGGCCGGCCCCGTGGTGGATGAGTTGACGGATGACGACGGCGGTGTCGTCGTCCAGGTCGAGCAGGACGCGCACGGCGTCGTTCAGTTCGCGCAGGCGCGGGCTCGGCCAGGCGATTCCCGGGCGTGGTTCCAGGTACATGGGGATGTCCCTCGGTTGCGGGAATGGGGGTGGGGCGCGGACGGTGCCGGTGGGACCGGCGGTATCCGCGGGGGCGGAGTGCCGCCGGTGGCCGGGCCGAACGCTGTCGCCGGTCAGGTGCGGGGTGGGCGGATTCCGGCCCCGGGCCGGGACGCGGGCGTCCCGGGCGGCTTCGCGGCGGGGGGGTCAGCCGGGTGGTGTGCGGGTGGTGGCCCAGTCGGCCGCCCCGACGGGCGGTCGGACCGGGCGGAGGCGTCCGGCCGCGGCCGCCTGCCAGACGGCGAGGAGCACCAGCGTGCCGGTTTCGGCGAGGAGGCTGAGGACGGCTTGCGGTGCGGGTTGCAGACCGTGCTCGGTGAAGCCGAACACTCCGACGGTGCGCGAAGCGGCGAAGCCGCCGAGGGCACCGAGCGCGACGGCTGCCGCGGCGATCCTCAGCAGCAGGGGTGGCGTCCCGACCAGCAGCAGGACGGCGAGGGCGAGGGAGACGCCGGCCTGGAGCAGGAACAGGGGGCCGATGACGGGGATGAAGCGGTAGGCGTCGATGTAGAGCCGGGCGTGGATGTATCCGCCGGCGGCGAGGCTCGCCGCGGTCAGCGACCGCAGCACCGGGACGAGAAGTCTTCGGGTGGTCATGTCAGCCTCTGGTCCTTGACGGCCAGTTCGCGCGCGCCCCGGCGGTAGTCGACGGTGCGGATGCCGAGTGCCTGTTTGAGCTGCCGGGCGGGCACGACCTGCGGGGTCGGGGCGGGCGCGCTGCCGGGGTGGGGCAGGGGGTAGGCGGTGGTGGTGGCGGAGTGGAAGGTGATGTTGCCCTCCGTCTTGCTGAAGAGTTGGTGGACGTGCCCGTTGAGGCAGGTGACGGAGGAGAAGCGGCGCAGGAGGGCGATGACCTTGAGGGCGTCGTCCGTGCTCCAGCCCCAGCGCGGGTACATGGCGAACAGCGGGATGTGGCTGAAGACCACGACGGGGGTGTCCGACGACAGTCCGGCGAGGTCCTTGCGGACGAAGTCGATCTGGGCGTTGCCGAGGTGGCCGAGCTTCTCCAGGCTCAGGGTGTTGACCAGGGCGATGAAGTGCACCCCGTGGGTGTCGAAGCTGTACCAGCCGTCGCCGAGCGTGCCCGCGCCGAAGGTCCGCCGGTAGGCGCGGCCCGCGTCGCCGATGGAGTCGTGCTCGCCCGGCACCGTGAAGACGCGGTCCGTCCGCATGCCGGTCATCATCTGTTTGACCTGGTCGAACTGCCCGGCCGTGGACAGGTGGGTCAGGTCGCCGCTGTGCATCACGAAGTCCGGCCGGAAACCGAGCGAGTTGACCTGGTGGATCGCCTCGGTGAACGAGCCGGCCACATCCGTGTTGGCCGGGCCCTGGAACCCGATGTGGCTGTCGGAGACCTGTACGAACCGCAGCGCCCCGCTTTCCGCGGCGGCCCCCGCGAAGCCCTGGGCGGTGCTGTCCCGGGAGTCGGCGACCCGGCTGATCACCTGCCCGCCGGCCACGGTGAGCACCACGGCTCCCCCGAACCAGGCCGCGTGCCACATGAGTTGACGCCGGGTCATGCCGTTCTCGGTGTCGGGCCGGCCGGTGTCGTCGGCCGGTGCTCCGTCGTGGCTGTTCCAGTGATCGGTCATCGGGTCACCTCCACGGTGGCGGTCATGAACGGATGGATGGTGCAGAGGTAGGCGTAGGTGCCGGGCTTGGTGAACGTGTAGGTGTACGCGGCGTGGGTGGCGAGGACGGCCGACCGCAGCGGGCCGCCGGATCCGGCGCTGGTCACGGTGTGGGCGTCGGTGTCCTGGTTGGTCCAGGTCACCGTCGTACCCGCCTTGACCTTCAGCGTGGCCGGGGAGAACGCGAAGTTCCTGATCGCCACCGCGTGGCCGCTGACCGGGGTGGCCGGTGCGCCCTTGGCCGCATGGCCCATGGGCATGGTCATGCTCGGCATCGGCGAGGTGCCGGGAGTGGAGCCCGCCGGCCCGGTGGCGCCGGGCATGCCCGCCATCCGGTGCTGGCCCGGGCCGGGTGTGAGGGCGCCGGCCGCGGTGGCCGAGTGGTGCGACGGCTGACCGCATGCGCTGAGGAGCCCCAGCGCGCCGCCGGTGGTCACGACGGCGGCGGCCAGCCCGGCCGCGCGTGACCGGCGGCCTGGCGTGCGAAGGTTCAGGTACATGGTGTCCGTTCCTCGTTGATCGGGCGGAGACGGGAACCGCGCCGGCTCGGCGCGCGCTCCCGCGGGAACCTGTGGTGGATGTCGGGTCCGGGGGCGCGTGACCCTCACCGGCCGCCCGGCGCGCGGGCGGGGGTGCCGCGCCGTGCGGCCCGCTCACTCCGGTGTGTGCCGCGCCGGGCCGGGTGGCGTCCCGCCCCCGTGGTCGCGCGGCTCTTGGTCGCCGTGCGCACGGGACCGTCGCCGCCGGGTGCTCCGGGTGCGGGCCGGGGCCGTGCCGGGGCGCCGGCCGTGCCTTGCGGGGGTGGGGCGAGCCCGGACGGCGCCCGGAGCGCTTTCGTCGCGTGGCGTATCTCGGTCACCTCTGATTCCTCCTTCGCCGCGCGGGGAATCGGTGGGGAATCGATGGGGTATCGCGCCTGAGTCGGCTCTTGTCCGGCTCCACGGACGGCGGGGGCCACACGGTTCGGCGGATGCGCACCTTTTCCGGAACCATTCGTGGCGCGGCAGGTCAGCCCGGGTTCCGGGACGCTTCACGCCGGGCACGGCGGTGCCGCGCGGTCCGCCCGGGGCCCTCGTGCACGCCACTCACCGGTCGTCGGCTGTACGCTTCGGTGCATTACAGGACAAAGCCGTACATGTGCGCGATGATCAGCTCATGCCCTGGAGTTCCCGAAAACGTGGCCCGCGGACCCAACCGGATCGCTCCGCGGACCGTGTCTCTGGTAAAGGGACCCTTTCGACCGCAGACGAGGAACTGCTGCGCACGCTGTACGCGGAGCACGCGGGACCCCTGTTCCACTACGTGCTGCGACTGACCTCGGGAGACCGGCAATGGGCGGAGGACGTGGTGCAGGAGACACTGCTCCGGGCGTGGCAGCATCCCGCCGCGTTCGACCCCGCACGCGGCCCGGCCCGGGCATGGCTGTGCACGGTCGCCCGGCACCTGGTCGTCGACGCCCACCGGGCCCGGCAGGCCAGGCCGCCCGAGGTCGGCGGGGAGGCACTGGAGCGGGCCGCGGAGCAGAACCCGGGCGAGGACGAGATCGATCAGGCACTGCAGAGCTGGGCGGTCGCCGACGCCGTCCGGTCGCTGTCCCCGGACCACCGCGCCGTCCTCCTGGAGACCTACTACCGGGGCCGCACCATGGTGGAGGCGGCACGGGTGCTCGGCATCCCGGTGGGCACCGTGAAGTCGCGGACGTACTACGCCTTGCACGCCCTGCGGCTGGCGTTGCGGGAACGCGGGATCGAGCCATGACAGGGGCGTGCGGGAGGTGGCGACCATGAGCGCGGAGCACGACGATCTCCGGCTGGCGCTGGGGGCGTACGTCCTGGGCGTACTGCCCCCGGAGGAGGCGGAGCGGGTGCGCGCCCACCTCGCGCACTGCACCGAGTGCCAGGCCGAACACGCCCAGCTGACGGGCCTGCCCGCACTGCTGGCGACGGTCACCCCGGCGGAAGCCGCGGGCCGGACGGCGCCGACGGCCGACGCGGACCTGGCCGACCGGCTGGTGGCACGGGCGGGCGAAAGCGTGCGGGGCCCCTCACCCGAACGGGCCACGGAGTCCGCCGCGCCCGCCGCGTCCCGGATGCCGGAGGGAGGTGTGCTGGAGGGACTGCTCCAGCAGGCCGCGACCCGGCGGCGGCGGACCTGGCGCCTGCAACTGGCCGGCGCCGCCGCCTCAGTGGTACTCGTCGCGGCAGCGGCCGGCGGCACGTGGCTGGCCGCCGTCGGCACCATCGGCAGCGTGGCGGCGCCGCCCGCGCCGACCTCCCCCGCCGTCTCGCGCACCTTCTCCGGAAGCGACGCCGCCACCGGAGTCTCCGCCTCGGTGAAGGTCTCGCCCTCCGTCTGGGGCAGCGTCCTCCAGGTGTCCGCCAAGGGGGCGCCGCCCGGGACCACCTGCCGGCTGCAAGCGGTCGGGCCCGACGGGACCAGGTCGGACGGCGCCACCTGGTGGGCCGGCAAGTATCCCTCCGGCACCACGATCCCCGGGACGGTCGCCATGGCCCCCGAGTCCATCCAGCGCTTCGAGATCCTCGGAGACAACGGCCAGAAGCTGGTGACGATGCGGGCCTGACCCGACGCCCGCCGCCGGAGGTGAGCGCACGGCGGGGCGAGTCGCCGAGAGCCGCCGCACGGCCGGCGGAGCGGCCGCACGACATCGGGCCCAGGGCCGTCGACGCGGCCGGTGCACATGGCACCGGCCGCGTCGCCGCGTGCGTGACCACCGTCGCCGGCCGGCAGCGCCCACGCGGCACGGCCGTGCCGCCTGCCGGCACCCCCCGCGCGGCACGGCTCCGCCGGTGGTGGGACCGTCCGGCGACGGCAGCCGGAGGATCAGGATCAGCGTGGCGGCCTCGGGCGTCGGCACCGGTACCTGCGCGGCCGCGAGGCCGGCCGGCGCCACGCGCGTGAAGGCGGCCTGCGGTCCGCTCGCCGGCGCGACGCACCCGTACCGCCCGTCCGGGGTGGCCGTGCGTCCGTGGCGGACGCGCTCCCCTGCCGCCCGGCCCGGACCGCTGCCCCGCCTTGAGCCACAAGAAGTCGAGCAAAAGGGGCGAACACCTCGAACCGTTCACCACGCGCCGCCCGTGAAACCAGATGAGCGCGCCCATGCAGGACCCGGCCCGCCGACAACCCGAAAGTCTGCCGGTGGTCCACCCCTCCGGTCTCCGCACACGCACAGAAGAGCCAGAAGACCATGCTCGTGACCGACTCCCCCCGCCCCGGTTCCCTGCTCGGCCGGCCCTGCCGCCACGAGGCGCAGCTCACCCTGCCCGCGCAGGAGGCGCACGTCTGCGCCGTCCGTCACTTCACGGCCGATCTGCTGGATGCCTGGCGGGTGCCCGCGAGCGAGCGGGACTCCGCCGTCCTCATCGTCGACGAACTCGCCGCCAACGCGGCGCGGTACGGCCGGGAGCGCATGACCGTGCGCCTCGTCCTCGACGACGGCACGCTGCACATCGTGGTCACCGACTCCGGCATGGCGGTGGAGCGCCACCGCCCCGACATCGCCTCCGACGAACACGGCCGCGGCACCGGCATCGTCCAGTGCCTCGCCCAGTCGACCGAGGCCCACCAGACACGCGGTGGCCGTGAGGTCCGCGCCTGCCTGAGGTGCTCCTCATGACCGGCACGACCGGGCCGCGCGTCCCCCTCCCCCAGGACAACGGCGAGGGCATCGGCGTCCCGTCCCCGCACGAGGCGTACGCGCAGGCGCCGGACCTGCGCCGCGAGATGCACCAGGTGCTCGCCCTCGAAGCCGAAGGGGACGGCCGCCGGGCCGGGCCCGGCACCGGTCCCCGGGCCGACGCGACGGCAGCCGAACGCGCCCGGCTGCTCCGCCGGGCCGCCCTCATGGACCGGCTGGCCTTCACCGTCCCCGGCCCCGGACCGGTCGCGGCCGCCGCGGAAACGGCCGCACAACTCGTCCTGTACGACCGCCGCCACCCCGGCCTGGTGGCCGGACCGCACCGCCCCGACACGCTCACGCCCGCCCCGGGCCACCGGCTCTACGTCCGCCAGGAGTACGCCGCCTGGACGGCTGCCGGGCGCCCCGGAACCTGAACCGGCTCCGGCCCGCCCCGGAGCCACCTCCGAACCGACCAGGAGAAGGACGCATGAACAGCAACGACATCGGCATCCGGCACGACCTCACGGCAGCCGGCCGGCCACCGGAACCGGCACGCCGGGCGAAGCCGGTGAACACACCGCGGCCGCACGCGAGAATCCGCCGGTCCTTCCAGCCGCCGGAACACGGTCGCCCCCAGGGACGGCGAGCGGGTGTCCACCCGGCCCGGACACCTCGGCCCCTTCCGCCGGCCGGGCATCCGGCGCGGGCGGAGCACGGCCGGAACTCCGAGGGGGTGGTGTGACGATGTTCCGCAACGCACTGGAACCCTGGCACCTGCTGATCCTGGTCGCGGTGGTGGTCATGATCTTCGGTTCGAAGAGGCTGCCCGACACCGCCCGGGCGCTGGGCAAGTCCATGCGGATCCTGAAGAGCGAGACCAAGGCGCTGAAGGACGACGGCGCCTCGGACGGAGCGCACCCCGAGCCCGCGGCCGAGCCCGGGCCCGCCCCGGGGCCGCGGACGGCCCCGGGCGCCCCCGAAGGCGCCGCCGCCCGCACCGCGCCCACGGACGGCACGGCCGGTCACCGGGACTGACCCCGGCCCTCCCGCGCCCCCGGCCCCTGCCCCTGCCCGCACGAGATGAGGACGTGGCGTGTCCCAGTCGGTCCGCAGCAAGAAGAAGGATCCCGAGGGGCGCATGCCCCTCGCGGAGCACCTTCGTGAACTCCGCAACCGGCTCGCCAAGGCCGTCCTTGCCATCCTGGTCGTCACGGTCGTCGCGGCCTTCTCCTACAAGGAGATCATCGACTTCTTCACCAGGCCGGTACTGGACTCGGTCGGCTGCCCGACGTCCTTCGCCGAGCTGGCCGCGCGGCCAGCGCACACCACCTGCGCGCGCATCACGATCAACGGCCTGCTCGCGCCCTTCACCCTGGCGCTGAAGGTCTCCCTGGTGGCCGGCGTCGTGCTGGCCTCCCCGGTGTGGCTGTACCAGTTGTGGGCGTTCGTCGCCCCCGGCCTGCACCGACGCGAGCGGAAGTACGCCTACGCGTTCGTCGGCGCGGGCGTCCCGCTGTTCCTCGGCGGCGCCCTCTTCGCCTACAAGGTGCTGCCCAGGACCGCGAGGGTGCTGATCGGCTTCACCCCGCACGGGGTGGACAACCTGCTGCCGCTGGACGACCTGCTCGACCTCGTCACCCGCATGGTGGTCGTCTTCGGCCTCTCCTTCGAGATGCCGCTGCTGCTGGTGATGCTGAACCGCACGGGAGTGCTGTCCGGGCGGCGGATGCTGGGCCGGTGGCGCGCCATGGTCGTGGGGATCACGGCCTTCGCGGCGGTGGCGACGCCGAGCACGGACCCGCTGACCATGCTGGCGCTGGCCGCGCCGATCTGGGCGCTCTACTTCGCCGCCGTCGCCCTCTCGCTCCTCGGTGACCGCCGCAAGGCCCTGCGGGAGGAGCGGATCTGAGCCGCCGGAGCCGCTTCCCGGGCCCTGCCCGTCGCCGGGGCCGGCGGACACGTCGGCGGCGGCCCGGCCGTGGCCCGCGGCCCGCGCACGGATCGCGGGCCGCGGGCCGGTGGGTCACCGGGGCGGCGCCCCGCCGCTTCCGCCGTGCGTGAGCACACCGCGGAAGGCGGCCGCCACGAGCAGGGCGACCGCGACGAGGAGCCCGCTCGTCCACAGCGGGCCCAGGTCTCCGGCCGCCGTGTCCAGGGTGGCCGCGGCGACGAGGGGACCGGCGGCGGCGCCGGCGTTCAGCGCGGCGGTCGCGTAGGAGCCGGCCATGGTGGGGGCTCCCCCGGCCTCGTAGAGGATCCGCGTGATCAGCGTGCTGCCGAGCGCGAAGGACAGCGCGCCCTGGACGAGGACGAGGGCGAGCAGCGCGGGGGGCCGGGCGGCCAGCAGGGCCAGGGCGGGCCAGCCGGCGAGCAGCAGCGGGCCGGTGACCGCGACGAGCAGGCCGGGGCGCCGGTCGGACAGGCGGCCGGCGACGGTGACGCCGAGGAGGGAACCGGCGCCGAAGAGCACCAGGGCCACGGGTACCCAGAGTTCGCCCAGTCCGGCCGCGCCGGTGACGACCGGGGCGAGGAAGGTGACGCCGGCGAAGGTCGCCGCGTTCACCAGCGCGCCGAGCAGCATGGCCAGGAGCAGCCGCGTGCGCGCGAGTTCGGCGATCTCCGTGCGCAGGGCCGGTCCGCCGGTCCCGTGCGGCTGCCGCGGACGGGCGGGAATGCCGGTGAGGATGCCGACGGCGGCGGGCAGGCAGAGCGCGGCCACGGCCCAGAACGCGGCCCGCCAGCCCAGCACCGTGCCGAGTGCCGCTCCCCCGGGCACACCGGCGATCGTGGCCAGCGTGGTGCCGGAGAGCAGTACGGCGAGCGCGCGTCCCTTCCTGTCGGCGGGGACCAGCGTGGCGGCGGTCGTCAGGGCGACGGCGAGGAACCCGGCGTTCGCGAGGGCCGCGACCACCCGTGTCGCGCACAGCACCGGGAAGCTCGGGGTGGCGGCGCCGACGACGTGGGCTGCCGAGAACACGGCGACGCAGCCGAACAGGCTCGTCCGGCCCGGCCTGCGGCGGGTGAGCGCTGCCATGAGCGGGGCGCCGACGATCATCCCGATCGCGAAGGCGGAGGTGAGCGTGCCCGCGGTCCCGACGGAGACGTCGAGGTCCGCGGCGATGTCCGGCAGCAGGCCGGCGAGCATGAACTCGGAGGTGCCCATGGTGAAGACGGCCAGGGCGAGCAGGTACAGCGGAAGGGGCATCGAGTGGCTCCGGGCCGAGGAGAGGTACGAGAGGGGAATCTCGTCACCGCGGCCAGCCCCGTGAACGCACGCCTTGGACCGCGAGCGCGGTGCGCCGACGCGGCGGTGGGTTCAGCGGTGCAGGGGGCTGACGGCGTGACCGAAAGCCCCCACCTCGTCCGACTCGGGACTCGACATGACCCGCACGCTACCCCAACGGGGGCCGCCGTGCGGGTTCTTGACCGGGCAGCGCCGGGTCATCCGGTGGTGAGCGCGGGGAGGCGGGTGAGGGTGTGGTCGGGGCGGGAGATCTCGCCGAAGTCCTCGTCGAAGGGCTCGACGGGGAGGCTGTGCAGGACGGCCCGGAGGCGGGGCGGCAGATGTGGCCGGCGGCCCTGCCAGCACAGGGTGATCAGGTCGCGGCGGACGTTGTCGGGCAGCAGGGGGGCCGACTGGGCCGCCGCGGTGGACGGCCGGGCCGGCCCGGGGGCGTCCTCGCCCAACTGGGCGCGCCAGTAGGCGGCGGTGCGGTGTTCGGAGCGTTGCTGGTGCAGGAGGACGAGGCAGAACGCTGCGGTGCGGCTGCCGGCCCCGGCGGCGAACTCGAACCAGAACTGGGCGGATTCGGCGTGCCCGGCGAGGTGGAGGAGGGCGGCGAAGACGAGGGCGCCTTCGGGTTCGACGAGGTCGGCGTCGAGCAGCCGGCTGAGGCTGCGGTGGGCCTGGGGGGCGTCCACGACGAGGCTGGCGGCGAGGTCGAGGTCGTGCGCGGCCTGTTCGTGGATGGTGGGGTAGGGAGCGGGGAGGCGGGCCGCGGCGGGGTCCCGGGACTGGGATTCGGCCAGGGCGGTGACGCGCCGTAACGCGCCCTCGGTGTCGTACTCCTGGTACGTGCCGGTGAGTGCCTCGGCACTCGCCAGGGCGGTGGTGATGTCGGCGGCGGCTTCGTGGTCGGTGCGGGCCACTACTTCTCCTGCTCCTTGTCGTCCTGATACGGCATGTGCAGTTGTCTGGCGAGCGAGCGCCGGGCGTGGCGGACGTGGGACCGCACCGTGGCGGCGTCGATGCCGAGGTACTCGGCGACCTCCGTCTCCCCCTTGCCGAGCAGGAAGCGCAGCACGACCACGTCGTACTGGCGCTCGGGGAGGGTGGAGATGGCGGCGTAGAGGCCTATCTCCTGGGAGATGACGCGCAGTTCGTCGCGCATCTCGTGCAGCAGCAGCTTCTGCACCGCGGTGCGGTAGGCGGCGTCGCCGACCTGCGGTTCCAGGCCGCGTTCGGCGAGCCACCGGTGCACCTCCTCCTTCAGGACCGTCCACGCGTAGCGCGGGACGGACTCCTGGAGCAGGACGTGGTGCCAGGTCCGCTTCAGGCGGACGCAGGCGGCGTCGACGACGGTCTCGGCGGCTGGGCGGCTGCCGACCTGGGTGTGGGCGAAGCGCATCCAGAGCTTGCGGTGGTAGGCGTGGAAGGCTTCGAAGGTCAATGCCAGCCGTCCGGTCCGGGCGGGTGGTGATCCGGCGTGGCGCCTGTGGGAGCCGTGCCGGGGCGGGTGTTTCACGCCTCGCCCTCCTGGGTGACGGCGTCGAGGGGGAAGGGGGCCGCGGGGGCGGGAGGAGTGCTCCGGGGGTGCTGGTGGCGTCCTCCCGCGCACACGGCGGCCGCGAGGAGTCGGCGGCCGGCTCCGCACAGGTCGGGCACGAAGATCCGGGCGACGGTCGGCCAGACCACCATGGTGACCAGATCGATGTCCACTGGCGTCCTAGTTCGATTGCGCACCGCACCACGCCGGGTCGAGGCGGCGTCGGTGTGGGAAATGCGATTTCCCACTCATCAGCCAACCGGAGTAACAGTCGTCTCGTGCAAGACATGCGCGAAATTTCTAGCGGAGGGCAACAACGTAGTTACTCACCCGTACTGCCGTGGGATCCGTGGGCGACATTCACTCCTTCCGGTCCTTCCGAAGCGGAAGGGTGGACACTGGCCGATCTCCTGGTTGTCCCGCGGTCGACGGAAGAGGAAGCTCGGGGTCGCGGCGGGTGGCGCACCGTGGCGTACCGTCGCGCAGGGGTAGCGGGCCGAACCGGGGGCGGGCGTGGACGAGAACGGCAGCGTGCGAGAAGGCGGCGACGTGGTCGACCTTCAGCTGGACAGGCCGCACTCGGCCCGCATGTACGACTACTTCCTGGGCGGGATCACCAACTTCCCCGCCGACCGCGAGGCCGCGGCCCGGGCGATCTCCGCCTTCCCCGCCACCCTCATCGCCGCCCGCAGCAACCGGGCGTTCATGCGCCGCTCCACACGCCACCTCGCCCGGCTGGGCATCGACCAGTTCTGGGACATCGGCACCGGCATCCCGACCTCCCCCAACCTCCACGAGGTCGCCCAGAGCGTCATCCACCGGGCCCGTGTCGTCTACACCGACAACGACCCGATCGTCCTCACGCACGCCCGGGCCCTGCTGCACAGCCACCCCGACGGCGCGACCGCCTACGTGCAGGCCGACGTCACCGACCCCGACGCCCTGCTCGCGCACCCCACCCTGCGCGCCACCCTCGACTTCGGCCGGCCCATCGCCCTCAGCCTCAACGCCCTGCTGCACTTCGTGACCGACGAGGACCACGACGCCCACGGCATCGTCAAGGCCCTGAAGGACGCCCTGCCCGCCGGCAGCGTCCTGGTCGTCAGCCACGCCACACCCGACTTCGACGCCGAGGCCATCGCCCGCGTCACCGCCACCTACCGGCAGGCCGGCACCCCTCTCCAGCCCCGCAGCCGCGACGAGATCGCGCGGTTCTTCGACGGCTGGGAGCTGCTCGACCCGGGCATCCGGCCCATCCTGCGCTGGCGCCCCGACCCGGACGAGGCGCACGCGACGTTCACCGACGCCGAAGCGGCCTGCTACGGCGCCGCGGCCCGCAAGCCCTGAGCGCGCACGGGCGTCTTCGCCGCGGGTGGACAGCCCGCCGACGGGGTCGTGCGGGTCCTTGTCATGGGGGTCGCGGCCGGCTCGGTGCGCGGGATGGCGACGGCGACGTCCGCGGCCTCGTCCCGGTCCGGGTAGAAGCGGCGCGAGGCGGGGTCGAGGAAGTTGAACCGGCCAAGGTTCGCCTGGTTGCCGGCCGCCGCGTAGACGTCGGAGTAGAAGGCGCGGGCCAGCCGGTTGGCGGCGAGGATGTCCGTGCGGCCGTTGCGGACGAAGGCCGGGCCCTCGGTCATGGCGTCCAGCACCCATGGCAGGCTGCGGTGCGGAATCCATGGCCGGGCGGTGCGGCGGCGGGGACGGGTGAGGGCGTCGGAGCCGTCGGCGGCCTGCGCCAGGTTCAGCAGGTGGGCGCGTTCGGCGTCGTCGAGCCGGAGGGCGCGGGCGACGGCTTCGGGGGCGGCCGGGGAGACACCGGCGAGGTGGCCGCCCTCCAGCCTGGCGCAGTACTCCACGCTCACGTCGGCCAGGGCGGCGACCTCGCTGCGCCGCAGATCCGGGCACGCGCCGGCGGCTGCCGGAGGGCAGTCCCGCCCGCTCCGGGGTGGTCTTCGCGCGCCGCGAGGTGAGGAACTCGCGGACCTCTGCCCGGTTGTCCACGCCTTCGGCGGTACGTCCTGTCCGCGGCCGCAGGGACGTGCTGCCGGCACACCCGTCGCAGGTGACTCGTTCCGTGCGCCGGGAGCGGGATACCTGGATGACGTGGTGCTCACCGCCCGGCCTTCACGACGGGGCGGCAAGCGCGCACCGGCCCCGCACCCGGCGGCGGCCCCGGACGCCCGGCGCCTCGCGCCCGGCGGCACAACGCGACGCAAAGGAACCCTTCTCATGCGCGGAGCAGTGATACACGCCCCCGGCGACATCCGCTTCGAGACCCTGGACGATCCGAAGCTCCTGCACCCCACCGACGCGATCATCCGTACGGCCGTGACCTGTGTGTGCGGTTCCGACCTGTGGTCCTACCGCGGCCTGGAGCCGGTGGGCGATCCGCATCCGATGGGCCACGAGTACGTCGGCTTCGTGGAGGAGGCCGGCAGCGAGGTCACCTCGGTCAGGCCGGGCCAGTTCGTCGTCGGCTCCTTCGCCACCTCGGACAACACCTGCCCGAACTGCCGCAACGGCTTCCAGTCCAACTGCCTGCGGCGCGAGTTCATGAGCACCTGCCAGGCCGACCGCATCCGCATCCCCGACGCCCAGGGCACCCTGGTCGCCACGGACGAGGTGCCGGACGAGGAGTTCTGGCCCGGCCTGCTGGCCGTCTCCGACGTCATGGGCACCGGCTGGTGGGCCGCGGACGCCGCCGAGGTGAAGCCCGGCTCCACCGCCGTGGTCGTCGGCGACGGCGCGGTCGGCCTGTGCGCCGTGATCGCCGCGAAGGAGCGCGGCGCGGAGCGGATCATCGCCATGAGCCGCCACGAGACCCGGCAGCGGCTGGCCCGCGAGTTCGGCGCCACCGACATCGTCACCGAGCGCGGCGACGAGGGCGTGGCCCGGATCAAGGACCTGACCGACGGGATCGGCGCGGACTCCGTCCTGGAGTGCGTCGGCACCGCCCAGGCCATGCGGCAGGCCCTGCGCTCGGCCCGCCCGGGCGGCAACGTCGGCTTCGTCGGCGTCCCCCACGAGGTCGCCGTCGACGGGCCGGAGCTGTTCTTCTCCCACGTCGGCCTGCGCGGCGGTCCCGCCCCCGTACGCCGCTACCTGCCCGACCTCATCGGCCGCGTCCTCGCGGGGCGGATCGACCCCGGCAAGGTCTTCGACCTCACCCTCCCCCTGGACCAGGTCGCCGAGGGCTACGCGGCCATGGACGAGCGGCGCGCCGTCAAGTCCCTCCTCAAGCCCTGACCCGCCCGCCTACCGCACGAGGAACACCCCTGCAGATCACCCGCGGCTCGATCGACACCGTGAAGGGCCCCGCCGGCTGCTTCACCGGCGACGTCTGCGCCGACGCCGTCGCCGCGGCCCCGGTGCCGCCCCGGAGGAGGACGCCGCGGCCCCGGCCACCGGCCGACGGCGCGGCCGTCGCGCAGGGGCTGCGCGACGGGAGCACGCCGTCTCACGCGGCCGCCAGCCACGCGCTCAGGCCCACGAAGCAGGCGGCGAACACCCGGCGGATGCCCGTCATCACCCGCGGCCGGGCCAGCACCCGGTGGCGCACGGCGGCGGCGCACATGCCGTACGCGGCGAAGACGACGAAGCTCAGCGCCATGAAGACGGCGCTGAGGCGGAGCATCGTGCCGAGGGACCCGGACTCGTCGGCGGGTACGAACTGCGGCAGGAACGCGACGAAGAACATCGTGAGCTTGGGGTTGAGGAGGTTGATCAGCACCCCGGACGCGATCACACGGCCCGCCGGCCGCGGTTCGGCTCCCTCCTCGACGGTCAGCGCCTCCTTGTCGCGGAGCGTCGCCCACGCCATGTACAGGAGGTAGCCGACGCCGAGGTACTTCACCACCTGGTAGACGAGGACGCTGGTGTGCAGCAGCGCGGCGAGGCCGGTGATCGTCGCCACCAGGTGCGGCACGATGCCGAGGGTGCAGCCGAACGCGGCGACCACGCTCGCCCGGCGGCCGTGGGACAGCCCGGCGGCCAGGGTGTACACCACACCGGTGCCGGGGGTGACCACCACGACCAGGGTGGTCAGCAGGAACGCGATGCTCAAGGAGACCTCCGCGGAGTTCAAGGTCCTTTCACCCTGCCCGGGCCATGGTCCTGCGGACAGGGCCAAAGCACACCGGGACGATCGGTCCATAAGAGCCGAGGGGCCCGCGCGCGACCGAGGGCGGGGGTGCCTCAGGGACGGGGCCCCAGCACTTCGAGGGCGCCGGTCAGGGTGTCGTAGCTGCGCAGGGTGGTGAGCCGGACCGACAGCGGGGGCGCCGGCAGCAGTTCGGGGACCCGCCGGTCGGCGAAGGCACCGGCCCGCCGGGTCCGGCCGAGGGTGACGTGCGGGCTCCAGCGGCCGGGTGCGTGGAAGGGGTTGAGGGTCGCGGGCGGGCTGTCCGAGGCCACCGCCTCCCACACCTTGCGGTGCAGGCCGGCCAGCGCGGCGTCGAGTTCCAGTGCCCAGGCCAGCACCGAGGTGGGCCGCTCGAAGCGGACCACGCCGGTGAACCGCACCGGCAGCGGCAGGTCGGCTGCCACCTCGGCCAGCTCCCAGCGGATCGGTGCGGTCAGCTCCGGGCAGGCGGCCAGGGTGAGGTGCGGGCTGTTGGTGGGCGAGCGGTGGCGCGCCTGGCTGGGCAGCCCCGCGTCCGCGAGCCGCCGCCAGGCATCCCGGACCACTCGCTCTGCCGTCTCGTCCAGCAGGAGTTCGACCGTGCGCACCGCCGCAGCCTACCGGCGCCGGCCCGTGCCGCCACCGCCGGCCGGGCCCGCACGCGGGGAGCGGTCCGCGAGGCGTGGACCAGGGCCGGTGCGGCGCCGGGAGCCGGCTCGGGCGCCCTCACCGGGCGCGTCCGCCCGCTCTGGCCGATAGTGGTGAGCAGGGCGACTTCACAGGTACCGCCTCGTCCCTGGGCCCAGGAGGTTCGATGCCCGCTTCTCGGACCATGGCCGTGCTCACCGGCGTCGCGGTGCTCGGCCTGGCACTCACCGCCTGCGAGGACCACGTGAACGGGCAGATCGTCGCGCACAACGGTGCCCGGCACGTGGAGACCCTCTCGAACCCGTCGAACAAGGGGTGCCACCGCTTCCGTGAGGGCGTGACCCGGGTCGCCAACTACAGCGAGAGCCGGCTGCTCCTGTACACGACACCCGACTGCAAGGTGCCGCCGGGCGGGCAGAGCGTCTACCTGGACTCGACCGCCTCCGACGAGGTCGTCCGGTCCACCGGCCTGTGGCGCAGCTTCTCCATCGCGCCCGAGTGACACCGGCGGCTCACCCGGACGGCCGCGGTCCTCCTCGCGTCAGTTCTTGCCGCTGTCCACGATGACCGGGGTGCCCTTCGCGTCCGTGCCGCACGGGACCGCGTACACCGGGTGGGCCTTCGCGACTTCCCTGTACGCCTCCAGGCACTGGTTGTACAGCACCTTCTCGCTCAGCGACCGCTCGATGATCTTGTTGGCGGCGGCGGTGCCCTCCGCCTCGATGCGCTTGCGCTCCGCATCCGCCTTGGCCGTGCGCGTCGCCTCGGTGGCCCGCTCCGTGGCCTGCTCCTGCTGGATCTTCTTGTCTATCTGCTCCTGGAGCTTCTCCGACGGCCTGACGTTGCGCAGGTTGACGGTGGTCACGTCGATCCCCCGCGGTGCCAGCCGCGCCTTGACGAGACCGGCGATCTCGGCGCCGATCCGTTCACGGGCGGAGGCGTAGCCCTCCTCGCTGGTGTGCCTGGCGAAGACGTTGCGGATGATCTCGCGGCTGTCCGGCAGCACCAGCCGTTCCTCGACGGCCTCCCCGCTGCCCGCCAGCCGGTACAGCTCCACCGCCTTGGCCGGCACCACGGCCCACTTGACGGTCACGTCCGCGTAGAGCACACCGCCCTGCGAGGAACGGACCTCGACCGTGTCCTTGGCGTTGAGGTCGAGGTCCACCGGGCGGGTGGAGAAGGACGTGACCTCGGTGAACGGCGACGTGAAGTGGATGCCTGAGGTCAGCGGCGAGCCGATCCGCCCGAAGGTGACCGGCACGCCGACCTCGGAGGCGCTCACGACATGGACGCAGGCGAAGGCGGCGGCGAGCACGCCCGCGACGGCGCTGAGGGCCGCCCCGAGCCGCCAGCGCTCCCCGGGACGGCCGCGGCCGATGAAAAAGAGCACCGCCGCGGCTATGAGCAGCACGATGGACAGCACGAACACTGGGATCCCCCTCCGAGAACGTGCCCGCACCGCCCGGGGCGCGGGCCCGGGCGCATCGTAGCGATCTCAGGTGTCGCGCGGTCCATACGGAGCTTGAATCGGAAACCAATGCTTCCGACGGCTCCGGAGGCGTCACGTGCGCAGGTGTGAGGCGCCGTTCAGGTCGAGGATCGTTCCCGAGGCCCAGTTCGCCTCTTCGGACGCCAGGTAGCGTACGGCGGCCGCGACCTCCTCGGGGGTGCCGACCCGGCCGTAGGGGCTCTGGTCACGCAGGGCCTCCCCGTCCGCGCCCGCCAGTTTCGGCAACTGGCGTTCGGTGGCGATGAAGCCGGGGGCCACCGCGGTGACACTGATGCGATGGGGTGCCAGCGCCACGGCCATGGACTGGCCGAACGCGTGCAGCGCGGCCTTGCTCGCGCCGTAGGCCGGGTGTTCCGGCTCCCCGCGGAACGCTCCGCGCGAGCCGATGTTCACCACGTGGCCCGCGGTCCCGCGTTCGATGAGGTGCCGGGCCACCGCCCAGGTGAGGTCGGCGGCCGCCAGCACGTTCACGTCCAGCATGCGGCGCCAGACCGACTGCCACGTGTCGAGGGGGACGCTCGCCACGGGATGGGCCGTGGCGGGTGCCGGTGCCACGGCGGCGTTGTTGACCAGGACGTCCACGTGTCCCAGTCCGGCGACCGCGTCGGCCGCCACCTGGGCGGCGGCGCCCGGCTCCCCCAGGTCGCCGCGGACGAGCACATGACCGCCGCCGGGCAGCAGGCGCAGGGTTTCCTCGGCGTCCTCGCGGCGGGAGCCGTAGTGCACGGCCACGTGGTCGCCCGCGCCGGCGAAGGCGAGCGCGACGGCCCGCCCGATACCGCGCGAGGCCCCGGTCACCAGGACGCCCCTCACCGCGCGAACACCGCCGACTCGTCGGTGAACGCCTTGAACTCCAGTGCGTTACCCGCAGGGTCGCGCAGGAACATGGTCCACTGCTCCGCCGGTGCTCCGGGATAGCGCAGGCAGGGCTCGATGTCGAAGGCCGTCCCGGCGTCGCGCAGCCGCCGGGCCAGGTCGTGGAAGCGGTCCACGGCCAGCAGGAGGCCGAAGTGCGGTACGGGCACGCTGTGCCGTTCGACCGAGCTGTAGGCCGCGGGAGCCGACGGGCGGTCGGCGAGGTGGGTCACCAGTTGGTGGCCGTCGAAGTCCCAGTCGATCCAGTGGCCGGTCGAGCGCCCTTCGGCCAGGCCCAGGACACGGCCGTAGAAGCCACGGGCGGCGGCGAGGTCGTCGACCGGGATCGCGAGGTGGACGGCGGGGCGAGGACTCATGTGCGGGTCCCTTTCCGAAGCGGCGGGCAGTGCCTGGACGGGCCCGGTATCCGGCGACCGGCCGCGCGCCGGAGGCCCTGTCCGCGGTCCCGCCGGGCCGGCACCGCCGGACGCCCTCCAGGCTGAGTCAGGCGGCCCGTCATGTCAACATTCGACATCTCCCCTCGCGACGGCCCCTCACGGGGGGAGCCAACCACCGGGCCGCTCCCCCCGTTTCGCCCACCGCAGCGGGCTTGCCGCGCGAACCGGCGGAATGCCAGCATCGGGAACGTGAGCGCTCCCACCCTCCCCAAGGCCACCCGCCGCGGGCTGGCCGACGAAGCGGCCGACCTCGTACGGGAGGCCATCTTCACGGGCCGCTTCGCCCCCGGAGAGCCGCTGCGCGAAGTGGAGTTGGCGGGCGAGCTCGGGGTGAGCCGGGGCTCGGTGCGCGAGGGACTGGCCCTGCTGCACACGGAAGGGCTGGTGCGTACCGGCTGGCACCGCAGCACCACCGTCATAAAGGTCACCGCCTCGGACGTCCGGGAGGTCTACGAGCTGCGGGCGAGCCTGGACCGCCTCGCCGCGGTCACCGCGCGACGCGAGGCCACGCCGGCCGGCTTCGCCGAACTGGAACGCCTCGTCACCGCGTTGGAGGTCCAGGCGCGGGACGGCGCCGGCAACAGCGCCCCCGCCGCCGCCGACATCGCCTTCCACGACCAGATCTACCGCATGGCCGGCAACGGCCGTCTCACCGCCGCGTGGCACGCCATCCGCTCCCAGATCCGCCTCTTCCACCTGCGCCGCGTCACCGACGCCACCGACGACTACCGCACCCATGTCGTCGAGGAGCACCGGACGCTGGTCGCTCTCCTGCGCGGCGCCGACGAACAGGCCCTGGCCCGCTACGCCGAGGAGCACGTCGACGGCGCGCGCCGCATGCTCCTCGGCACCCTCGGATGACGGGCCCCGCACTCCCCCACACCCGCGTGCCCCGAGCGCGGGTCGCCCCAGGGGGCCGGGTCAGCGGATGATCTCGGCCCGCATCCTCTCCTCGGGCGTCGCGATGTCCCAGTAGCGGGCCGTGCCCCGTGCGCCGGCGTAGGCGCCCGTGCCCCCGGTGACGGCCATGTCGAGCGCGTCCGTGCCGCTGGTCCAGAGCGACTGCATCGTCAGGGAGCCGCGTTCGAGTTCGATCGTGATCAGGCACTGCGTCGTACGCCGCGCGCCGTCGAGGCGGACGACCTGGCACGATCCGCCCCCGTGCCCGACCACCCGGCCGTCCCTCAGGGCGGTGCCCGAGTAGACGTCCAGGTCGCCCAGGCTCGGCCCCGCCGGGCCGAGATCGGCAGCCGCGTACTGATCGTTGCGGATCTTCAGTTCCAGTACTTCGGGACCGCGCCCCTCCGGGGTGCCGGCGTTCGCGCTGCCCACTGCGCAGACTCCGGCCACGGCGGTGACCAGTGCCACGACGACCAGCTTCGTACGCGCTGCGCGCCGACCCTTGACGACCATGGCGGACCTCCTCGATGCGATGGACCGGCCGGTGCTGTCCCGGCCGACAACTCGAAGCTATGGCCCGGGAGTTATGCTGTCTAAGATCAATATCGCTATGACGTCATGATGTGCGGGGCATGATGAGGCTGAACTCGCTCGGACAGTTCCTGGTGGTCGCACGGCTGGAGCACCTCAGCCGCGCGGCCGAAGAACTGCGCGTCGCGCAGCCGTCACTCAGCCGGACCATCGCCCGGCTGGAGAAGGAACTCGGCGCGCCGCTGTTCGACCGGAGCGGCCGGCTGCGGCTGAACGACGCGGGGAAACTCTTCCGCGATCACGTCGAGCGCGCCCTCGGTGAACTCCGGGCCGGACAGCGCGCCGTCGCCGAGTCCGCCGACGAGGGACTGGGCACCGTACGCCTGGCGTCGGAGACCTTCCTCACCCTCACCGGGCCGCTGGCGGCCTACCGGTCCGCCCATCCCGCCGTCGAACTCGCACTGCACTGGTCGCCGGCCGAGGAGATGGTCCGCAGCCTGCGGGCCCGGCGGGTCGACCTGTGCGTCGCCTCACAGCCGGTCGACGCCGAGGGCCTCAAGACGGCGGAATTGTTCGACGAGGCGGTGGGCGTGGCGGTGCCGCGCGGCCATCCGCTCGCGCGGCGTACGTCCGTGGGCGTCCACGAACTCGCCGGGCAGCCCTTCGTCACGGCCCGCGAGGGGCACTGGCTGCGCCGGCTGCTCGACCGGCTCTTCGCCGCGCGGGGACTCACCCCGAAGATCGTCTGCGAGAGCGACGAACACGGCGCCATCGCGGACCTGATCGGCGCGGGGCTCGGCATCGGCCTCGTCCCTTCCTTCGCCCGCCGCAAGGCCGCGGGGATCCCGGTGGTCTGGGTCCCCGTCGACAGCCCCGACTGCCGGCGCACGGTGACCCTGTACTGGGGTGCGGGCAGCCACCTGTCCCCCGCCGCCCGGCTGCTGCGCGCCACCCTCACCGGCTGGAATTGGGACAGCGATGAACCGGCCCGAAACGTACTCCGTTAGCATGTTCGAACTCACAATGATCACACGTATCGCCTAACCGGCGAATACCTCGAATCGAACACATCGGCTTGACCATTGACATATAGAGAAGTGCGGACAAATCCGCCGGAAACGAACAGAATCGGGTCCGCCGCGTGGCCGCGGCGGCGCGTGTGGCTGTGGGGCACGGCGGGCGCGGTGGCCCTGGTCATCCTCGTCGCGCTGGAGGCCGCCGCACGTCACTACGGTCAGCCGGGTCCCGTCACCAACCAGGTGCGAGAGGTGATCCTCCCGCCCAAGCCGGGTCCGCTCTACGGCGGCATGGCGCTGATGATGGTGGTGCTCGGCTGGCGCCAGCGGTTCATCACGGTCGCCGCCGCGATAGGCATCGACGCCGCCTTCGTCCTGACGCGGTGGGCGGTGGACGTCGACGTGCCCGAGGACCACCTGTTCGGCAACGGCGCGTTGTGGGTGATGCTGGGCTGGGCGGTCATCGCGGTCACGCGCCGCACCGGTGAGGAGCGCGTCCTGCTCCTGAAGGGCGTCGGGCTGGGCCTCCTCCTGGTGGCCGGCCGCAAGACCGGCGACAGCTGGCTCTTCATCACGTCGCAGGCCCGCCCGGCCGTGCTCGACCAGTACGTGGCGGTCGCCGATCACGCCCTGGGCAACCCGTCGTGGCTGGTGGGCAGGGCCCTCAGGGCCACCGCCCCGATCGGCACCCACGTGGTCGACGTGGTCTACGCCCAGCTCGCGGTGGCCGCGATCGTCGTGGCGCTGTACCAGTTGCGCAAGGTGGCGGTCGAGCGCCGCTTCCCGCGCCACCACCTGGTGCGCACCTTCCTGGTGATCGGCCTCCTCGGTCCGGGCATCTACATGCTCTTCCCGGTGGTGGGCCCGGTCTTCGCCTACGGCCCCGGGGCCTCCGGCACCGGTGGCGTGCAGTGGGCGGTGGCCAATCTGTGGCCCAACACCCCGCCGCCGGTCCACATCCCGCACCCGGTGACGTACGACGGCCTCACCCCCCGCAACTGCATGCCCAGCCTGCACACGGCCTGGGCGACCGCGATCTTCATCCACTCGCGCAAGGGCCCCCGCCCGCTGCGGTACGCGGGGACGTTCTGGCTGGTCGCCACGCTCGTCGCGACGCTGGGTTTCGGCTACCACTACGGCGTGGACCTCGTGGCCGGTGTGGTCTTCTCGCTCACGATCGAGGCGGCCCTGCGCATGGCCGACCGGGGCTGGGAGCGTGCGGGCGTCCGGTTCATCGTGCACGGCACCGTTGTCTTCACCGCCCTGCTGCTGTCGTACCGCTATCTGCCGATGGAGATGGCCAGGCATCCGGAGGTCTTCGGACCCCTGCTCATCCTGGCGATGGCCTCCGTCGTCTACGGCTATGTGCGCACCGTCCGCCTGTGGGAACCGAAGGCCGGGCCGGCGCCGCTGCCGGAACCCCGGCCCGAACCGGCCTGAGGCGCCCCGCCCCGGGCCGCGTGCCCGGGGCGGCGACGGGGCGAGGGGGCCGTGACGGCGCCCACCGGTCCGGCGCCGGCCCCGGCCGGACCGCCCCGCCGGACACCGGACGGCCGCCGTCAGCGACGGGCCAGCGCCAGCACGCTCAGCCCGAACATCAGGACGCCCAGCGGGAGATGGACCGACGGCACGTGCGCGACACCCAGCACGACCTGGACCGAGGCCAGGACGAGGAAGCCGGAGGCGTGCCAGACGGGCCGCGGCGAGCCGCCGCCCGGCTTCCAGGCCAGGATCGCCGCGAGCAGGTACAGCATCGACGCCCCGTACATCACGCGCGCCCCCACGCCGTGCAGGGTCTCTCCGTAGGACGACGTCAGCAGCAGTCCCGCGGAGACCGCCTGGAGGAAGATGGTCAGCGTCTGCAGGGCGATCGCGATCCGCAGGAACGAGATGCCGCGCCGTACCGTCGCCTGGGTGGCCATGGCCGGTCCCCCTTTTCCGCCCTTGGGCAGTAGATCGATAAGGTCTCACCACCACGACGACGCGGTCCTGCGAAAGGTAAGGCGAGGAGGCGGTCGAGATCATCGGGAAGGCGGGCACGGACCCCGGCGGGGCAGCCGGTGAACGGCGCCGGCTGCTGAACGTCGCCTACCGTCTGCTCGGCTCGCTGGCCGAGGCCGAGGACGCCGTGCAGGAGGCCTACGCCCGCTGGTACGCGCTGCCGCGCGGCCGCCGGGACGACATCCACTCCCCCGGTGCCTGGCTGACGACGGTGACCGGCCGCATCTGCCTGGACGTGCTCGGCTCGGCACGGGCCCGGCGCGAACGCTATGTCGGCGCGTGGCTGCCCGAGCCGCTGCCCGACCGCACCGAGTGGGCGCACCGCCCCGACGGCGACCCCGCGGACCTGATGCTGCTGGACGAATCGGTGACCATGGCCTTCCTCGTCGTCCTGGAGTCGATGACGCCCGCCGAGCGGGTGGCGTTCGTCCTGCACGACGTCTTCCGGTACCCCTTCGCCGAGATCGCCGGCGTCCTGGGCCGGACCCCCGCGGCCTGCAAGCAACTGGCGTCCTCCGCCCGTCGGCGGGTGGGCGCCGCGCCCGCTCCGGTGGCGGCGGCCGGGCAGGCGGATCTCGTACGGGAGGTGAAGCGGGCGTGGGAGAGCCAGGACATCGCGGCCCTCGTCGACCTCCTCGCCCCGGACGCCGTGCTGACCGCCGACGGGGGCGGCCTGGTCGGCGCCGTGCCGCGTCCGGTCGAGGGCGGCGCGCGCATCGCCCAGTACATGGTCGCGATCGCGGACAAGGCCCCGGGCCTCGAACTCCTGGAGCGGTCGGTCAACGGCATGCCGGGCCTGGTGGCCCGGCGTGCCGGTGCCGTGCTGACCGTGGCCGCGTTCGACGCCGCCGAGGGCCGTGTCACCCGGATCTGGGCCGTCCGCAACCCCGAGAAGCTGCGGCCGTGGACACGGGACGACGGGGCCCTGCCCGGTGCGGGCACCTGACGGCCGGCCCGCGGGCCGGCTCCGGGCCGGTACGGACCCGCACGCCGAGGCGGTCGGTCTGCCGGCCATGTCCGCCGGGCTCGGCACCAGCGTCCTGGTGGACCGGCGCGACGCCGCGTCCGCCACGGCCGTCCTCGGCTACCGCCCGGCCCGGATCTTCCGGACCTGACGCGCGAACACCACCGCCCGGTCGACCGCCTTCTGTAGGGTCGGCGTCATGAGCGTAGACGTCGCGGTCGTACGAGCAGCGGACGACGAGTCGGTCGAGGCGTTCGCCCGCCTGCTGCCCCAGTTGTCGAGCACGGCCCGCCCACTGGACCGCGACGCGGTACGGCGCCTGCTCGCGGTCGACGGGAACACGGTGCTCATGGCGCGGGTGGGGGGCGAGGTGGTCGGGATGCTGACGCTGGTCCTGTTCCCGCTGCCGTCCGGGTTGCGGGCCCGCATCGAGGACGTGGTGGTGGACGAGGCCGCGCGGGGCAAGGGCGTCGGGGCCGCCCTGACCGAGGAGGCCCTGCGCCTGGCGGACGCGGCGGGCGCCCGCACCGTCGACCTCACGTCACGTCCGTCGCGGGAGGCCGCGAACCGCCTCTACGAGCGTCTCGGCTTCGAGGCGAGGGACTCCAGGGTCTACCGGTTCGTCGTGCCGCGCTGAGGTGCGCGCACCGGTCCCCGGCCGGACGTCCGGCCGGGCGGGGCTACTCCCCGGGGCCGCGCCCGGCGGACGGGCGACCGGCGTACGCGTTCCAGTCCGCGCGGCCGCCGGCGCCCAGGACGCCGGTGTCCGCGGCCAGTTCGCCGCCGTCGCGCGCCCGCAGTTCACTCCTGGTGATGTGGGTGACCAGCGCCGGGAAGAGCGGCCGCAGCGGCTGGCACCAGCGCAGCCACGGCGGCGCGTAGACGTGCCGGGCCCGGCGGACGATGCCGGCGGTGAGCCAGTCGGCCACCTGCTCGGGGCTGTGGACCCGGCGGGCGAACCAGGGCTGGTGCTGCCGCAGGGCCCGCAGCACGGGGTGGTCGTCGATACCGCTGATCATGTCGGTTCCGGTCCAGTGGAGATAGGCGATCCCGACGGCGACACCGTCCGGCTCGACCTCCCCGCGCAGTGCCAGGGCGAACGATTCCGCCCCGGCCTTGGAGGCGCAGTAGGCGCTCATCATGGGGGCGGAGCCGAAGGCGGCGGTCGAGCAGATCTGCAGGAAGTAGCCCCGGGTGCGGCCGAGCTGCGGCAGGAAGGCACGGGCCGTGTTGGCGGACCCGGTCAGGTTGACGTCGATCACCCGTTGCCACAGGCCGGGGTCCGTCCGGTCGAAGGGGCCGCCGGCGGCGATGCCCGCGTTGGCCACCAGCACGCTCGCGGGGCCGAGGCGTTCGGCGACCTGCCGGGCGGCGCGGTCGAGGGCCGCGCGGTCGGTGACGTCCGCCTCGACGCAGAGGCTGGGTGACGGCAGGGAGGCCGCCGCCCGGTGCAGGGTCTCCGCCTCGCGGCCGACCAGTGCGACCCGCACGCCGAGCCGGGACAGCCGTTCGGCCAGGGCCCGGCCGACCCCGCGGGCCGCCCCGGTGACGACGGCGACGCGTCCCCGCAGGGGTGTGTCCATGCCGGGGGCGTACCCGCCCGCGTCCGCTCCGGTGCCCATGCGAACCTCGCTTTCCCTGCCTCGCGCTCTCCCCTGCCTGACCGTCCGCCGCCGCACCACCCGGGCGCCCAGCCGGGGACGGAACCCGGCGGCGCCCGGCTGCTCCCGCGCGCTCAGGTGTCCGGCCGGTCCTCGCCGGGCCGGCTCACCACCTCCAGGAGGTCGTCCCGCTCCGCGACCGCCTCCAGGGACAGCGTGCGGTACCCGGCCTCCGTGAACAGCACGGTGATGCGGTCGGGTTCCCCGCTGAGCACCGTCCCGGTGCCCCACTGCTCGTGCCTGACCTCGGTCCCGACGGGGTAGTCGGGCGCGGGACGCCGGGCCTCAGCCACGGCGCCGGCCGATTGGTCCGCCTCCGCCTCGCACCGGTCGCAGTTGCCGCACGGGGCCTCGTACGCCTCGCCGAAGTAGCCGAGCAGGAAGTGCCGTCGGCAGCCTGTCGTCTCGGCGTAGGACCGGGCCATCTCCACCCGTGACCGGTCCGTCCGGCGGTGGGCCTCGGCCACCCGCTCCGCCCGCCGGGCCGCCCGGCCGGGCGATACGCCCCGGGCCGGGCGCACCGAGCCGCCCTCGACCGTGGCGACCGCTCCGGCCTCCTCCAGTAGGTTGACCGCCGCGGTGACCCGTTTCCTGGTCAGCCCCGTGTCCTGGTGCAGCCCGTCCAGGTCTGCGGGGCGCGGGCGGTGGTCACGGACCGCCTCGGCCACCTGGGTCAGCACCTCGCGGCCCGGGGCGCGGCCCGCGAAGTAGGTCTGCATGCCGGTGTCCTGGGACCGGTAGTGCAGGACGGCGAGGGCGGGACGGCCGTCCCTGCCGCAGCGGCCGATCTCCTGGTAGTAGGCGTCCAGGGAGCCGGGCAGCGAGGCGTGCAGGACGAACCGCACGTCCTCCTTGTCGATGCCCATGCCGAACGCCGAGGTCGCCACGACGACGTCCGTCTCGCCGGCCAGGAAGGCGTCGTGGACGCGTGCGCGCGCACGGGCGCCCATTCCGGCGTGGTACGCCTCGGCGGCCAGCCCGAGGGCGGCCAGTTCACCCGCGCAGCGCTCGCTGTCCTTCCGGGTCGCCGCGTAGACGATGCCCGGCTTGGGTTCGGCGGCGGCCCGCTCGAGGACGGCCTGGCGGCGCTCGTCCTCGTCGAGGAAGCGGCGGACCTCCAGCCTGATGTTCGGGCGGTCGAAGCCGGTGACCAGCAGGCGGGGCCGGTGCATGCCGAGCCGTTCGGTGATCTCCCGGCGCACCGGCGGGGCCGCGGTCGCGGTGAGGGCCAGGACCGGTGGTCTGCCCACGCGCTCCGCGGCGGGGCCGAGGCGCAGGTAGTCGGGGCGGAAGTCGTGGCCCCACGAGGAGATGCACTGCGCCTCGTCCACGACGAACAGGGCCGGGCGGGCCGCGGCCAGCCTCTCCACGACGTCGTCCCTGGCCAGTTGCTCCGCCGACAGGTAGACGATCCCCGCCCGGCCGGGACGCACCGTCTCCCAGGCCGCGTCGGTCTCCGCGGCCCCCATCGCGGAGTTGATCATTACGGCGGGGGGTGCCTCCGCGCCCTCGGGCAGACCGGCGATCTGGTCCCGTTGCAGTGCCAGCAGCGGGGACACCACCACGGTCGGACCGGACAGCAGCACGGCCGGGACCTGGTAGACGGCCGACTTCCCGGATCCGGTCGGCATGACGACCAGGGTGTCCTGCCCCCGCATCACCCCTTCCATGGCCGTGAGCTGCTCGGGCAGGAGGCGCTCCCATCCGAACACTTTTGCGGCCGCGCGGCGCAGACGGTCGGGCAGGGCGTCGCGTTCGGTGCGCGGTCCCGCCTTCGTCGCCATGTGACAACTCCCTCGTCTCTCCGGCCCGCGTCGGGCGTGCGCGGCCGAACCGGACGTCGACCGGGAGCCCCGGGTACCCAGGGGCATCCGCGTATCACTCCTGTTTCCGCTGGTCGGGCGGGTGCGACCGGGTGTCCTGGGGCGAGCACGCAGCGTGGCCGCCGGATGCGGCCGGATGGCGGCGGCGAGTTGGCGTACGGGGGGATCGTGTGGAGGCGCCTCCCGGTGCGCGGCCGGGCGCCGGCGGGACCCGCGAGCCCGTGGCCGGCGCCGCCCCGTTCCGGGCGTGGGCCGGCCGAAGGCGGGTAGGCGCGGGGCCAATGCCCTTTTACAAGGCGGTCACATGCACTCCTCCCGGCCGGATCCCCGCTTCGTGAAGCTGTCGTCGGGCATCGATCCCGTCGGCGCGGGGCTGGAACGGGCCGAGTACGACGGGCTCCGGCGCGCCCTCGCCGCGCGGTCCACGATCAACATGGCGGAGGGTGCCCTGGCCGCTCTCGGGCCGCTGCCGATCGAGGACGCGGCGCCGGTCCTGGCGGACGTGGCACGTGACCTGGAGGCCGACGCCCATTTCGTGGCCGTGCACGTCCTGAACCTGGTCCAGGGGATCGCCGTGCCCGACTCCCTGTTCGACGCGTTGCACCGGGTACTGGCGCGGTACAGGCAGGGCAGGCGGGGCGAGCCCGCCGAGTGAGGGCGCGGGACCGGCGCCCGGATCGGCCGCGAAACCGCACTCGGCGCGGGGCCGGGGACGGAGGCGGGCCCGCGGGCCGTACGGACGCACGGGCGCGGGGGGGGGGGGGGGCCCCCCCGGCGCCCCCCCCGCCCCCCCGGGGGGGGCCGGGGGGGGGGGGCCCCCCCCCCGGGGGGGGGGCCGGGGGGGCCCCCCCCCCCCGGGGGGGGGGGGGGGGGGGGGGGGGGGGGGGGGCGGGGGCCGCCGGGGGGGCGGGGGGGGGCGGGGGCCCCCCCCCCCCCCCCCCCCCCCCCCCGCGCCGGTGGCTCAGAGATGTGCCGCTCCGCCCGGTGTCAGAAGGTGACGTCCGAGCAGGCGTAGAACGCGTTGGCCGTGTCGGCGATCGTCCACACGCCGACGATGACGTGGTGGCCGCTCAGCCCGGTCGGCAGGGTGCCGCTGTGGCTGGTGGTGGCCGCGGGCTGCCTGCCGCCGAAGGGCACCGTCAGGAACGGGGTGGTGTTCAGGTCCGCGCGCGTCAGCGCGTGGTCCTGGTTCCAGCCCTGCTTGGTGACGTAGTACCGGAAGTCGGTCGTGGCGTGGCGGGCCTCGATCTGCCAGCGGAAGGTGTAGCTGGAACCGCCGGTGACCTGGGTGGTGGGCCAGGCCGTGCCCTTGGGCGTGCGGGGAGCGTCGAGCGCGCCCCACCGGCCGTCGTTGGCGGAGCAGATGTGGCCGTCCGCCGCGCCGCCGGCCGGGAAGCCCTTGGGGCCCTCGACGCTCTGCGGCTCCCACTGGATGTCACCGCAGCCCCGCACCGTGCCGTTCGCACAGAGCAGCTGCCTGCTGACGGGGAGGTCGGTGTAGCCGTGGCTGCTGGCGCCGCCGGTGGACAGGACGAAGGCGCCTGCGGTGGTGAGGCCCAGTACGGCCGCGTACAGCTTGGCCTTGGTGCGCATGTAGCCGCTCCTCGAAACGTGGGGGGGTGTTCGCCCAGCTGAACAGAGAAGGGTGCTGCTTGGTCTAGACCAAGCAGCAGATTATTGCGCTCCCTTCGACATGTCCAGACCAATCGTGGAACGACTTGTCAGACGCCGGCGATCGACTGGATCCAGGAGCGGTACGCCGTGACGTTCGTGTACGCGGTGTTCGTCTGGCGGTCACTGGTGGAGGCGACGCCGACCTGGACGCCGTTGGCCATCATCGGACCCCCCGAGTCGCCGCCCGCGGTGATGCCGTTGCCCCGGGTCGCGCAGATCGCGGAGCCGCCGTAGGCGTCGGTGCAGCCGCTGTTGACGGTGACGTTGGCGACTTTCAGGTAGCGGGACTGGCAGTTGATCTCCGAGCCGCACTGGGAGGTGGCGCCCCACCCGTACACCTGGACGCTCTGGCCGACCCGCACCGTCCCGGGCTGTCCGAGCGAGGCGTAGGTCGTCGAGACGGAGCGGTCGAGACGGACGAGCGCCAGGTCGGCGCCGTGGGTGTAGGTCTGGACGCCGTTGGCCACCGTGCCGCCGCTGTACTGGTCCAGGCTGCCGATGCGGAAGGACAGCCCGCCGCCGCTCACACAGTGCTTGGCGGTGAGGATCCAGGTCGGGGCGATGATCGTCGACGAACACGTCTCCTGGCCGTTCGAGTACAGCCGGGCGGCCCAGGGGCCGCTGCCGGCGTACCCGCCGCCGATGATGGGCTGCGGGGCCTTGGTGGTGGGTGCGACGGCGGTCGTCGCGGAGGCCGTGGGGGCGAGCAGCGCGAGGACGGAGACCGCCGCAGCGGCGAGAGCGGGCGCGAGCCTTGATATACGCAAGGTTCCTCGATCCGGAAGGCACGTCCGGGGACGTGCTCGTGTGGGGTGGGCGGCCTGGGGACCGCGCCCGGACGAGCGCCGTCGCGGACGGACGCTTACGTCATGGGCATGACTGATCATCCGGAAGGAACGGCGGCCGGGGTACTAGCACTTGGCCATAACACGGCGTTATGGACGACCGGCGGTGAACGGAACCGGAGCGGCCTCCGCCGCCGGGCGGGTCGCCGGTCCGCCGCGCCGACGTCCAGCGGACCGGGCGCGCCGGGCCACCGCCCCGGCCGCACGCGCGGGACGGAGCGGCGCCGGGCCCGCCCGTGTCCCCGCGGGCCGAGGCGCCGACTCCGCGACGGGCAGGCCCGGTTCGGCGATTGCGGGGTTTTCCGGCGAGACCCCCTCCGGGTTCAGTCGAACCGGATGTGCCTGATGCCCGTCCAGGTCCTCCGCAGCTTCCCCCGCAGCGCGCCGTCCCGGTCCCGGGTGAGCACGAGGCCGGCCGCGGAGGCGACGTGCTCCGCTACCTCGGGCACGGTGAGGTGGTCGGTCCACACGTGCTCCGCGAACTCCGGCCCGCGCAGGCGCTCCAGGCAGAGGTCGAGGCGGGACACGGCGAAGCTCTCCCCGCGCAGCGCGGCGTCCCGGCCGGCGACGCGCTGGACGACGTGGCCGAAACCGCGCTCGCGCAGCCGGCGCAGTACCGTCTCGCGGCCGGCCAGCAGGGAGAAGTGCCGGACGTCGTGGCCGCGTTCGCGCAACCTCCCCACGGTCTCCCGGAAATAGGCCGGTTCCACGACCGTCATCGGGGCGATCACCGTCCCGTGGTGCTCGCTCAGCACGCGGTCCAGGACCTCGAACACGCCCTGCCGCCAGGCACCGATGTCCTGGAAGTCCCCGCGGAGGGCCGGGGGCGTCATCCGGTGCAGGCCGAAGCCGACGTGTTCGGGGTCGCACACCACGCTGTCCGCGAGCCGGCGTCGCAGCTCGTGGGCGGTCTGCGTCTTCCCGCCGCCGAAGGGCCCGTTGATCCACAGGAGCATGCGCCCGACCCTAGAGCACGACGCCCCCGGAGCCGGTGGCGCTCCCCCGTCTCCCCGGCGCCGACGGGACGCCCCGCTCATCCGCTCCCCGGGCCCGGGTCGCCTCGCCGGCCATCGCCTCCGGCTCCGCCGGGGGCCCGTTCTCCTCGGCGAGCAGCGAGGAGTGGGCCAGTACGACGACGGCCGCGCACACACCACGCCCGTGGCGAGGGCGGCGAGGAGGATGAATGGTCCGCCCCGCACCGTCTCGTCGAAGACCAGGGTCCCCACCGGACGGAGATCACCGGATCGCCCAGCGCCAGGCCGGGGTGCCCGGCCGGCACCGCCAGCAGGATGTCCATCACCCCTGATCAGGCCCTTCTCCCACCTCCGGAACGGCTTTGCGCGCCGGGGCCGACGCCGTCCGCGTACGATTCGAGGGTGCCGCGGCGCCGGACGTCGAGCGTCGCGCAGTGGAACGATCCACCGAACGCCGCGTAGTGCAGCAGGTCACAGGGGATGGGCTCGAAACCCCACTCTTCGAGGACCCGGAGCGTCTTGGTGCGGTGGCGCTCGGCGATCACCCGCTTCTCGTCGATCATCAGCACGTTCATGTTCAGCCACTTGCCGCACATCGACGTGATCTTGAGCAGGCGCTCGTGGACGGGATCGGGTTCCGGGGCGACGAGGACGTCCCAGGACCTCAGCGCGTCGGGCAGGCGGCCGACGTCGACGTACTCCGGATTGATCAGCACCTTGCCCGGGGCCAGCAGGGCGATCGTCGTGTCGATGTGCATCGGCGTACGGCAACGGCTCTCCATCTCGTGCACGCGGTACGCCGGTCCGAGGTGCCGGCGCAGCCACTCGATGCCCATGCCGTTGGTGACGTTGCTCCGCGTCACGAACAGATCGCGGCCCGCCCGCACGAAGTCGGCCGCGTCGAACACCGGCTCGTGCTCGGTGAGGACGTACCGCATCGGCTCACCGGGGCCGGGGGCGCGGAAGCCGGGCTCGTACAACTCGTCCGTGAGCCGGGGCCTGGGCGCCGCGGTCCAGCGCGCCCCGCGCCGGAAGTACTCCTTCAGCAGGGACCGGTAGGAATCCGTCTCGAAGTACCGGCAGGGCCAGGCCATCGGGGTTTCGATGATCTCGTCGCCGATCACCAGGAGACCGTCCCGCGGACAGGTGTTGCAGAAGCCCCGGCTGGACCAGTCCGGGGTGCGGAAGCGTTTCCTGAAGTCGACCGCGTCGGGGCGTCTGACGGTGACACCGAGGGACTCCAGCAGCGCGACGAACCGGTCGAGTTCCCGCCGCGCCCGCTCGACGAAGAAGCGCGGATACCTGAAGCCCGCGGCCAGACCCTGCAACCGCGCGGCCCAGGGCGGGATGTTGCAGGCGACGACCGGGTGGTGGGACGGGATCGTCGCACCCTCCAGACGCCCGACGATGACCTCCTCCAGCGGGTCCCACTCGTTGTGGGACCCGACCGGTGATCCGGCGGTCGCGGGGAGGTCCGCCGGAGCGGGTGGGGACGCCGTCATGATGTGCACCTGGCGATCGGGATCGGGGTTCGCCGCCACCGGGACGACGTCGTTCCCCCTGCCTGGGGGCTGCCCGGGTGACCCGGTGGGGCCGCCTTCGCCCCCACCGGGTCACCCGGCCCTGCACCGGAAAACCTCGACGGCGGAGCGCCGGCCGGCACGGACGAGGGCGGGTCGGGGCAAGCGCCCCGGTGGCCGGGCCTCCCGGCCGTGGCCGCCCGGTGGCCTGCGCATACCATGCGCACCCGAGGAAGGGTGACCGCATGCACCGGATCGACGCCCTGCCGCGCGCGTACGAGCGCGGGCGCACACCCCCGCCGGACCCGGCGGGCGGGCACACGCGCCGTCACGACGGCCACCCCGCCGTCGACGGCCTGTAGCCGCGCCCACCGGGTCCCGCACCCGCACGCCCGCCCCCTGCCGCGACTCCCGCCCCGGAGAGAGAACCGCCTGTGACGACCGACTCCGCCGACCCGCGCGGCACGTCCGACGGCACGTCCGTCCGTCCCGAGGTCCAGCGCCGCGTGCTGTCCGTGCTGGTCGTCAGCCAGATCCTCAGCGGGGCCGGGCTCGCCGCCGGCATCACCGTCGGGGCCCTGCTCGCGCAGGACATGCTCGGCTCCACCGGCCTCGCGGGCCTGCCCAGCGCGCTGCTGACGGCGGGCTCGGCCCTCTCGGCCGTCGCCGTGGGCCGCCTCTCCCAGGCCCGGGGCCGCCGGCCCGGCCTGTCCGCGGGATACCTGACGGGGGCCGTCGGCAGTGCGGGCGTCATCGCCGCCGCCGTCGCCGACAGCGCCGTACTCCTCTTCACCGCCCTGTTCGTCTACGGCGCCGGCACCGCCACCAATCTCCAGGCCCGCTACGCCGGAGCCGACCTGGCCGCCCCCGCCCACCGCGCCCGGGCCGTGTCCACCGTCCTGGTCGCGACCACCCTGGGCGGTGTCGTCGGCCCCAACCTCGCCGCGCCCACCGGCCGGCTCGCCGGCGCCCTCTCCCTGCCCGCCCTGACCGGGCCCTTCCTCCTCGCCGGTACCGCCTACGCCCTGGCCTCGCTCGTCCTGGCCGTCCGGCTGCGCCCCGACCCCCTGCTGCTCGCCCGCCGCCTGGACCTCGGGCAGCGGCCGCGCTCCGATGCCGGGACCGCGGACGGCACCGGGGCACCGACGGCACGGCGGCCGGGGCTGTTGCCGGGTGCGCTGACGATGATCCTCACCCAGCTCGTCATGGTGTCGATCATGACGATGACACCCGTGCACATGCACGACCACGGGCACGGGACCGCGGCCTCCGGCCTGGTCATAGCCATCCACGTGGGTGCCATGTACCTGCCCTCACCGCTGACCGGCCGGCTCGTCGACCGCTGTCATCCACGGCTGCACTCGCCCGGCGGGGCCCCCATCGGCCGCGTCGCCGTCGCCGCCGCCTCGGGCGTCACCCTCCTGGCCGCCGGGATCACCGCCGCGGCGGCCCCCGCCGACTCCGTGCCCTGGCTGGCCCTCGCACTCGCCCTGCTCGGGCTCGGCTGGAACTTCGGCCTCATCTCCGGCACCGCCATGATCACCGACGCCGTACCGCCGGCCACGCGCGCCAGGACACAGGGCCTGGTCGACGTCGCCATAGCCGTCGCGGGCGCCACGGGCGGCCTGTCCTCCGGGCTCGTCGTCTCCGCCGCCGACTATCCCGTCCTCGCCCTGACCGGCGGCATCCTCGCCCTCGCCGTCCTGCCGGCCGTCGCCGCGAGCGCGAGCAGCCGCTGAACCGATCCCACTCCGCGAGCAGCGCCGTACGGGACCCATTCCGCGAGCAGCGGCCCAGCGGCCCCGATCGTGGCTCCGAGCGCCTCGTCCTCGTCCGGCGCGGCCCGCCGCCCGGCGACTTCGCGGAGCGGCCACGGGTACCCGGCGTCGAGCCGGGGCCGGCGGCCCCGGCGCCCGAGCCGCGCGTGCTCGTCCGCCTCCGGCGGCACCCGGGGCGAGGTGAGCGCCGGTGCCGCCCGGGGACGGAGCGTTCGTGCGCCGGTGCACGCGCCCGCCGTCCGGCGGGCCCGGGGCGTCCTGACGGGAGAGGCCGGCCGATGACGACACCCCTGTTCACCTTCGGACACGGCACCGCGGGCCGGGAGCGGATCGCCGCCCTGCTGCGGGACGCCGGCGTCGAGGCGGTCGTGGACGTCCGCACCGCTCCGGGAAGCCGCCGCAACCCGGACTTCCTCAGGGAGCGGCTCGCCCGGTGGCTGCCGGACGACGCGATCGCCTACCGGTGGGAGAGCGACCTCGGCGGGTTCCGCAAGCCCGCCACGGACAGCCCGGACACCTTCTGGCACAACGACTCCTTCCGCGGCTACGCCGGGTACACCCGCTCCCCCGAGTTCGTCGCGGCCATGCGGACCCTGCTGGACGAGGCGGCCCGCACCCGCACCGCCGTCATGTGCAGCGAGGCCGTCTGGTGGCGCTGCCACCGGCGCCTCATCGCCGACTTCGCGGTGCTCGCCCACGGCGTACCGGCCTGCCATCTGATGCACGACGGGCGGGTCACCCCGCACACGCCGACGGCCGGCGCCCGACTGCGGGAGGACGGCCTCCTCGTGTACGACGTGTGAGGACCGCGGCGGGCGGCCCGGACCGGGGCCACGAGCAATCCGGGCGGCACCGGACGCCGGATCACACGGGAATTTTCGACGTGTCACACCCAGGAGAGGACAGTTGTGAAGGAAGCCGTCTTCATCGGCAGGAGGTGTGGCGCAGCGCCCCGCGCTACCGCGCCGACCGCGGCTCGGCACTGAACTGGATCCTGACGGTGGCGCACCAGCGGGCCGTGGACCGGGTCAGGTCGGTGGAGGCCGCGGCCGCGCGCGACACCAGGGCCGCCCTGCTCCAGGAAACGCCCGCGTACGACGAGGCCCGGCGAGCGACGGCAGGGCGTCGGCCGGGCCGGCCGTGTCCGGGCGGCCCGTGGCGGCGAGCGCGCCGACGGCCCCGAGGAGGAGGACCCCGCCGGCGCCACCGCGCCGGTACCGGGTCGCCAGCGTTCCGAGTCCCAGCGCCAGCAGGGCCGGCACCGCGAGGATGCCGAGCCGGAGGACGGGCTCGTCGTCGGTGCCGAACCGACGGATCGCCCAGTCCTCGACCGGTGCGGGGGTGCGGTCGACGGCCGCACCGCCCGCCGCGATCACCGCGGCGGCCGCGAGTTCCGCCGTCGCGAGCGCCGCGCATCCCGCGAGGAGTCCGCCCGGGGCGCCGAGCGCCGGGCGCGGCAGCCCGCGCGGCGGTGGCAGGTCGTTCTTCTCATTCCCCACGCGGGTGATCCGGGCCCGCGGCGCCCCCGGATTGGCGGCTCACCCGATCAGGTGAAGGGGGAACGTCACACCCGTCCGCCGGCCGTTCGGCGACGGATGTACGCCTGCGCGCGGGCGCGCCGAGCGGATAGCCCGTCCGCCCTGGGGTACCCGCTGCCGAGTACGGCCCATGGCCGAGTCCGGTACGCGGTGACGACAACGGAGAACCAGATGAAGGCCCGCCCCTCAGCAACCGTGCCGGCTCCCCCCGTACCGGCCCCGGCGGACCAGCGGTCCGACGATGTCCTGTCCGGCCGCTACCGGTTGGGCACGAGGATCGGGTCGGGAGGCATGGCCGACGTCTACGAGGCCTTCGACACCAGGCTGCAACGGCCGGTCGCCGTCAAGGTGTTCCGGCCGGGTTCCGACGCGCAGGCCGAGGACCACCTCGCCTCGGAGGCCGTCCTGCTCGCCCGTCTGGCGCACCCCGGGCTGGTCACCGTGTACGACACGGGCCGCCACGAGGACCGCAGGTACCTGGTCATGCAGCTGGTCGCCGGCCGCACCCTGCGCGGGCTGCTGGCGGACGGTCCGCTGTCCCAGCGGCGGGTGGCCGGACTGGGCGCCGCCCTGGCGTGGGCGCTCGCGCACGTCCACCGGGCCGGCATCGTGCACCGCGACATCAAGCCGTCGAACGTGCTGCTCGACCCGGCCGGCGAACCGTACCTGGCCGACTTCGGCATCGCCCGCCTGACGAGCGCCACGTGCCGTACGGAACCCGACGTCATGACGGGCACCGCCGCCTATCTCGCGCCCGAGCAGGTCGAGGGACGGCAGGTCGGACCGGCGGCCGACGTGTACGCTCTCGGCCTGGTCCTGCTGGAGTGCCTGAAAGGCGAACTGGAGTACCCGGGCACCCCGTTGGAGGCCGCGATCGCCCGCCTCTACCGGACGCCCGCGGTTCCCGCGCGGGTCGCCCCCGGCCTGGCGGATCTGCTGCGCGCCATGACGGACCCGGCTCCCGAGGCCCGCCCGGACGCCGAGTGGTGCGCGCGGACCCTGTCGTCCCTGGATACCGGGGACGGTCCGCACCCGCTGCCGCTCTCGGTGCCCTCCGCTCCCCGGCCCCCGACGGCCGGCGACGCCCGCCCCGGCGCCGGTCCGGCCGCGCGCACGCAGGAGATGGCCGCCGTACGGCCCGGCCCGCCGGGCGGCACCCGGCACGGCCGGCGCGTGGCCGTGGGCACCGTCCTGGCCGCGCTCTCCGTGGCCCTGGGGACGACCCTGACCGTCGCAGCGGGCACGCGCGGCAACGGCGACCAGACGCACACGGCGTCGACGGCCGTACGCCCGCCCGCCCGCGCGGCGACCCCCGAGAGCAGCCCCACGGCCGCCCCGCCGGCCGGGTCCCAGCAGACCCGGCCCGTCACGCGGACAGGCGGCGCCGCCGGACCGGCGAGCGCCCCGGCCCCTGCCGCGCCCGCCCCGGCGCAGCCCGTCTCCGTCGAACGGGCGCAGCCCGTGTCGGCCGAGCGGACGGAGCGCCCCTCGGCGGAACGCCCGGCCACGACGCACCGGATACCGGCGCGCGACCGCGGCGCCGACGACGACCGGGGCCGGCACCGCGGCGCCGGGGTCGACGGCCCGGACCGGCACCACCATCACGGCGCGCGGGGCGCCCGCCACACCCCGCACGGCCCCGGGAAGCCGCCCGCGGCCGACGACCGGCCTCCGCACCACCCCGGCCGGCAGCAGCTCGGCTGACCCCCGGCGGGGCCGGACGGCCGCTACGAACGGGTCTCGGGCACCTTCATCTCCCCCAGTTCCGACCAGCCGTCCTGCGGGACGGTCACGTTGACGATCGTGGGGGTCTCGGCGAGGTACGCCGGGAGCGTCGCGCACGCCGTGGTGAAGTGCTCGGAGGTGACGTGGGCGGAGCCGGCCTCGTCGTCACGGAACGCCTCGATGAGCACGTACTCGTGCGGATCGTCGAGACTGCGCGACCAGTCGAACCACAGGCATCCGGGTTCGCCGCGCGTGGCCTGGGTGAAGTCGTGCGCAAGGGCGGGCCAGTTGTCCGCGTGCTCGGGAAGGACACGGAACCGGGCGGTGATGAAGATCATGATGTGCTCCGGGTGAGTCGTGGTCGGTGACCCGTCGGGACGGGTCAGGGGACGAGGACGGCACGTCCGCGGACCCGGCCCGCGTCGAGGCCGCCGAATGTTCCCCGGCGGTCGGGCGGCTTCGCATCGCGCGGGCGTATCCTCATCGCCCCGTTCCGGATTGTCGCATTCCGGACCGCCGGAACCAGGAGCCGCCCCGGGGGCGGGAGCCCCGGCACGCAGGCGGTGAGGTGACTGATCCGCCGTCGGGGGTAGTCGATCAAGACGTCGACCGATCAACGGAGGAGACGAGTCGTGAACAAGGGCAAACAGATCACGGGTACCGCCCGCGAGGAGCTCGCGCGCACGATGAAGGAGCAGTACGACCGCGGGATGTCCATACGGGCCGTCGCCGAGGCGCACGGACGGTCGTACGGCTTCGTCCACAGCGTGCTCAACGAGGCGGAGACCGTCCTGCGCGGCCGGGGCGGGGACCACCCGGACCGGCGCCGGGACCGCCAGCCGGTCCGGACGCTCCCGTCCTAGCCGTCGGTGGTGCCCGGCATGGGCCCGGCGCGGACGCCGTCGGCGCCGGGCCCATGCCGGAGGGTCAGTCCGTCCTGGTCGGCTGCCGGGCTTCCACCAGTCCAAACTCGTAGGCGGCGATGACGGCCTGGGCCCGGTCCCGGACCCCGAGCTTGTCGAAGATGCTGGTGATGTAGTTCTTCACGGTGGAGACGCTGATCTCCATCGCCCGGGCGATCTCCCCGTTGTCCAGCCCGGTGGCCAGCAGCCGCCAGACCTCCCGCTCGCGCGGGGTGAGGCCGTCGGCGTGCTCCTCGGCGAGTCGCCTGGGGGCCGGGGACGCGGGCGGCTCGCTCCTGACGTAGGCGGAGATGAGCCGGGTCAGTAGTCGCGGCGCGACGACGGCCTCGCCGGTGCGGACGGTGCGGATCGCGGTGATCAGTTCCTCGGGCGAACTGTCCTTGGGCAGGAAGCCGCAGGCGCCCGCGCGCAGGGCGGACACCACGTACTCGTCCATGTCGAAGGTGCTGAGGGCGAGCACCCGGCAGTCGGGCAGTTCCCGTGCGAGCCGCTCGGTGGCGGCCACGCCGTCCAGCACCGGCATCCGGATGTCCATCACCACCACGTCGGGACGGTGCTCGCGCGCGAGGGCGACCGCCTGTTCGCCGTTCTCGGCCTCGGCGACCACGGTGACGGCCGGGTCCGGCCCGAGGATGAGGGCAAGACCGCGGCGGACGAGCGGCTGATCGTCGGCGATCAGCACGCGGATGGGGTCACGGGACTCGGCGACGGCGTCGGGCACCGGTCAGCCCTCCTCGTTCTCGTTGGCGGGCGGTTCCAGCGGCAGGCTCGCCGCGACCCGGAAACCACCGCCGGGCAGCGGCCCGGTCTCGAGGGTGCCGCCGTGCAGGGCGACGCGTTCGCGCATGCCGGTCAGACCGTATCCGCTGCCGCCGTGGAATGCTTCGGCCGGCCCCGCGCCGTCGTACGCGCCCTTGTCCGTGACCCGGACGGTGAGCCGCCCCGGCAGACAGGCCAGGTGGACCTCCGTGGGCACGGTGGGCCCGGCGTGCTTCCGTGCGTTGGTCAGCGCCTCCTGGACGATCCGGTACACGGTGAGCCCGACGACCGGGGGCAGCGGGCAGAGGTCGCCGACGACCGTGAGGTCGGTGGGCTGGCCGGCCTGCCGGGCCTCCTTCACCAGGCGGTCGAGGTCCGCCACCCCGGGCTGCGGGGCCTCCGGGGTGCCCTGCGGGCCCGGTGCGGCGTCGTCGTCCGCCCGCAGTACGTCGAGGAGCTGCCGCATCTCGCTCAGCGCCAGCCGCCCCGACTCCTCCAGGGTGATCAGGGCCTCGCGCGCGACGCCGGGGTCCCGGAGGTTGGCCCGGGCGCCGCCCGCCATGAGCTGCATGGTGGTGATGTGGTGGGCGATGATGTCGTGCAGTTCCCGTGCGATGCGCCTGCGTTCCTCGGCCACCGCGCGCTCGGCGAGGAGCCGGCGGTTGACCTCGGTCTCCTGCTGCCAGCGGTTGACCACGACGGCCGCGCCGACGACGAGAGCGGCGGCGAAACAAGCCAGGAGCACGTCGAGGAAGGTGAGCTCGGAGGAGTTGCGGTGGAAGACGGAGAGCGCCACCGCCGCGACGGCCGCGGCCGCCGTCGGCACCGGACGGCAGGCCCGGGCGGTGGAGTACAGGGCCACCGTCAGCACCGCGCCGAAGTGCTGCTCCGCCGGCACGGCCAGGTTCAGCACCGCGCCGAGCACCAGGACCGCCGCCATGACCGGCAGCGGGTGACGCCGGCGGAAGAGCAGGGGCAGCGCGGACAGCACCGACAGCAGCAGGCCGACCGCCGTGACGGACCCCTCCCGGAGTTCGGGGACCACCGTGTAACCGATGAGGTCCACCACGGTGGCGGCGACGGTGACCAGGGCGTCTTCGCGGGTCCACGCCAGCGCCGCGGCTCGCTGTGATCCGGACGGGCGTCCGGCACCGCTACGCGTCGGCCGGGGGCCTCGGGGCGTCGGCATTGTCTTCCTCACGCTGCTGCTCTCTCGACGGCCCGGCCGGGCGTCCGCTGTTCCTGCCGTCATTGTGGCAGCGGCGCATCAGCCCGGAGTCCGACCCGAGGCCGAGGCCCGGACCAGGACCACGGTCCTGGTCCGGGCGGCGCCCGGCCCTCCGGGCCCGTGCCGCTTCTCATCCCGCGCTCGGACGTTCCCCGCGCATCCGGCTGATGAGCTTGAGGAGCACTGACCGAGACCGAACCGAACGGGAGCCCCCGTGATCCGCGCCCTGACCGGATTGTCCACGAGACATCCATGGAAGGTCATCACCCTCTGGATACTGCTGGGCGTCGGGCTCACCGCACTCAGCCAGCCGTTGATGTACCGCGTCACCGACAGCCAGATCGGCGGCTTCCTGCCCGGGACGTACGACTCCGCGGCCGCGCTGAAGATCGCCGAGGAGAAGTTCGGCGTCAAACCGGACGCCAACTCGGTGACCATGCTGGTGAAGCGCTCCGACGGCAAGCCGCTCGACGCCACCGACCAGCAGCACGCGCGGGCCACCGCCGCCGGGCTCGGTCGGCAGCGGGTGACGATGCCGAAGTCCGAGGACGAGCCGGACTTCCTGACCGAGGACTACTCGCAGACGCCGCGTGTGGGACCCGGAACAGCGGCACCCCGCGGCGCCTTCCTTCTCTTCCAGGTCGGGCTGTCCGGCAACTCCACCGACCCCGGCCTGCACGGTGTCTTCAGGGAGTTCCGGGACGACGCGGAACACGCGTACGCGGAGAAAGGACTGCGCACCGGCTTCACCGGCGGGCTGGCCGACACGGTCGACGGCGTCGATGCCGAGAAGACCACCGGCATGGTGGCATCGATCCTCACCGTCGGCCTGATCCTCCTGCTGAACGTCCTGGTGTTCCGCAGCCTGGCGGCGGCGCTGCTGCCACTGGTCGCGGTCGCGCTGATCGGCGGCGTGGCGGGCGGGGCCGTGGTCGGCGCGGCTCTGCTCACCGGCATCAAGCTCGACCCCTCCACACCGTCGCTGATCAGCGTCGTACTCCTCGGCATCGGCATCGACTACTTCCTCTTCCTGCTGTTCCGCTTCCGGGAGCGGCTGCGCGCGCACCCGGGGCGGAACGCCCGGGAAGTGGCGGGCGAGGTGACCGGACGCGTGGGTTCCGCCATCACCTCGGCGGCGCTCACCATCGTCGCCGCCTTCGCCACCCTCGGTCTGGCAAGCTTCGGCCAGTTCCGGGTGCTCGGCCCCGCCATCGCGGTCTCCGTCCTCGTCATGCTGCTGGCCAGTCTGACCTTCATGCCCGCCCTGCTGGCGGTCACGGGCCGCCGGATGTTCTGGCCGTCGCGCGCCCTGAAGCGCGCACCCCGCGAGGGTTCGGCCGCTCGCTTCGGCGACCTGATCGCCCGGCGTCCGGCCGCCGTGACGATGGGCGCGGTCGCGCTGCTCGCCGCCATGGCCGCCGGGACGATCGGCATCAAGATGGACTTCGGCACGGGCGGCGGGTCCGACACCCCGGCCGCCGCCACCGCCGCCGAGATCTCCCGGGCCCTGCCCGCCGGGATATCGGACCCGACCGGCGTCTACGTCACGAGCGGCAACGGCGACGCCCTCGACCGGCGGGGCGTCGACTCCCTCGTCCAGGTACTGCGCCGTACCGAGGGCGTCGGCCAGGTCGGCCGCGCCGTCTTCGACAAGACCGGCGACGCCGCCCGGATCGACCTCTACCTCGAAGCCGACCCGCAGAGCCAGCGGGCGCGTGACCTGGTCTCCGGGCCGGTGCGGGACGCGGTCGGACGGAACACGCCCGCGGGCGCCGAGGCGCATGTCGGCGGCACCGCGGCGATCTTCGCGGACGTCTCCACCGCCGTCTCCAAGGACCTGCGGCTCGTCTTCCCGGTGGCCGCCGCGCTGATCGCGGTGATCCTGCTGGTACTGCTGCGCAGCCTGCTGGCGCCCGCCGTGCTGATGGTCTCCGTCGGCCTCGGCTTCGCCGCCACCCTCGGCGCCTCGGCCCTCGTGTTCCAGCACCTGCGGGGCGAGCCCGGAGTCGGCTTCACCCTCCCCCTGGTGCTCTTCCTGTTCGTGGTCGCGCTGGGCACGGACTACAACATCCTGATGAGCGACCGGATCAGGGAGGAGATGGAACGCCCGGGTCCCGCCCGCCCCGCCGTGGCCCGCGCCGTACGGCACACGGCCCCGGCGGTGGCGACCGCCGGACTGGTGCTCGCCGGCTCCTTCGGCAGCCTCTCGGTGAACCCGGCACCGGCCACCCAGCAGATCGGCTTCGCGACGGCACTCGGCATCATCCTGTCGGCGTTCGTGCTGTCGATCGCGCTGGTCCCGGCGCTCGCCGCCCTGCTCGGCCGCGGGATGTGGTGGCCGGTACGGCCCGACCAGCGCGGTCGGCGGACGTACGAACCTTCAGCCGGGCACGGCGAGACGGTCCACCCGGCCACGCACGACCGGATCGGCACGAGCTGATCACGGGATCACTCCCAGCGCAGGGCCGCCTGATGCGAGGCGGCCCCGCGCACCGTCGTTACTGCCGCTCCCTGTCCTCCGGCGGGGTGGGCGTGAGCATCGCACTCGGGCCGGGCGTTCCAGAACGTGCCGGAGGGTGTCCGTGTCGCGGGGCCGGGCCGGGGCCCCCTCATCGTTCCACCGCAGCCGATGCCCCGGTCGGCGCCCGTGCACCAGGGCAACCGCTCCTTCGGGTCACGGCCCGTGCCGCGAGGTCCCGAGCGCCCACGCACCCCCTGCACCACCAGCGTGCGTCGACCACCGCGGCGGCGGGCCACGCCGCGGCTCCTCCGTCAGCTGAAGTCGGCCACGTGGTCGATGGCCCACCTCGCGAAGGTGCCGGCCGGCCGGCCCGTAAGGCGCTCGACGTGATCGGTGGTGCGGTTCGACTCCGGTCTGCGTACCGAGGCGGCCAGCAGCGCCTCCACCAGCCGCTCGGGGCGGCCGTCCGCGAGCATCCGTGATCGGGCGAGATCGACGGGGAGTGGCTGGAAACGCAGTCGGCGCCCGAGCGCGGTACCGAGTCGAGCGACCTGGTCGGCACGGCCGAGCACCTCGGGTCCGGTCAACAGGGAGGGATCGGGACGGACATGGTGCGGCGCGAACAGTACCGCCACCGCGGCATCGGCGACATCGCGTTCGTCGACGACGGCCGTGCGCGCCGTGTCCGGGCCCGCTATCACGTCTCCCACCCGCAACTGTCCCGCCCACCCGCGGGCGTTGGAGGCCAGTGTGTCGCAGCGCAGCACCGCAGGTGCCAGGCCGGCACCACGGAGCAGGACTTCCATGTCGGCGTGCACTTGAACGATGGGATCGCTCTGCCGGGCGGCTCCGTCGTCGATGGCTGTCGAGGACACGTAGACGACACGGGGCGCCGCTGCGACGAGTTCCGCGACCAGGTCGTGGGCGGGGGCGGATTCGAGCAGAGGCCAGATGAGCAGGACGGCGTCGACGCCCAGGAGCGCGGCGCGGAACACCGAGGGGTCTGTGAGGTCGCCTACCACCGACTCGGCCGCGGAGTGAGGGCCGGTGCGATGGCGCACGAGTCGTCGCACGTGCGCGCCATGGGTCTGGAGGCGGTCCACGACCTCGCGACCGAGATGGCCGGCCGCGCCGGTGACCAGGATCGACGGCCGGCGACGAGTGCCCGTGGGGCGGGGGTTGTCAGGCATGATCGAGACGCTAGGGGTTCAGGTCGACATGAAGGCAAGGCGTGTGTGATGCGGACGATCGGAGAAGCAGCCGCAGAACTCGGCATCGAAGCCCACGTGCTGCGGCACTGGGAAGACGTAGGGGCCCTCACCGTGCGCCGCGACGGCAACGGCCACCGTGTTTACGACGACGACGCCCTGGAGCAGGCGCGCACCGTGCTGAAACTGCGGCGCGTCGGGCTCTCGTTGCCGGAGGTCATCGCGGCCATGGCGCCGAAGAAAGAGACCGCACAGGCGGTTGTGCGGGCGAAGATCGCCGCACTCGAACGTGAGGTCGTCCGAACGAAGCAGGCCATCACCTTCCTACGGCACACCGTTGAGTGCCGACATCGGTATCTCGATGAATGCCCGGACTGTACGCGCTTCGTCCATGACGCCTGAGCGGGCCTCCTGTCGAACCGTTCGGCCCGGGAGCGGACGGCCGCCGGGTCTCAGGGGTGAGGGAAGCAAATGGCGGGCGGCGACCGGTTCGTCCCAGGAGCTACTTCCTCTTACGGGCCTGTGAGACTCCGAAGACGACGAAGCCCAGGATGGCGATGCCGAACAACACCCACAGCGGGACACCGTCGAGCCCTTTGTAAGCGAGTACGGACTGATCAGCGGTCCATCGCATGCCAACGTCCTCTTCTCGATGCCGATACCGGATTCAGGTGATGGCCACTGTCACCGGCCGCCTCATCCAACGCGGCAGACACGGCGAAGGCGCGGGACCCCACTTGCCCGCACCAAGGTGAGGATCAGTCCGCCGAGCCCGGCTTCGCGCGCTGCCTGGCATTGAAGCGTGCTTTCTTCTGACGGTTCCCGCAGGTATTCATGTCACACCATCTGCGGGTGCGGCTCTGGCTGGTGTCGAAGAAGGCGGCCTGGCAGGTCGGTGACGCGCACAAGGCCAGCTTTCCGTCTCGTTCGCCCGCGATGATGCTGATCGCGTCGGCGGCGATCACGCCGAGGGCATCCTCCACGCAGGAGGCCGAGGTGAGCCGCCATTGCCTCTCGCCCTCGGGCGTCAGCACCGCCGCGGCCCGACCCTGGGCGCTGCGCTCGTTGATGACGTGGACGGCGGTTGCGGGGAGAGCGTCCCGCAGCGCGGCCGCTGTCGCGGCGGCGTGGATCGACTCCCTCAGTTCCCGGGCGAGGTAGAGCTGGGCAGGGGTGCAGGAGTCCACCGCGAGGCCGTTCACCGTCAGCCAGTCGACGAGTCGGTGCGGCGTGGGGATGCGCTCGACAGCGTCACCGTGACGCTCCGACAGGGTCCCCGTGAAGCTGGTCGCCAGCACGCTACCGAGACGGAAGGCAGGGAACTCGGCAGGCATGGAACCACCTTAGCAGGTTGCGGCACAGCTCGGCGGGCTGCTAGAACCCTCTTAGCCGGTTCGCGCTAGACCGCAGCCGGCTCCGCGACGGCCAGGAGGTCTCATGTCCCGTTCGACCGGCGACGTACGAGCATGTGAAGCCCGCGCCACCGACGCCGACCTCGACGATCTGCGCGCGCGACTCGCCGCGGCGCGACTGCCGGAGGCCGAGACGGTCCATCGCGCCCCGCCCGGCCCTCACCGGTGGGAACAGGGCGTCCCACTCGCCGACCTCGTCGAGGTCGTGGACTACTGGCGCACCGGGTACGACTGGCGGGCGTTCGAGGATCGCCTCAATCGTGTCGGCCAGTTCCGTACCACCATCGATGGCCTGGGGATCCACTTCCTGCACCGCCGATCCGCCCGCGCGGACGCCACGCCGCTGGTCTTGACGCACGGCTGGCCAGGCAGCATCGCCGAGTTCATCGACGTGGTGGACGAGCTGGCAGATCCGCAGGACGCGGGCGCCCCGGCGTTCCACGTCGTGGTTCCGTCGCTGCCGGGCTTCGGCCACAGCGACAAGCCGGCCACCACCGGGTGGGGAACCGAGAGGATCGCCGCCGCGTGGGTGGAGCTGATGGGAAGGCTCGGCTACAGCAGGTTCGCGGCCCAGGGCGGGGACTGGGGAGGCAATATCACCACGGTTCTCGGCGGCAGGTTCCCGGAGCACGTTCTCGGTATCCACACCACGTTCGCGGAGGGACCGCCCGGGCTGACGACGGACGGACTGACGGCGGTCGAGCGCAAGTGGGCCGAGGAAACCCGTCATTTCTGGCGGCACCGTGCGGCGTACGCCAAACAGCAGGCGACCCGGCCCCAGACCATCGGCTACTCGCTCGTGGACTCGCCGGTCGGGCTTCTCGCCTGGATCCTCGACAAGTTCGCCGAGTGGTCGGACACCGAGGACAGTCCGTTCGAGACGATGTCCAGGGACCGGATCCTCGACAACGTCACCCTGTACTGGCTGACGCGGACCGGCGCATCCGCGGCCCGCATCTACTACGAGAGCCACAACTCGCTCGACCCGGACCTGCGGGTCGACGTCCCGTCGGCGATCAGTATGTATCCCCGCGACATCGAGAAGTGTCCGCGTCCCTGGGCACAGGAGCGGTACCGGCGGATCGTCCGGTGGAGGACCCCCGAATCCGGGGGCCACTTCCCGTCGCTGGAGGTTCCCGAATACTTCGTCAAAGACGTACGAGAGGGCCTCGCGGCAGTGCTGGCCGTCGCTCGGTGAACGCGGCTGGGTGCCGGCCCTCGATCACCGCCCGAGCCGCCGACGGCAACCCACCGGCGTCGACCCGCGCTCTCCCGGCCCCGGTGATCGCGGTAGCCGCCGGGCGCGGCTGGTCGCTTCGGCGCACCGTCTCGCGCTCGCACCCTGTCGGCTCGTCCGACGCATGCGGACGCCTTGTCACTGCCGGGCACCAGCTCTACTCTTCAGTAGCTGACTGACGAGTAAGAACTCAGTCCTTTTATTGGCATGCGCACGACAGAAGAGAGCAGGCCACTCCCCCACCCGGCAGGCGCGTCCCACTCACCGAACCCGCCCGCCCGCCCGGCGGCGAGCGTTCCGCCCGGACACCGGCACGCTCATCCGACCGCCCCACGACGTACGAGGAGCACACCGTGAGCCGTAGGAAACCCCGTTCCCGTACCACCTCCCTGCCCATGCCCTCGGCGCGGCCGGTTGCCCGTCGCGCGGGCCCGGCCGGTCTGCGCCTGCTCGCCGGCGCAGTCGCGAGCACCGTCTGCGTGTGCCTGGCGACGGCCCCGGCCGCGGACGCCGCGGAAGCCGTCGTCTCCCGCGGGGTCACCATTCCCGCCTTCTACGACCCGCCGGCCCAACTGCCCGCGGCGAACGGCGCGTTGATCCGTACCGAGCCGATGTCCCTCGGACTGGGCATCCCCGGCCTCGACGGCCGCCCGATGCCGGGCACCGCGACCCGCCTGATGTACAGGTCCACCGACTCCTCCGGGCAGCCCGTCGCCGTGACCGGCACCTACATCGAACCGTCGGCCTCCTGGAGGAAGCCCGGGCCGCGCCCGCTGGTCGCGGTGGCGTCCGGCACCATGGGCCAAGGCGACCAGTGCGCGCCCTCGTTCGCCCTGGAGCATCCGCTCACCCTCACCGGCGACACCCTCTCCGTCGGCTACGAGGACCTCGCCGTCTACCGGATCCTGGCCACCGGGGCGGCGGTCGTCGTCACCGACTACGTCGGCCTCGGAACCACCGACCGCCTGCACACCTACGTCAACCGCCTCGACGAGGGACACGCCTTGCTGGACGCGGCCCGCGCCGCCCGCACCGTACCCGGCGCCTCCGTCACCCCGGCCTCCCCCACCGGCCTGTACGGCTACAGCCAGGGCGGCGGCGCGAGCGCGGCGGCCGCCGAACTCCAGCCCTCCTACGCCCCCGACGTCCCGCTCGCCGGCACCTACGCCGGCGCGCCTCCCGCCGACCTCACCGTGACCATGAAGGGCATCGACGGCAGCGCCCTGGCCGGCGCCCTGGCGTGGTCGATCAACGGCTTCGCCCAGGCCGACCCCGATCTGCGCGCGGTCGTGGAGGCGAACATCAGCGCCACCGGCAAGGAGGCCCTGAAAGACGCGTCGACCATGTGCGTCGGCGACGCGATCTTCGGCTACGGCTTCACCAAGAGCACCAAGTGGACGAAGAACGGCACGTCCATCGCGGACGTCATCGCCGCCGATCCCCGCGCCCAGGCCGCCCTGGACAGGCAGCGCATCGGCAGACTCAAGCCCGCCGGTCCGGTACGGGTGGCCACCGGCACCCAGGACGACATCGTGCCGCACTCCCAGGCCCGGCAGCTGGCCGCGGACTGGTGCGGCAAGGGCGGCGACGTCACCTACGAGCCGGTCGTGCTGCCGAACCTCGGCGACAAGATCCTCACGAACCACCTCGTACCGCTCATCACCGACCAGGGCGACGCCGTCTCCTGGCTGACCGACCGCCTCGCCGGCAGACCCGCCGCGTCCAACTGCTGGACCCTGCCGCTCCAGCCCTGATCCGCGGCCACGCGACACCGCCGAGGGCAACCGCCCGACGGCACCGGACGAGACCGCAACGCGAACACCCCGCCACCGGAGAACCGGTGGCGGGGTGCCGAGTGGAGCGCTGGGCAGGCCTTGCACCTGCATTTCCCCGCAGGAAGCGGGGCGTCTTTCCTTGGACCACCAACGCATCGCGTCCGGGCCGGTGTTCCGGCCGTTCGCTGTGTGATGATCATAGCGCACTCCGACCCGACCGGCCGACACGACGCCGACCGCCACGCCGAGATGACCCCGGCAGCGCCCACTGACCACCGACCACCGACCTGCCCGACGCCGTCGTCACGGCCAAAGGTCATCATGTCCGACGGCGTCGTCTTCCTGACCGGTCCCAAGTACGGCGCGGCCGAAGCCCGCGACACCAGGAGCGGCGATCTCGAATGGACGTACCGTACCGGCGACACGGAGGGCGGGGCGTACCCCGCAGCGGTCGCGGACGGCACGGTCTACATCGTCACTTCACACAACGCGGTCCACGCCGCGACCGCCACGACCGGCAAACGCCGCCGGGCCGAATCCGCCGCGGAGGACGGAGGCGCGTTCGCCGCGTTGACCGTGACCGGCAACGGGCCCGCGTGTTGGGGCCACATCGAGGGACCTGACCAATCAGGACGGCGTCTTCCGGACTGCTGGTGCGTGCGCCGGAGGCATCGGCGACCACCTGGCTGGGACGCGACCTGGACGTGCTCGGGCCGGCCCGGAACAAGACCGGCGAGGGCCGCACCGCGCGGGATCTCCCAAAGGACCGCCTGACGGCCTGTGCGAGACTCGCCGCATGGATCTGGGGCGTGAGTCGCGGTGGGAGAAGGACGCGATGACGGTGGAGATCATGTTCGCCCTGGTGACGGCCGCGGCCCTGGCCGCGATCGTGTTCGGCGTGCTGTTGGTCCCCGCACTGATCGTGGGCGTCTCCACACCTGCGGGGAAAGCCCTGCTCGTGGTGGGGGTCGTGCTGGCCGCCTTCGCCGCGGTGTGGCGTGTGGCGCGAGTGCTGCTCCGCTTCGATGCGTCCCGGCGTCAGGGGCGTTGACCCCGAGACGACCTGCCTCGCACCCGAAGGCTACTCGCCGTGTGCCGACACCCAGGGCCAGGCAGGCGGGGCGGCCTGGCCCAGGGGGCTGAACTGCGTGGGCAAGCGGGGGTGGAGTCAGGACGGAGGAGCGGGCAGTGGCATCGCGTTCAGCGCTCGGGCTGCGTGGACGAGGTTGGAGGCCATGGCCCGGCCCGTCGATGCCGCCCAGTCGTGGCCGCGGTCGTCGTCCAGGTAGTCCGGGCCGGGTCCGGGGCCGAGATGCCAGTACGTCCAGGACTGCCCTGGGATCGTGAAGCCGATGTCGCCGAGCGCGCCGTTGATCTCGCTGATGACGTGGTGAGCGCCGTCCTCGTTGCCGGTGACGAGGACACCGGCCACGCGGTTGTAGGCGACGGGGCGCTGTTCGTCGTCCGTCTCGCTGAGCATGGCGTCCAGGCGTTCCAGGACTCGCTGGGCGATGGAGGATGGGCGGCCGAGCCAGGTCGGTGAGGCCATGATCAGGATCTGCGATGACAGCACCTTCTCGTGCACCGCCGGCCAGTCGTCCCCCTCCCCCATGTCGGTGGCGACTCCGGGTTTGATGTTCAGGTCCACGGCCCGGACGACGTCCACCTCCACTCCGTGCCCCTGCAGAGCGGTGATGACGGTGCCGGCCAGGGCCTCTGTGTTCGAGGGCTGCGGAGACGGCTTGAGGGTGCAGTTGATGACGAGAGCACGCATGAAGCCTTCTGTTTCCCCGACGGCGGTACCCGAACGACAGAGCACCGATCGGGTTCCCCCGGACGGTGCCGGATCTCGTGCAGAAGGAGGCACGAGCCGGCAGTTCCTCGGCTGGCTCCTGGGCGTCGTCGCGGGAGGGCTGTGCGGCAGGATCCCCCGCTCCCCGTTCCCGCTTCAGAGTGATCGCCGGGCATGACGCGACAGGTTCCCGGGGCGCGGGGACCACTCCGTTCGCGGCGCAGCCCCGCAAAAGCAGCAGGAGGCTGCGAGTGGCCTTCGTGTCGCCCCTCGCCGCGAGAACTCGCATGTCAGACGGCCCTTGAGATTGCCGGGCTGATCTTCGGGCACCCAGCTCGCTGTACTACGCAAACGACGGCGACAGAGGAGATCTCCCATGCTCATGGCACACCCGGCGGTGCTCAGGAATCTGGTCGAGCAGTACGACACGCTGCGCATCCTGCACGCGGAAGAGGGCAGCGACGACGTCCGCCAGCGCATGAACGACGTCGCCTACACACTGTGCGTGTCGACCGGCACCCGTGACATCGATACGGCTGTCATCGCCGCCCGTCACCAGCTGCCCGGCGCCCGCCCCGAAGACGACTCCATGCTCAGCGCCTGAATCTCTCTCCCCCTCCAGCAGTCCGCACCTCAGCGTTCGGGCGCGCTGCTCTTGCGGATGCGGTATCGCCTACTTCGAACTCGACACCAGCAAGGTGGAGCCCGCGCCCACCGGCCCCGGCACGGTGGTGGCAGCCGAAGCGCAGCTCGTCACAGAAGCCGGGGAGTGTCCCGGTGAGGATCTGGTCTTCACGCAGGCGGGTTCCCTGTCGTGGTTGGAAGTCTGTGCGTGGAGCGACGACACCGAAGTGACGCTGATCGCCGCGTGACATTGGCTGCGGACACGCTCCTGTCCCCATGCCTGACCCCATGTAATGACATCAACGTATTTTCGGCTCATCGCCCGGTAGCGCCCACGAGGGAAGCACCAGGATGGCCGGGCCCACGGTGTGACGCCTACCCCGAACAAGGAGTACTCGTGATCGCGAATGGTCGACGCAGGGTCAGCGCAGCAGGCGCATGCGCTGTTCTGGCCGCCTCCTTACTCGCACTGCTGGCCCCCCGGGCTCACGCGGACACCCTGTCCCACTGCTCTACCGGCAGGACCCTCGGCGTGATCCCCGGCACGCCCGCCAACATGTTCAGCACCCCGCCCGGCGATTGCCCGGGCTACGCCGACAACGGAGCTCCGTACGTCATCAGAGTCGATCAGCTGTGGGTCCTGTGGACCGACGTGACGGGGAGGCCTGTCAACACGATCTACCGCAACGTGACAGCCACCTGCGGTGCCGTCAGCGGAGACAGTGCGCGTGGTCTGGGGGCTACGAACTGCAGGTACACCTACTCGACCTGATCACCAGCGCCGGAACCGGTGCCGCTCCGGCCCATGAAGCGGCGAAGGCCATGGGGACGCCGGTTTCAGGTGAGGGCGGCGACCAGCAGGGTGAAGGCGGCGATGATGACGGCGACGCGGATGTAGTGGTAGCGGCCCCAGCGGTGCAGTTGCCGCTTCCAGTCGGCGGGCCGGTTGTCGGAGGTCCAGGTCTTGTTCCGGTTGTTGATCGGGACGAGCAGCAGCATCGACATGACCACACTGACGATCAGCAGGCCGGCGGCGGTGACGACGAGTCCGGCGCCCTGGTGACGCCATCCGGCGACGGCCCAGATCGCGCTGAGGACGAGCGAGCCGATGTACCAGAACGGCATCAGGGCGCCGAGCATCCGGCCGCCGTGGGCATGGCCGAGCTGGCCGCTGTCCTCGGGAAGCGCGTCCAGGATCCGGTTCATGATGAAGGCGACGGAGAACTCCACCCCCACCATCAGGCCGACGACGACGGTGGTGACGACTTCGAGTATGTCGAGCATGACGATCCCCCGCTGCTAGCATCGCTAGATGACCGGGCAACGCTAGTGCTGCTACTGCTCGCTTGTCTAGCAATGCTAGAATTCATTCATGTCGGTAAAGGAACGCAAGGAGCGCGAACGGGCCGCCCGTGAACGCCTCATCGTCGCGGCGGCCCGCGAACTCGCCGAGCGGCAGGGATGGGACGCGGTCACCACCCGCCGGCTCGCCGAGCGCATCGAGTACAGCCAGCCCGTCCTCTACAGCCACTTCCGTGGCAAGCGCGAGATCATCGGCGCCGTCGCCCTGGAAGGCGCCACCGAGCTGGCCGCGGCGGTGCGAGCGGCGACCGCCGGCGTCGACGGCTCACGCGCGCGGGTCGCCGCCCTGGCCCGGGCCTACCTCGACTTCGCCGAGCGGAACCCGGCGGTCTACGACGCCATCTTCCAGCTCGACGGCGGCCTGGCGTACGCGCAGGAGGACACCCCGGAGCCGCTGAAGGACGCCTTCGCCGCGCTGATGGAGACCCTGAGCGAGGTCGCCGGGAACGGCATCGAACCGGGCCTGTTCACCGAAGTGTTCTGGGCGTCCCTGCACGGCCTCGCCACCCTGACCCGCGCGCACCGCCTGCTGCCCGAGTACGCCGAGTCGAGGCTGGAACTGCTCGTGGACCGGCTCGCCGTGGTCTGACACACCGATGCGGCGGGGCCGATCCGCGTCCAGGAGATGCGTCGGCCCTGCGCGCTCTCGACACCGGCCGGCCGGATCGCGGACCGGAGGGCAGTGGCATCGCCCGCAGGGGCGCCCGTGGGGCCACGGCCGGCTGCCTCAAGTGATCGCGGCCAGGCCGCCGCACCAGCCCGACCGGGGCAGACGCCACCAGGCGACAGCCCTCCGCGGCCACGGCCGGCGACGAAGCGGCAGCGAACCTCCGTGCGCGGAGTTCCCCGACAACTCCGTGGTCTCCAAGCGCATCAACTGACCAGCGGGGCCGCGGTCTCCTCGCCGAAGTGCCGAAGCGGCGCGGCAACGCCCGCTTCGGCACTCTTCCACCGCCTTTCGACGCCGGCGGTCCAAGTCAGGGCCGGACGAGCCGTCGTAGGGACAGGCGCGCCAAGGGAGCGTAAGCCAGCAGCACGGGCAGCGAACCGCGCATCGTCAGCCGTGTGACGCTACCGCCCGGGGTCGCCCGCACATCGTGGTGCAGCATGAGCCGGGCCGGTCCGCAGCGGACGCGCCACGTCCAGGTGCGGCGGTGGGAATCGACGCCGTCGACGACGAAGTCGGCCCGGAGCCCCGCGAACGATGTGACGGTGCCGGTCAGCCCGGGGGCCAGAGTCCGGCTGCTGGTGTGCACGGTCTTGATCTGGGGTGACCAGCGTGCCCACTGGCCGATGTCCGCGTACCGGTGCCACACCGTCTCGGGCGGGGCCGGTCCCGTGGCGCGCAGGGTCAGCCAGCCCATGGACCACCTGGCCGGCATCGTGCGGAGCGGGCGGTACGTGCCCTGCCCATCCGTGCTCGTCGCGGAGGTACACGGCGTGGACCTTGGCCGGCCGGAGTCCCGGCAGGACGGCGAGCGGTGCTTTCGATCGGTCGCGACTTGCCCATGATCACTTTCCCTGGTCACATCGGTGCGGCAATGCTTCGGCTCCCACCACGATCGACGCTGCCCTCGCCCACCGCATCTCGCCGGATCACCGGCACGGGTCACTCCGACAGCAACTCGCGCACGGCCTGCTCCAACTCCGCGGGGGTCACCGCCCCGACCGCCCGTACGATCCCCCGCGCGTCGACCAGCACGTTCGTGGGGACTCCGGTGATGCCGAGCGCGGCGGCGTAGTCGCCGGTCTCGTCCAGCAGGATCGGTCCCGCGACGTTCCACACGTCGGCGAAGGCGAGCGCCTCGGCGCGCGCGTGGCGTGTCTCCCACACGTTGACATGGATGAAGTCCAGCCCGGACCGGGCGGTACGCAGGCGCAGTTCCTCGATGACCGGCGCCTCCGCGTTGCAGGGGCCTCACCAGCTCGCGAAGAAGTTGATCAAGTATCTCTTCTCCGCCCATTCCCTCGTCGTACGCACCTCGCCGGTGCGGGCGTCCGGTAGGGCGAACTCGGGGATCCTCCTGCCCACGGCTGCGTGGGTGGGCGGCCGCTCGGGACCGGGCAGCCACGGCCTGTCCACCACGGTCAGCGTGCCGCTGCCGGCGTTCGAGACCAGCAGCCGCCCCGAGACAGCGTCGATCTGACAGTCGCCGGGACCGTTGCCGACGGTGATGCGGTGCGTCTCCGTCCCACCGACGGCATCGACCACGCTGACGGTTCCCGCGCCCCGGTTGCAGACGTAGAGCCGGCTTCCGTCCGGTGCCACGCACATGCCCACGGGAGCGCGCTCCACCGGGACCTCGTCCAGTGGGCGTCCCGTCGCCAGGGACAGCCGCAGCACCGTGCCGTGCAGGGAACCGGCCACGTAGAGCTGGTCGGCCACGGGGTTGGCGACGACCTTGCACGGTCCTTCGCCGACGGCGATCCGCTCCAGCGGGCGCAGGGTCTCCGTGTCGAACACGGTCAGTGAGCCGGACATGAAGTTCGCGCAGTATCCGCGGCCCCGTCCACCGTCCACCGCGATGCTTCCCGCCCCGAGCTCGGCGGGAACGGTGCCGATCACCTCCAGGCGATCGGCGTCGATGACCGTGATCGTGCCGGCCGCGGTGTTGCCGCAGAAGACGCGCCGGCGCGCCGGGTCGTGCCCCAGCCCCGCCGGGTAGGCGTCCTTCCCGACGGGGAGCTGTGCGACACGTACGGCGGTGTCGGCGTCGAGGACGGTGACGGTGTCGGAGCGGGCGTCGGCCGTGAACAGCCGCCTGCTCGGCAGATCCAGGACGACGGGGATCGGCTCTCTTCCCACATCGGCCCGCCACACCGGAACGCAGCGGTCGAGGTCCACGGCGACGACCGCGTTGTCGCGGGAGCACGCCACGTAGGCGCGGCGAGCCGCGGTGTCCACGGCCACGGCCTCCGGACCCGCGCCGAGCCGTGGCTCCGCCACCACCTTGTGCACCCACTCGACCCGACAGGCCGGGCCGCTCGGCCGAGGAGGCAGGTTGCCAGTCATGGCCCCTGTGTTTACGGAAGACAGCGAGATGAAACGCCCGGGCCCGTTCCTTGAGGCCATCAGTGGTGGGTGCGCGGTCATCCTCCGAAGCGACCGAAATGCACCGGTTCGAGATCTCGGCCGGTTCGTTGAACCTCACGACACGCCGTCGGAATGACAGCCCGCGGCCGCGGCGCCCGTACGCAAAGGAGAGCCCCATGACCAATGTGACCACCGCGGCCACGGCCTACTGGGAGCCGCTCTGGGCCCAGGGCCGCCGCTACCGGCGGCTCGACGGCACCGAGAACCGGCTGCTGGAGGACCACCTCGGCCCCGGCCGCGACCGCCCGGCCCTCGACATCGGCTGCGGCGACGGCTCTCTTGCCCGGCGCCTCACCGCACTCGGCCACCGCACGACCGGCATCGACTGCTCCCCCAGCGCCGTCGCACTCGCCGCCGCCCAGGACAGCGGGCCGGGCCCCAGACCCGTCTGGCGGTGCATGGACATCACCACCGACGACCTCGGCACCCTGCCGGAGCCGGCGTACGCGGTCATCACCTGCCGCCTGGTCTACCGGTGGATCGACGACAAGGCAGCCTTCCTCGACCGCGTCCGTCGCCTCCTCGCCCCGGGCGGGACCTTCTGGGTGGTCACCGAGATCGCCGGGCGCCGCGCCGCCACCGACCCCTTGCGGGACCTCGGCATCACCCCTGCCCAGGCCGAGAGCCTCACCGCGGGCTGGTCCGCGGTCCGCATCGCCGACCTCGACGTCCTGCGCTGCTACGCCCTGCGCCCCTAATGCCCGCCCGATCTGATGGAGGACCCGGTGACCACCGAGAAGGACACCGCCGAGACCTGGAACACCTACGGCAACCACCAGCTGGCCAGGGGGCTCCGGCTGCCCGAGCTGGACCGGTGGGACTGGGGCGTCCCGGACACAGGCCCCGGCGTCGAAGCCCTCGGCGACGTGCGCGGGCTGCGCGTGCTCGACCTCGGCAGCGGCCTCGGCCGGCACGCCGCCCACCTCGCCGCCCAGGGCGCCTCCGTCACCGCGGTGGACGCCTCCCCCGCCCAGCACCGGCGCGCCGTGGCCCGCTACCCGGACACTCCGGGCCTGCACCTGGTATGTGCCGACGCCGTGACCCACCTGCGCGAGGCCGACCCGTACGACCTGATCTACTCCGTCCTCTCCATGCCGTATCTGGACCCCGGCCGGCTGCTACCTGTCCTGGCCAACGGCCTCAAGCCGGGCGGACGCCTGGTCTTCTCCGCGCTGCACACCAACTCGGGCGGCACCGGACCGTCGGCGAAGGTGTCACCACGGCCAGAGATCCTGCGGCTACCCGGCACCACCGAAGACCACCGCGTGCACATGTGGGTCCTCACCCCGCGGCTGTGGGAAGGCCTCCTGGTCCAGCACGGCCTCATCATGGAGGCGGTCACCGCGATCGACTCCCCGAAGCCCGACAACCGCGTCTCCTACCGGCTGTACGCCGCCCGTCGCCCGCGGCGCGTACCGAGCCGTCCCCGTACCAGTGCACCTCCGTCGCCGCACGCCGCGGTGGGAGTGGGCGTGATCGTGCACGGCCCAGGCGGAGTCCTGCTCGGCCGACACCGACGCCGCACGTGGGAACTCGCCGGCGGAACCGTTGAGCCGGGCGAGACCTTCGCCGAGGCCGCCGTTCGCGAGCTCCGTGAGGAAGCGGGCCTCGTAGCCGAGCCCGGCGACGTACGAGTGCTGGGCACGCTCCTGGACCGGGTGGGCGACGTCGTCCGGGTGACGCTGCCCGTCGTCGTCACCCGGTGGTCCGGCTTCCCTCAGCAACGCGAAGACGCCATCGGCGCCTGGCGGTTCTGGCCCTTGGACGCGCTGCCCGGACCACTGTTCGTACCGAGCGCCCAATGCCTGACCGCCTGGAACCCGGACCTGCCGCTCGACCACCCGTCCGCCGACTTCCATGCCTACCACTCATCCGACCGTGCCTGACCCGGCGACCGCGTTCGGCAGGAGGCCACCACCGCGACCCCACTGTCTCCTCCTGTTTCGCGGTGCTGAACCCTCCGACGCGACTGTGCGCGAGGACCGGTGGTTCGGGCTCCACTGGAAGACCCGCACCCTGACGGCATGGGCGGACGGGCGCCCGTTCCTCTGGGTCGACGACGAGATCACCGATGCCGATCAGGACTGGGTGAACACCCACCACCCGGCCCCGGTCCTCCTCCACCGCATCGTGTCGTCCCGCGGCCTCACCCCCGCGGACGTCGCGGTCCTCGATCAACGGCTGCGGGCCACCCGAGGGCTTCCCGGGCTTTCCTCGGTGATCCGTCCCGTCCGGCCGGCGCCTGATCGGCGTCGGCCGCGCGACTGCCAGGGAAGCGGTCACCGGCCGCCCGGGGCACCCGGATCCAGTGGGAGTACCGGAGCGACGGTCCGGTGGCCGGTCCGCAGGACGCCTACTTACGGTCGTTCCTCGCGGGCCGACTCCGCAGGTCGGATCGATCCCTCCACGTCAGATCCACTGCCGGAGGGGCCTGTTCCCAACCGTGCGCCTCGTCTGCGGCCCGTCGATGCTGTACCAAATGACACCTGTTTTCGAATATCCCCGGCAGCGCTGACAGCGCGCGTCAGCCACTCCAGCCCGGGACGGGCCCGAGGTCGGCGGACAGCCTGGGCCGCAGCCGGAAGGTGCGCATGCAGGTACTTGTCATCAGCCCGCCGAACTCGAACACCGTGATCGACGGTGCCTCGTGCACAGTCACCAGGCCCGAGGAGCACACGGACTGGTCGGACTTCCCGAACCTGGGCATCCTGACACTGGCATCGGCCCTGCGTGACGTTCCCGGCATCGAGCCGGTCTACATCGACGGCACGGTGGTGCCCTGGCCCGAGGTCCTGAGGTACGTCGAGGAGCAGGCAGCCGACATCCTCGCGCTGTGCATCAGCGCACTGACCGCCACGTACGAAGCCGGCCTGGACCTCTGCACGGCGGCGAAGCGCATGAACAGCCGGATCGTCACGGTCTTCGGCAACGACCACGTCACCGCCCTCATCCAGGAGTGCCTGACCTCCCAGCAGGACGTGATCGACTACGCCCTGGTGGGCAACGAGGTCGTGAACAGCTTCGTCGGCTTGATCACGACCCTTCGCGACGGCGGTGACGTCGAGGCCGGGAACCTGCCCGGGCTGTGCCGGTACGACGGCTCGCGGGTGATCACCACACCGCAGCGGCCGGAGCCCCTGTACACGCGGATCGACTACACACTGATCAACCGGGTCTTCGACCACTCGTCGCTGTACCAGGACAACTTCAGCCGGCGCGTCGTGCCCACCTTCGCCCGGCTGACCGGACGGCGGGTCAGCCGCGGCACGCCGATCGAGATCGGTCGCGGCTGCATCAAGTTCGCCCGGAACGACGCCTGTTCGTTCTGCTCCATCCAGTTCGGCGGCATGTGGCGCAACGCCGTGCCCACACCTGACGCGGCCTGGGAGGTGGTCCGCGCCGCGCACGACCGCGGGTACGACTACCTGTACCTGACGGCGGACGAGCTGCCGTTGACCTTCGGCCGGCTCCTGCGGGGCATGGAAGACTCCCCGCCGGCGTGGTGGCGTTCCCTGCCCGAGGACGAGCGTCCCGTGATGGTCGGCTACGCACGGGCGGACGGACTGTCCGACGAACGGCATGCCGCCACTCTCCGCGCCCTGGGAGTACGCCAGTTGATGGTCGGCCTCGACGCGGGCACCGCCATCTCCCTGCACGCGATGAAGAAGCCGCTGGCCTCGATGCGCGACGTGGAGTCCGCCTTCCGCGCCGACCGCATGTTCGAGCACAACGTCCAGGCCATGCGGGCGGCGAAGAACACGGGGCTGCTCCTCAAGGTGGGCTTCGTGATCGGCCACCTGGGCATGGACCGGGCCCTGCTGCGCGACAACGTCGACTCCATGAAGTCCCTGCTGGAGGCAGGGGCCGGCAGCATCGCCTCCCTCGACGTCGAGGTCCTGTCGCCCGAACCGGGCTCCCTGGACTTCAAGATGCTGCTCGATCCCGACCTCGCGCGCGCCCGGGCCGAGGAGCTGAACCTGCGGCTGCCCGACCGCGGTCCGCACGAGCACCATGCACTCACATGGCGGCACCGCGACATCATCGACCGGGAGCAGGCGATGGCAGACTATGTCGAGTCCGTCATGCCGGGGCTCACCCTCGCCGACCTGGCCGAAGCCCGCGCCGAGGTGCGTGGCCACGGGGAGAGGCTGGGACTCACGATAGGAGGATGAACGGTGACCGCATCGACGGCGCTGACCTTCGCCGGCCTGTGCCTGCTGCTGTCGATGGTGCCGGGCCCGGACACGTTTCTCGTGCTCAGGTACAGCGTGGCCGACAGCCGGTCCGGTATCGCGGCGGCCACCGGTTCCGGTCTCGGCTCGATCCTGTGGGCACTGGCCGTAGCCCTCGGCGTGAGCGCTCTGCTGCACGAGGCGGCCCTGGCGTTCCTCGTGGTCAAGATCGCAGGCGGGCTCTACCTCGTCTACCTGGGCCTGACGGGCTTGCGCCACACCTCCCGGACCACGGCGGACACCCACCGCGAAGCGCCAGGAATGGTCGCCGCGCTGAGGGCGGGGCTCGTGTCCTGCATGCTCAATCCCAAGGTCGGCCTGTTCTTCCTCGCGGTCGTCCCCCAGTTCCTCTCCGCCGACTCCGCCGGCTTCGGGTCGATCATGGCGCTCGGCATGATCGACGCACTCGTCGCCGTCGCCTGGCTGTCGGCCGTCTCCGTCGGAGCCTCCCGCACCGTGACCTGGCTCAAGCGCCCCCGGGTGGCCCGCGCGCTGGAGATCACCAGTTCGTCGCTGCTGGCACTGCTCGGCGTCGGCACGCTTCTCAACGCCGCCCGCAATGCGGCCTGATGCCGCATCAGGGGACCCCCGTCTGCTGATTGCCTCGACGGAGTACCCCTCATCGCGCGGAAGACCTTTCCCGGCTACCAGCGGGTCCCGTCGCGCAGGCGGACGACGCCGTAGGAGGCGATGTCGCGCTCGCGGGGCTTGCCGTAGTCGGCGAAGGAGAACCAGCGCGCCGTGTCGACGCCTTCCGCCTCGCAAGTGTCGATGCGGAGAAGTGGCCATGGAGGGGCGAATTCACCGAAGGGTCTCGCACGCGGCGCCCGGGACTCCGTCGCCCCGAGAAACACGAAAGGCAAGGAGTGCGCTCTCCTTGCCATGCTCAACTTATAGCGCACCGGGGGGCTTGCCGCAAGGCCCCCGTGGGGGCGGAGAATCGGCGGCCGATACCCGACAACCTGCGGAATCGAGGGGCACGGCGTGTGTGTGCGGTGGCCCCGGGAGGCAGCGCGATGAACGAGCAGTACGTGGTGGACCTCGGAGAGGTCGCCTGGTCCCAGGTCGCGGTCGTCGGCGGCAAGGCGGCGCACCTGGGCGAGCTTTCACGGATCGAGGGGATCCGGGTACCGGCCGGCTTCTGCGTGACGACGGACGCCTTCCGTCGGATCGTGGCGCACGAGCCGTCGATCGACGACCACCTCGACGAGCTCGAGGCGGTCGACCCGGACGACCGGGAGACGATCCGCACGGTCTGCGCGCGGCTGCGCCGTGCCGTCGAGGCGGCCGCCGTCCCCGGCGACATCGCGGAGGCGATCACCGGCGCCCTCGCCCGGTTCGGGGAGGGGGCCGCCTACGCCGTCCGCTCCAGCGCCACGGCGGAGGACCTGCCGACGGCCTCCTTCGCCGGCCAGCAGGACACCTACCTGAACGTCGTGGGGCCGGCGGCGGTGCTGGAGCACGTGAGCCGGTGCTGGGCCTCGCTGTTCACCGAACGGGCCGTCGTCTACCGGCTCAGGAACGGCATCGACCACCGCTGCGTCCACATGGCCGTGGTCGTGCAGCGGATGGTCTTCCCGGAGGCGTCCGGCGTCCTGTTCACGGCCGACCCCGTCACGGGCCACCGGAAGACCGCCACCGTGGACGCCGGGTTCGGACTCGGCGAGGCCCTGGTCTCCGGGCTGGTGAACCCCGACGTCTTCACGGTGCGCGACGGCGAGATCGTCGACAGGACGACCGGCACCCAGCGGCGCGCCGTCCACGCCCTGCCGGCCGGCGGCACGCGGGACGTCGCCGTCGACGCGCGACGGCAGGGACAGCCTGCGCTGACGGACGCCCAGGTCCTGCGGCTCGTACGGCTCGGGCGGCGGATCGAAGCCCACTTCGGCCGGCCCCAGGACATCGAGTGGTGCCTGGACGGCGAGGGCTTCCACATCGTGCAGAGCCGGCCCATCACCACGCTGTTCCCCGTCCCCGAGGCCGGCGACCGGGAGAACCACGTCTACGTCTCCGTCGGGCACCAGCAGATGATGACCGACGCCATGAAGCCCCTGGGCCTCTCCCTGTGGCGGATGACGGCCATGGTCCCGATGCACGAGGCAGGCGGGCGGCTCTTCGTGGACGTCACCCCGCGCCTGGCCGCGCCCGCGAGCCGCGCCGCCCTCCTGGACCTGATGGGGCGAGGCGACCCGCTGATCACGGACGCGCTGCGGTCGCTCCTCGACCGCGGCGACTTCGTCCCGTCGCTCCCCGACACGGGGCCCGGCGGGTCACGGGGCGGCGCCGCCCCCGCTCCGATCGACACCGATCCGGCGCTCGTCACCGAACTGGTCGAGCGGAGCGAGGCGTCCGTCGCCGCGCTGGAGCGCGACATCCGCGCGAAGAGCGGCCCGGAGCTGTTCGACTTCCTGCTGGAGGCCTTCGAGGACCACAAACGCGTCCTCGGTGATCCGCTGAGCATTCAGGTGATCATGGCGGGGATGGAGGCCACCTGGTGGCTCAACGACCACTTGCGCGACTGGCTGGGGGAAAAGAGCGCGGCCGACACGCTCACGCTGTCCGCCCCCGGCAACGTCACCTCCGAGATGGGGCTGGCGCTGATGGACGTCGCGGACGCGGTCCGCCCGCATCCGGAGGTGGTGGCGTTCCTGCGGCACGTCGAGGACGACGACTTCCTCGACGACCTGGCGAAACTCCCGGGCGGACCCGAAGCGCGCGACGCCCTCGAGGGCTACCTCGACTGCTACGGGATGCGCTGCGCCGGCGAGATCGACATCACGCGACCGCGCTGGCGGGAACAGCCCTCCGCGCTCGTGCCCGCGATCCTCGACAACGTCCGGAACTTCCGGCCGGGCGCCGCCGTACGGCGTTTCGAGGAAGGCCGGCGGAAGGCGCTGCGCAAGGAGCGGGACGTGCTGTCCCGCCTGCGGGCCCTGCCGGACGGGGAGCGGAAGGCCGACGAGACCAAGCGGATGATCGACCGGGTGCGTACCTTCATCGGGTACCGGGAGTACCCGAAGTACGGCATCGTCAGCCGCTACTTCGTCTACAAGCGGGCCCTGCTCGCCGAGGCCGAGCGGCTCGTGCGGGCCGGCGTGCTCGCCGACCGGGAGGACGCCTTCTACCTCACCTTCCGGGAACTGTACGAGGCCGCGCGCTCGCACCGGGCGGACGCCGGGCTGATCCGGCAGCGCAAGGACGCGTTCCGTGCGTACCAGGCGCTGACACCGCCCCGGGTGCTCACCTCGGACGGTGAGGCCCTCGACGGGGCGTACCGACGCGACGACGCACCGGCCGGCGCCCTGCTGGGCCTGCCGGTCTCCACCGGGACGGTCGAAGGGCGGGCCCGGGTGATCCTGGACATGGCGCGGGCCGACCTCGAAGAGGGCGACATCCTGGTCACGGCCTACACGGACCCGAGCTGGTCGCCGCTGTTCGTCGGGATCGCGGGCCTGGTGACGGAGGTGGGCGGTCTGATGACCCACGGCGCGGTCATCGCCCGGGAGTACGGTCTGCCGGCCGTCGTGGGCGTGGCCCAGGCCACCCGCCTGATCGAGGACGGCCGGCGGATCCGCGTCCACGGCACCGACGGCTACGTCGAGTTGCTTCCCTGACCGGTGGCCTGCCCGACGACAGGTGTGCGGTCGGAGCGGTCGGCCCGCACACCGTGGGGCGTGCGGTCGGAGGGCGGCGACGCGGAGTCAGGCGCAGGTGTTCCCGTCGGACCAGGTCTTCGTGGCCCCTCCGGACAGGGCCTGCCAGTGAAGCACGGTGCACTGGAAGTTCTGCCGGGTCTCACCGCCCACGGTGTACTCGTACGACGTCGGGTAGCGCATCCATCCCGCCTCGCACCCCTGGGCGCACCAGTAGGTGCCGATGTCTCCCCAGACGGGCCAGGCACCGCTGCGCGGCGACCAGTAGACGGTTCCCTTCTGGAACTGCGTTCGCCGGCCGACACCGTCGGGGTTGGCCAACTCCTCCGTGAGGGGACAGCCCAGGGACCCGCCGGGGCCGCCCATGGCGAGGTACCGCTGTTCGATGGCGCCGAGGACCCTGTGGCCGCAGTAGTCGCCGTCGGCTTGCGCGGACGGGGCGGCCGACACGACGAGCGTGCTCGCCAGCACGCCGAGCAGGCTCAGCAGCGAAGCCGTCCTCGCTGGTTTCCCGGTCCGGACGGTTCCGTTCGGGTGCTTCATGTTTCCACCTCTGCTGCGCTGACGGAGCGGACGAGTCCGTCGGTTCCGGCTCCGCGGCGACTGCCGGCGGAGCCTGGCGACGGCCCACCGTTCTACCACCCAGGACGGGACCACTCGGTCCTTTCACGGAGAAACACCTCGAAAGTGGATGTCGGCGTCTCGTGGAGCGCCTTGCCCACCGGTTGCCTGGGTGGTCCCCGGCCAGGGGCTCCGGGGAGACGGACCGCCCGCGCGCCCGCGGAACGCCGTCCGCCTTCACGTCTCAGAACACCGCCCGCACCTCTCCCACCTCGGCGCCGCCGCCCAGCAGCGGTGTGCGGCCCACGCGGTCGACCACCGGTGCCGTCACACCGGCCAGGTGGAGCGCGCGGGCCAGGACCGGCCCGAGGGCGCGGGCGCCGCCGTCCTCGATCTTGAGGGCGAGGGCGCGTCCGTCGCGCAGGGCGAGTGCCTGGACGGCCTCCGCGCCCACCTTCGACAGGGCGCCCGGTATCTCCCGCATCAGCCAGGTGTCATGGCGGCGGGTGCCGGCGACGTACTCGGGGTGGGCGCGCATGGCGTCGGCGACCCGCCGCTCGGGGGTGCCGGGCTCGGCGAGGACGTAGGAACGGAAGGCGCGGGCGAGGCCGGTGAGGCCGATCGCCATGAGCGGCGCCCCGCAGCCGTCCGTGCCGACCGCCGCCACCTGCTCCCCGGCCGCATCCTCCACCGCCGTCCGGATGAGTCGCTGAAGCGGGTGTCCGGGGTCGAGGTAGGACTCGAGCGGCCACTCGCGCAGCGCGGACGCCGCGAGCATCGCCGTGTGCTTGCCGGAGCAGTTCATGGCCACCGGATCGCGGCGGGCGCCCGCCGCCAGGTACCTCTCCTGCTCCTCCTGGTCCAGCGGGAGGGCCGGCGGGCACCGCAGGTCCGCGGGGCTCAGCCCGTGCTCGTCGAGCATCGTGCGCACCAGGTCGCGGTGGAAGGGCTCGCCCGAGTGGCTGCCGGCCGCCACGGCCAGCCGTTCACCCGTGAGCCGCAGTCCCGCCCGCAGCATGCCCACCGCCTGCATCGGCTTGTTGGCGGAGCGCGGGAAGACGGGGGACGTCACGTCGCCGAGCGCCAGCTCCACCGAGCCGTCCGGCGCCAGCAGCACCAGGCTGCCCCGGTGCCGCCCCTCCGGGAATCCTGACCGGACGACCTCGGCGAGGACGGGCGCGTCGCCGGTGCCGGCCGCTCGGGGGCGGGCGGGGTGGGCGGTGTCGGTGGTGGTCGTGGATCGGGACATGGGCGGTGACCTCCCGGACGCGGATGGGGACGGCCCGCTCCGTCGGCCGCCCGGGATCGCCGGAGCCGCCGTCCGGCCGAGCGGGTCGTCCGCCTGGGCTTTCGCGCCACCGTACCCGCGGCCGCTCTCCGCGCGGCACCCGGTGCCGCGGATCCGGCTCCGGCCGACCGGGCGCAACCGCCGTACGGGCGTGTCGGTCGTACGGCGCGCACCGCCGCGTTCCGGACCGCTCCCGTGCGCCGCCCCGGAACACGGGCCCCGGCCTGGGCACGCCCGCGCAATCCCGGCCCCGCCCCGGTCCCGGCCTTGACCGTCCACCGCGCGGGAGCGGGACGTCCCGTCGGGTGATCCAGTCGGCTCCGTCCGGTTCGTGCCGCCCGGAGGAACGTGTACGGCTTCCGCGCCACCTCCCCCAAGGCGGCCACCGCACTACCGACTTGCAACCGCCTCTGAACGTTTTCGAGCCCGCCGGCGTCACAGCGGTAACCGGAATCCAGGGAGATCGTGATGACCGCCAGGCGTTCCCGCCCTCGTCTCGTGTCCGTGTCCGCTGTCGCGCTGAGCGGGGCCCTGCTGTGCGGTGCCACCGCCTGTGGCGCCGACCGGGGGGAGCCGGTGAGCGGCACCGCGCGGGGCGCGGCCGGCTGGCAGGAGCCCGCCTCGTACGTCTACACGCTGACGTCGGCCACCCAGGTCCTGGCGGGGACCTTCCGGGTCGAGGTCCGCGACGGCAAGGTGACGAAGGTGGCCGGGCTCGACGAGGACAGCCGGCGGCAGGTACGGGAGTGGCACACCGAGGTGCCCACGATCGGCGATCTGCTGAAGCGGCTGGAACAGGCCCGCGGGGAGGACGCGGAGACGGCGGAGGCGGAGTACGCGGCCGACGGCCACCCGGTGCGGATCTCGCTGGACTGGGACGAGAACACCATCGACGACGAAGCCCTGTACGCCATCAGCTCCTACGCGCCGGCCGCGAGCTGATCCGGTGCCGCGGGGACGGCTCCCGTCCGCGGGTTCCGGCGGCCCTGTCGGCCGGTGACCTGGAAGGCGCGCCGTCAGCGGCGCGGCGCCAGGTGGAGCAGCGGGGCCCCGGCCGGGAACAGGTACTTGGCGGCCAGGACCGGCCGGCCCGCGACGGAGACGGTCTGGGTGAGGAGGAGTGCCGGTGTCTCCGCGGGCCGGGAGATGGCCGCGCCGCGCTCCTTGCCGAGCAAGGTGGCGCCCAGGGTGCTGCGGGACGCCATCGGCAGGGTGGCGGCGTCGAGGAAGGCGGAGAGCATGGTGGCGGCCCGGCCCGGTGCGGCGGACCCGGTGCCGACCGCCTCGGCCAGAGCCGGGTCGACGGCGCGCAGCGTCTTCGTGTCGGTGGCCCATTCGTGCGCGAAGCACGCCGGGGTGCCGTCGACGTCGACGACCGTCTCCCAGAAGCAGGTGCGTTCCGCGGGAGCCAGGCGCAGGTGGAAGCCGGAGAAGTCCGTGGGCTCCTCCAGTTCCACCGCGAGGCGGCGGCAGCGCACGGCCCCGGGGCCGAGCAGTGTCTCGACGGGCAGCAGACGCTCCAGGCCCGGCGCAGGCGGCAACTGGTTCACGGTGCTGCCGGAGCCCTGCCGGCGGGTGATGACACCGTCCTCCTGAAGGAGGATCAGCACCTCGCGCAGGGCCGGGCGGCTGACGCCGAGCCGTACGGCGAGGGCGGGTTCGGAGGGCAGCCGGGCGCCCGGGGGGAACGTGCCGTCGTCGATGGCCTCGACGATGCGCTGGTAGAGCTCGACGCGGGGTGAGTGGCGGCGGTCTCCCTGCTGAGGCATCGAAGCTCCCCTTATTTGTCTGACATATTTCGCGGTCCGGCATCCGGCTCGGTCCAGACTAGCCCGTTGGGGTGTCGGCCGTCCCGCCCCGGTCCCCGGTCCGGCCGCTCCCCACCTGTCCGCCTGAAGTGCTGCGGCTTTCCGTCGGCAGCGGAAGGCGACGTGTGCGGCATCACCCTTGTGCTCGCGGCGAGGCCGTGCCTACCCTCTCGCCAGCCGTCCGAAAGATGTCAGACAACTTTGAGGATGGTAGCCATCGGGTGACGCCTTCGCGCGGCCCCAAGTCTCCCTGAAAGAGGCGACATGTCCGTCCTCGCATCACGTCCGCTGCTCATGGACTGCGACACCGGCGTCGACGACGCCGTCGCGCTGATGTACCTGTGTCAGACCCCGGGCGTCGATCTGCGCGCGGTCACCACCGTCGCGGGCAACACCAGTGCCGAGCAGGCCGCTCGCAACACCCTCCAGGTACTCGAGGTCGCCGGCCGCACCGGCATCCCGGTCGCCGCGGGTGCCGCGGCGACCCTCCGCGGCGAGGTGAAGGCCGAGGCGAGCTTCGTCCACGGCGAGGGAGGCCTCGGCGGTGTCACCCTGCCCGCCCCCTCCGCCGCGCTGGACCCCCGGCACGCCGCGGACCTCATCATCGACACGGCCCGGGAGTCGGGCGGGGACCTGCACATCCTCGCCACCGCTCCCCTGACCAACCTCGCGCTGGCCCTGCGCAAGGAGCCCCGGCTGCCGGAGCTGGTCTCCCGCGTCACCGTGATGGGCGGCGCCGTCCACCACCCGGGGAACATCAGCGCGGTCGCCGAGGCCAACATCGGCAACGACCCCGAGGCCGCCGCCCTGGTGCTGGCCGCCGACTGGGACCTCACCCTCGTCCCGCTCGACGTGACCATGCGGGAGAACCTCACCGAGGCGCACCGGCAGCGGCTGCTCGCCAACGGGACGCCGGTGAGCCGCCTCGCCGGCGAGATCCTCGACTTCTACTTCACCTTCCACGAGCGGACCGCGCTGCCCTTCCGCGGCTCCGCCTGCCACGACCCGCTCGCGGCCGGCATCGCCGTCGGCGAGGTCGCCCCGAAGCTCGCGCCGCGCCTGCACGTCACCGTCGACACCGCGGACGGCGCGGCCCGCGGCGCCCTCGTCGCGGACACCCGAGGCATCCACCTCGGCTACCCCGAGCAGCCCGGCGCCCGTACGACCGTGGTCCTGGAGACCGACGGCACCTTCCCCGACCTCCTCGTCGACCGGCTCTGCCAGGTCCGGAAGTGAGACGGCCCGATGACCACTGACCTGACGACCCGGCCGGCGAAGGCGGCGGCCGGGACCGCGGCGCTGATGACGGCGCTGCTCGCCGCGTGCACGGCCTTCCAGCTCAACGCCAGCATGCTCAGCCCGGCCCTGGTCACCATGGCCCGGGAGCTGCACACCGACGAGGCGAACACCGGTCTCTCGCAGACGGTGTTCTTCACCGCGTCGGCGATGTTCTCGCTGTTCCTGCCCCGCTTCAGCGACATCGTGGGCCGCAAGCGCGTCCTGCAGTGGATGCTGGTGCTCATGGCGGCGGGGACGGTGCTCGCGGCGCTGGCCCCGAACATCGCGGTCCTCGACATCGCGCGGGCCGTCCAGGGCGCCTGCGGGCCCGTGGTGCAGATCTCCCTGCTGATGCTGCGCTCCGAGGTCACCGACCCCAAGCGGTTCGGCACGCTGATGGGCGTGGTCGCGGCCGTCAACGGCGGTATCGCCGGGGTGGACGCGCTGGTGGGCGGCTGGCTCGCCGACCACCACGGCTTCCGCAGCATCTTCTGGGTGATCGCGGTCGTCGCGGTCGTCGCGGCGGTGCTGGTCCGGGTGGGCTGTCCGGAGTCCCGGCCGTCCGCCGGTACCCCGATGGACTGGGCGGGTGTGGCCCCGCTCGTGGTGAGCGTCGCGGCGCTGCTGGTCGCCGTCGACCAGGCGGAGAAGCTGGGGGCGGCGAACTGGCCGCTGGCCATCGGCCTGCTGGTCGTCGCGGTGGCGGCGTTCGCCCTGTTCTGGCGGACGGAGAAGCGCGGCACGCACCCCCTGGTGCGGATCGGCGACCTGCGCCGGCGCGCCACCTGGGCCCCGCTGCTCACCACCCTGCTGACGCTGATCGGCGTCTTCGCCACCGTCAACGGCGTACTGATGTCGTTCGTGCAGAACGACACGGTGGGCTTCGGCATGGGTTCGAGCCTGGCCTCGGTGGTCTTCCTGACGCCGTTCGCGCTGGTGGGCTGGCTGGTGGGTCCGTTCACCGGGCGGCTCGCGCCGGTCCTAGGCTACCGGCGGGTGCTGCGCTGGGGCCTGGGCGGCAGTGCCGTGGTGATCGCGGTCATGGCACTGGTGGGTGTGCGCTCGCTGCCGGTGATGGTCGCCTGCACCGTGCTGCTCGGCGTGACGTACGCGGGGGTGGCCAACATCGTCCTGAACCTGCTCGGTGTCGTCCTCGCCCCGAAGGAGAACCCCGGGTTCCTGCCCGGGCTGGTCTCGGCCGCGTTCGGCCTGGGTGCCGGACTGAGCTTCGCCCTGCTGTCCGCCGTACAGGTCGCGGGGAGTCCGGCGGGCAGCGACTCGTCCGGCGGGTACGTCACGGCGATGGTCATCGGAGTGGTGGTCGTGCTGGCCGCGTGGGGCGCCTCCTTCCTCATCCCGCGGCCCGCGGACGCCGAGGTCTCCGCCTGACGGGAGGCCGGGCTCTCCGCCTGCCGGGAGGGGGCCGGGTCGCGTGCGGACGGCGAGCCGGCCGCGGTCCCCCACGCATACGCGGACCGCGGGCGGCCGAACCGCCCGTGGCCGTACCGGTCCGCGACGGCCCCGGCTAGGAGCCGGGGCCGGTTCCGCGGCCTCCGCTGCGTGCGGTCCCGCACGCCGGTGCCTCGCCGGCCGTTCCGGCGGGGCACTCGCCGGGTGACCGCGCCGTGCGGGGCTCCGGCTGCGCCGGCTGCTCCGCGTGGTCCGGCCGCCGTGCCGTCGTACCGTCGCCGGGCGGTCCGACGCGGCGGGTGGCCGCCCACAGCAGGAGGGCGGCGAGACTGAACGACGCGCCGAGGGCCGTCACGGCCGGCCAGCCCCCGGTCGTGTAGGCGAGGGAGGAGCCGAGGCCGCCGAGGCCGCTGCCCGCCGAGTAGAAGACCATGTACCCGCCGATGATCCTGCTGCCCGCGTCGGGCCGGACGGCGTGGATCAGGGTCTGGTTGGTGACGTGGACGGCCTGCACGGCGAAGTCGAGCAGGACCGCGCCGACGGCCAGCGCCCACAGCGACTGCCGGGTCAGGGCCAGCGGGAGCCAGGAGACCAGCAGCAGGGCGAGGCCGGCACCGGTGGTGCGCTGGGCGAGCCCCCGGTCGTTCCAGCGCCCGGCCGCCCCGGCGGCGACGGCACCGGCCGCCCCGGCGAGCCCGAACGCCCCGATCGCGGTGTGCGAGAGCGACCACGGCGGATCGCTCAGGGGCTGCGCCACACCGCTCCACAGCGTGCTGAAGGCCGCGAACACCAGCAGGGCGAGCGCTCCCCGGACCCGCAGCAGCCGATGACCCGCGAACAGGGTGACGGTCGAGACCACCAGCCGTCCGTACGTCATCCGCCCTTCCCGCGGGGACGGCGCGTCCGCGGGCAGGGCGCGGCGCAGCAGTACGGCGAGGGCCGCGATGACAGCGGCGGCCGTCAGGTAGACCGCCCGCCAGCCGGCGAGGTCGGCGAGGACGCCGGCGGCGGCCCGGGCCAGCAGGATGCCGGTGACGATGCCGCCGGTGACCGTCCCGACGGCACGGCCGCGCCGGGCGGGCGGGGTCAGGGCGGCGGCCGCCGCGACCATCGTCTGGGCCACGACGGCGAGCAGGCCGACCACGGCGAGCGCGCCGAGCAGGGCCGCCGCGCCCGGCGCGAGGCCGGCGGCGAGCAGGGCGGCCGCCAGCAGCCCGAGTTGGCCGGTGACCAGGCGTCGGTGGCCGAGCAGGTCGCCGAGCGGAACGAGCGTCAGCAGGCCTGTCGCGTAACCGAGTTGGGTGACGGCGACGATGACGCCGAGGAGCCCGGGGCCCAGCGCGAACCGCTCGCCGAGGGTCACCAGCAGCGGCTGGGCGAAGTACACGGTGGCTACGGAACTGCCGCAGGCGACCGCGAGCAGGGGGACGAGCCGGGCGGGCGGGAAAGTCCCCGGTGGTGCGGTGCGCACCCCGTCGGTGCCCGCCGTGCTGCTCTCGCCGGACGCGCCCGGGCTCCGGGACTCCATACGGGAACCTCCCCCACTTGGTTTCAACTTGCTACCGACGTGACCGTAGCGGTCGGGGGTAGCATGTTGCAACCATCCCCGGGGGGTCCGGGGAGTCCGAGGAGAGGAGCCGCGGATGGTCGCCCGTACCCGTTTCGACAGCGACCCCTGCCCCGTCGCCCGGTCCGTGAACGCCATCGGCGACTGGTGGTCGCTGCTGATCGTGCGGGACGCCTTCGACGGCAGCCGGCGCTTCGGCGAGTTCCACCGCAGCCTCGGCATCGCCAAGAACATCCTGACCGCGCGGCTGCGCTCGCTGGAGGAGGCCGGGGTGCTGCGCGGCGGACCCGCGGCGGACGGCGGGTCCCACCGCGAGTACCTCCTCACGGACAAGGGGCGCGCCCTGTTCCCGGTGATCGTCGCCCTGCGCCAGTGGGGCGAGGCGGAGTGCTTCGCCCCCGGTGAGGAGCACTCCCGCCTGCTGGACCGCCGAACCGGCCGCCCGCTGGGCCCCGTGCGGATCCAGGCGGCGGACGGCCGGCCCGTGGGCCCGGACGACACGGTCGTGGAGAAGGTGCGGGGAGGCGGAGGGGACGCGACCGGCGGGAACGGGGGCACCCCGGCGTAGCGGCCGGGCCGGCGGCCTCGGCGGCGGCCGACCGCCGGGCCGTGACGGTGCGGCGCACACCAGGCCGGGACAGCGGGGCGCGCGACAGGCCGGGACGGTGCGCGCCACACCGAGCGGTGACGGTGCGGGCCACACCGGTGACGACGCGGGCCGCACCGGGGGCCCCTCTCCCCCACCCACGGTGCCGTCCCGACACGATGGGCGTATTGTCCCGGTATGAGCGACGCGCTGTGCGGCTGGTGCGGTCGAGCGCTTCCGGAGCCTTCCGGTCACGGCCGCCCGTACCGCCCTCCGGTGCACGGGCAGGCGGTTCGGCGGGCCCGGTGCCGGTGGACGGCCGCGGCGGCGGAGCGGCGGGTGCGGAGCGGCGGGTGATGGTCGTGGCCGGAACGGAACTGCTCTCCTCCAGGCGCATCGTGGCCGGAGGGGAGCCGGTCTCCCGAAGGCGTGTCGTGGCCGGAACGGAACCGCCCTCCCGTGAGCGGATCGTGGCGCGGCGGTCCGATCCCGTCCTGGTGGGCGCGGGTACGGCAGGCTGCTGCCGTACCGCGACAGACAAGGGGCCCGGACCGGTGGTGCGGCGCGCGGTGCCGGACCACCGGCGCGACGGCGTACCCGGGGCGCGGAGCGCCGCCGCCCCGAGCGTGGGCGCGGACACCGCGCTCGGCCCCTCACGACCGGCCCGCGGTCCGGCGCCGGGCGCGCGCGTGAGGAGCTGAACCGTGTCCGACGCGGCCACCGGCCCTCCCGTCACGGGCTTCGGCCCGGAGTCCCTGGTGCCTGTCCTCGGCCGGTTCACGCAGGAGAACGACGCCTACATGAGCGCCGTCTACCTGCTGTCGCCGGGCGAGCAGACGCTGCGGATCGCGACCCTGGGCGGTGTCTCGTGGCGGATCGCCTGGCCCTGGGCCCGGGTCGCCCTGGGGGCCGCCACCCCGGTGAGCGACGCGGTACGGAACCGGCGCGTGGTGTGGATCGGCAGCCGGGAGGAACTCGCGCGCCGCTACCCGCAACTGGCGCTCGTGCTCCCCCACCCGTTCGCCCTGGCCGCCGCCCCGATCACCACCGCCTCACAGGTGTGGGGCGGTCTGGTGCTGCACTGGTCCAGCACCCATCCGCCGACGCTGAGCGCCCACGAGCGGGACGCGATCACCGACACCTGCCACCGGCTCGGCCTGGTCCTGCACCAGGCCGCCGACAGCGGGCAGCCCGTCCTGGCAGGCGCCGAACCGTACCTCCTGCCCGCCCCGGGGAACCGCGCCGCCGCGCCGGAGGAGGCCCAGGCGGCAGTCGACTTCGCCGAGCGCCTGCCCAGCGGCTGCTGCTCCCTCGACGTGGACGGCCGCATCACCTTCCTCACCAGCGCGGCGGCCGGCCTCCTCGGCGCGACCATCCCGGACCTGCTGGGCACCCGCCCCTGGGAGGTTCTGCCGTGGCTGGACAACCCCGTCGCCGAGGACCGCTACCGGGCCGCCGTGCTCAGCCGCCGGGCCACGTCCTTCACCACCCGGCGCCCGCCGGACACATGGCTGTCCTTCCACCTCTACCCGGATGCCTCCGGGATCAGCGTGCGCATCGTCCCCACCTCCTCGGCCGGTGCCGTGGCCCCTCCGCTCCTGGTGCATCCCGCGCCCGCCGCCGAACCGGGCCGCGCGGCGGCCCTCTACCACCTGATGCACCTCGCGGCCACGCTCACCGAGGCCGTCGGCGCCCGCGACGTCGTGGAGAAGGTCGCCGACCAGGTCCTGCCCGCCTTCGGGGCCCAGGCCCTGACGCTGATGGCCGCGGAGGAGGGCCGGCTGCAGCTCATCGGGCACCGCGGCCACCCCGCCGAGCTGATGAGCCGCGTCGACGCCGCCCCGCTGTCCTCCCGCACCCCCGCCGCGCACGTCCTGAACACCGGCATCCCCGGCTTCTTCGGCGCCTTCGCCGACCTTGAGCGGGCCCACCCCCACGCCGTCCCGCAGGACGGCATGGCCGCCTGGGCCTTCCTGCCGCTGATCAGCTCGGGCCGGCCCGTCGGCTCGCTGGTCCTCGCGTACGACCGGCCCCGCACGTTCCCGCCGGAGGAGCGCGCCATCCTCACCTCGATCGCGGGGCTGATCGCCCAGGCACTGGACCGCGCCCGGCTCTACGACGTCACACACCAACTGGCCCGCAACCTCCAGGCCGGTCTGCTGCCGCCCGCCCTGCCAGGCGTCCCCGGCCTGGACGTGGCCGCCCGCTACCTTCCCGCCAGCCACGGCATGGACATCGGCGGCGACTTCTACGACCTCATCCACATCGGCGGGGCCCGGGCCGCCGCGGCCATCGGCGACGTCCAGGGCCACAACGTGCAGGCCGCCACCCTCATGGGGCAGGTCCGCACCGCCGTCCACGCCACCGCCGGCGCCCCGCCCGGCGAAGTACTCGCCCGCACCAACCGCCTGCTCACCGACCTGAACCCCGGCCTGTTCACGAGCTGTCTCTACGTCGACCTCGACCTCGCCCACCACCACGCCTGCCTCGCCACCGCCGGCCACCTGCCCCCCGTCCTGCGGCATCCGGACGGTCACACCGAGGTGCTGCGCCTGCCGCCGGGGCTCCTGCTCGGCATCGACTCCGCCGCCGACTACCCGACCGCCGAAGTCCCCCTGCCGCCCGGCTCCCTGCTCGCCCTGTACACCGACGGTCTCATCGAGGTGCCCGGGACCGACATCGAGGACGCCGCCGCCACCCTCGCCGACCACCTGGCCGACGCCGACACCGGCTCCATGGACGCCCTCGCCGACGACATCATCGACCACGCCCGGCGCACGGGGTGCCGCAGCGACGACATCGCCCTGCTCCTCATCCACCACGACGAACGACGGACCGGCGCCGACAGCAGGGAGGCACCGCCCGGGCCGCCGCCCCGCGCCGGCCCGTGAGACACCGCACCCGAGGCCCGTGGCCCACTGGTCCGCACCCCCGTGCGGTCCGGCATGGCCGAGCGGGCCGCGGGGCCTCACGAGCCGGGCCGGTGCACCCGCGGGGCGTGGCGCACGAGCCGTGGTCGTCGCTCCTCGTCGCCGTACGGTTCCGCCCGGCGCCGCCTCGCGGTCCGGGCGGGGCGGTCCCCTGCCCGGTCGGCGCCGGCCGGGCGCGGACGAAGTCCGCCCCGCCTGGCGGCGGATGGCCGCCGGGGCCGCCATCTCGGCCCCCGCACCGCCGACATCCGCCGGGGACCCGGGCAACCGGGCACCGCGGCCGGGGTGTTCCCGCGCCGGGCTCTCGCGGGTCCGGCCGGGCGCTGCCGCCTCGCGCGGGGCGGCGAGCGGCTGCCGCGGCCCCCGGGCACTCACCATGCGAGCCTCCACCGCTGCCCCCATGCTGGAGGAGAGGGGGGCGTGGCAACGGAGGATGTGATGGATATGCGGACCGTTGTCGACCTCACCCGCTGCCAGGGATACGCCCAGTGCGTCTTCCTCGCACCGGAGGTGTTCGAGCTGCACGGCGAGGAAGGGCTGCTGTACGCCACGGCCGTCCCCGAGGACCAGGTCGAGCGTGTGCGCCAGGCCGCCGCGGCGTGCCCGGTACAGGCGATCCTCCTCGGTGAGGAGGTGAGCAGCGGTGCCCGCTGACCTCAAGGACGGCCGTATCGTCATCGTCGGCGCGTCACTGGCCGGTTTGCGGGCGGCGGAGGCACTGCGCGAGGAGGGCTTCACCGGCTCCCTGACCGTGGTCGGGGACGAACCCCACGCTCCCTACGACCGGCCGCCGCTGTCCAAGCAGGTGCTGCTCGGGCAGGCGACGGCGGACACGACCGAACTGCCGATGCGCCGGGACCCGGACGCCGACTGGCGACTGGGCGTCCGCGCCACCGGTGTGGACCCGCTCGCCAAGCAGGTCCTCCTGGAGGACGGCGAGTCCCTGCCCTACGACCGGCTGCTGATCGCCACCGGAACGCGGGCGCGGCCCTGGCCCAACCCCGACGAGGCCGCGCTAGACGGGGTCTTCACCCTGCGCACCCGCGAGGAGGGCGAGCAACTGGCCGAGCGGCTGGCCGCCGGACCGGAACGGGTGCTGGTGATCGGCGCCGGCTTCACCGGCTCGGAGATCGCCTCCGCCTGCCGCGAACTGGGCCTCCAGGTCACGGTGGCCGAACGCGGCCCCGCGCCCCTGGTGGGCGCGCTCGGCGGCACCCTGTCCAAGCTGGCGGCCGTCATGCAGCGCAACCACGGGGTCGACCTGCGCACCGGGGTGACGGTCACCGCCCTCAACGGCAACGGGAGCTTCACCGGCGCGCAACTGTCCGACGGCAGCGACGTCCGCGCCGACCTGTGCGTCGTGGCGCTGGGCGCGATCCGCAACGTCGAGTGGCTGGCCGGCTCCGGACTGGCGGCGGGCCCGCGCGGGATCGCCTGCGACGCCGGGTGCCGGGCCTTCAACCAGTACGGCATCGTCACCGACGACATCTTCGTGGCCGGGGACGTCTCCCGCTTCCCCCACCCCCTCTTCGGCTACCAGATGCTCTCCCTCGAACACTGGGGGAACGCGGTCGAGCAGGCCGCGGTCGCCGCCCACAACATGGTCAGCCCCGGGCCGCTGCGACGCCCGCACCTGGCCATCCCCACGTTCTGGTCGACCCAGTTCGGGCTGAACATCAAGTCCGTGGGCGTCCCCACCTTCTCCGACCACGTGGTCATCGCCCAGGGCTCCCTGGAGGCGCGCCGGCTGGCGATGGTCTACGGCTACCAGGGCCGGGTCACCGCCGCGGTCACCGTCGACATGGCGAAGTCCATCGACTACTACCGCCATCTGATCGAGACGGCCGCTCCGTTCCCGCCCCCGCCCGGCGCCGCGGACCGCCCGCTCGCGGCCGACATCCCGATCCCGTCCGCCGTACCGGATCCCTCGGTGCTGTCCCACGGCCCGACGGTCGCACTCACCGGTTACCTCCCCGACCGCCGGCTGACGGTGGTGCATCCCTAGTGCCGTCCGACCACGAGGAGCCGTGATGGACTCCCAGACCCTGCTGGCCCGGATCACCGACTACGCCAGCCGTCCGAACCCCTACCCGCTGTACGCGGAACTGCGCGAGGCCGGTCGCGTGGTGCAGCAGGCGGACGGCAGCTACCTCGTCGGCGGTTACCACGACATCGCCGCCCTGCTGCACGATCCCCGGATGAGCGTCGACCCCCGCACCCGCGGCGAGACGACCCACGCGCTGCCCTTCCTGCGGCTGGACGACCCCGAGCACCACCGGCAGCGCAACCTGGCCATGCGACCCTTCGGGCCGCCGCACACACCCGGCCGGGTCGACGGCATGCGCGACGAGATCGCCCGTCTCACCAAGGAGTTGCTGGAGCCCTTCGAGGCGGGCCGGCAGGTCGACATCGTCGACGACTTCGCCTACCCGCTGCCGGTCAGCGTGATCTGCCGGCTGCTGGGTGTGCCGCACGAGGACGAGCCGTTGTTCCGCGCCTGGTCCGACACGCTGGTCTCGGCCGCCGACGTCAAGGCCGGGGACGACAACACCGAGCGGCGCGAGGCCGGCGACCAGGCCCAGGCGGAGATGGGCGGCTACCTGGTCGACCTCGCCGCGCAGCGGCGGGGCGGTCCGAGCGGGGACCTGCTCTCCGCCTTCGTCAACGAACCGGACCCGGAACTGCGGCTCACCCAGGAGGAACTGGCGGTGACCGCCATACTGCTCCTCATCGCGGGACACGAGACCACCGTCAACCTGATCACCAATGGTGTGCTGACCCTGCTGCGCCGGCCCGAGGAGCTGGAACTCCTCTTGCGTGAGCCCGAGTTGCTGCCCCGGGCGGTGGAGGAGCTGCTGCGTTTCGAGCCACCGGTGCACATCCGTGAGCGCTTCCCGCTCGCCGACATGGACATCGCCGGCACCCCGGTACCCGCGGCCTCGTCCGTCTACCTGGCCCTGGCCTCCGGCAACCGCGACCCGCTCCGGTTCGACGAGCCCGACCGGTTCGACCCCCGGCGCCCCGACGTCGAGCACCTCGGCTTCGGCAGCGGCATCCACCTCTGCTTCGGCGGCCCCCTCGCCCGCGTCGAGGCGCAGGACGCGCTGGGCGCGCTGCTCCCCCTCCTCGCCACGGCACGCCTGGTCGACGACCCGCCGCCCTACCGGCAGAGTGCCATGCTGCGCGGACCGCGCCACCTGCTCGTCCAGTTGTGACACCACTCCTGCCGCACGGCCGACAGGGTGCGCCCCCGGCTTCCGGAAGCCGGGGGCGCACCCTGTCGGGGTGTCGGCGTGGGGGTGTCAGCGCGCGGGGGTGGAGGGGCTCGTGGCGGAGGCGGACGGCGCGGTCTCCGTGTTCGCCGACGGGGCGCGGCCGGCGAGGACCAGTTCCTTCGCCCGGGCGAACTCGGCGTCGGTGATGTCACCGCGGGTGCGCATCTCGGACAGCTTGGCGAGTTCGTCGGCGCTGCTGGTGCGGGAGCCGCCCAGGGCGGTCTCCCGGATGTAGGTGTCGAGGGCCTGCTGCTGGGAGCGGGCGTGTGCCAGCTCGCGGTGGCCCATGCCCTTGCCGCGGGCGATCAGGTACACGAACACGCCGAGGAACGGCAGGACGCAGACGAACACCGTCCAGCCGGCCTTGCCCCAGCCGCCCAGGTCGTCGTCGCGGAAGATGTCGACGATGACCCGGAAGAGCAGGATGAACCACATGATCCACAGGAACAGGACCAGCATGGACCAGAAGAAGCCCAGCACCGGATAGTCGTACGCCAGATAGGTCTGCGCGCTCATGGATACTCCTCCGTCCAGGCTGCGGGCCCGGTAGTCGTTCTTGACCGTGTTCAGCGTGCGCCGGGTACCGGGCCGGCCGCCTCACCCGGTGCGGGTGAGGCGGCCGAGGCACCGTGGTGCCCGGCGCTCCCCCAGGGCGCGCGGGCCCGGCGACCCGCGGCGGGCCGGTTCCCGCCGGTACGATCCTGCGCCCCGCGGCCCGGCCCCGGCTTCACCCTCCGCGGGTGAGGGACCGCGGCGTGCCCGCCGTCACAGCAGGCCCAGCTCGCGCGCCCGGCGCACCGCGTCCTGGCGCCGGTTCACGGCGAGTTTCCGGTAGGCGCTCTTGGTGTGGGTCTTGACCGTGTTGACGGAGACGTAGAGGTCCGCGGCGATCTCCTCCGCCGACATCATCTCGGCGAGGCGGCGCAGCACGTCCCGTTCGCGTCCGCTGAGTTCCCGCACCACCGGCGGCGGACCCGGCCGCGCGGCCGGGTCCGGGCGGCCGGGCGGCGGGCCGGGCGTGAGCCACCCCGCGGCCAGCGCGCGCAGCGGTTCGGTGCGCAGCAGCGGCCGCAGCCACGGTCCGGCTTCGAGGAAGGGGCGCCGCAGCCGTTCGCGCCGGGCTTCGCGGAGGGCGCGGGCCACGAGTCCGCGCCGGGCGGCGGCGTCCCCGAGGGCCCCGGCGACCTGCGCCCGGGCCAGGGTGGTCCGTACCGACAGTGCGGGGCCGACGGGTCCGGGCGGCCCGTCTCGCGCCAGCCGCCGCGCCGCGGCATCGGTCCTGCCCGCCGCCAGTTCCGCCCGTACGGCCGCCACAAGGCAGACCGGGTCGGTGCCGGGCTGCTCCTCCAGCGTCTTGACGGCCAGTTCCGGGCGGCCCTCGGCGAGGTGCGCGGCGGCGGCCAGCGAGGCGGCGTGCGCCTCCGCCCAGGGGGACACGCCTTCGGCGGCGACGGCCCGGTCCGCCGCCTCCAGCGCGCCCCGCGGGTCGCCCCCGGCCAGCAGGACACGCCCGGTGACCAGGGCGTGCACCGCCCGTACGACCGGGTCCGGCGGCGGATGCGGTGCTCTGGCCGCGGCGTCGAGGAGTGCCTGGGCCCGGGCCGGCTCGTCCCGTTCGAGGGCGACCGCGGCCAGGACGAGCCGGGCCGGTCCCGGGTCGGGTGCCGGGGCCGGGCCGCAGCGGTCCGCCGCGGCCAGGGCCCTGCGTTCGGCCCGGCCCACCCAGCCGTTCAGGTAGTCGATCAGGGCCAGGTGGCCCGCGCACTCCGCGCGCAACCGCGCCGTCGACGCCGGCCGGCGGCCGTCGGCCACCGTGCGCAGGGCCGTGCGCGCGTCCTCGAACCGGCCCGCCCACAGCCGGGCCGCGCCGAGGTGCGTGGCCAGCAGCGCCATCAGCTCGGGATGCTCGTCCAGGAGATGGCCGGGCACCTCGCGGTGCAGGTCGTCGGCGGTCCGGGCGGCCATCTCCGCCCGGCCCGGGGACCCGGTCAGCCGCGCGGCCAGGGTCTCCAGGACGGCGCAGCTCAGCCGGGCCGCGGCGAGGCCGGGTCCGTCGCCGCCGGACGCCGCGGCCTGCCGGGCCAGGGCCTGCGCGGCCCGCTCCAGGCAGGACAGGCCGCGCTCGGTGTCGTACCGGGACAGTCGGTCCGCGGCGCGGACGAGGTCGGCGGCGGGGGTCGCGGGCTCGGGCCCCATGCGCGAGAACAGCGCGGACAGGGCGTCACGGCGCGGGCCGGTGAGGATCTCCCCGATGGCGAGGTCGCCGACGAGCGCGCCGGCGGCGCACTCCCAGTCGCCGGCCGCGGCCGCGTGGCCGAGCGTCTCGTCGAGCGGTCCCGAGCGCCGCAGCCACCGCCCGGCCCGGCGGTGGAGTTCGGGTTCCAGGCCGGGGCAGCGGGCCCGCAGGTGGGCACGGAGTATCTCGGCGAACAGCGGGTGGAACCGGAACCAGCCGTGCCCGGCGTACTCGACGAACGCGTTCTCCCGGTGCAGGCCGGCGAGGATCGGTTCGGCGTCGGACCGCCCGGTGAGGGCGTCGGCCAGGTCCGCGCGGAAGCGGTCCAGGATGCTGGTCCGCAGCAGCAGGTCCTGTGTCCGGGGGGCGCGCGGTTCGAGCACCTCGGCGAGCAGGTAGTCGGCGATCGTGGTGCGGTCGGCCTCGAACCCCGTCAGGTACGCCCGCGGATCGCTCTCGCGCTGTGCGGCCAGGGCGCACAGCCGCAGTCCGGCCGCCCAGCCCCGGGTGCGGTCCACCAGCGCGCCGACGGAACCGGCCGGGAGGCGCAGTCCGTGCAGGGCCAGCAGGCCGGCGGCCTCGGGAGGGGTGAAGGCCAGTTCGGCGTTCCTGATCTCCGTGATGGCGCCGGCCGCCCGGTAGCGGTGCAGCGGCAGCAGGGGCTCGGTGCGGCTGACGAGGACCAGGCGCATGCCGCGTCCCGCCTGTCGCAGCACGAAGTCCAGTTGGTCCGCGATCTCCGGGTCGGTCGGCCGGTCGTACTCGTCGATCACCACGACGGCCGGTCCCGCACCGGCGCCCAGCTCGGCGGCGAGCCGCGTGAGCAGGTCCTCGTCCACGCGGCCCGGTTCGGCGGGGGTGCCGACGTCCTCGGCCAGCGGCACGTCCGCGAGACGCAGGGCCCGGAGCAGGTACGCCCAGAAGGTGCCGCATCCCTTGCCCGCCGGAGGTGCGGTGAGCCAGGCGACGGGCCGGTCCCGGGCCGCGGCCCAGTCGGCGACCAGCAGCGTCTTGCCCGCGCCCGCCGCTCCGTCGACCAGGGTCAGGGGTGTCAGGAGTGCCTCGTCGAGGTGCCTCAGCAGCCTCTCGCGGCGCAGGAACGTGGCGGGCCGCGCCGGTACGACGAACTGGGTCGGGAGGAACGGGTTCCCCCGGGGATCGGCCCGCGGCGCGGACGGCCCCTCTCCGGTCTCTTTCCGCACGGCCATGGTCTCACCGCCACTGGTTCGTCGGGGCACGGCCGCCGCCCCTCACTCAAGCGTGGCCCGGCACGACGGCACGCGCACAACGGGCCGCCCGCCCCGCCGGGCCCGGCGCGAGCCCCCGCACGCCGTCGGGCCACCGTGGGGCGGCCGGGCTGCCGGGCTGTCGGGTGGCCGAGTGGGGGCGGGCTCAGGGCGAGCGGGCCGGGCCGGCGGTGCGGGCCGGGCCGCCCAGGGAGATGGCCGGCCCGGCGGTCCCCCATGGCCCTGGAGTCCGGGCAGCGGTCCGGTCCGCCGCCGGCGGGGGCCGGCACCGGGATCGGTCACGGCGTCGGCCGGGATCGGCGCGGCGGTTGCCGGACCCGGCCGTGCGGACGTCAGGCCCGCCCCTCGCAGCTGGACCCGGCCGTGGCCGACGCCCGCCCCCGGCTCCCGTGCCGGTGGCGCGGGCGTCGCGCCCTCACCGGGACGCCCTCCCCATCCCGTCGCCCTCGGCGGCGGCCGGCGCCCAGGTGGTGAGGCGGCCGTCGTGGATCTCGGCGATGCGGTCGGCGGCCGCCAGGTGGGTGCGGTCGTGGGTGACCAGGACGGTGGCGGTGGCCTGCCGGCGGGTGAGGCGGGTGATCAGCTCCATGACGGCCGTGCCGCGTTCGTGGTCGAGAGCGCTGGTGGGCTCGTCCACCAGCAGCACCGTCGGGTCGTTCATCAGCGCGCGGGCGATGTTGACCCGCTGGCGCTGCCCTCCGGAGAGCTGGTGGGGGCGGCGGTGGGCCAGGTCCGCCAGGCCGACGGCGTCGAGCAGTTCCATGGCCCGGCCGCGGGCCTTGGCGGGCGGGCGGCCGTCGATGTGGGCGAGGACCTGGAGCTGTTCGACCGCGGTCAGCGACGGCAGCAGGTGGGGCTGCTGGAAGACGATGCCGATCCGGCGACGGCGCAGCTCGGCCAGTTCGCCGCGGGTCATGCCGGTGGTGACCGTGCCGTCGACGGTGACCGTGCCGGTGTCGGGGCCGATCAGGGTGGCGGCGACGGCGAGCAGGCTGGACTTGCCGGAGCCGGAGGGGCCGACGACCGCGGTCAGGGTGGACCGGGGGACGTCCAGGTCGACGTGGTCGAGGGCCGTCAGACGGGAGTCGCCGTCGGGGTAGGTCAGGGTGATGCCGGTCAGGCGCAGGCTCATCGGGCGCTCCCCAGGGCGGTCAGCGGGTCGACGGAGGTGACGCGGCGGACGGCCAGGGCGGCCCCGGCCACGCCGAGCAGGACCGTCACCGCCGCCGGTACGAGGACGGTGGCGAGGTCGAGGACGAACGGCACGGCGGAGCCGGCCACGGCGGCGCCGATGCCGACGGCGATGCCGGTACCGGTCAGCGTGCCCGCGAGGAGCAGCACGGCGGCCTGGCCGAGCGCGTCCTTCAGGAGGCCGGCGGTGGACGCGCCCAGCGCCTTCAGCACGGCGACGTCGCCGCTGCGCTGGATGGTCCACACGGTGAAGAACGCGCCGATCACCAGGGCGGAGATGACGAACAGGAAGCCGCGCATCAACTGCAGGGAGCCGTTCTCGGAGCGGTACGAACCGATCGCGGCCAGCGAGTCGTCCTTGGTGAGCGTCTTCGTGCCCGCGGCCCGGTCGGCCGCCGCCACGTCCGCGCCGGAGGTGGTGGTCAGGGCGATCACGGTCGCGAACGGCGCGCCGTCGGCGGGCGGTGCGGCCCGGCGCCAGACGGCGAGGTCGGTCCAGACGACCGGGGTGTGGCTGTAGTGGGCGTCGCCCCGGACGGCGCCGACCGTCAGCCGCCGTCCGGCGAGGGTGAAGGTGTCCCCGCGTTCGAGGCCCAGTTCGCCGGCGGCCGTGGTGGACAGCACGGCGGTGCGGGCGCCGAGCGAGCCGCTGTCCGGCGCGAGGGGCGAGCCGGGCCGTACGCCGAGGACACCGACGCCGGTGCTCCGGTTCCCCGCGGTGGCCCTGGTGGTCGTGATGCCCTGTGGTTCGGCGCCGGTGACGCCGGGGGTCCCGGCCCACCGCCGCCACTGCTCCTCGGTGACGGTGGAGTCGGAGTACACCGGTTCCCGCCCGTCGCCGGGCGCGTCGAAGACGATCCTGTCGGCGGGCAGGGACGTGATCGCGGAAACGTTCTGCTGTGCCAGCCCCGCGGTCAGGCCGGACAGCAGCCCGACCAGCAGGGTGATCAGTACGATGACGGTCCCCATCAGGGCGAAGCGCCCCTTGGCGAACCTGAGGTCTCTCCAGGCGACGAACACTGCCTCGGTCCTGCCCTCTTCGGTGGTGGAAGCGTTGGGTCTCCACCGTCGCGGCCCGCCCCCCGCCCGGGCATCCGGCCGAGGACCACACTTCGGGGGCGGAAAGGCGGCACCCGAGTTGTAACTTTCGGCAGAGGCCCGAACCGTTGCGCCTGCCTAGTCTGAGAGGACCGTGAACACCACCGCTCCGCCCCCGACCCCGATCCCGACCACCCGCGCGCTGGCCTGGTGCCTGCACCTGCTGGTCGTCGCCCTGCTCGCCCTGGCCGGGGTGCGCGCCGTCGGCGGCGGCCTGCCGCACGCCGGGGCGGTCGTCGCCGTCGCGGCGCTCTGCGCGCTGGTCTACGCGGTCGGCCCGGCCCTGTCCCGCGTCCGGCGCTCCCGGCGGGCCGCCGCGCTGTGGCTGGCCGCCGTCGGCCTGGTGTGGCTGACGCTGCTGGTCCTGTCCGCCGACGCCGTCTGGGTCGCCTTCCCGCTCTACTTCCTCCAGCTGCACCTGCTGTCCCGGCGGGCGGGACTCGCCGCGGTGGCGGCCACCGCGGTCGCGGCCGTCGCGGGCTTCGCCGCCCACCAGGACGCGTTCGGCCCGGCCATGGCCATCGGGCCCGCGCTCGGTGCCGCCGTGGCCGTCGCCGTGGTGTGGGGCTACCAGGCCCTGTACCGGGAGAGCGAGCAGCGGCGCCGGCTGATCGAGGAACTCACCGCGACCCGCGCCGACCTCGCCACCGCGCAGCACACCGCCGGTGTCCTCGCCGAGCGCGAACGGCTGGCGCACGAGATCCACGACACCCTCGCCCAGGGGCTGACCAGCATCCAGTTGCTGCTGCGGGCCGCCGAGCGCTCCCTTCCCGGGCGGCCCGAGGCCGCCGCCCGGCACGTCGACCAAGCGCGGCAGACCGCCATGGACAACCTGGCCGAGGCCCGCCGTTTCGTCGCCGCCCTCGCGCCGCCCGCGCTGGAGGGCGCCACGCTCGCCGACGCGCTGCGACGCCTGTGCGCGACCACCGGCGCCCGGCACCGGCTCACCGTGCGCTGCGACCTCGCCGGCGCCCCGGCGCAGCTGCCGACCGCGTACGAGGTCGCCCTGCTGCGCATCGCCCAGTCCGCCCTCGCCGACACCGTCCGCCACGCGGGCGCCACCAGCGCCGATGTCACCCTCGGCCGCGCCGGGGACCAGGTCGTCCTCTCCGTCGTCGACGACGGCACCGGGTTCGACGCCGGCGGGCTGCCCGCCCCCGGCCCCGAGGGCGGTGGCTTCGGGCTCACCGCCATGCGGGCCCGCGCACAGGCCCTGGGCGGCACCCTGACCGTCACCTCCGCCCCCGGGCACGGCACCGCGCTGACCGCCCGGCTGCCCCTGCCCCCGCTCCCGTCCCCGTCGCCGCCCCCGGCGACCGAGCCCGAGGCCCGCCCGTGACCGACACCCCCGTCCGCCTCCTCCTGGCCGACGACCACCCCGTGGTCCGGGCCGGGCTGCGCGCCGTGCTGGAGACCGAACCCGGACTCGTGGTCGTCGCCGAGGCGGCCACCGCCGAGGAAGCCGTCGCCCGGGCCGCCGGCGGCGACATCGACGTCGTCCTCATGGACCTCCGGTTCGGCAGGGGCATGGGCGGCGCACAGGCCACCGCCGCCATCACCGCACGCCCCGGCGCACCCCGGGTGCTGATCGTCACCACCTACGACTCCGACGCCGACACCCTGCCCGCCATCGAGGCCGGAGCGACCGGCTACCTGCTCAAGGACGCGCCGCCCGAGGAGCTGGCGGCGGCCGTCCGCACCGCCGCCGCCGGCCGCACCGCGCTGGCCCCCGCGGTCGCGGCCCGGCTGATGAACCGGCTGCGGACCCCCGCGACCGCCCTGACCCCGCGTGAGACGGAGGTGCTCGCCCTGGTCGCCGAGGGCCTGTCCAACCAGGCGATCGGCGAACGCCTGCACCTCACCGAGGGCACCGTGAAGTCACACCTCGCCCGCGTCTACACGAAACTGGACGTCGACTCGCGCACCGCCGCCGTGGCCGCCGCCACCGGCCTCGGCCTCATCCGCCGCTGACCGGGGCCGCCGCCCGACGACAGGACAGGGCCACGGAGCCCGCCCGCCGCCGGGCAGCCGGTGCGCTGTCACGGGCCGGTGCGCTGTCACGGGCCGGCGCGTTGTCACGGGCCGGCGTGCGCGCCCGGGGAGGTCCGGTGGCCGGGCACCTTGGCGCTGCCCGGGCCGCTCCGGGGCCCGCCGGTACGACGGCCGGGCGCACGCGCGCGGTCTGCCCGGCCGGGTCGGCGGGAGCCTGCTAAGATACCGGCACACGCAAGCCTTCTCGGTGCGGACAGCGGTCCGCCGAGGAGGCTTTTCTCATGCCCGGGCGAGCGCCCCGGCAGCGCCGACCCGTCTCGAAGCCGTCCGGCCCGCCTCCGCGCGCCGGGGCCGCCGGGTCCCCCACCTCCGTCCCACCCCTCGCGTGAAAGAGGCTGCCCATGCACGAACGAACCCGCACCGCCGCGGCCGCCGGCACCTGGCGACTCGGTGAACTGACCGTACAACGACTGGGGTTGGGCGCGATGCACCTGACGGGTACGGCGCCGTTCGACCGCGGCGCACCGTGCGACCGGGACCGGTCGATCGGCCTGCTGCGGCGGGCCGTCGAACTGGGCGTGAACCACATCGACACCGCCGCGTTCTACTTCTCCGCGACGCGTTCCGCCAACGAGCTGATCAACCGGGCGCTGGCGCCGTACCCGGAGGACCTGGTCATCGCGACGAAGGTGTGGCCGGGCCGTGACGCCTCGCGTGCCTGGTGGTGGGCCCGCCCGGCGCAGTTGCGCGCCCAGGTGGAGGAGAACCTGCGGCAGCTCGGCCGGGACCACCTGGACGTGGTGAACCTGCGGGTGCCGCCCAGCCGGCGCCAGGGTCCGATCGGCGAGCACTTCGGCGCGCTGGCCGAGCTGCGCGCCGCGGGTCTGGTCCGGCACCTGGGCGTCTCCAACGTCACGCCGGAGCAGCTGACGGAGGCACTCGCCATCGCTCCCGTCGTCTGCGTGCAGAACCCGTACGGCGTCGGCGCGTCCGACGCGGAGCAGGCGCTGCTGGAGCGCTGCGGTGAACTGGGCATCGCCTTCGTGCCGTTCTTCGCCATCGCCGGTGCCGGGCGCGAGGCGGGCCCGGCGGCCCGGGACGGCGAGCGGGCGGAGGTGCGGTCCGTCGCCCGCGCGCACGGAGTCTCCGTCGCGCAGGTCCGCCTGGCCTGGACCCTGCACCAGGGCCCGCACGTCCTGGCGATCCCGGGGACCGGGGACCCCGGTCACCTGGAGCAGAACATCGCGGCCGGGTCGCTGAGGTTCTCGGCCGAGGAGCAGAGGCTCCTGCGGCTCTGAGCGCACCCGGCGCGAAGCGCCCGCGGTGTTCCCGGCCGGTCCTTCGGCGAGGCCCGGCACGAGGGGCCCGCACCCGCCGGCGACGCCGTCGCGGTTCCGCCGCCCCGAGCCGGTCCGGCCGGGGCGGCGGAACCCGGGGTCAGTCCTGGAGCTTCGACGCGTCCACGACCTCGCCGGGCGGCGGGGGCGTGACGGACACCGGCTCGTCGAACCCGGAGAACTCGAACGAACCGGCCTCCTCGCCACCCTCGATGGTCATCTTGAGCGCGTAGGGCTCCCCCTCGGCGGCGATGAGGAGGGTCAGCTTCTCGGCGCCGTCCTTCCCGTTGAGCGTCACCGCGCGCCTGCCGTCGACCTCGGTGTCCGCGCCCCTGGTGAGGCGAGTCTTCTTGCCGTCGTCCTCGAACATCCGGGTGACGTCGCAGAAGGGGAACTTGTCCTCGGCCTTCTCTCCCGCGGGTAACCTGAGCCAGCGTCCCTTCAGCAGCCGGGCCGTGCCTTCCGCCTCCTCGGCCGACGCGCCCTTGTCGCCGCCCGTCTCCCGCCAGAACGTGTCGCCACCCTTCACGTAGGTGACGCCACCGACCTGACGGATCTGGGCGGCCGCGCTCCCGTTGCCGAGAGTGCCCTGGCAGACACCCTTCCGGGCGACGGCGAAGTCGAGGGTCGAGCGCTCACCGTCGGTGGTCATGCCGCCTTTGACCCTGACGGAGTCCAGCTTCGTCATGGCCACGCGGGCTTTCTCGGAAATCTGGTCAGGAGTCAGCCCCTTGAGCTGATCGGCCGGCTTCGCGGGCGACGGCGTCGCGGACACGGAGTCACCCGCCCCCTTGGCGTCGGCCGTCTTGTCGTCTCCGCAGGCGGTGAGCGTCGTCACCGCCGTGGCGCAGAGGGCCGCGGCCGCCAGCAGAGTGCGCTTGTTCATCTTCATTACCCCTTAAACGATCTCGTCCATTGATCCGACCAGGGGGCGGCGCGAAGGGATGCGGTGATCGGAGCGTGATCCGGCTCACAACGGCCGTGCGGAGGTGGGTCGTAGGGCGCCGGACCTCAAGAACCTCAGTCATCGGCCCGCACCCGGACGGGAGTTGCCCCCTCCGCCCGGAGGCGGCCCGCGAACGCGCCGTGTCCACGCCCGAGTATGGTGATCACCTACCGGCTGATCTGCCCGACAGCGCCCTGGAGTTGCCATGACGACCGCCCCACAGTCACCCGCGCCGATCGACACCAGCAAGGCACACCCCGCGCGGGTCTACGACTGGCTCCTGGGCGGCAAGGACAACTATCCGGTCGACGAGGCGGTGGGGGCGCACCTGCCACCCGAGGCGAAGGCCGCGGCGCGGCAGAACCGCCAGTTCATGCACCGGGCGGCCGCCTGGCTCGCCGGGCAGGGCGTCGACCAGTTCCTGGACATCGGCACGGGCATCCCGACCGAGCCCAACCTCCACCAGATCGTGCAGAAGATCGTGCCGACGGCGAAGGTCGTCTACACCGACAACGACCCGATCGTCCTCCGGCACGCCGAGGCACTGCTGGTCAGCCGGCCCGAGGGCATGACCGACTACATCGAGGCCGACGTCCGGCAGCCGCAGGGCATCGTCGAACACGCCCAGCGGATACTGGACTTCGACCGTCCGATAGCGCTGTCCCTCATCGCGCTGATGCACTTCATCCCCGATGCTCAGGACGCGCACGGCATCGTCCGGAACCTGGTGGCCACCCTCCCTCCGGGCAGCTACCTCGTGCTGTCGCACGCCGCGTCCGACCTGTTCCCGGAACTCGCCGCGCAGGTGACCGCCGAGTACGCCAAGGGCGGCATCGAGCTCGGCTTCCGCACCCGGGCGGAGGTCGGCCGGTTCTTCGACGGCATGGAGCTGGTGGCCCCCGGCCTGGTGACGGCGACGGAGTGGGTCAAGTCCGCCCCGGCCCCGGCGCCGGAGGGCAGCGGCATCTACGCGGGCGTGGCGCGCGTCTCCTGAGGCGCCGACCGAGGCGGGCCCCGGGCCTCCCCTGCCGCGCGCCCACGGGTGCGCCGCCCTCGCGCTCCTCTGCGCCGCCAGAGCCGTCCTGGCCGTGACACACCGCCGGCCCAGCGTCCGGCGTACCGGGGCCGGTCACCGCTGTCCGTTGCCGGGGTCGCCGCTCCGCACCGCCAGGGCGGCGACCTCGGGGATCGCCGCGAAGGCCTGACGCATGTGCCGGACGAGTGCCGCACGGTCCCGTCGCGCGGCGTCCGACGCGTTCCAGGACTCCAGTGCGCAGTGCCAGGCGGCGAGCATGAGGTCCAGCAGCAGGCGGAGTTGGGTGCGGCCCGGGGAGTTCTCGGCGAGCCGGTCCGCCACGATCCGCACCACGTCCGCGGAGACCTCCGCGCAGTGGCGCAGACTGTGGGCGGTCAGCGCGGGGGTGCGGTCGGTCAGACCGCGGCTGGCCACGAAGCGCTGCTCCCACCCGTCCGTCATCCGCCCGAGCGCGGCGAACAGCGCGTCCTCGTACGCGCCGAGCAGGCGCTCGGTAGTCAGGGGCCGCGTCCGGACATCGGCCAGGTACGCGTCCCACAGCTCCTTCTCCGGGGCCAGGGCCACGTCTTCCTTCGACGTGAACACGCGAAAGAAGGTGCGTTTGGAGACCTCCACCGCATCGACGATCTCGTCCAGTGTGACGGTGTCGAAGTCCCGCTCGGTGAAGAGTGCGAGGGCCGTGACGACCAGGGCTTGGCGGGTCCGCAGCTTCTTGCGCTCACGCAGCGGCAGGTTCTCCGGGTCCTTCGGCACGAACTCGAGCCTATCAGGCTCATTTGCCACTTGTTGGCTAGTGCCCCTCAGTGGCACATTCGGGGGCGTGAAGGCACTGACGATCGATCACTCGGCCCCGGGACACCTCGCGCTCACCACGGTCGCCGACCCCCAACCCGCGGCCCACCAGGCTCTGATACAAGTCCACTCGTTCTCCCTCAACGCGGGCGAGGTCCACCATGCGGTCCCCGAGGGCGAAGCCGGCACGGTGCCCGGCTGGGACGCCGCGGGTGTCGTGATCCGCGCGGCCGCCGACGGCTCCGGTCCCCCGCCCGGCACACCCGTGGTCACCGTTGCGGCCGACGGCGCGTGGGCGGAACTGCGGGCCGTGGACACCGGTTTGATCGGCACCGTGCCCGAAGGAACCGATCTCGGCCCGATCAGCACCCTGCCGGTCGCCGCGGGGACGGCTCTGCGCGCCCTGCACCGCATCGGCCCGATCCTGGGGCGGCGCGTCCTGGTGACCGGCGCGGGCGGCGGCGTGGGCCGCTTCGCCCTCCAGCTGGCGGCCCGGGGCGGCGCCCATGTCACCGCGGTCACCGGTGATCCGGCGAAGGCGGAGGACCTGCGCGCCCTCGGCGCCGACGAGGTCGTCACGGATCCGGCCTCGCTCCAGGACATCGAGCCGGTGCACGGCGTGGTCGAACTGGTCGGCGGCGCCCACCTGGTCACCGCGCACGGTGCCCTGGCGGAGCACGGCGTGCTGGTGAGCGCGGGGCACATCTCGGGCCAGGGGGAACAGTTCCCCTTCGGCGCCCTGTTCGGCCACGGCCGCCGCCACAACCGCCAGATCGCCACCTACTACCTGCTCGACGATGCCGTGGGACTGGGCGCCGACCTCACCTGGCTCGCCGCGCTCACCGCGCGCGGTGAGTTGGATCCGCAAGTCGCGCTGCGTACGGACTGGACGGACGTGACCCGGGCGACCGCCGAACTGGCGGCCCGCCGCGTGCCGGGCAAGGCCGTGATCGACATCCGCTGAACGGCGAGACGGAAGAGCCGGTGCGGTCGCTGTCGTACCGGCCTGGGGCCCGGCCGGCCGCGGGACGCCGGACCGGACCGCTGCCGCGCGGGCGCGGACCGGCGGATCCGCCGTACCCGACCGGAGCGGGCACGGAACGTCGGGTGCGGCGGGGCCCGTCCTCCGTAGCGTCGGTGACCGGAAGGGAAGGAGGCCCGGGTTGCTGGATCGGCTGAACCAGGCCATGGAGCACATCGAGGACCGCCTCGACCAGCACATCGAGGTGTCCGCGCTGGCCCGCGTCACGGCCACGTCGGAGTACCACTTCCGGCGGCTGTTCTCGTCGCTGGCGGGGATGCCGCTGTCGGAGTACGTCCGGCGCCGGCGGCTCACCGTGGCGGGGGCCGCGGTGCTGGCCGGGGAACCGACCTTGCTGGAGATCGCGGTGCGCTACGGCTACACCTCGGGGGAGGCCTTCGCCCGGGCGTTCCGCGCCGTGCACGGGGTCGGACCCGGCGAGGCGAGGCGGACCGGCGCGGCGCTGAACTCGCAGCCCCGGCTCTCCTTCCGCCTCACCGTCGAAGGGAACAGCACCATGCGGTACCGCATCGTGGAGAAGCGGGCATTCCGGGTCGTCGGCAGGAAGGCCCGCGTCCCGCTGATCCACCGGGGCGTCAACCCGCACATCGCCGAGCACATCCGGAGCATCCCGCCGGAGACGATGCTGCGGATCGCCGCTCTGCCGGACCAGGACCCGCGGGGCGTGGTGTCGGCGACCGTGCGCCTGTCGGACGACTTCCAGGAAGGGAGCGCACTCGACTACTACCACGCCGTGACGACCACGGCCGCCGAGGTGCCCGGGGACCTCGACGTGCTGGACTGCCCGGCGGGAACCTGGGCCGTGTTCGAGAACACCGGGCCCTTCCCGCAGGCCCTCCAGCGGATGTGGGGTGACGTCGCCGCCCAGTGGATCCCGTCCAATCCGTACGAGTACCGTCCGGGGCCGGAGATCCTGCGCACCCGCCCGTCCGAGGGCGACCCGGCGCAGTCCGACGCGCAACTGTGGATCCCGGTGACCCGTACGGCGGTCTGAGCGCCGCCGGTGGCTCCGGCGATCGGCTTCGGCGCCAGGTTCCGGGAGCACGGGCTGATCACCCATGACGGCGGTACGTCGGGCGTCGGGATCGGCTTCTGCCCCTGGTGCGGACGGCGGCTCCCCGAGTCGCAGCGCGACCGGTGGTTCGACGAGCCGGCGCGGCGCGGCATCGATCCCGGGGAGGACGAGGTGCCCGCCGGGTTCCGGGATCACCGCCGGCTCACCCTCCGAGGAAGCTCCGGTGGGGCCCCGGCCCGGCACGTGGCGGGTGCCCCGGGGCCGGGCCGGTACCGGGAAGAGCGTGCCGTCGGTCCGACGGCACGCTCTTCCGAAGGGGTGTGAGGGGGGCCGGTGTGCGCCGCCCGCTCCCCCGTGCACACCGTCAGCGCAGGCGCAGCGCCTCGCGGACCGTGGTGAACAGGTCGGTCTGGTTGGTCACGCCGAGGACGCGGTAGGCCAGCGGGCCCTGGGCGGCGATGCGGACCTGGGTGCCCGTGTGCTCCTGGGACTGGCCCGGGGTGTTGGTGGAGTAGTTGACCTTGAGCTGCTGGCCCTCGTTGGTGACGAGAGTGCTGGTCAGCCCGGGCGGGGTGGCCTCCAGCGGGACGATCTGGCTGGTGTGGCCGTGGTCGGCGGTGGTGACCACGAGGGTGTCGGGGTGCTTGGCCGCGTAGGCGCGCGCGACCTTCACCGCGCGGTCGAACGCCGCGGTCTCGCCGATCTGGCCGCAGGGGTCGGCGGCGTGGTCCTGCTTGTCGATCGAGGCACCCTCGATCTGGAGGAAGAAGCCCTGCTTGGAGTGGATCCGCCGCTGCTTGTCCTCAAGGAGCTGGAGCGCCTTGGTGGCGGAGTCCGCGAGGCTCGGGGTGGTCGACGGCCGGTTCGGGTTGGCGGTGACGCACCGCTGCGGGCTGGTGCCGCCGACCGCGGCCGCCTTGCCGGTCCACTCGGTGGGCACGTTGCCCGAGGAGAGCAGGCCCAGCACCGGCTTGCCGGCCTTGGCGCCCTTCAGGGTCGCCGCGTCGGTGACGACCTGGTAGCCGAGCTTCCTGGCCTGCTGGGTGACGGTGAGGCCCTTGTACCTGCCCTGGGTGATCGTCTGGTCGAAGCGCTGCCTGCCGCCGCCGATGAGGACGTCGACCTTGTGGTTGACCTCCTGCTCGGCGATCGAGCCGGGACCGCCCGCGGCGATCGTGTCGGTGGGGCACTTGGCCATGTCGGCCGGGCCCTGGCAGGAGCGGTCCGTGGCGTGGGAGGCGAGCACGGCCGGGGTGGCGTCGGTCAGTTCGGCGGTGGTGACGTTGCCGGTGGCATAGCCGTTGCGCTGCGCCAGCTCCAGGAGGGTCTTCACCGGCTTGTCGGTGCCGGGCGTCTTGGAGATGCGGCCGTTCACGGTCTTCACACCGGTGGCCCAACCGGTGCCGCTGGCGGCGGAGTCGGTGACGTAGTCCGGGGTGCCGTCGGCGTGCACCGCGTACGTGGTGTAGGCGCCGGTGAGCGGGAACTTGTCCATGTTCAGGCGGCCGTTGGCGCCGACGGTGTAGTCACGGGCGAGGGTGATCTCCGAGTCACCCATGCCGTCACCGATGAGCAGGATGACGTTCTTCGCCTTCCCGCCCTTGATCGCGTCCTTCGCCTGCTGCGCGTTGTCGGAGGCGCCGGCGGCGGTGGTCACGGCCACGGCGGCCGTGGTCGCGGCGACGAGGGCGGTGGCGACGATGAGGTGACGGCGGGCGGGTCTGTGCATGGAATGACTCCTTGAAGCGTCCCGTTGGAACCATGTGGGCACCAACGGGAGCCAGATCACCAGGCGTTTGCGAAGCGCAGGTGAACACCCGCTCATGTGTGTGCATCGGGAACGTGACACGCGCCCGGGTGCGCCCGGCGCCGGTATGCGGAACGGACCGGCGTCCTCTCGGCGGTGAATCCGGCCGGCGGACGACGGAGCCACCACGCGAACGGCCTGCTCCGACCGTGACCGGGAGGCCGGTGGGGCCCGCCGACGGCCTCGTCACCAGCCGGGAGAACGGAGCCCGGCACGGAGGTGTTCCCTGCCCCGGTCCGTGCGAGCCCGGCCGGCGTCCGGCTCACGCGGCTTTCTGCGAGGCCGCCGCCTCGGGGCGCAGGTCGTCGAGGGTGAGCCGGTGCGACGGCGGATCGGGCAGGATCACCCGCCGGGTGGTGTGCAGGCCGGGGCCGACGTGCAGGAGTTCGCCGGGTTCCAGCAGGCGCCAGCGGGGGTTGTCGTCCATGCGTTCGCTGGCGACGACGACGGCCGGATGTTCGGCCAGGTGGGCGGAGTGGACGCGCATCCGGCCGTGGCTGCCCGTGTGGTCCAGGTGCCGGCTCCCGTGCTCGCCGCCCGCCGCTCGCTCCAGGACGTACAGCTCGTGCGTGTCCGGGTAACGCAGCGCCCACAGCCGGTCGGGGGTGATGAGGACGAGGTTGAGGGCGTAGACGGGCAGGTTCCCGGCGATCCACCGCGCGGCCTGCTCGATCCCCGCGGAGACGTCGCCGTCGTGCTTGCGCGTCTCCTCGGTGATCAGCGCGAAGAACCGCTCGGAGTCGGTGTCGCCCTTCACCAGTGACCGGCCCTCGCCCAGGTGCTCGTCGAGCCGGTCCAAGCCCTCGATGACCCCGTTGTGCGCGAACAGCCGCCCTTGCAGCTCGAAGGGGTGGGTGTTGCGGGTGTCCAGGCCGCCCGTGGAGGCGAAGCGCACATGGGCGAGGAAGGTGGCCGACCGCACATGACGTGCCTCCTGGGCGAAGGCACGGTCCTCGTAGGCCGCGAGGGGGGCCTTGTCGACGCGTGGGGTGCCGTCGTCGGCGAAGTACCCGAGGCCCGTGCCGTCCGGGTCGTGACGGCTCTGGCGGCTGAGGCTGTCGGGCGCGTCGAGGAGCCAGAAGGTGGCGTGGGTGCGGGTCGGGGCACTGCTGAGGCCGAACAGGCGGCACACGGGCTTCCTCCTCGATCGCCGGACAGGCCGATTGTCCCAGTGGCGGAGGGCGCCGACCACTTCAGCGCCGCCCGCGGCTCCGCCGTACCGCGGGCGGGCGAACGGCTCGGGTGCCGCACGGCCACCGGTTTCACGAGACCTGCTGCACCAGCATCCAGGTGGCGACCGCCAGGAACAGCACTCCGGTCACCCGCTGCACGGCGTACCCCTTCGCCGTGGGCTCGGTGGCGTCGGGGTCCTTCACCCAGCCGCGCTGGAGGTTCCTGTTCGCGCGCCACAACAGCTGCGGGCGTACGACCTGGACGAGCCCCGCGATCAGGAAGAGGCACAAGAACACGATGAGGAAGGGGTTGCCGCCACCGCCGTCCGAGGCGGCCCGTATCAGTACCTGTCGATCCATGGATCTCCGGATGCCCTGACGCGCTCTCAGGGAAACGGGGGTGCACCGAGGAAGCCGGAGAAGCGGGGAAAGTCGGGGAAGCCGGGGAAGCCGGCCGACGGGAACGGTGTGATCGGGCCGTCGCCGCGTGGGTCAAGTGCCCGACGGTTCCTGCTCACGGGCGCGCAGGTACGCCTCCAGCTCGGCCGCGCCCGACAGCATCGCGCGTCCCCGTGCGGACAGCCGCCCGCGCCAGTCGCGCAGGGCCGCTTCGAGCGGCTCCAGCCCGCCGGCCGCCCTCACCTGGGCGAGCAGCGGGGCGATCTGCTCCAGGAGGTGACCGCCGCGCCGGAGTTGGTGGACCAGCCGGGCGTCGCGCACGTCGGCCTCGGCGTAGACGCGGTACCCGGTCAGCGGGTCGCGGCGGGGGCGTACCAGTCCCGCGTGCTCCCACTTGCGCAGGGTCGCGGGACGGATCCCGAGGCTCTCCGCGAGCGGCCCGATGAACGTGCCGCCGGAACCGGGCACCGAGACCGGCCCGGGCGCCGTACCGGAGCCCAGATCGCGCAGGGCGCCCTCCACGGCCTCCAGGGTCCGGCGGTCGTCGAGGAGCTGGGCGTGGTCCCCGTCGATCAGGCGGAACGCCTCCTCCACCGCGTCCCCGTTGACCGCCCGCATGACCGCGGCCGCCGTCGGGTGGCCGTGCCCCGGCACCAGCGCGAGGAAGGCGCGCAGGGCCCCCGCGTGCAGCGGGGTGTAGGTCCGGTAGCCGTGCGGCGTGCGGTCGGCGGCCGGGAGGATGCCGGCCTCCTCGTAGTTCCTGACCGCCTGCGTGGACAGACCGTGGCCGCGGGCCAGGTCGACCGGTCGCAGCCGCTTCGGGCTTTGAGACTTTCGACCCATCAACCTGCCGATTTCCGCGAGAAGTTCCAAACGAAGGTTCAACGATACCGTTGAAGCCATGACCGCAGACATCAAGGACACCGTGCGTGCCGTCGACGCCGCGGCCGTCATGGAGCTGATCCCGGCGCGGCCGCGCCTGCTCGCCCTGGGCGAGCCGACCCACGGCGAGGACTCCCTCCTGCGCCTGCGCAACGAGCTCTTCCGGCAACTCGTCGAGCGGGAGGGCTACCGGACGATCGCCGTCGAGAGCGACTGTCTGCGGGGTCTGGTCGTGGACGACTACGTCACCGGGGGCCCGGGCTCACTCGACGACGTGATGGAGCGCGGCTTCAGTCACGGCTGGTTCAACGCCTCCCCGCCCAACCGCGAGCTGGTGCGCTGGATGCGCGCCTACAACGACGGCCGGCCCGCCGCCGAGCGGTTGCGCTTCGCCGGGTTCGACGGTCCGCTGGAGATGACGGGCGCCGCGAGCCCCCGCCAGGCCCTCACGGCATTGCACGGCTACCTGGCCGCCCGGGTCGACGCGGGCCTGCTGCCCTGTACCGCGGCGACCCTCGACCGCCTGCTCGGCGCCGACGGCCGGTGGATCGAGCCCGCCGCGATGACGGACCCGGCCCGCTCCGTGGGACGGTCGGCCGAAGCCGCGGAGCTGCGGCTGCTCGCCGACGACCTGGTGGCGCTGCTCGACGAGCAGACGCCCCACCTGCTCGCGGTGACCTCCCGGGACGACTGGGAGCGGGCGCGGCTGCACGGGCGTACCGCGACCGGCCTGCTGCGCTACCACCACTGGATGGCGGACACCTCACCGGTCCGCATGGCCCGGCTGGTGGCGGCGCGGGACCGGATGATGGCCCGCAACCTCCTCGCTCTCGCCGCGCGGGGCCCCGTCCTCGCGCACGCGCACAACGCCCACCTCCAGCGGGTGAGGAGCACGATACGGATGGACGGCCGGCCGGTGGAGTGGTGGGGCGCCGGCGCGCTGGCGGGCGCCCGGCTCGGCGCCGGGTACGCCTTCGTGGCCACGGCGCTCGGCACGATCCGGCACCGCGGTGTGGACGCGCCGCCGCCGGACACCGTCGAGGGGCTCCTGTACGGGCTGCCGGAGGAACGCTGCGTCGTGGACGCGCCCCGGCTGGCCAGCGCCCTCGCCGGCCTGCGGCCGCGGCCCCGGGTCTCCCCGTGGTTCGGCTATGCCCCGCTGGACCCGGCCCGCCTGGCGGCGAGCGACGCGCTCGTCTTCGTCAAGGATGTACCGCCGAACGCACCCCGGTGAGGCGGCGCACGGGGGCTGCCGCCGTCACATCCCGGCCGTCCCGCCACCGGTGAGGTCCGGCGCCAGGGCCGGGACCCAGAACACGGCGACGGCGAGGGCGAGCGAGGCGATCCCCGCGGCACGGGCCACCAGGCGTCCGGCCGGAGCGGTCTTCTCGACGGTGATCACGGCGGCCAGGACGGCCATGGCCCCCAGGTTCATCAGGCCGAACACGGCCAGCACCACCATCAGCGACCAGCAGCAGCCCAGGCAGAAGGCGCCGTGGTGGGCCCCGGCGCGGGCGTCCCGGGAGGGCCCCGGGTACGACGTGTAGCGCAGCATCATCCCGATCGGTGAGCGGCACCTCGCCAGACAGCGGTCCTTCAGGGGCGTCAACTGGTAGACGCCGTTCACCGCGAACGCGGCGGCGGCCACGGCCGCGCCCGCCGTGGCGGGCAGGCCGCCCGCCCGGTCCAGGGCGACGGCCAGCGCGTACGCCGGCAGCCCGGCCGCGGTCCAGACCAGCAGGTAGGCGGCCGTGAAGACCGCCATGCGCGGCGCCCGGTGCGTGGTGATGGTGCGTGCGTACAGTGCGGCCACGGGCGCCGTCGCGGGCAGCATCATCGCGGCCGTCATGAGCGTCCACACGGCCAGGAAGAGGGGCGGGTCCAGGCCCATCGTGCCGGGCGCCGCCGGCATCGCGCCCCGGCGCGCGGCGATCCAGGCCCAGCCGGCCGCCGCCACGGCCAGCAGCACGACGGCGGGGCCCGTCCCCCGGCGGGCGGTGGCCCGCCCGTCGCTCACGCGGACCACGCGAAGGGCGCCGAATGGCCGTTGCCGCCGGTGAAGTCCCAGCTCCGGCCGTACACGTCGGAGCCCGTGGCCCGGGTGGAGCGGGCGATCGTCAGTGTGCTGTTCGCCGGGTGGAACATGCCGGTCAGGCCCATCACCGGGCCGTCGCCGCCGAGCTGCGGGGCGATCTGGTCCTCGATCTCGATGTCGATGGCGTCGCCGATCCGCACGGCGTGGCGCCGGCCGTCGTCGCGGTAGTCGATCGGGGCGCGCTCCACGCCCAGGACCCGGCCGATCAGCGGGGCGAGTGCCGCCATCGGCCCGCCGGCCCGGCCGGAGAAGACCGTGCCGAGCGCCGCCGCCTGGCCGTCGTCGGCGGCGGCGTCGACGTACAGCGCCACCTGCCAGCCGCCCTCCGCCATCACCTGGGGCGCGTCGATGAAGACGGCGACGCTGCGGCCGGACACGTCGACGCCGTCCACGTCCCCGCCGTCCACGTGGAAGGCCAGGGTCACCTGACAGCGCTCCTGGTCGGCCGGTGCGGTCATGCCGGACGTGGTGCACGGGCACACCACGTCGCAGTTGCAGCTCTCCAGGTACGTCCCGTTCAGCTTCCAGGGCATGGTGGCGCCTCCCTGCTCCGCATCCCCGCGGCGACGGGACCGCATCCGGGGGGCCGCTCCCGTGCCGGTCCGCTCCACTCCAGGCTATTCCCGGGGTGCCCGGTCCCGCAGATCCGCCGGATGAACGAGGGAGCAGGGAGGCGGCGGGGCGGCGGAGCGTCAGCGGGCCGCCGCGGTGGCCCCGACGAACTCCAGCAGGTCCCGGTTGAGTTGATCGGCGTGGGTGATGAAGAGGCCGTGTCCGGCTCCGGCGTACTCCTTGTAGACGCACTCCGGCACCAGGTCCGCCAGCGGCCGGCCGCAGAGCCCGACGGGGGCGGAGGCATCGGCGTCGCCGTGGATGATCAGGGTCGGCACCCGCAGCGCGCGGGTCTCTTCGCGCAGGTCCGTGCAGCATCCTGTCCGGATCACCTCGATGGCCGCCTTGGCCGAGCAGTCGAGGCACCGCTGCACCGTCCACTCCACGAGCTCGCTGGAGATGTCGTTGCCGAGGTGGGTCGCGAAGAAGGCCTGCGCGTTCCGGGCCATCCACCTCGGCCGGTCCCGGGTCCGCTCCGCCAGTTGGGCGTCGAAGAGGTCCTGGCCGACGCCCTGGGGGTTGTCCGGGGTGCGGATCATCAGGGGCGCGGTGGGGGCGAGCAGCACCACCCGGGCGACCCGGCCGGCGCCGTGCCTGGTCAGGTAGCGGATGACCTCGCCGCCGCCCATCGAGTGCGCGACCAGGGTCACCTCGCGCAGGTCGAGTCCGTCGAGCAGTGCCGCGAGGTCGTCGGCGAGGGTGTCGTAGTCGAAGCCGTGCCCGACCCAGTCCGAGCGGCCGTGCCCCCGCTTGTCGAAGGCGACGCAGCGCAGGCCCGCTTCGGACAGCGGCAGCATCTGGAACTCCCACGAGCTGCTGCTGAGCCAGGCCCCGGCCACGAACACCACCGGCTTGCCCTGGCCCCAGTCGGTGTGGAACAGGCGGGTTCCGTCGGCTCCGGAGAAGTACGGCATGGTGGCGGGTCCTTCCGCGTCGATGAGGTGCGGTGCGTCTGAGCCGACTCTCGCCGACCGGGAGGCGCCCGGTCGATTACGCCGGACGTAAGGCGCCGGGGCGGACACGGCACGGTGTGCGGCCTGCCCGTACTCCGAGTGGTGCGGCCGGCTCCCCCGCGTACCGGCGGGCAGGGCCATGCGGGTTGCGCCCGCCGCGGGGTCGAGCCGAAAGGCGACCGCCGTCGTTGGGCAGGGCGTCCGCGACCACCGCACGAAAGGCCCGCACGATGCAACGCCACCCGCTGCTGCTCTCCCTCTGCGCCCTCCTCACCGCGGCCGCGACCGGGTTCCTCGCGACCACCGCCATCCGCAGCCGGTACCTGCCGCGCTGACGGTGGCGGACCGCGGCGACCGGGCCCGGGGGCGGCGACCGGGGCGCGCCGGCCGGGCGGGAGGCGGCGCCCGTGGCAGTTGCCCGGCGGCTATGCGAGATCACGGTTCGGTGCCGACCGGGCCCGCCGCCGCACCCGGCCGGACTCCCCCGGCGTTGACCCGCACATGCACGACTACCCCGGCTCGACCAGCACCGCCCGTCTCCTGGGCTCCTACTGGCTGGACTCCCCGTACTGGCATCCCGAGCAGCCCTGCTGCTGCTTCGCACCGCCGCCGCACCGGCGGGGGCGGGGTGCGCTCGTCGTCCGCACCGTCCTGACCGTGACCGCGTACGCCCTGGTCCTGGCCGCCCTCGCCCTGAGCTTCAGCGGCTGACCGGTCGGCAGCCGCGCGGGGCGGGGGTGCGAGTTGCTGCTCGGCCGGGGCGCTTGCGAAGCGAAGGCCGCCGGCCGAGCCGTGCGAACCGGCACGGGCCCCCGGCTCCCGGGGCGGCGGTCGCGGTGCCGGTCAGCCGAGGCGGAGGCTGTGCGTCCCGGGCACCTGCACCGCCAGGCCCGGCGGGATGATCCGGACCACCCCGCCCCGGCAGCCCGGCTGGTCGTGGACCCGGACAGGTATGTCGGTGACGTTGAAGACGCTGGACAGCCGGGGGATCTCGATGCAGCCACCGGGGCGGGTGTGCGCGACTCCGTTGATCACGATGAACCCGTTCGCGGCGCGGGCCGAGCCGGGAACGGCGAGCGTGAGCACACCGGCGGCCGCGAGTGGGGCGAGGGTCGAGCCGAGGCGACGCATGACGAACCTCCTGACGGTACGGGCCGGGGCACCTGCCGGCCCTGCAACCGACCGTACGGAATCGGGCACGCGGCGCATCCCGGCATCACCCGGGCGGACGACGCCGGCGGCCGGCCCGCCTCCCGGGCACCGGTACGGCCCCGCGGGCAGGTCGGCGGGCACGGCCGCGAGCCCACCCCCCGGCGGCGCCGCTCCTCTCCCGGCGGTCCGGGCACGGGCCCCGTCCGGTCCGCGCCCGAGCCGAGGCCGTGCTGCCGGACGACCGGCGCGAGGAATGCCTGGAGCGGGTGCGCGGCTTCGAGCGCGTGGCGGACCTGCGCACCCGGCTCGCACGGGCCGAGGAATGCGCGGCGACGCCGCGTGAGCGCCTGGCGCCGACGGCTCGCCCCCCGAAAAATCCGGGGCATTTTCCGGCACGGCCGGAACTCCGCCGCGGCAGGACACCCGTGAACGGTGAAACACACCCGCTCGGCTAGCATGTTCGGACTTACGACGATCAACTTAAAACTTACGCATCGGCTGAAACCTTGATATCGACATCATCACGGGTGTTCTCACGAATAAACCTCAAAGCCTTTTTCGCCGTGTGGCGCCGGCCACGGGCCGTGCTGTGGACCGCGGCGGGCATCGTGACCCTGGGGTTCCTCGTCGCACTGGAGATCGCGGCACGCCACTACGGCCTCCCGGGACCGATCACCAACCAGGCACAGGAGGTGGTGTTCGCCCCGAAGTCGGGCCCGCTGCTGTACGCCAGCCTGGCGTTGATGATGGTGGTGCTCACCTGGCGGCAGCGGCTCGTCGCGCTGGCCGTCGCCATCGGTGTCGACGTCGTCTTCTTCCTCGTCCGGTGGGCGCTGGACGCCAAGATGATGTTCGGCAACGGCGCCCTGTGGGTGCTCCTCGGGTACGCGGTGATCGCGGTCACGCGCCGCACCGGACGGGAGCGCGCGCTGCTCCTGAAGGGCGTGGGGCTCGGGCTGCTGCTGGTCGCCGGCCGCAAGACCGGTGACACCTGGCTCCTCATCACCTCGAAGACCCGCCCGAACGTGCTCGACCGGTACGTGGCCACAGCCGACCACGCACTGGGCGACCCGTCCTGGCTGGTGGGCCGGGCCGTCGAGGCCACCGGCACGATCGGCACCCACCTCCTCGACTACGTCTACATCCAGCTCGCGGTGGCCGCGGTCGTCGTCGCGCTGTACCAGTTGCGCAACGTGGCGGCCGAGCGCCGCTTCCCGAGCCACCACATCGTGCGTACGTTCCTGGTGATCGGCCTCGTCGGACCGGCCGTCTACATGTTCTTCCCCGTGGTGGGGCCGGTCTTCGCCTACGGCAACGGCGCCTTCGGCACGGGCGGCGGACACTGGGCGATCGCCGATATCTGGCCCGCCACACCGCCGCCGCTCCACCCGCCGCAGCCCATGCCGTACGACGGGATCACCCCCCGCAACTGCATGCCCAGTCTGCACACGGCGTGGGCGACCACGATCTTCATCCACTCCCGCAAGGGCCCGCGCGTTCTGCGGTACGCGGGCACTTTCTGGCTGATCGCGACGCTTACCGCGACCCTGGGATTCGGCTATCACTACGGCGTGGATCTCGTCGCCGGTGTGGTGTTCGCGGTCACCGTCGAGGCGGCGCTGCGCGCCGTCGACCGCGGCTGGGACCGGGCGGGCACGCAACTGGTCGCGTACGGAGCGGCCGTTTTCGTCGCGCTGCTGCTCGCCTATCGCTATCTGCCGATGCGGATGGCCGAACACCCCTGGCTGTTCGGTCCGCTCCTCCTCCTCGCGCCGGTTTCCGTGGTCTACGGCTATGTGCGCACCACCGAAGCGTGGGAACCGAAAGCCGCACCGCTCCAGCAGCCGGAACCGCAGCCCGAACCGGTCTGAGCCGCCCCGGGCCGCGTCACGGCCCGCCCGGACCGCTCAGGCCGTGACGCGCAGCAGGCGCGGCGGCCGCTCGGCGGGGTCGGGCAGGCGCAGCGGCACCAGTCCGGGGGTGATGCTGCCGAGGAGCACGGCGCGCCGGGCGCCGGTGCCCGAGGGGAGGGCGCCGGGCAGGCCATGGGCGGTGAGGAAGCCCAGGACGGCGAAGGCGAGGGCCTCCTTGGCGTCCGACGGCAGGCCCAGGGTGTCGCTGCGGCGCACCGGCACGCCGGGCAGTTCCCCGGCGAGCGAGCGCATCAGCTCCGGGTTGCGGACTCCGCCGCCCGAGACGACGAGCTCGGTGACACCGTGGGCGCGGCAGGCGTCCGCCACGGTGACGGCGGTCAGCCGGGTCAGGGTGGCCAGGACGTCGTCGGCGGCGGCCCCGGGCGCGGCGTCGAGCGCCCGCCGCAGGTAGGGCAGGTGGAAGTGCTCCTTGCCCGTGGTCTTCGGCGCGGGCCGCCGGTAGTAGGGGTCGGCCAGGAGGAGGCGCAGCAGCGCGGGGAGGACCCGGCCCGCGGCGGCCCGGCGCCCGTCCTCGTCGTGGTCGGCGGCGCCTGCGGTGAAGTGCCGTACGGCGGCGTCCAGCAGGGCGTTGGCGGGGCCGGTGTCGAAGGCCAGCGGCTCGGCGCCGGGGGTGAGCACCGTGACGTTGGCGATGCCGCCCAGGTTCAGTGCCGCGGGGGTGCCGGGGAGCGCCGCCAGCAGCAGGGCGTCGGTCAGGGCGACCAGCGGCGCGCCCTGGCCGCCCGCGGCCACGTCCCGGCTGCGCAGGTCGGAGACGACCGGGAGCCCCGTCGCCTCGGCGATCCAGGCGGGCCCGCCGAGCTGGAGGGTGCCGCGGACCCGGCCGTCCTCCACCCAGTGGTGCATGGTCTGGCCGTGCGAGACCACCAGGTCGGCGGTTCCGCCGCACAGGTCGCGCAGCGCGCGCACGGCGGCGCCGGCGAAGGCCTGGCCGATGCCGGTGTCCAGGGCGCAGACGGCCCGCGTCGTCGTGGCGGCCGGCGGCAGGGTGGCGGCGATCAGCTCCCGTACGTCGTCCGGGTAGGCGGCGGAGAGGTGCCCGAGGGGCCGCAGGAGCAGGGTGTCGCCGTCCAGGGCGAGGTCCGCCGCGGCTGCCTCGATGGCGTCGAACGAGGTGCCCGACATCAGTCCGATCACGCGCACGGCGCCTCCTGGTACGGGTTCCGCCGGGTGGGCGGGGTCGGCTGCGGCTGTCGTCCGGCTCCTGTCGGAAGCCTGTGGCACGGGGGCGTCGCCGCGCCCGGTGTCACTCCTGGGCGGCGGCCGCCGGGGCCGGGTCCGGCCCGGGTCCGGCGTCGGCGGCCGGTGCCCGGGTGCTCGCGGGGGCGCGGTGGAACAGGCTGGCCGTCCCGCCCACGGCCAGGGTGACCGCCACCCCGATGGGCACGAGCCACTGCGCGGCGATCGCGGTGGGCACGGTGGTGCCGGCCACGTCGACGTCGATCCTGACGCCGCGCACGAGGTACGTCATGACGCCGACCGTCACCAGGAACGCGGCGACGGCGTCGGCCTCGGTCGCGCGCCGGACGGCCCGTCCCAGGAGGAACGCGCCGAGGAGCGCGCCGTAGGTGTACCCGGCGATGGTCAGGCCGGTGAGGTAGACGTTGCCGGTGCTGGTGCTGAAGGCGCAGGCGAAGACCGCCATCAGCACCGCCCACACCAGGGTCGTCAGGCGGGCGAGCCGGAGCAGGAAGTCCTCGGAGGGCGTACGGCGGAAGAGGGTGTGGATGATGTCGGCGACGGTCGAGTTGGACATGGAGTTCAGCGCCGAGGACAGCGAGCCCATCGCCGCCCCGAGGATGCCGGCCACGAGCAGCCCGGAGACCACCACGGGCAGCCCGTGCAGGATGAACTCCGGGTACAGGTTGTCGGAGCTGGCCAGGCCCAGCTCGCCGAAGCTCCTGCCGTCGTTGTACGACCACAGCAGTGCGCCGACGGCGGAGAACGCGGCGAACTGCAGGGTGACGAAGACGCCGGAGGCGATCATCGCCTTCTGGCCGTCCCGGAGCGAGCGGGTGGCCAGGACGCGCTGGACGATCAACTGGTCCGAGCCGTGGCTGGCCATCGCGAAGATGGCGCCGCCGATGATCGCCGTGGGCAGGGCGAACGGGCTGGTGAGGATGTGCGCCGCGGTGAAGTCGGTGTCGAAGAGGCGGAACCGGCCCGCGTCCAGGGCGCGCTGGACGCCGTCGCCGCCGACGTGCCCGGCCAGCACGCCGATGGCGAGGAGGGCGCCGCCCAGGTACAGGACCATCTGGACGGCATCGGTCCAGATGACCGCCTTGATGCCGCCGAGGTAGGTGTAGACGACCGTGATCAGCGTGAGCGCGATGATGATCTCGCGGTAGCCGGGGTGCACGCCGAACTCGTCGAGCAGCAGCTTGATGGGGATGGCGGAGGCGAACAGCCGCACCCCCTCGGCGAGCAGCCGGGTGAAGACGAAGGTCACCGAGGCGAGCCCTTGCAGCCGTGGGCCGAATCTGCCGCCCAGGTACTGGTAGGCGCTCACGAAGCCGCCCCGCTTGTACAGCGGGATCAGCGCGGTCGCCACGACGACGCGCCCGACGACGTAGCCGAGGGCCAGTTCGACGTTGCCGAAGCCCTGCCCGCCGTACGCGCCGCCCGGCACGCTGATCACGGTGAGCACGCTGGTCTCGGTGGCCACCACGGAGAACGAGACGGTCCACCAGGGCATGTGGCCCTCGCCGACGAAGTAGTCCTTCGCCGTGCGCTGCCGTCCGGCCAGCCGCAGTCCGAGCACGGCGATCGCCACCAGATAGACGACGACCACGAGCAGGTCGAGTCGGCGCACGCTCACTCCCGTACGACGGCCGCCTGCGTCGCCGGCGGGTGCGGACAGTGGTACTCACCGTCATACCCGCGCGACGGGGAAAACGTGCGGCGCCGAGCCGTCCGGCGGTCCGGCGCGCGCCGTTCGGCGGGTGGCCCGGGCGGTGCGGGAGCGCGTGCGGGCGGTCACGCGGGCCGGGCCGTCGGTGCGTGGCCGTCGGTCCTCATGGCCTCGTGGCCCCCGCCCGGCCGCGGCGGGGCCGGGCGGCGCTTCCCGGGTGCTCGGCGGTGTCGTGGTGGATGGGTGTCGCGGCGCCGGTCAGGGGGACGCCCGTGCCGCCCCGCCGGGCGGCGACGATCTCCGCCGCGATGGACAGGGCGGTCTCCTCCGGGGTCCGGGCGCCGAGGTCGAGGCCGATCGGGGAGCGCAGCCGCGCCAGTTCCCGGTCGGTGACGCCCTCCGCGCGCAATCGCCGGTTGCGGTCCTCGTGGGTGCGGCGTGAGCCCATCGCGCCGACGAACGCCACCGGCAGGCGCAGCGCCGCCTTCAGCAGGGGCACGTCGAACCTGGCGTCGTGGGTGAGCACGCACAGGACCGTGCGGGTGTCGGTGGCGGTGCGGCGGAGGTAGCGGTGCGGCCAGTCGACGACGACCTCGTCGGCGTCGGGGAAGCGGGCCCGTGTGGCGAAGACGGGGCGGGCGTCGCAGACGGTCACGTGGTAGCCGAGGAACGCGCCGGCCCGGGTCAGGGCCGAGGCGAAGTCGACGGCGCCGAAGACGATCATGCGAGGGGCCGGCACCGCGCACTCGACCAGCAGGGTGAGGCCCCCGGGGCAGTGCGAGCCGTCCGCGGAGAGTTCGACCGTGCCGGTGCGGCCGGACTCCAGCAGGGCGCGGGCCTCGGCCGCCGCGGTGGCGTCCAGCTCCGGCCGGCCGCCGAGGCCGCCCTCGTACGTGCCGTCGGGCCGGACCAGCAGGGTGCGGCCGAGGAGCGCGGCCGGGCCGCGGCAGACCCTGGCGAGGGCCGCCGGTTCACCGCGGGCGGCGGCGGACAGGGCCGACGCGAGGACCGGCCGGACGGGCGCCCGCCCGGTCACCGGCGTGATCAGCACGTCGATCGTCCCGCCGCAGGTCAGTCCCACGGCGAAGGCGTCGTCGTCGCTGTAGCCGAACCGTTCGGTGACGCTCTCGCCCGTGCGCAGCGCCTCCAGGCACAGCTCGTAGACCGCGCCCTCCACGCACCCGCCGGAGACCGACCCGACGACGGTGCCCGCGCCGTCGACGGCGAGGGCGGCGCCGGGACCGCGTGGCGCGCTGCCCCCGACCGCCACCACGGTGGCGACGGCGAACTCCCGGCCCTCACGCGTCCAGCGGTGCAGGTCCTCGGCCAGGTCAAGCATCCGGCGCCCCCGCGGCGGCCGACAGGACCCGGTCCGGGCGGATGGGCAGGCGGCGGTGGCGGACACCGGTCGCGTGCCAGACCGCGTTGGCGACGGCCGCGGCGGCGCCCACGATGCCGATCTCGCCGACGCCCTTGATCCCGACCGGGTCGTCCGGGTCGGTGTCGTCGATCCAGTCGGCCTCGACGTGCGGCACGTCGGCGTGCGTCGCCACGTGGTATCCGGCGAGGTCGGCGCCGACGTGGCCGCCGGAGGCGCGGTCCCGGACGGCCTCCTCGTGCAGGGCCATGGAGATGCCCCAGATCATGCCGCCCCGGAGCTGGTTGCGCGCGGTGAGCGGGTTGACGATGCGGCCTGCCGCGAAGACGCCGAGCATGCGCCGCACGCGCACCTCACCGGTGCCCGTGTCCACCGCGACCTCGGCGAACTGGGCCCCGAACGAATGCCGTTCGGCGGGCGTGAGGGCTCCGACGGCGGCGGACGTGTCGGACCGCACGGTGATCCCCTCCGGCGGGATGTCGGCGCCGAGGGCCAGCCGTTCGCGCAGTTCCGCGGCGGCGGTGGCGACCGCCCAGGACCAGGAGCGGGTGCCCATGGAGCCGCCGGCGATCATGGCCGGGCCGAAGTCGCTGTCGCCGATGCGGACCCGGACCCGTTCCGGGGTCGTGCCGAGGGCGTCCGCGGCGACCAGGGTGAGGGCCGTGCGGGCGCCGGTGCCGATGTCGGCCGCGGCGATCCGGACGGTGAACCCGCCGTCCGGGTGCGCGGTGGCCGACGCGGTGGACGGTGCGGCGCCGGCGGGGAAGGAGGCCGCCGCCGTGCCGGTGCCCAGCAGCCAGCAGCCCTCCCGACGCACTCCGGGGCGCGGGTCGCGGTCCGCCCAGCCGAACCTGCGGGCGCCCTCCCGGAAGCACGCGGCCAGGTTGCGGCCGGCGAACGGCAGGCCGGACACCGGTCCCCTGTCGGGTTCGTTGCGCAGGCGCAGCTCGATCGGGTCGACGCCGCACTTCTCGGCGAGTTCGTCGAGGGCGGCCTCCAGGGCGAACGACCCCGGCGCCTCGCCCGGGGCGCGCATGAACGTCGGGGACGGCACGTCGAGCCGGACGAGGCGGTTGGCGGTGTGGTGGGCGGTGGCGTCGTACATGACCCGGGCCACCGCGGCGCTCGGTTCGACGAACTCGTACACGGTGGAGGTGAGGCTGAGGCCGCGGTGCTCCAGTGCGCGCAGGCGCCCGTCGGCGTCGGCGCCGAGCCGGACCCGCTGCGTGGTCGGGCTGCGGTAGCCGGCCAGGGAGAACATCTGACGTCGGGTCAGTACCACCCGTACGGGCCGCTGGAGGACGGTCGCCGCCATGACGGCGGCCACCTGGTGGGCGCGGACGCCCTTGCTGCCGAAGCCGCCGCCGACGTGTTCGGAACGCACCCGCACCGACGCCGGATCGAGCGAGAAGAGGGCGGCGAGTTCGCCGACGACCCAGGTGGCGCCCTGGTTGGAGTCGGTCACCTCCAGCCGGCCGGCGTCCCAGCGGGCGGTCGCCGCATGGGGTTCCATCGGGTTGTGGTGCTCTTCGGGGGTGGTGTACTCGGCGTCCACGACGACGGCGGAGGCGGCCAGTTCGGCGTCGAGATCGCCCTTGCCCGTCACCGCGGGCATATGACCGTCCGCCGGGTAGGCGTCCGGGTGCTCGCCGCCGAAGTCAACGTCGTGCGCCTGCTGTTCGTAGTGCACCACGAGCGTCTCGGCGGCCTCCCGGGCCTGTTCGGAGGTCTCGGCGACGACCAGTGCCACCGGCCAGCCCCGGTGCGGTACCCGGTCGTGCTGGAAGACGGCGCAGGTCGGGTCCGGTCGCATGCCCAGCAGGCCGGTGTAGTCGGTCTCGACGCGTGGGGCGTTGCGGTGGTCCAGGACGGCGAGGACACCCGGCATGGCGAGGACGGGTTCGGTGTCGAGGGCGCGGATGCGGCCGCGGGCGACGGTGGACAGCACCAGCCAGCCGTGGGCGAGGCCGGTGAAGGGGACCTCGGCCGCGTAGCGCGCGGCTCCGGTGACCTTGTCCCGGCCCTCGACGCGGGTGTGGGCGGTGCCGACGGCGGACGCCCGGGCGGCGGTCTCGGTGGTGAAGGCGGTCATCGTGCGGCCTCCTCGGCGAGTTCGGTGAGGACGGCCGTCACGAGGTTGCGGACGAGGTCCACCTTGTATCCGTTGTGCGGCAGCGGGCGCGCCGCGGCCAGTTCGGCGTCGGCCGCGGCGGCGAAGGCCGCCCCGTCGGCCGGGCCCCCGGTCAGGAGGCGCTCGGCGGTGCGGGCCCGCCACGGGCGGGAGGCGACGGCGCCGAAGGCCAGGCGTACGTCATGGACGACGCCGTCCCGGGTGTCGAGCGCGGCGGCGACCGAGCCCAGGGCGAAGGCGTACGAGGCGCGCTCGCGCACCTTGCGGTAGCGGGAGTGGGCGGCGGCCGGGGCGGGCGGCAGCGTGACCCCGGTGACCAGGGCGCCCGGCGGCAGGGCGGTCTCGCGGTGCGGGGTGTCACCGACCGGCAGGTAGAGGTCGGCGAGCGGCAACTCCCCCGCTCCGCCTACCGTTTCGAAGTAGACCACGGCGTCGAAGGCGGTGAGGGCCACGGCCATGTCCGAGGGGTGGACGGCCACGCAGTGCCCGGACGCGCCCAGGATCGCGTGGTTGCGGTGCTCGCCGTGGACGGCGGGGCAACCGCTGCCGGGTTCCCGCTTGTTGCAGGGCTGGGTGACGTCGGTGAAGTAGCCGCACCGGGTGCGCTGCAACAGGTTCCCGCCGACGGTGGCCATGTTGCGCAGTTGTCCCGAGGCCCCGGCCAGGACCGCCTGCGCGAGGGCAGGGTAGCGCCGCCGGACCTCGGGGTGGGCGGCGAGGTCGCCGTTGGTGACGGTGGCGCCGATGCGCAGGCCGCCGTCGGCCGTCGACTCGATGTCGTCGAGCGGGAGTTCGCGGATGTCGACGAGGTGTGCGGGGCGTTCGACGCCGGACTTCATCAAATCGACGAGGTTGGTGCCGCCGCCGAGGTAGCGGGTGCCGGGCTCGGCGCCGAGCAGTGCGACGGCGCCGGCGACGTCGGACGCCCGTCGGTAGCCGAACTCCCTCATGCCACGGTCTCCTTCGTCTCGGTGCCGAGTGGTGGCCGTGTCCCGTCGGGGCCGCCGCTGCCGGCCGCGCGGGCCACCGCCTCGACGATGGAGACGTACGCGCCGCAGCGGCACAGGTTGCCGCTCATCCGCTCCCGTATCTCGTCGGCGGTCAGGGGTGGCGGGCCCGCTTCGGGGCTGATGTCCCGGGTGACGGCGCTCGGCCAGCCCGCCGCGTGCTCCTCGATCGCGCCGATCGCCGAGCAGATCTGGCCGGGGGTGCAGTAGCCGCACTGGAAGCCGTCCAGATCGAGGAAGGCCTCCTGGACGGGGTGCAGGCGCGCGCCGTCCGCCACGCCTTCGATGGTGGTGATCTCCCGGCCCTCGGCCGCCACGGCGAGCTGGAGGCAGGCGACCGCGCGGCGCCCGTCGAGCAGCACCGTGCAGGCGCCGCACTGCCCCTGGTCGCAGCCCTTCTTGGTGCCGGTGAGGTCGAGGCGTTCGCGGAGCGCGTCGAGCAGGGTGGCGCGGTGGTCGAGGGGCAGTGTGTATTTCTCCCCGTTGATCCGCAGAGTGATGACACTGGACGTCGGTGAGGCCATGAGCTGCTTCTTTCGCGTATCCAGGACGGTGGGGCAGCCGGGTTGCGCGGGGCGCCGGTGGCGGTCGTGACGACCTGCGCCGCGCGGGCGAAGCGAAGTGCGGGTGCCGGGCCGGGAGTACGGCGGCGCCGACGGCTGCCGCGGAGCCGTGTCCGCGGCTATGGTGAACCTAAGCGGACAACTGTCCGCTACCTGTAAACGTAGCGGACAGTTGTCCGGTCAGCAAGGGCGGGGTTCGGTCGGGGACCCCGGGTCGAGGAGGACGAGTGCCGCAGCAGAAGGACTCACCCCGGCGCTCGGACGCGCAGCGCAACCGGGAACGCATCCTGGAGGTGGCCCTCGCCGAGCTCTCGCGCTGCGCGGACGCCCCGCTCAGCGTGATCGCCCGGAAGGCCGGTGTCGGGCAGGGCACGTTCTACCGCAACTTCCCCAACCGTGAAGCGCTCGTCTTCGAGATCTACCGCCACGAGATGCGGCAGGTGGCCGACAGCGCGACCCGCCTGCTGGAGACCCGGCCGCCCGACGAGGCGCTGCGCGCCTGGATGGACCGGCTCGCCGAGTTCGCCATGACCAAGGCCGGACTCGCCGACGCGATCCGGCAGGCCGCCGCCGCGCCCGGCGGGCCGGCCAGGCCGCCCCACACGCCGGTGACCTCGGCGGCCACCCGCCTGCTCCGCGCCAACGAGGACGCCGGCACCATCCGGCCCGGGGTCACCGCGGACGACTTCCTCCTCGCCATCGCGGGGCTCTGGCAACTCGAACCGGACCAGGACTGGCGGCCACGCGCCGCCCGCCTCCTCGACCTCGTGATGGCCGGCCTGCGGGCGGGAGCCCCCCGCGGCTGACCGCGTCACGCCGGGCACGCGGGGGCTGCGGGAGGCGGTGCGCGAGGCGCCCGCGGGGCTTGCCGGGAGGGCTCGGCGGCCGGGTCGCGGGCGCCGGTGCGCCGAGCCCGCACGACGTGCTCCGCCACCCCTTCGCCGACATCGCCGGATCGCCTGCCGTACTCCCGCGGCCTCCCGCGAGCCGGCCTGCCCGGCCCGCCGCCGCATCCGGGCCGCCGGGCCACCCGAGACGCCGGGGACCCACCAGGCGGGCGTGGTCAGGGACTTCCGGCGGGCGTGGGAGGCCAGGGACATCGGGCGGCTCGTCGGTCTGCCGGACCCGGACGCCACACTCACCGCGGACGGCGGGGGCCGGGTGGGCGCCGCGCTGCGTCCGGTCGAGGGCGGCGAGCGGATCGCACGGTACGCCGTCGGCGTCGGGGCGGCGGACCGGGCGCCGTGACGCTGCCGGAACGCACGGTCGACGGCCGGCCCGGCCAGGTGGTCCGGCGCGGGGCGTCCACCACGGCGGTCCGCGCGTTCGGGCTCGCGGCGGGCCGGACCACCCGGATCCGGGTGGTCCGCAACCCCGGGAGACTCCGGGCGTGGACGAGGAGTCGAGGCGGCGGACGGCGGCCGGAGCCCCGGCCACCCGCCGCGCGTACCGGTGTCAGACCCTGCCGCTACCTTCGGGCTCATGACTCTTCTCAGCCTCGCGCGGTGGTCCGGTCGGGGGCTCGACCTGCTGCACCGGCAGAACACGTCCGAGATGACCGCACACCTCGGCGGTCCGGAGACCGCCGAGCAGGTGCAACGGCGCCACGAGCGGTACCTGGACCCCACCGGCGGCCGGATGTCCCTGGTCGTCCTGGGCGACCAGGTGGTCGGATCCGTCGGGTACTGGCCCCGGGAGTGGCGCGGGGAGGACGTCTACGAGACGGGCTACGGCATCCTCCCCGAGCACCAGGGCCGGGGATTCGCCGCCCAGGCGCTTCGGCTGTGCGCCGAACGGGCCGCCCGGGACGGCACGCGCGCCCGGCTGCACGCGTTCCCCTCCGTGGACCACACCGCGTCCAACGCGGTGTGCCGCAAGGCGGGGTTCGAACTGGTGGGCGCCTGCGAGTTCGAGTACCCGCCGGGAAACCCGATGCGGTCCAACGACTGGGCGACGACGCTCACCCGGCCCGCGGCCGGCTAGCGTCCCCTCACCCGGCCGCCGCCGGGCGCGGTCACGCCCGTGGCGCCGTACGCGACGGGACGGGCCGTACGGCGGGCGGTCGGTCGTCGCGCACCCCCGTGGCCGGGGAGCCGATCCCGACGGGCTCGCACCGGCGGGTCGGCCCTCCCCCGGCGCCCGCACCGAGCCCCGCGGGACCTGCCCCGACCGCCACCCTCGCCACATCTCCGGTTCCGCGACCCATTGGTCCAAGTGGCACCGAAGGGGGCACTCCCGCGCGGCGGGCGGCGCGACGGCGGGCACCGGGCGGGACAATCGGGGTACATCACCCACACCCACGGCCGACCACCGCGACGCGCGTGTGGCGGATGCCCCGGGAGGCGCCATGAGCCAGCAGCCGGTCCTGCTCCCCTACGCCGACCCCGCCTTCGTGAGGGACCCCTTCCCGCTCTACCGGCAGCTCCGCGAGGAGGGCCCGGTACGCCGTGCCGTCCTCGCCGGCGGTCTCGACGCCTGGCTGGTCACACGGTATGAGGACGGGCTCGCCGCGCTGTCCGACCCGAGGCTGAGCAGCGACGTCCGCGACGCCTCGGACGCGCGCCTCGTGCGGCAGCTGCCCGCGTTCGAGCGCGAGTCGATGATGAGCAACATGCTGCGCTCGGACCCGCCCGACCACACACGGCTGCGCCGCCTGGTGTCGAAGGCGTTCACGGCGCGCCGGATCGCCGGACTGCAACCGCGCGTCCAGGAGATCGCCGACCGGCTGCTGGACGCGGTGGCGCCGGCCGGCCGGGCCGACCTCGTGGCGGACTTCGCCCTGCCGCTGCCGGTCACCGTGATCAGCGAGCTGCTCGGCGTGCCGGTGGAGGACCGGCACGACTTCCAGCGCTGGACCGACGCCATGCTGGTCCGCGGCGAGCGGCTGCCCGATCCGGCCGTCGTCGACGAGGCGTGGCGCCGGATGCACGCCTACGTCACGCAGCACCTCGGGGCCAAGCGCGCCCGCCCCGGCGACGACCTGCTCAGCGCCCTGATCAGCGCCCACGACGAGGAGCGGCGGCTGAGCCACGAGGAACTGATCGCCATGACCTTCCTGCTGCTGGTGGCCGGGTACGTCACGACGGTCCACCTGATCGGCGGCGGCATCGCCGCGCTGCTCGCCCACCCCGACCAGCTGGCCCTGCTGCGAGACCGCCCGGAACTGCTGCCCGACGCGGTCGAGGAGTTCCTCCGCTACGACGGCCCGGTCAGTCCGGGCATCGCCCGGTTCGCCCGCGAGGACGTGGAGATCGCCGGGGTGACCGTCCCGCGCGGCGCGACGGTGCTCGTCGCGTGCGCCATCGCCGACCGCGATCCGGCGCGCTTCCCCGATCCCGACAGCCTGGACATCACCCGGCGCGACAACGGCCACCTGGCCTTCGGACACGGCATCCACTACTGCCTGGGCGCGCCCCTCGCCCGGCTGGAGGGCCGGATCGCCATCGGAACGGCCCTGCGCCGCCTGCCCGGGCTGGCCCTGGCCGTACCGCCGGCCGAGCTGGACTGGCGGCCCGGCAGCCTGCGCGGCCCGGCCCGGCTGCCGGTCACGTTCACCGCGACCGCGCGCCCGCCGGAGGGGGATCGGCGTCCGGACGAGGACAGGCGGTAGGACCCGGCCAGCTCCCGCACCTCCACCGAGACGGTCGGCTCCGCCACACCGAACGCCCGCAGGTACCTGTCGAACAGGGCCAGGACGCTCTCGGACAGCCGCGCTTTCCGCTCCTCGGGCCGGCCGGGCATGAGCCCCACCTCCACGTGCACGAACGCGGCGTCGCCGCTCGGCACGTCCCCGACGTACGTCTGCGCCGCGCGGACCAGCGTCTTGCAGACACCGGTCGTACCGGACCCCTCGACGACGAGCCGGTGCAGCTCCTTCACCAGGGTGCCGGCCTCGAAGACCCCGGTCAGACGGGAGGAGCAGTCGATGGTGAGGTGCGGCATGCGGGGCCTTTCGCGGTCACTCTAGTTTCTTGAGGCAACCATTTTCCCCCACGGCCTCCCGGGTCCGGCACGCGGCTCCGCACCGGGCCGGCCACCACCAGGACCGGGTGCCCCGCGGGCCCTCTAGGGTGGGGGCCGTACGAGGTTCAAGGGGGCGGAGTACGTGACCACATGGGGGCTCGTCGTCGAGACGACCGTGGGCATCGGCGACCGGAAGCGCGTGGAGGCGACCGTGGTGGCGCACGTCGTCGGCTCACGCGCCGACGCGCTCGCGGAGCTGGAACGGCGGGCGCGCGGCCACGATCCCGAGCACCCCAGGAGCCCGAAGCGGCGCCGGCTGCTGCGGGACGGCGACGGCTTCCTCCTCGTCATCGACGGAGCCTGGCAGTCGTTCCTCACCCGGTTCACGGTGGCGGAACTGCTGGAGGACAGCGCGGCACCCGCGCCTCCCGTCGCCGACGTACCGCCGGCCGAGCCGGAGGCGGACGAGACCGAGCGGTACGCGGACGGGGTTCCGGTCAGACCCGCGTGGCTGGGACGCGACGACCTGTCGTGAGCGCCCTCCCGGGCCACCCGGCCCGGGAGCCCTCCGCCCGCCGGCACCGGTCCGCGCGCCACGGGTGCCGCGCGGACGAGCGGCCCCGGCGTCAGAGCGCCGCGACGGCTTCGGCCTCGTCGGTGTAGAGCCGGGCGGGGTCGAACCCCATGCCGGTGAAGTGGCCGGCGAGTTCGAGCGAGAGCACACCGTGCAGCCGGGTCCAGAAGGCCAGCGCGCGCCGCAGCGCCCACGGCGGGGCCGGGTGGTGCCGGGCCCAGACGCGGTGCTCCTCCAGATGTGCCGCCAGCGGTGCCGGGGGCGCCGCGGGAGGCTGTCCGGCGGCGCAGGCGTCGAGGACGACGGCCATGATCTCGGAGGTGATCCGGGTGGTGTCCTCGGGGGCGTGGTAGCCGGGCACCGGTGTGCCGTAGACGAGGAAGTACCGCTGGGGGTCCGCCAGCGCCCACTGCCGCAGGGTGTGCGCGAGGTCGCCGAGGCCGGCCCCCTCCTCGGCCCGGACCCGGAAGGCGTCGGCCAGGCCGCGGTAGGCGTCCGTGACGAGTTCGGTGATCAGTTCGTCCCGGCCGGCGAAGTACCGGTACAGGGCCGGCCCGCTCATGCCGATCCGCTTGGCGATGGCATTCAGGGAGAGGGCGGACGCACCGGCGGACGCGATCTGCTCCCAGGCCTGCTTCTTGATCTCCTCCCGCACCTGGGCGCGGTACCGCTCCCGGGGTGTGCCCGTCTCCGCCTTGCCCACGACCGTCTCCCACATCGCCACCGGACCGGTGGTTAGAAGGTATCACTGTCGCTATTGACCCTCACCGACGCCGTCGGTTAGAACTTCTAACGAACGCGAGAAACCCTCTGCCATCCGCAGCCCGCAACCCCGCCCCCGGAGGAACAGCCATGTCCGCGATCCGCACCGCCGGTGTCCGCGCCGCCCTGCTCGCCGTTCCGCTCGCCGTCACCCTCCTCGGTACCGCCGTCGCTCCGGCCGGGGCCGCCCCGCACCGGCCGGGAACCTCCCTCACCTGCGGCGGGAAAGGCGTCGACCCCGGTGCCCGGGTCCGGTACCGGGCCGAGACCCTGATCCACGCACCGCTGCGCACCGTGTGGCGGTTACAGACCGACGTCGCCCGCTGGCCGTCCTGGCAGACGGCGGTGACCACCGCGAACCGCCTCGACCACGGCCCCCTGCGGGCGGGTTCGGCGTTCCGCTGGACGACGCCGGTACCCCCCAACCCCACCCCCGCCACCGAGCTGGAGATCACCTCTACGGTCCGGCAACTGCGCCCCGGCACCTGCGTCCGCTGGACCGGCCCGGCGGTGGGCGACGGACTGCGCATCGACGGCGTCCACGTGTGGACCTTCGTCCCGGTGCGGGACGGCGTCCGCGTGCGCACCGAGGAGACCCACACCGGGCCCCAGGTCGACGCCGACGTCCCGACCGCGACCGGCATCCTCCGCCAGGGCCTCGACGCCTGGCTGCGCGAGCTGAGGACCGCCGCCGAGGACCCGGCCCCCGGCCGACCCCACTGACCGGGACCGGCCAGGGCTCCGAGGCCAAGGGCTCCGCAGGGCTCGGGGCAGGGGCCGGCCCCGGGCCGGAGGAGCCCTTCACCGTCCGCGGCCGGCCCTGGCACCGACGCCCGTACCGGCGTTCCCGGCGGCCCGGCGCCGGCGTGGCCCGCCGAAGGCCCTCCACGGCCAGTGTCCGAGCGGCGCCGCTCCCCGGCCACCGGACGGCCCGCACCCCCGGCGGGCACCCGCCCGCGAACCGGGTGCGACACCGGCGTTCCGGACGAAGCCCGGTGCGGAGCCGGCCCCGAGACCTCCCCGTCGCCCCCCGGCGCGGGACCAGGGTTGCACCTCCCGACGCGCGGGCGTTCCCTGGAAGTACCGGCGGTGAAGCGAGCGCCCGGGCCCGGCTCGGTCCGAGGGCCGGCCCTTCGTGCGGCCCCGGCACCGGCCTGGCCTCGCTGCCGCCTTCGATCGCTCGACGCGGAGGTGAGACAGGTGAAAGCCGTCGTCTACGAAAGGCCCTTCAGCGTCACGGTGAAGGACGTCGACGACCCGCGGATCCAGCACCCCAACGATGTGCTGGTCCGGGTCACGTCGACCGCGATCTGCGGGTCCGACCTGCACATGTACGAGGGCCGCACGGCCGCCGAGCCGGGCATCGTCTTCGGGCACGAGAACCTCGGTGTCATCGAGGAGGTCGGCGACGGCGTGACTTCCCTCTCCGTCGGCGACCGTGTCGTGATGCCCTTCAACGTCGCGTGCGGATTCTGCAAGAACTGCCTCGCCGGAGAGACGGGGTTCTGCCTGACGGTCAATCCCGGGTTCGCCGGCGGCGCGTACGGTTACGTCGCCATGGGCCCGTACAAGGGCGGTCAGGCGGAGCGGCTCCGGGTACCCTTCGCCGACTTCAACTGCCTGAAGCTGCCGCCGGGGGAAGAGTTCGAGACGGACTTCGTACTGCTCGCGGACATCTTCCCGACCGGGTACCACGGCTGCGAACTCGCCCAGGTCTCGCCCGGTGAGACCGTGGCCGTCTACGGCGCCGGACCCGTGGGCCTGATGGCCGCGTACTCGGCGCTGCTGCGCGGCGCGGCCAAGGTGTTCTCGGTCGACCGGGTGCCCGAGCGGCTCGCCAAGGCGGAGGAGATCGGGGCCGTCCCCATCGACTTCACCCAGGGGGACCCGGCGGAGCAGATCAAGGAGCACATGAACGGAGAGGGCACCGACAAGGGAGTGGACGCCGTCGGGTACCAGGCCCAGTCGCACGACACCAGCCACGAGGAACCCGCCATCGTCCTCAACGAGTTGGTCGAGACGGTGCGCGCGACCGGCAGGCTCGGCATACCGGGTCTGTACGTGCCCTCCGACCCGGGCGGCCCCGACGAGCACGCCAAGCACGGCCAGCTCCTGGTCTCGATCGGCAGGATGTTCGAGAAGGGCCAGAAGGTGGGCACCGGGCAGTGCAACGTCAAGCGGTACAACCGCCAGCTGCGCGACATGATCATCGCCGGGCGCGCCAAGCCCAGCTTCGTGGTCTCCCACGAACTGCCGCTGGACCAGGCCCCGCAGGCGTACGAGAAGTTCGACAAGCGCATCGAGGGCTACACCAAGGTCGTGCTGCACCCCGGCCACGCCCTGGCCGCGTAGGACGGTACGAGCACGGCCGGCCGGCCGCCGCACGACGACGGCCGCATCGGCCACGAGCCCCCGCGCCCCGGCCGCGTGCACCCACCCGGTGGACGCGCCCGGCGGCACGGGGGCTCGTCCACCGGGGCCGGGGGCCCGGCTGTCTGCGAGCATGGCCCGGTGGACGGGATCCAGGGCCCCGGCGGGGCCGAACCGGTGGACGCGCTCACGGTGGCGCCGACACCCCGGACCGCGGTGGCCTGGCTGCCGCCGCCGGAGCTCTGGCCGGCGATCCAGGACATCCGCCGCGAACACGACCCGCAGGTACGGCGCTGGCCGCCGCACGTGAACCTGCTGTTCGGGTTCGTGCCGGAGGAGGAGTTCGCGCGGGCCGTACCGCTACTGTGCGCCGGTGCGGCGCGGAGCACGGCGTTCACGGCGCGCCTGGCAGGGGTGCGCTTCTTTCGGCACCGGCGCTACGCCACGGTCCGGATCGATCCGGCGGCCGCCGGGGCGGCGCCCTGGCAGGGACTGCAGCGGGAGCTGGAGCGGTGGTTCCCGCTCTGCCACGGGCGCGACCGGCGTTTCACCCCGCACCTCTCCCTGGGCCGCACCCGGGACCCGGAGCGCCTGGCCCCCGAGTGCGCCGTCCGGCTCGGCGCGCTGTCGGCGGTGGTCGAGGAGGTGGTGGTGCTCTCCCGGCGCGACGACGGGCCCATGCGGCCACGGGCGGTGATCGGACTGGGCACGGGCGAGGTCCGGTACCCACCCGGCCGTCCGGTCTGAGGACGGGCTCGCGATCCGCCGGGGACCCGCCCGGCGGGGAACCATGGCCGGCACCGACGCGGGCCCGCCCGGTACGGGGGCGACAGCCGAAACGGACCGGCCCGGCCCGGCACCACGACCGACACGGCCTGGCCCGGCCCGGCACTACGGCCGACGCGGTACCGCGCGTTCGCGGGCGGCCAGGTGGCGGGCGACGCAGGCGGTGACGGCGGGGACGACCGCGGTCATCTCCGGCCGCCATCCGGGTACGGCGTTCACCTCGCAGATCGTGTAGGTGTCCGGGGAGGCGAACAGCAGGTCGACCCCGGCGATGTCCAGGCCCAGGGCGCGGGCCGCGCGTACCGCCAGTTCCTCCGCCACCGGATGGCGTCCCGGGCACGGGACGGCGGAGCCGCCCTTGGCGATGTTGGCGGCGAGGCCGCCACCGGCCGAGGTGTGCAGCGCCGCGCCGACCGGTTCGCCGTCGACCACGACCACACGCAGGGTGCGGCCGTGGGAGTGGGCCACGTGTTCCTGGAAGAGGAACGGCGTGTCCCGGGTGAGGCTGCCCGCCACCTCGCGGAGCAGGTGCGGGTCGGGGGCGAGGAAGACCTGGCCGCCCTTCGCACCGCTGACCGACTTCACCACGCACGGGGTGTCCAGGTGGGGGCTGCGGACCACGCCTTCCAGGGGAGCGGTGGCGTAGGACAGGGTGTCCGGCACCGGCAGCCCGGCCAGGGCGAGTTCCTGGAGCTGCCAGAGCTTGTTGCGGGACTTGAGCTGGGCGTCCAGCGCGTTGACGAGGGTGCTGCCCATGTGGGTCAGGTGCCGGAGCAGGGTCACCTCACGGTCGCTGTGCATCGGGCCGGCCACCTGGCGCACGCACACCACCCGGGGCGCGGGCAGTTCGACGCCGCCCAGGGTGTGGAGCGTCAGCCGGCCGCCGCGGACGCCGAAGAGCAGTTCGTCGGTGTGCCAGAGCGCGAAGCGGGGGCCGTGGGCGGCGGCGAGCGCCGTCGCCAGTTCCCGGGTGGAGCGGCGCAGCACGGTCGGCCGGTGCCGCACCAGCAGCCATACGTCGGCGGGAGCCGCGATCTCCGGCAGGGCATGGTGCTGACCGGCCACTGTGGCTCCTCGCCTCTTCGCCGCCCACCGCCCGCGGGCCGCCGAGGGGGCCAGTCTCGCAGTTCCGTGATCGGGCTGTCACGGGCGGTGGCGTACCGCTCCGCCGCACCCGGCGATCAGCGGCACGCCCGGCCACCCGCCGCCCGTACGGGCCCCGCCCGCACCGGCCACCACCACCGTCGGCAGGTGCCGTCGGCAGGTGTCCCCGACAGGCCGGTCCCGGCCGGGCGGCGAGGGCGCGCGCCCCGTTCCGGCGTCACGGCAGGGCAATCGTTCTCGGTCGAAAGCGGCGCCCCACCCGTGCTCCCGTGACACCGGCGGGGGGCCGCGCGGCCGGCCTCCCGCCTCCGTCCCCGTCGGGCGGGACGCGGGCACCGTCGCACATTCGTGCTGGAGGAAACGGGGCCGGTTTCCCCTCTTGCGCGGAATGATCACCTCTAGTTGCGCACCGGGCGGACCTTCCCCTCACGCCCCGGGCACAGCACGAATCCGGCCACCCGCGCCCGGCTCTTGTGACGCCGGTTCCCGGCCGCCTAGGATCCCGCTCGCTTCCTTCCCGCCACACATTCTGCACGCTTTCGCCACACCGGTGAGGTGCTTCGTGGAACGGCCAGTGTCACCCGCACGACCGTCCCACCACCGGGCGGAAACCGCCGACTTCCGGCTGCTGTGGTGGGCCGGCGCCGCCGACGGCGTCGGCAGCCAGGCGTCCGGTACCGTCCTGCCCCTGCTCCTGCTCGGACTGGGCAACTCGCCCCAGACCGTGGGCCTGATCGCCGGTGTCTCCACCGCCCTGGGACTGGTCCTCGGCCCGCTCGTCGCCGTCCCCGCCGACCGGGGCGCCCGCAAGCGGGTGATGGTCGGGTCCGCGGCCGTCTCCGCGCTCGCCATGGGCGGTGTCGGCCTCGCCCTCGCCACCGGGCGGCCGCCCCTCGGCCTCGTCCTCGCCGCCGTGCTGGTCGAACGGCTGGCGACCGCCTGCTTCGAGGCGGCGGCGCGGGGCACCGTCGCGCTGGTCTGCCCCGGCCCCGAGCAGCCCCGGGCCATCGCCCGGCTGACCGCCGCGGACCAGGGCGCGCTGGTCGCCGGCCCGGCGCTGGGCGGTCTCCTCTACCAGGCCGCCCGCGCCCTGCCGTTCCTCGCCGACGCGCTCTCCTACGTCGTCAGCGCCGTGTGCGTGTCCGCGATGCGCACGGACCTCACGGCGCCCGCGCCCCGCGAGGAGACCGGCCGGAGCCTGCTGAAGGAGGGCGCGGCCGGGCTGCGGCTGGTGCGTTCGTCCCCGCTGCTGCGGCTGGTGCTGGTGTGGGGGACGACCGTCAACGCGGTCGTGGTGGCGCTGTACTACGGCGCCGTGTTCACCCTCCAGCGCGACGGCCACTCCGGCGCCGTACTGGGTGCCGTCCTCGCCCTGTCGGGAGCCGCCGGGCTCGTGGGGGCGCTCGCCACCCCGGCGGTGGCGCGGCGTCTGGGCGCCCCGCGGGTGGTGACCGGCGTGACCTGGCTGCTCGTCCCGCTCGCCGTCGCGCTGGCCGCCGTCACGGACGCGTGGGCGTACGGGCTGCTGTTCGGCCTGGTCTGCCTGCTGATGCCGCCGGCCTCCGTGGTGCTCCAGTCGCGGGCCGTCCAGACCACCGCTCCCGCGCTGCAGGCACGTACCGGGGCCGTGCTGGCCACCGCGACCACGGGGGCCGCGGCGCTGGCCCCCGTCGTCGCCGGCGCCCTCGCCGACCGGGTCTCCCCCGCGGCGCCCGCGGTGTGCTGCGGGGTGCTGCTGGGCCTGCTCGCGGTGCACAGCTCCCGGCGCCGGGTGCGCGGCGTCCTGACGGCGGAGGTGCCCGCATGAGCGGCGGTTACCAGGTGTACCGGGCCGCGCTGCCGGAGGTGTGCGCCGGGGACCCGGACAAGATGGTGTTCACCTCCGACGCCGAGGGCCGCTGCGAGGTGTTCACCTGGGACGCGGACACCCGCCGGGCCCGGCAGGTCACCCGGCGCCCGCGCGGCACCCTGCACGGCGCCGTCGACCGGGACGCGCACGTGTGGTGGTTCGACGAGGACGAGCGCGGCCGGGGCTGCTGGCGGTTCCAGCCCTTCACCGGCGGCGCCGACCGGCCCGGGCTGACGGGCGTGCCGGCCGGGTTCCCCCGTGGGCTGGCGGTGAGCGACCGGGGCACGGTCGCGGTCGCCGCGGGGGACGCCGGCGTCACCACCGTCCACGTGGGCCCGCGCGGCGGCGAAGGCCGCGCGGTGCTCCGGGTCCCGGGCCACGTCACGCTCACCGGCGTCACGCCGGGCGGCCGGCTGCTCGCGCTGGCGGGGGCGGAGTCCGTCACCGTGGTCACCCGCGAGGGCGCCGTCGAGGCCGTCCTGCCCGGCGGCGACTCGGGCCGCCTGTGGTCGCTGGGCTTCTCCCCGGCCCCGGACAGCGAGGAACTCCTCCTCGTCCGGGAGGACGGCGACCGGTACGTCCTCGCGTCGTGGCGGCCCGCGACCGGGCGGACCACCCACGAGTGGTGCGCCTTCGACACCGAGATCACGGCACGCTGGGACGCGGACGGCCGCTCCGTCCTGGTCCGGCAGGACCGACACGGCCGCTCCACCCTGCACCGCGCCGACCTCGGCGCCGGCACGCTCACCCCGGTCCCCGTCCCGCCCGGCACCGTGCTGGACGCCGCCACCCGGCCCGGGGGCGACCTGCACTACCTGTGGACTGCCGCCGGTGACCCGCCCCGGCTCTGTTCCACCGGGGGCACCGCCCTGCCCGTGCTGCCCGTGCTCCCCGACCGGATGCCGGGCTCCCACCGGGACGTGTGGACGCCCGGTCCTGACGGGCCCGTGCACACCCTCCTCAGCCTGCCCGACGAGCCGCGCGGCCCGGTCCCGGCGGTCTTCCTGGTGCACGGCGGCCCCGCCGACCACGACCGGGACGCCTACGACGGCGTGGTCCACTCCCTGGTGGCGTCCGGTTTCGCCGTCGCCCGGGTGAACTACCGCGGCTCCACCGGGTACGGGCCGCGCTGGCGGCGCGCCTTCCGGGACGGGGTCGGCCTCACCCAGGTCGAGGACCTGGCGTCGGTCCGCGCGGACCTCGTCGCCCGCGGGCTGGTCCGGGGGGACGCCGTGGGGCTGTGGGGCACCTCCTGGGGCGGCTACCTCGTCCTGCTCGCCCTCGGCACCCGCCCCGGCCTGTGGCAGGCGGGGGTCGCGGTCAAGCCGGTCGCCGACTGCGTGGCCGCCCACCGCACCACCACCGCGGCGCTGCGCGCCCTGGACGAACGGCTCTTCGGCGGCACGCCCGAGGAGGTCCCCGAACGCTACGCGCGCAGCTCGCCCATCCACTACGCCGCCGCGGTCCGCTCCCCGCTGCTCGTGGTGGCGGCCCGGCACGACGCCAAGTGCCCGCCCGGCCAGATCCAGGGCTACCTCACCGCACTGCGTGCCGCCGGCGTCCGGCACGAGGCGCTGTGGCTCGACTCCGGCCACGACGGCTACGACGGCGGTGACCACGTCACCGTGCTCCGCCGGGCCGTGGTCTTCCTCGACCGCGAGCTGCGCGGCACCGCCGGACGCCACCCCCAGACGCCCCGCTCCGCCCGGAGCGGGGAGCACCACCCCGCCCTACACATCACCGAGAGGAGAAGGACCCATGCAGAAGGACGTCATTCACAACGACCCGCTCGCGGGTGACGAGGAGAACCGCAAGCCGAGTGTCGGCATCACCGTCACCGTCCCGTTCCGCAACGCCGAGGACGCGGACGAGGACTGACCCCCGCCGGCCGGCCCGGTGTCCCACCGGGCCGGCCGGTACCCGATTTCCGAGGAGCCGACATGCGTGTCCTGCTGGTCAACATGCCCTGGTCGCCCATCGACCTTCCGTCCCTCGCGCTGGGAATCCTCAAACGCAGCGTGGACGAGCGCGTGCCCGGCGCCTCGGCAGAGGTCCTGCACGCCAATCTCGAATTCACCGACTGGATCACCGCACGCACCGAGTTCACCGGTGACGACTACGAGTACTACGCCCTCTCCTCCTACTTCATGGGCTGCGGCGACTGGGTGTTCTCCTCGGCCCTCTACGACGACCCGCACTGGCGCGAGGAGGAGTTCACCGCGGTGATGCGCGGGAAGCTCAAGAAGTCGCGCATGGCCATGACCAAGGCGCTGCACCAGGTGGTGCCGGAGTTCGTCGACGAGATCGCGCGGCGGATCGTCGAGTACGCCCCCGACGTCGTCGGCTTCACCTCCACCTTCCAGCAGAACGCGGCGGCGCTCGCCGCCGCCCGCCGGGTCAAGCAGCTCGCCCCGCACATCGTCACGGTCATGGGCGGAGCCAACTGCGACGGCGCGCAGGGCGCCGCGGTGCACCGCAACTTCCCCTTCGTCGACCACGTCGTGCGCGGCGAGGGCGAGGCGGCCTTCCCCCAGTTGCTCACCGCCCTCACCGACGGCTCGGACCTCACCGAGGTGCCCGGCCTGTGCCACCGGGGGCCCGGCGGGGAGAGCGTCGCCAACGCGATGGCGACCCGCCCGCTGCCGCCCGCCGCGATCCTGCCGCCCGACTACAGCGGCTATTTCGAGCGCCTCGCCGGGTCCGTCGCCCGCAACTGGGTCGAGCCCAAACTGGTCGTCGAGGGCGCCCGCGGCTGCTGGTGGGGCGAGAAGCACCACTGCACCTTCTGCGGCCTCAACGGCTCGTTCATGGAGTTCCGCTCCAAGAGCCCGGACACCTTCTACCAGGAGATCATCGAGCTGGCCCGCCGGCACCGCGTGCTGGACATGTACGTCGTCGACAACATCCTCGACATGGGCTACCTGACGACCGTCCTGCCCCGGATCATCGACAGCGAGTACGACCTGCGGCTGCACATCGAGATCAAGGCGAACATGCGCCGCGCCCAGCTCCGGACGCTCGCCGACGCGGGGATGATCTACGTCCAGCCGGGCATCGAATCGCTCAACCACCGGGTGCTGGACCTGATGGACAAGGGCGTCAGCGGCTGCCAGAACGTCCGGATGCTGCGGGACGGGGCCGAGACCGGCCTGTCCGTCGCCTGGAACTACCTGCACGGCTTCCCGGGCGAGACCGCGCAGGACTACGACCCGGTGATCGCCCAGATCCCGGCGCTCGAGCACCTCGACCCGCCGGTCGACCTGTCGGCCCGGATCGCCATCGAACGCTTCAGCCCGTACTTCGAGCGCCCCGAACTCGGCTTCACCGGCCTGCGGCCCGAGGAGCACTACCGCTTCACCTACGACCTGCCGGAGGAGGAGCTGTACGACCTCGCGTACGTCTTCGAGGCGCCGGCACGGGGCATCGGCGAGCCCACGGTCACCGCGCTGAACGACGCCCTGGCCGCGTGGAAGAAGCACCACGCCGACGCCCGGCTCACCCACACCGACCTGGGCGAGCGGATCGTGCTGGTCTCCCGGCGGCGCGCCTTCGACTGGCGGACGGCGGAGCTGACCGACCCCTTCGAGCTGGCCCTGTTCCGCCTGCTCGACCAGCCGCACGCGGTCAGCGCCCTCACCCGGAAGGCCGCGGGCAAGGCCCCCGGTGCCGCCCGCGACGAGGCCGCCGTGCAGCGGCTCCTGGACTCCTGGACCGCGCTCGGGATCGTCTTCACCGACGGCGGGCAGTACGTGCACATCGCCCCGGCCGCCGTCAACGAGGACCTGCTGCGGCTCGACTTCATGCGCCACACGCACGCGGCGCGGTCCACGCCCGCCGAGCCCGTCCACGCCTGACCGCGCCCCGAGGAGGAGTACGTCCATGAGCACGACCAGCACATCGAGCCCGCCCACCGTCCTCGCCTGGCGCGACTACGACGCCTCCGCCTGCGAACTCCCCGGCATGTTCCTCGGCGAACTCGCCCTGCCGGGCCCGGTGCGGGGCGAGAGCGAGCGGCTCTGGCAGCTCGGCGCCCGGCGGGTACGGCTGGACGCGGTCGTGGACCTCGGTGACCCGGCCGGCCCCGAGGAGGCCGCCGAGGCGGTGGCCGCGCTGAGCCTGGTGCGCGATCTGACCGCGCGAGCCGTCCTCGTCGAGTGGGACCTGCGGCTGCCCGCGGCCCCCGGGGACGGCTGGCAGGTCCTCAGCCACCTCCAGCCGCCCCGGAGCATCGAGGGTCCCGCCGGGGCCGAGGAGGCGCTGCGCGCCTGGCGGCAGGGCCACTACCTGTGCAAGTGCCTGTGGCGCAAGGGTCCCGGCTTCGTGCAGATCCGGGACCGCCGGTGGGGGGAGCTGCGCCGCTTCACCGCCGACGAGCCGCACTACCGGGAGGCGATCGAGCGGCTTGCGTACGGGACACCGGCGGACTCGGTGCCGGCGGACGCCCTCGACGACTTCCGGGGCGAGAAGCTCGTACTGGACGTCGGGCCGCTGGCCTGGTGGCTGCCGTACCGGATCAGTCGCTGGCTCCAGGAGTCGATGACCATCTGATCCGGCCGCGGGTCCGGGCCGCCCGAGGGGCGGCCCGGCGTCCCCGGGCGGGAGCCGGACGGGCGGCCGTCTCCCGATGTGCGGACACCGCGCCCTTGCGGAAGCATCGGTAGGGGCGGTGGGCACTCCGCGGGACGTGCGGGCGCGCCGCCGACCGGTGGAACGACGCCCTACCCGGCTGGGGGAGCACCCGTCCCGGCGTCCGTACCGGAGACTCACATGACCAAGCACGACATGGGCCGGGCCTCGGTCTTCCTGCGTCAGCCGGCCCCGCAGGGCCCTGAGCGGCGGGTGACCGCCGGCGACTGCGGGCTGCTGCTCCTGAGGCTGGCGTTCGGACTGTTCATGGCCGGGCACGGCTCACAGAAGCTGTTCGGGCTGTTCGGCGGGCAGGGACTGACGGCCACCGGCAAGGGACTCGACGCCCTCGGCTACCACCCGGGGAAGGTCTTCGCCGTGATCGGCGGCCTCTCCGAGTTCTTCGGGGGTCTCGGCCTGGCCGTCGGCCTGCTCACGCCGCTGGCGGCGGCCGCCCTGATCGGCGTGATGATCAACGCCATGGTCACCGTCACCTGGGCGCACGGCCTGTGGGACACGGACGGCGGCGTGGAGTACAACATCGCCATCGCCGTCGTCGCCCTCGCCGTCGCCGCGATCGGCCCGGGCCGGCTGGCGGCCGACCGGTTCTTCCGCTGGGGCGCGGGCGGCTGGACCGCCGCCGCCGTCGCCCTGGGCCTCGGCGGTGTCGCCGCCGCGGTCTCCCTCCTCGTGTGAGGTCTCCCTCCTCGTGTGAGGTCGGCGGCGACCCGGCGGCGGTCAGGGCCGAACGCGCGAACGGCGGGGGCGCGTCCGCGAGCTGTCAGCCCGCCAGGCCGTAGAAGTGCACCGGCGAGTTCGGCCGGAAGCCGATGCGCGGGTACACGGGGGCGCCCGCCTCGGTCGCGTGCAGGGTGGCGCGGGTCGCGCCGGTGGCCCGGCCCCCCTCGTACAGCGCCTTGCGGGTCACCGCCTCGCCGTACCCCCGGCGCTCCCACTCCGGTGCCGTGGCGACGAGGACCACGAACAGCCGGCCGTCCGCCTCCACGGTGGCGGCGCACGTCACCGGGACGCCGTCCCGGACCCCGAGGTAGGCATGCACCCGGTCCTTCCACAGGGTGGAGCCGAGGAGCCCGTCCCGGCCGTCCTCCAGCGGGAACCCGTAGGCGCGCGAGTTCAGGTCCGCGTACGCCCGGAGCCGCTCGTCGGTGGTCACGCGCGCGAACGCCAGGTCCGGGTGGGACGGCTCGGGGACGGGCAGGAGGTCCCCGGCCATGCCGGTGCCGGGGAAGGCGTACGCGAGGCCGGCCTGCGCGGCGGCCGAGCGGACCCGCGCGCGGGCCTCGTCGTCGAGGAGGTCCTCGAAGAGCCACAGGAACCCGGGGTGCCGCTTGCCGCGCATGATGTCCGCCGCCTCGCCCAGGCGCCGCTCGACGAGTGCCGGGTCGGCGCCCACGTCGGTCAGCGTGACGCAGTTCCAGAACGCGAAGCGGCAGTCCGCCCAGCGCACGGCGATGCCCGGCAGGTCGCGCACGTCGGCGTCCGGGTCGCGGTCGAGCACCATGGCCCGCCAGACCACCGCGAGCTGCTCCATCGATTCGATCGACTCCGTACGGTCCGTCATCGGCGCCCCTTGCCTGGTGGAGTTTGCGGAAACCCACCCAGTAATACGGCACCCGGTGAGCACGGTGCCAGGCTGCCGGCCACTCGTGACCCGCGCGCCCCCGCGGGCCGTCGTCCCGGCCCGTGGGGGCCGGGCCGGGTGGTACGGGGTTCGCCCACGCGGTGCGCCGAGCGGGCCGCACGCGTGGGTTCGGTCGGCGGGCGTTCCGCGTGCGCGGCCGGGGCTCCCTTCCGCTTTCGGCCACAGGAAGCACCTCTCTCCGCACGCACCCTGGGCCCACCCCGCCCCACGCGCCGTCCGCGGACGGCCGCCGGACCCGCTCCCGGCCGCGGCCGGGCGGGCGCTCCCCCGGCAGCCGGGCGGGTCCGCGGCGCCGGGCGCGGGCCGATGGTGACCGGGTACCCGCTTGCCGGGCCCCCGGCGCGGGACGACCATGCTTGCACCCGCTGTTCGACAGGGAGTGGCCCACGCCGCCGAGTGCGGCGGGAGTGGGCGCGGGCCGTGGAGCGCCCGCCGCACGTGCATGCCGGTGTCTGAGTCTTCCGAAAGGGCTGGACGTGCCAGAGCCGTTTGACGCCGTGATCCCCGCCTCCGCCGGTGCGCCCGTGGTCCCGGCCGAGGTGAGCGCACCACCGACGGTCGGAGTCGAGGAGGAGTTCGTCCTGGCCGACCGGTACAGCAGGGCGGCCGTGCACCGGGCTCCCGTGGTGGTGCGCGCCGCCCTCGGGCACGTCGGCGCGGGCCATGCCGTCGCCGAGGTCTCCCAGGCCCAGCTGGAGACGGTCAGCGCGGTGTGCCGCACCGCCGCCGAACTGGAGGCGGAGATCGTGCGGCTGCGGGCGGGCGCGGCCCGGGCCGCCGCCGAGCACGGCTGCCTGCTGGTGCCCAGCGGCACCGCGGTGCTCGGCAGGCCCGGCCCGCCGCCCGTCGAGGACAAGCCGCGCTACCGGGCCTTCGCGCACCGCTTCGGCCCCCTCCTGCACGACCAGGGGGTCAACGCCTGCCACGTCCACGTGGGGGTGGCCGACCGCGAAGAGGCCGTACGGGCGGTCAACCACCTGCGGGGCTGGATGCCCCTGCTGCTCGCCCTCACCGGCAACTCCCCGTACAGCGACGGGGCGGACACCGGGTACGCGAGCTGGCGCTCGATGATGTGGGGGCGGTGGCCCTCGGCCGGTCCTCCGCCGCGCCTGCGGGACGTCGCCCACCACGACCGGATCGTCGGCCAGCTCATCGCCACCGGGGCGGTGATGGACCCGGCGATGGTCTACTGGTACGTGCGGCCCTCGCCGCACCTGCCCACCATCGAGGTGCGCATAGCCGACGTCATGCCCGGGGCCGCGACCACCATCGGCTACGCGCTGCTCGTGCGCGCCCTCGTCGGCGGCGCCGTGGAAGCGGTCCGCGCCGGTGAGCCCGCGCCCGAGGTGCCCGACCCGCTGCTGCGGGCGGCGTGCTGGCAGGCCGCCCGGCACGGGACGTCCGGCGTGCTGCCCGCCACCCACACCCCCGACTGCGCCCCCACGGCCGTCGACCGGCTGGTCGAGGAGCTGTGGAAGCGGATCGAGCCGCAGCTCGGCAGGTATGGCGACGACCGGCGGGTGGGCGACTGGCTCGACGACGTCCGCCGCCGGGGAAGCGGCTCCGCGCTGCAACGGCGTGTCGCGGAACGCCACGGGGGCCGCCTCCAGCCCGTGGTCGACGCCCTCGCCGTCGATCCGCCGTGACCCGCGGCGGCGCCCCGCGCGCTGCGCCCTCACCCTCCCTCAGCCGGCCGGTGACGGCGGCGGAACGGCCCCCTCGCCCGCGGGGCGCCAGACGGCGAGGGCCGCGATGTCGTCCTGGAGGCGGTTGCCGCTGTAGTCCAGCAGGTCGCGGTGGAGCCGTTCCAGGAGCCCCCGCGGCGGCAGGGCCCGCCAGGACCGCAGCCGCTGGAGCAGGGGGTAGAACGAGCCGCCGGGGTTCCTGGTCTCCGTGATGCCGTCCGTGTAGAGCAGGATCTGGTCGCCGGGCCGGAAGTCGTAGGTGTCGACGTGGTACGGCTCCCCGAGCAGCATGCCCAGGTTGAGCGGCGGAGCGGACCGGCCGCTGTCCAGTTCGCGCACCCCGCCCGCCCCGATCAGGACCGGGGGCGGATGACCGCAGTTGACGACGCGGATCAGCGGGGTCCCCACGGGGATCTCGACGAACACGGCGGTGACGAACCGCTCGCCCACCTCGTACCCGCCCAGCAGGGTCGCCCGGCGGTTCATGCTCGTCTCCACCCGGTCCGCGAGCGCGGGGAGGGCGTATTCGTCGTGCGCGGCCTCCCGGAAGGCGCCCAGCAGCGCCGCGGCGGTCTCCACCGCGAGCAGGCCCTTGCCCCGGACGTCGCCGATGAGCAGCCGCACCCCGTACGGCGTGGGGACGGCCTCGTAGAGGTCGCCGCCGATGCGCGCCTCAGCGGCGGCCGACAGGTACAGGCTGGCCAGGAGCAGGTCGCCGATCCGGTGGGGCACCGGCCGGAGCAGGACCCGCTGGGCGATGTCGGCCACGAAGCGGACGTCGGCCAGCGTGCGTTCCCGGCGGATGCGGTGCACGGCCAGGATGGTGCCGAGGGCGCCCACCAGGGTGGTGCAGACGTAGGCGGCCACGTAGTGGCGTTCCCACAGGTAGCTGACGGGCCGGCCGGCGCAGCACGGGGTGCTGGCGAGGACGCCTTCGAGGAGGACGGCGAAGACCGTGGCGACGGCGACGGCGGCGGGCCCGTGGGCGAACGCGGTCACCAGGGGCAGGGCGATCAGCACGAAGCTCACCGGCCACTGCACCGGCGTGACGGGCTCCAGCAGCAGGACGACCGCGACGTACAGGACCGGGAGCCAGCGCATCCACGCGGGGGTCGCCGTCAACCGCGTCCGCGCACCGGCGCCGTTCTCCGGGTCCCGACCGGTATGACCGGGTCTCGGCATACGTGGTCCTCGCACACGGACTCCTGTCACCGGAACTCGACAAGACTCCCAGCCTGGTCCGCCGGACGGCGGCACACCGGTATTGCTCCACTCAACGGCATGTTCCCGCGGCACGCGAGTCGGCGTAAGCGGGGCCGCACGGCACGCCCGCGCACGCCTCCGCCGGGCTGCGCGGCGCGGTCCGCCGGGGCGTGCCGGGCGGCGGGCACACGGGTACGGGGCCCCGCGTCCGGTCGGAGCCGGTGCCGGGCACGGGCGCGCGGAGAGGGGCGCTGCCGCCGTCCGCGGACACGCATCCGCGGACACAACGGTCGCCGGTGAGGGAGCAGCAGTGTTAGAAAAGGGAGATGAGCGGACGTTCCCGCCGGCCTCGGGCGAGAGCGGCGCCGCCGACCGGCGCACGGCGGTCCCCCGGAGCGTCCCGTCGCCGGTGGCCTCGGCCGCTGCGCGGGCGCCGTCTCTCGCCGTCCCTGAGCGTCCGATCGGTCGCCGCGCAGGTGTTCCTGTTCCAGGCCCTGATCGTGCTGCTGCTGGTCGCGGTCGGTGCCGCCGCGCTGGTGGTGCAGGGTCGCTACGACGCCGAACGCGGCGCCATGGACCGTTCGCTGGCCGTGGCCGAGGCGTTCGCCCACGCCCCCGGCACCGCCCTCGCCCTGCAGTCCCCGAACCCGACGGCCAAGCTGCAACCGGAGACCGAACAGGCCGTGAAGGGGTCCGGCGTCGACTTCATCACCGTCCTGGACCCGAGCGGGGTCCGGCTCACCGACACCAACCCCGCCCTGATCGGCACCAAGACCCAGGGCGTCGGCCGGGCCGCCGCCGGGGAGACCTTCACCGAGACGTTCCACGGCCGGCCCGCCGACGCGGTGCGCGCGGTGGTCCCCGTGACCGACGCCAGCAGGCGCGTGGTCGGCATGGTGTCCGCGGGGATCGAGTACGCCAACGTCGGCCAGGTGCTCAACCGGCAGCTGCCGCTGCTGTTCGGCGCGGCGGCCGGAGCGCTGGTCCTGGCGACGGGCGGCGCCGCCCTGGTCAGCCGGCGGCTGCGGCGGCAGACCCACGGGCTCGGACCGGTCGAGATGACCCGGATGTACGAGCACCACGACGCGGTGCTGCACGCGGTGCGCGAGGGCGTGCTGATCATCGGCGGCGACGGGCGCGTGCTGCTCGCCAACGACGAGGCGCGCCGGCTGCTCGGCCTTCCCCGCGACATCGAACAGCGCCACGTGCGCGACCTCGGCCTGGCGCCGGGGCCGACGCGGCTGCTGGAGGCGGGCGAGGCCGTGTCCGACGAGGTCATCCCGACCGGGGACCGGCTGCTCGCGGTGAACATCCGGCTCACCGCCCCCTACGGCGGCGCCCAGGGGCTGGTCGCCACCTTCCGTGACACCACGGAGCTGCGGGCGCTGTCCGGGCAGGCGGAGCTGGCCCGGGGCCGGCTGTCGTACCTGTACGAGGCGGGGATGCGCATCGGCACCACGCTGGACGTCCGGCGGACGGCCGAGGAACTGGCCGAGGTGGCGGTGCCGCGGATGGCCGACGCCGTCACCGTCGAGCTCCTCGACAGCGTGCTGCGCGGCGAGGAGCCCACGAGCGCGGTGCGGCAGATGCGGCGCACCGCGCTGCGCGCCAGGCGGTCGGGGCACCCCTTGCAGCCGGTCGGCGACGTGATCCGGTTCGTGATGGCGGGCACCCCGATGGCCGCGGCCCTGCACCGGGGCCGGGCCGTCCTGGTGCCGGACCTGCACACCGCGCAGGACTGGCGGTCCCAGGACCCGGAGGGGGCCCGGGAGGCGCTGGACTACGGCATCCACTCGCTGATCTCGGTGCCGCTGCGGGCCCGCGGGATCGTCCTCGGCCTGGTGAGCTTCTGGCGCGGCGCGGACTCCCCCCGGTTCGACGAGGAGGACGTCGCCGTGGCCGAGGAGCTGGTGGCCCGGGCCGCCGTCGCCATCGACAACGCGCGCCGGTACTCGCGCGAGCACGAGATGGCCGTGACGCTCCAGCGCAACCTGCTGCCGCTGGGCCTGCCGGAGCAGGACGTGCTGGAGATCGCCTCGCGCTACCTGCCGGCGCGGTCCGGGGTGGGCGGCGACTGGTTCGACGTCATCCCGCTGCCCGGGTTCCGCGTGGCACTCGTCGTCGGGGACATCGTGGGGCACGGGATGCAGGCCGCCGTGACGATGGGCCGGCTGCGCACGGCCGTGCTGAACTTCTCCTCGCTCGACCTGGCGCCGGACGAGCTGCTCGGGCACCTCGACGAGATGGTGACCCGGCTGGACACGCAGGCCGCGTCCGCCGACGACGACACGGTCCCGCTCACCGGCGCGACCTGTCTGTACGCCGTCTACGACCCGGTGAACGGGCACTGTACGCTCTCCCGGGCCGGGCACCTCGCGCCCGCCGTGGTGGACCCCGAGGGCACGGTGACCTTCCCGGACCTCCCCCTGTCACCTCCGCTGGGCGTGGGCGGGCACCCCTTCGAGGCCGGCGAGCTGGTCCTGCCCGAGGGCAGCCGGCTGGTGCTGTTCACCGACGGTCTGATCGAGAGCGGCGGCCGGGACATCGACGAGGGTCTGGAGGCGCTCCGATCGACCGTCGCCCGCGCGGACCCGGCACCGGAGGAGACCTGCCGGGCCCTGGTGGAGACGATGCTGCCGGAGCATCCCGGGGACGACGTCGCGCTGCTGGTCGCCCGGACCCGGCTGCTGGCGCCCTCGTGCGTCGCGGTGTGGGACGTGCCGTTCGACGTGACGGCCGTGCGGGAGGTGCGCGGCGAGGTGAGCCGGCGGCTGGCCGACTGGGGGCTGGAGGGAACGGCGTTCACCACGGAGCTGATCCTCAGCGAGCTGCTCACCAACGCGATCCGGTACGGCGCGCCGCCCGTGCGGGTCAGGCTGCTGCTGGGCCGCAGCCTGGTCTGCGAGGTGTCGGACGGCAGCAACACCTCGCCCCGGCTGCGGCAGGCGGCGGCCACGGACGAGGGCGGCCGCGGCCTGTTCCTCGTCTCCCAGTTCGCGGACCTGTGGGGGACCCGCTACGCGGCCCGGGGCAAGGTCATCTGGGCCGAGCAGCGCCTGGACCACTCCGCGGAGCCTGACCCGGCGGCCCTGTTCGACGTCATGGGCCTCTGAGCGGGGCGCGCGCCCGCGGACGCCGGGAGCAGGGGCGGGGCGGCTCCGAAATTCCGGCCGCCCGGCCGTCACCGCGTGCCGGGCGCCGGCCCGCCGGTCCCGGTGACCGTGGCGCGGGCGGACTCGTCGACCCGGAGGGTGAAGACGTCGGGCCGGGCGTAGTGGCCGACGGGGTCGAAGTCGAAGCGCGCCCGGGCCAGTTCGCCGAGGTCGAGTTCGGCGGTCAGGATGCCCTCGCCGTCGCGCAGCGGCCCGGCCAGGACCTCGCCGAGCGGCGAGACGATCACGGAGCCGCCGCCGATCAGCACGGTGCCGGGCGCGTCGCCCTGCACCGGGTGCAGATCGGCGGGCAGCGCGTCCCGGCGGAGGTACTGGCAGGCGGACAGCACGAAGCAGCGGCCCTCCAGCGCGATGTGCCGCATGGTGGCCTGCCAGGCGTCGCGGTCGTCCACGGTCGGCGCGCACCACAGGTCGACGCCCTTGGCGTACATCGCCGTCCGGAACAGCGGCATGTAGTTCTCCCAGCAGATGCCGGCGCCCAGCCGGGCCGTCCCGGTGTCGATCACGGGCAGCGTGGAGCCGTCCCCCTGACCCCACAGGTAGCGTTCGGCGGCGGTCGGCACCAGCTTGCGGTGCAGGCCCAGGTAGCCGTCCGGGCCGAAGAACAGCGCCACGCAGTACAGGGTGCCGCGCCGTCGCTCGACGGCACCGGTCACCAGGTGGCAGCCCAGGTCCCGGGTGAGGGCGGCCAGCGCGTCGACCTCGGGGCCGGGGACGTCGACGGCCGCGGCGTGGTAGCGCCGGAAGAGGTCGCGGCCCTCCGGGGTGCGGCTGCCGACGCTGATGCCGAAGTCCAGGCCCTTGGGGTAGCCGCCGAGGAACGCCTCGGGGAGGACGACGACGTCGGCGCCCCGGTCGCGGACGGCCGCCCGGACGAGTTCCCGCGCCCGGGCCAGCGCGGCGGGGGTGTCGAACAACGGGGCGGCGGCCTGCACGACGGCGGCGGTGGGAGCGCGCATGCCGCCGAGCCTAGGTCCTGCGTCCGCGCCGGGCCCGGTTCGCGCTCCCCGCCGGCCGGAGAGCGGCCAGGCCGCGTGGGGCGGGCGGTCGCCGGTGCGTCGCGGCGGGTCCTGGCGCTTCGGGGGAATCGGTGCTGTGCTGGTGGTGGCGGGAAGGACCCTTCGAGGACGCGGGGAAACGGCCGGCAGCCGTGCACCGCGCAATCCGGATCCGCGAGAAGCGGGTGGCGCCCTTCCCGTCCTGCCGTACCCGGGCCGGGCGCCTGCCCCGCCGCGCGCAGGCCGCACGGATCGGCCCCCTCCGGTGCCACCGCCCTCGCGCGCCGTCGGCCGGGCGGGGCCGAACGGTCCCGGGACGGGATCCGAGCGGCCCGTGGTGCCCCGGACGGGAGGCGTTCACGCTGGCACCACACCCCACGAAGGGAGTCCGGCGCGATGACCTCCGCCACGACCATGTCCACGGCCCTTGAGCCCCCGCAGCGCGATCGGCTGATGCGCCTCGCCCGCGAGGTGTCCTTCCGGGCCGGGGCCCGCCTCTTCGAGGAGGGCAGGTGCGCCGACCGCTTCTGGATCGTGCGCACCGGCACCGTCGCCCTCGATCTGCACGTACCCGGCCGCCGGGCCGCCGTCGTCGAGACCCTCGGGCACGACGAACTGGTCGGCTGGTCCTGGCACTTCCCGCCGTACCTGTGGCACCTGGGCGCCGAGGCGACGAGTCCGGTCCGCGCCTGGCTCTTCGACGCCGGGGCTGTACGGGCGCTGTGCGCCGAGGACCCCGAGTTCGGCCGGGCGGTCGCGGTGTGGGTCGGGCGTGTCGTCGCCCAGCGGCTGCGCTCCTCCCGGGTGCGGCTGCTCGACCTCTACGCCCCGTACGGCAGCGGCAGCCTGGTCTGAGCGTCCGCGTCCGGCGGTGGCGGCGCGGACGGGGACCCGGCGGGGGTCATGTGACGGGCAGCGGGACGCGCCATTCCAGCAGCGTGCCCCCGTCCTCGGGGCGGGTCACCGTCAGCCGGCCCCCGAGGCCCTCCGCCCGCTCGGCCATGTTGCGCAGTCCGCTGCGGCGGCCGCCGGGAGCGATGCCAACGCCGTCGTCCGAGACCCGCAGGCACACCTCGCGGCCGTCGGCCGTCAGGGCCACCTGGACACGGGCGGCGCGGGCGTGCCGGGCCACGTTGGTCAGGGCCTCCGAGAGCACGGCCACGACGTGGTCGGCGGTCTCGGCGGGCACGTCGGTGTCGATGAGCCCCTCCATGCGCACACTGGGCGCGAAACCCAGCACCGGGGCGGCCTCGCCGACGGCACGCACGACACGCGCCCGCAGCCCGCTCGCGGCCGCGCCCTGCCGCGCCCGCAGCCCGAAGATGGTCGACCTGATGATCTTGATGGTCTCGTCGAGGTCGTCCACGGCCCGCAGCACCCGCTCGGACGCCTCCGGGTGCTCGATGAAGCGGCCCGCGCTCTGCAGGGTCATGCCCGTGGCGAACAGCCGCTGGATGGCCAGGTCGTGCAGGTCCCGGGCGATGCGGTCCCGGTCCTCCAGCACCGCGATCTGCTGGGCGTCCTGCCGTCGCTCGGCCAGCTCCATCGCGATGGCGGCCTGCGCGGCGAAACCCTGCAGCATCTCGGTCTCCTGCCGCAGGAAGGCCGGCCGGCCCGCTTCCCGGGCCACCAGCACCACGCCCCTGCCGCCGCCCTCGCCGGTGCCGATGGGGACGGCCACGGCGGGCCCGAGTCCGGCGAAGCGCGGCGGCTCCGGGGCGATCCGGGCATCGTGGAGCACGTCGTCGCTGGCGACGGGGGCCGCGGCGGTGTACGCGAGGCCCATGAGGCTCTCCTGCATCGGCAGCACCAGCCCGCGGTGGGCCTCCGCGTCGACGCCGACGGCGATCTCCACGGTGAGCGACTTCGTCTCCTCCACGGGCATGGCGACCGCCGCCAGGGCGGAGCCCGAGATGTCCCGGGCGCGCTCGGCGATGAGGGCCAGGGACTCGGCGCGCTCGCTGCCGGACATCAGGCTGTGGCCGATCTCCGCGTTGGCCAGCAGCCAGCGCTCGCGCAGCCGGGAGTCCTCGTACAGCCGGGCGTTGTCGATGGCGACGCCCGCGGCCACGGCCAGCGTGGACAGGACCGACTCGTCCTCCTCGTCGAACTCCAGGCCGCCGCGCTTCTCGGTCAGGTACAGGTTGCCGAAGACCTGGTCGCGCACCCGGATCGGGACGCCGAGGAAGCTGTTCATCGGCGGGTGGCCCGGGGGGAAGCCGTACGAGGCCGGATGCCCGGAGATCCTGGCCAGCCGGAGCGGCTGCGGGTGCCGGATCAGCTCGCCGAGGATGCCGTGGCCCTCCGGGTAGGGGCCGATCACGGCGATCTGCTCCTCGCCGACGCCCACCGTGTGGAACGCCGACAGCCGCCTGCCGTCCGGTCCGATGACGCCGAGCGCCGCGTACTCGGCGTCCACCAGCACCGCGGCCGCCTCCACGATGGAGTGCAGGACCTGCTCCAGGTCCAGCTCCCGGCCCACGGAGAGGACCGCTTCCAGGAGGCTGTGCACGCGGTCCTGGGTCCCCCGTGCCGCGTCGATCCTGGCCTGGAGTTCCTCCAGCAGTTCGTCGAGCTTGAGCTGCGGCAGCCGTACGCGGGGCTCCTCGGGGCTTGCCACCACGTCCCTCCATGTCCCGTCGGCCCGCGCGGTCCCGGCACCGGCGAGTCCCCTCCACCGTATCCGCCCGGGGGCCGCGGCAGTACGCCGAACGGCGACGCGGTGCGGGTTCCCGGCCACGCCCACGGGCCGGCACGGGTGTGACGGGAGGGACGACCGGCCCCCCGGCCGGGGCCCGAACGGCACTGGAGGCCGCCCCGGTCCGGCGGCGACCCTGGATCCAGGAGCGGCACCGGTCCCCCGCGGTGTCGCTCCGCCGGCGCCCCGTGTCCCGTGGGCGGGTCCGGGGCGGGGACGGCCGTGCGGGCGTGCTCGTCCGGGCCGGCGGTGCCGGACGGCTCGCCGGGTGGGGCCGGACGGCCCTTGTGCCGGGCCCGTTGCCCCTGTTGCCTTTCGGTATGTCCGAGAACGACGCGCTCCGCGTGGCGGAGCACGGGCAGGCGGCGGACGTGGTCGTGGCGCGGCGGCTGCCCGGCGGTACGACCGTCGCGGCCCTCCGGGGCGACCTCGACCTGCCGGCCGCGTCCGCGCTGACGGAACGGCTCGACGCCCTCACCGCCGGTCCGTGTCCCGACCTGGTGCTCGACCTCCGGCCGGTGACGTTCGTCGACTGCGCCGGACTCGGTGTCCTGTGCCGCGTCCGGAACCGCGCCGTGGCCCGGCGGGGACGCCTGCGGCTGGTCTCGGAGAGCAGCGACTTCCGGCGGGTCCTGCGGGCCGCCGGGCTGGCGGGCGTCTTCGAACTCCACACACGGCTGCCGCTGCGCCGGCCGGGACGCCACGGCGTGCCCGCGTCCTGACGGCGGGCCCGCGCCGTCCCCCGGCGCCCGCCGGAGCCTCGCCGTGCGCGAACCGCGGCGCCGAACGCCTCACCCGGACGAGGAGGTGCCGGCCGATGAACGTGCCGCGGCGGCTGTGGCGGTGGCGGAGCGGTCCGCTGCGGCGCCGCGAGGACGTCGTGGAGACCTGGCTCGTCCTGGCCGTCTGGGTCGCGGTCCTGGTCGGCGGGGTCGTGGCGGGCGTGGTGGCCGCGGGGGCCGCCGGGGACGTGTTCGCGCGGCAGCGCACCGACCGGCACGCCGTCCGCGCCGTCCTGCTCGCCGGGACCCCGTCCGCCGCCCCGGCGCGGGGGGCGGCGGACGGCCCGGTCCGGGCCCCGGTGCGCTGGACGGCCCCGGACGGCACCTCCCGTACGGGTACGGCGCTGGTCGCCCGCGGAACGGAGGCGGGTGCCCGGGTGCCGGTGTGGCAGGACGGCCGCGGCTCACTCGCCCCCGCCGGGCCGCCCGGACCCACCGAGGCGGCGGTCGAGGCCGCTCTCTTCGGCACGGCGGCCGCCCTGGGCGCCGCCGTCACGGCCTGCGGCGCGGGGGCGCTCGGACGGCTGTGGCTCGACCGGCGGCGCATGGCGCGCTGGGACCGGGAATGGGAGGCGGTGGAACCCCGCTGGTGCCACCGCCCCGGCTGAGCCGTCCCGGCCCGTACGGCCACGCGGGCGGAGGACCGTACCCACCCGCGCGCGGCACCGCGGCCGGCCCGCTTGCCGAAAGGCCGAAGGGCCTGAGCTGTGCGCCACCGCCCGGGTGTCGCCGGCCAGGTCGGGCCACGCGCCGGGCTGCCCGGGCCCGGACCGCGGGCCGAGGTGCCGGCGGAGGCCCTCTTCCGCGCCTGGCCGGGTCTGTCGTACGACGGCTGACGCCCCCGGTCCCGGTCCCCCGGGAGGGGGGAGCCGCGCCGGAGGCGTCACCCGCCGGCGGCCCGGTTCAGGCCGCTCTCACCGCTGCCGCGACCGCCGCCGCGAAGGCGTCGACGTCCTCCTCCGTGGTGTCGTAGGAGCACATCATCCGCACTTCTCCCCTGCTCTCGTCGTTGAGGTACAGCGTGTACCGGTCCGCGAGACGGTCGCGGACCGTGCCCGGCAGGGTCGCGAACACGGAGTTGACCTCCACCGGGTGGCTGACCGTCACCCCCTCGACGCGGGCGAGGAGCCCGCCCAGCCGGGCGGCCATGGCGTTCGCCCGGCCGGCGTTGCGCCGCCAGAGGTCGCCGTCGAGGAGCGCCTCGAACTGGACGGAGAGGAAGCGCATCTTGGAGGCGAGCTGCGCGGAGCGCTTGCGCAGGTACTGCGTGCCCGACACGCGGGACGGATCGAGGACCACGACGCACTCACCGAACAGGAGGCCGTTCTTCGTGCCGCCGAAGGACAGGATGTCGACCCCCGCGTCGGTCGTGCAGGCGGACAGCGGGACGCCCTGGGACACGGCCGCGTTCGCGAGGCGCGCGCCGTCCATGTGGACGGCCAGGCCGTGGGCGTGTGCCCGGGCGGTCAGGGCCCGCAGCTCCGCCGGGGTGTAGCAGGTGCCCAGTTCCGTGGGCTGGGCCACGGAGAGGGCGCGGGGCGGGGCGGAGTGCACGTCGCCCGCCCGCGCCATGACACCGTCGACGAGTTCGGGGCCGAGTTTTCCGTGCTCGGTGGGGACTCCGAGCAGTTTCAGTCCTGCCATGTGTTCCGGGCCGCCGCCCTCGTCCTCGTTCAGGTGGGCCCGCTCGGCGCAGATCACCGCTCCCCACCGGCTGGTGACGGCTTGCAGCGCGATGATGTTGGCCGCGGTGCCGTTGAAGACGGCGAACGCCCGGGCGTCGGGCCCGAAGTGACGGCGGAAGACGTCGTCCAGGTGAGCGGTGTACTCGTCCTCCCCGTACGCCTGCTGGTGACCGCCGTTGGCGGTGTGCAGGGCGGCGAGGATCTCCGGGTGGGCGCCCGAGCAGTTGTCGCTGGTGAGGTCCCGCCGTTCGGGATCGTGGCGCCCGCACGGCGGCACCCGCGGGCAGCGGGGGCGGTACCGGACGTGCCGTGGCGGTGGCCGGCGGATGCCCGCCCGGTGCCGTCTCCCTTCAACCGCCGGCGACGTAGGACCAGTACGGCTCGACGAGCACGCCCAGTTGCCGCGCGGTGTGCAGGATGCGGTCCGGTTCCTCACCGCGGGCCAGGCCGTACTCGAGTACGTCGAGGGTCCCCTCGGCGGCCTCGGGCGGCGGCCGGTCGCCCCAGGACTCCAGGTAGGCGAGCACGGGGCGGGGCACGTCCGGCAGCCGGCGGGAGGCGGACAGGATCTCGGCGAAGAGGGCGCACCAGGTGGAGAGGTCCGTGTGGAGGTAGAGGGCGGCTTCGGCGGGGCCCGCCTGGGTGCCCATCCACGTGAGGTCGCGCACGACCCGGAAGAGGCGCTGGTCGACCGGGACCGGCGGGATCTCGCCGTCGACGAGGCCGACGGACGGGGCGGCCTCGCGCAGCAGACCGCGGGCGGTGGCGATGGTGTGCAGGGTGAACGAGAAGAGCGTGGCGGGGAGTTCGTGGCGGTGCCGGGACACCAGGAGCGCGTAGGTGGACAGTTCGGCTTCCTGGCACTGGTACTCGGCGAGCACGAGCCGCTTGAAGTGGTCGGTGTCGATCTCGCCGGTCCGTGCGAGTTCGACGAGCCGGTTGCCGGCGACGAACCGCTCGACGTCGGGCTTCATGGCTTCGATGAGCTCTTCGGGCTTCATGTGGTCTCCTTCGACCGTTCGGCGGGGTGAGGGCCGCGGCGCGGCCTGGCGCGCGGCGGCCGGGGCCGGCGCGGTGCCGGCCGCTCCGGCGACCATGCGGCCTCGCCGGAGCACGTACCGGCTGCGGCCGGTGGCGGTGATGTCGTGGAAGGGGTCGCCGTCGAGGGCGACGAGGTCGGCGGTGGCACCGGGAGTGACGGTGCCCAGGTCGGGGCGGCCGAGGAGGTCCGCCGCGACGCGGGTGGCGGCCCGCAGGGCGCGCAGGGGGGTGTATCCGTGGGCGACCATGGTGGGGAACTCGCGCCAGTTCTCGGCGTGCGGGAACATCCCGGCGTCGGTGCCGAAGGCCGTCTTCACGTTCGTCAGGGCCGGACGCAGCAGTCCTTCGCGCAGTGCCTCGGCGTGTTCGCGGTAGTTCCGGCGGATGATCTCCGTGGAGCCGTCCCAGAAGTCGTCGTCGTCGAGCCGGTCGAGGAAGTAGGTCTGGGCGTACTGGGTCGGGACCAGGAACACGCCCGCCTCCTCCATGGCGCGGTAGGCCGCCGGGGTGGCGAAGCAGCCGTGTTCCACGCTGCGGACACCGGCCGCGACTGCGCGCAGGATGGCACGGTCGGTGAAGAGGTGCGCGGCGCACGGCAGTCCCAGGTCGTCGGCGGTGGAGACGATCGCCTCCATCTCGGCGCCGGAGTAGGCGGTGCTGGTGGGGCTGTCCACGGGTGAGGAGAATCCGCCGCCGCCCGCGAACTTGATCCAGTCGGCGCCGGCGCGGGACTGCTCGCGTACCGCGCGGCGCAGCCCCTCGACGCCTTCGGCCAGGGTGCCGATCCGGTGCCCGTAGCGCAGCGCGAGGTCGGGCTGTTTGTCCCCGTGGCCTCCCTGCGGGGACAGGATGTTGGGGGCCGCCAGGATGCGGGGGCCCTCGATGAGGCCGTCCTCGACCGCCCGGCGCAGGGAGACGTTGAGCGGCAGGTGGGCACCGCCCAGGTCCCGGACGGTGGTGAACCCGCTGTGCAGCAGGGCGCGCAGGACGGGTACGGCGGTGAGCGTCTGGTAGGCGGCGGGCGCCGTCTCCGCGGCTTCGTCCAGGAGGTGGACGTGGCAGTCGATGAACCCGGGCAGGAGCGTGCAGCCGGGCATCTCGACGACGTCCGTGTCCGGGTCGGCCGGAAGGCCGTGTCCGACCCCGGCGATCCGGCCGTCGTGGACGAGGACGGACAGCCCGTCCACCGGTGTGTCGGCGACCCCGTCCCACACACGGTCGGGTCGCAGCAGGAGGTCTCGGCCATCGGGTGGGTGCACGGATACCTCCGGAGCGGGGCGTGCGGACGGGACGGGGTGGGTGGGCAGCCTCGGCGGGGGGCGCTTCAGCTGGTGGTCAGCGGGGTGTAGCGAGGGTCGTCCCACAGGTCGCCGGGTCCGGGGTTGCCCGGTTCGGGCCGGGTTCCGAGTTGGCGCAGGACTCCCCACGCGGCGTTGAGACCGGAGGCGAGCGCGTGGTCGAGCCAGCCCGGTGACCAGGAGGTGTCGTCACCGGCCAGGAAGAGCGCGTTGGGCGGTTCGCCCGGTACGGCGGGTGCGCCCTTGAACTCCTTCATGAAGTGGGCGAACAGGTCGCGCTGGTAGGGGTGGTCGCCCGGGGAGGAGAACCGGCTGAGCCCGCGGAAGTGCCGTTCGTTCTCCCAGGACACCGTCACCGCCGCGGCCGTCCCGGCGTGGGCGCGCAGCCGCGCCGCGGCCTCGGGGTGGATGCCGGCGAGGTCGCGGACGAACAGGGCGACGCGCTCCTCCAGTGTGGAGGGTGCGACCTTCATGGCGTCCTGGGCCCAGGTGAAGCTGAGGTCCACCACGCCGCGGCGGCCCCGGGGTGCGCGCGCCGGGCCGTAGTCCACGGTGTAGACGGCCCTGGGCAGCCGGTCGGTGAGGGTGACCCCGTCCATGGACGTGCCCTCCCAGAACGGCTCGTCCACCACCAGCGCGGTCTTGGAGGACTGCCAGTAGTGCAGCCGGCGCACGGCGCGCCACAGGCGCGGGCCGAGCACGGGGACGTGGGCGGCGGTGGAGCGCACCTCCACCGCGGTCTCCAGCAGGCGCAGTTGCGGGGTGAACACGGCGGCCGCGTACCGTTCGGCGTGCCCGTCCTCGCTGTGCACCACGACTCCCCGGGCGGCGTCCGGTTCGACTTCGAGGGCGCGCACGGCAGGCCGTGGCCGGCCCTCGTTGACTTCCTCCAGGCTGTGGGTCCGCCCGCCGGGGCCGGTGGTGCGGTGGGTCCAGAAGCCCTCGGCCAGCCGGGTGATGCCGTCCGGCGCGTACAGCAGACGGCCCCCCTCGGTGCACAGCAGCAGGCGCAGGATCTCCACCAGGCTCAGCTCGAAGAAGGAGTCCCAGACGGCGGGCCCTACCCCGGCGGTGCCCAGGAGTCGGGCCTGGTCGTGGCTCAGGCCCACGCCTTCCGGCTCGCGCAGGAAGCGGTAGAAGGACCACCTCTCGAACCTGGTCAGAACCGTGCGCCAGCGGCGGCGCACCGCGGTGAGGTCACGCGCGGCCAGGTCCCGCTGGAGCTGGAGCAGCCCGATGCGGACCAGTGCCTGCCGCCAGCGGGTGTGGGCCTGCCGGAACTCCTCGTGGAGGTCGTACAGGTCCTCCACGCCCTTGGCGGGGTACTGTCGCCCGTCCACGTCCAGCACGGTCAACGGGGTGGTGGGAGTGGCGTAGTTGTCGCGGAAGGGCTCCATCCGCACGCCGAACTCCCGGCCGTACTGGCGCAGCAGCCGCGCGGACTCGGGGAAGCGCAGGCAGCCCAGCTCCACGACGGCGCTGTCCGCCTCGTCGAGGCGCCGGCTGTACATACGGCCGCCGAGGCGCCGGCCTCCCGGGCCGTCCTGGCTCCGTTCGGCTTCGTACAGGACGGGCCGGCAGCCGGCACGCAGCAGTTCGTAGGCGGCCGCCAGCCCGCTGCCGCCCGCTCCGATGACGGCGACACGCGCGCCCTCGGTGCTCGAGGGCAGTCGCCCCATGCGCCGGCCGTCCCCGACGTGGGCGGCGTAGTCGAAGGGGAAGTCGACCTGCAGGTCGCTGGCGGGCGGAGGTGCGCTGGGGCTCATGGGTGGCTCCGTGGGGGAAGGGTTCGGGGGTTCCGGGCGGACGGGGGGGGCTCTGCTCGTCCCGCGGCTCTCACCCGGCCGTGGCGACCGCCCGCCACCAGGACCGCAGCGCGGGTTCCATCCGCACCGCGCTGCGCGGGATCCACTCGTCCGGCTCGCCGTGGGCCAGGCCGTACTCGATGACCTCCAGTACGCCGTCGGCCACCTCCGGAGGGTTCTCGCGGTAGGCGCGGACGTACTCGACCGCTGCCTCGGGCACCTGCTCGGCGTCGCTCAGCACGTCGGCCAGGACGGCGCAGGTGTTGCACCACAGGGTGAAGTCGGTGCGTGCGGTGAGGGCCGCTTCCGCCGCTCCCGCGTGCAGGGCGACCCAGGAGATGAACTCGGTGAAGCGCCGGACCGGTTCCAGGCGGGGCGCGCGGCGCATCTCGTGGGGTGACATGCCCAGTGCGGGCGCGAGGCCGTGCACCATCCGGTGGCGGGCCCGCATCAGTTCGTGGGCGACGAAGGCGAAGAACCCGCCGGGCACCTCGTGCGGATACCGGGACAGCAGGAGGCCGTAGGCCGTGAACTCGGCTTCCTGGCACTGGAACTCGGCCAGGGCGAATCCCCGCAGGTGCTTCTCCTCGATCATTCCCTCGCGGGCCAGCGAGAGGAACTCGTTGGCGCCGAGGTGGTCGGGAAGGTTGATTCCGACGGTGTCGATGAATTCGGTGGCGGGCATGGAGAAGCCTCCTTGCGTCAGGAGATGTCGCGACCGGCATCAGTAACACCACGGCGCACTGCGCGGACACGGAATTCGACCGGGGGTGATCCCACCCGACGCGGTCCTCGAAGTTCTCGACTCGCGTATCCACTGGAGTACTCGTCGAACTCCCCCCAGGCAAATCGGGGTCACGGCCTCGGCGCCGGCGTCCGCTCACATCTGCCGCCGCCGAGCGCGGGACAGCACTCCTCGCGCCTCTGTGACGTGGACCGATCGAGGATCCGGCCCTGCGGTGCCGCTGTCCGCGGGCTTCCCGGCGGCCGGACGGACCATGACCGGAACGCGCACGGTACATCCGGGATGGGAGTGCCCTGGAGCACCTCCAGGAATGCGCGCCATCGCGCGCAACGACGGCCTCCCCGCTTTTCGGACGAAATTCTCCCGCCAGGTGTCGGCAGTCCTGTGCGACGGCCCGGCCGGAGCGTTCTCCGGCCGGTTGGGTGCCGAGCGGCCCGGTCCTTCCGGTTGCCGGGGGTGTCCTACGGGTCGCCGCTCATCCCGGGGAGCCGAAGGCGGTCTCCACGTTCTCGCCGTCCCAGCCGGCCGGACTGCGCCAGATGACGTTGACACCGAAGACGTCGCGGATCGTGTCCGCCGACCAGTTCTCGGCGGGCGGTTCGGCGAGGACGAGGTAGAGGCCGTCAGCCGGCGCGGGGAGCAGGTGGTTGATCTCCAGCAGGCGGGTGGCGCCCGATCGCAGATCCGGGTAGGCGGAGCGACCCGCGCCCAGCGCCTCGTAGAGGAAGAGGCCGTGCCGGGTGACGCAGCTGACGTCGATGATCGCCGAGTCGGTCGGCTGGAGGTCCGCCCAGAGGAGTGAGGCCTTCAGCGCATGGCGGACCGCTTCGTGCCTCTTGCACGTGCGGTCGGTGTCGGCGGCTGTCTCCAGCGCCCGCAGGAGGCCGTCCTTCGTGGTCGCGTCCGGTGGCGCGGCGGTGGTGACGGTGTTCGCGGTGGTCATCCGCACTTCTTCCTTCTGATCGGGCTGATCGGGCTGATCGGGTTGCGTCGGGGCGGCGGGGGCCGCGTCGTCGGGGGTCGTCACCGTCTCCGTGCCGAAGCGCTCCTGGAGGTCTCTCCGTGCTTCGGCGAGGGACTTGGTCCAGCCGGAGGCGGCCAGCCTCTCCGCGAGCCGGCCCGCGTCGAAAGTGCCGCCTTTGAGGGCACGGTTGGTGGTCGCGGCGAGATCGCGCAGGACTCCGAGCCGCTCCCTGTCCGGATCGCCGAACAGGTGCAGCACGTCGACCCAGTCCGCCTGGTCCCGTCGCAGGACGCGGTTGGCCATGCCCTGCAGCTCGGAGAGGCGGCTGCGGGCGTCGGGAACGTCGCCATCGCTCTCGGCCAGTTCTCCGAGGACGTCCAGTGCCGCGAGGTAGCGCCCCACCATCCGCTCCGAAACGGGCGACCGGCCGCGCTGGTCGGTGGTCAGCACCGTCTGGGTCGTCTCGTTGACGAACACCCAGCAGTCCAGCTTCTCGCCCCGCCGCGGCGGCACCGATCCGTGGCGCACGGTGAGGACGAGCGGCCGGTCGATCACCGGCGAGAGCGGCTTGACCTTGTAGCGACCGCCCGGGGCCCGGTCCACGACCTCGACCCGGACGTCGCTGCCGACCCGGGGCAGCCCTTCGGCCCCGTCGTCCTGCGGCCGGACAACGGGCACCGACGGCGCCGGGGCGCCCCCGGAACCCGTCAGCGCCTGCGGCAACGGGGCGGTGTGCAGGACGGTCAGGCTCTGGGTGCTGCGGGTGAGGGCCACGTACAACCGGCGCAGCCCGGCGGGACCGCGCTCGCCGATCGTCGCGGGCTCGACGACCAGGACGTGGTCGTACTCCATTCCCTTGACCTGGGCGGCGGCCAGTACGGACACGGCCTCGCGGTCCTCCTCGGCGATGTGGCCGCCCTGGTGGATCCGGCTGCTGATGGCCTCCAGCCAGTCGGAGTCGTCGGGGACGACGACGGCGACGGAGCGCGGGGTGCTGCCGTCGCTGGTGCGCACGAGTCGCGCCACGTGGGCGACGGTGTCGTCGAGCAGCTTCCACGGCTCGGTCGCCACGGTCCGTACGGCGTCCGCTCCGGCCTGACGGACAGCCCGCGGAAACGGCAGGGACGGGGCGATCGTCCGGGCGAGAGGGGCGACGAACTCCATGATCTCGGCGGGCACACGGTAGCTGGTGTCGAGCCGGGCGACACTCCAGTCGCCGTGGTCGGAGAGGACCGCTCCGAGCAGGTCCCAGCTCGTCGGGATGTGGGCACCCGTGGCCTGCGCGAGGTCGCCCAGGACGGTCATGGACCCGCCCGCGGCACAACGCCGGCGCAGCGAGCGGGCCTGCATGGGCGTGAGGTCCTGGGCCTCGTCGACGACGATGTGGCCGTACCTCGGCGGGGTATCGCCGCTGATCAGCACGCCGAGTTCCTCGAGGCAGACGTGGTCGTCGAGGGTCCACGGGTCGGCGTCGGCACTGGCGGCGCGGGGCCGCAGCAGGGCCGTCTGCTCGTCCTCGTCGAGGATGCCGTCGGCGCACTCCCGCAGGAGGTCGGCCGAGTCGTAGAGGCTGCGCAGTGCCTCGCGGGGACCGGGGGACGGCCAGACCCGTTCGACGAGGCGCTCGACCCGGCGGTTGCGTTCGAGATCGCGGCGGATCGTGCCGGCCTGTCCGCGGCGCGGTGCGATGTCGGAGAGCTCCTGGAGGAGCCGGTCCACGAAGAGGCCGCGGAAACGGTCGCGCCGCTCCCGGAAGGGCCCGTCACCGGCGTGGGCCCGGTCGAGGAGGGCGAGGACCTCGGACTTCGGCACCCGAAGGGTCGTACTGCCGGCCGTGACCACGATCGCGGGTTCGTCGCCCTCGAACGAGGGCTCGACGGTGAGGCCGTCGAGCGACTCGGGGCGGTAGTCCTTGTCGACGCGGCGCCGCAGCACGGCCGCCATGCGGCCGTCCGACTTCACGAGGCGCGCCTTCGGCGAGTCGGTGCCGAGGATGTCGCCCTCCCACAGGCGGTCGAGCTGGACGGCGTTGACGTCCCGGGTGCCGAGGGTGGGGAGGACCTGGCCGACGTAGTCCAGGAACCGCTGGTGGGGTCCGATGACGAGGATGTCCTGGGCCTTGAAGTGCTCGTTGTCGACGAGCCAGGTCACCCGGTGCAGACCGACCGCCGACTTGCCGGTGCCGGGTCCGCCCTGCACGACGAGGATGTCCGAGGGCGAGCCGGTGACCAGCTCCATCTGGTCACGGCGGATGGTCTCGACGATGTCCCGCATCCGGCCGCCGCGCGACCGCTGGAGCTCCCGCAGCAGGAAGTCGTCCGGCTGGAGGTCCTTGCGCGGCCGGTGCCGTACGGCATCGCCGGGCGTCGGGGCCGGCGTGCGCTCGGGGACGAGGGGCGCCCCCGCTTCCTCCGCCACGCGGTCGTCGGCGGCCTCACGGGGCTCCGGGACGGCGGCGCGCTCGGGTTCGGGCACGGCGGGGAGCGCGGGTACGGACGTCGGCGGGGCGATCTCGTCGAAGTAGCCTTCGACGGCCCGCCGCACGCAGCGGAGCCGCCGTCGCAGGATGACCTCGCCCGGATCCTCGGGCCGGGCCTCGATCCACGTCTTCGCCAGCGGACTCGTCCACAGCAGGACCACCGGCTCGTGCGAGGCGTCCTGCACACCGCGGCGGCCGATGTACCAGGGGCGGGGATCTCCTCCCGTGTCCTCCGGCGCGTCGACACGGGCGAAGACCAGCGCCTCGTCGCCGAGTCCTCCGTAAGCCTCCGCACGGGCCTCCGCCTCGGCCCGGTTGGCGATGCCGTCCTTGCCGCTCGCCGAGGCGGTGGCGGCCGAGGTGCCGCTCAGTTCGGCCAGTTTCGCGGTGTAGCAGTCGTACGCGTGGTCCACCGCCCGCTGCTCGCCGGCGAGGATCTCGTCCCGAGTGGTGGTGCTCATGTGCGTCCTCCCCGCGGTGCCAGGAAACACCGCCACGGGCATGCGCCCGTACCCCGCTCAAACAACTACCAGAAACGGGATGGTGACGAACGGTCACTTGATGAGTTCGTACGAGTTCGAGACCAGCCGCCGGCGGCACCGCCGGTCGGGGCGCGAGGCGGCCACGCGGCGGTCACGGTGGTGGCCCGGGGGGCGCCGTGGGCCCGTCGGCGGGCGCGGGGCCGGGGCTACGGCCGCTGCGGGACGACCGCGACCGGGCACCGAGCGTGCTGGAGCAGCGCGTGCGCCGTCCGGCCCAGCCGGGGGCCGAAGCGGCCCGGGCGGTCGTGGGCCCCGACGATCACGAGGTCCGCGGCGGCCGAGCGGTTCACGAGGACGTCGCCCGCCGCTCCCTCCAGGGCCGAACCCTCCGCCTTGACCTGCGGGTGCAGGATCGTCAGCGGGCGCAGGGCGGCGTCGAGCAGTGGGGCGGCCCGCGCGTCGGCCGGTTCGGCGTCCTGGGTGCGGGCACCGACCGGGCCGAAGGCGGGTCGGTGCCAGACGCGGACGACGTCGAGGACGCAGTGGCGGGCCCCGGCCTCGCGGAAGGCGAACCGCAGGGCCGGGGTGGCGGAGCCGCCGTCCCCGAGGCCGAGCAGGACGCGCCCGTGTGTGCCGTCCAGTCCCGCCCGGTCACCGCGGACCACCACCACGGGGCAGTGCGCCCGGGCCGCGACGGCAGGGCCGACCGAGCCGCGGAGCGCCCCGGCGAACCGGCCGTGTCCGTGCGAGCCGGTCACCAGCAGGCTCGCGCTGTCCCCCGCGCCCACGAGGGCGGCCACCGCGTCGTCCGGGAGGATGGCTGTGGTGACCTCCGGCCCGGAGCCGCGCCGCCCGGCCCGTTCGGCCGCGGCGGCGACGATGTGCTCGGCCAGCACCTGCTCGTCGGGGGACTCGGCCTCGGTCTCGGCCAGGGCGCCTTCGTAGCGCTCCCAGCGGGAGGCGTGGACCAGCCTCAGCGGCGCGCCGAGCCGGGCGGCCTCGTCCACCGCCCAGTCGACCGCGGACAGGCTGGAATCCGATCCGTCGACGCCCACGACCAGGGGAAGCGTCATCGTCCCCACCGCCTTCCTCGACGACCACCACGTCCTGCGGCACCTGCGGTGACGCTTCCACGGTCGCACCGGGGACGGGCGGGGCACGAGGGCCGTTCGGCACTGTCCGGGAACTTCCGCGCCCGGCCCACGAGCGCCGGGCGCACGGCTGCTCCGGCAGCTTTTCGGCGGTGCACCAGCTTTCCCCGTCTCCCCCAGACCACCCGTCTCCTCCAGATCACCCGCTGCCGGCCGGCAGCCGTATCGGAAGGACCGCCCATGCCCCGCGAGGCGCCGTACCTTGCCGTCGCCGACGAGCTGCGCATCCGGGTCCTCGCGGGCGAGCGGGAGATCGGCGGGCGGCTGCCGTCCCGGGTGCGGCTCGCCGAGGAGTACGGCGTCGGGCGCGACGTCGTGCAGCGGGCCGTGGACCGTCTGACCGGCGACGGCCTGCTGGAGGGACGCACGGGGTCGGGCACCTTCGTACGGGTGCCGCGCGAGCGGCTGCGGCTGGTCCGCGCCCGGCACCGCGAGCGCCGCGGCGCCGCCGGGCCCGGCCCGCGGGAGCGGGGCGGGGCCGACTCCTGGGACGCGCACAGCCAGGTACGGGTCCCCGCCCTGGAGGCGATCGCCGAGCGGCCGGCCATCCGTCCCGGGGACCTCTGCGTCACCATCCCCGTCCGCTGAGGACGGGATTCGGCGGGGGCGGTGCCCGGCCGGCCTCGGGGGCGGGCCGGGCAGCGGCACGCGCGGGCGTCAGTAGTACGTGATGTCCCAGTGGTTGCCCCAGGACTCGTCGGCGTAGTCGATGACCGTCTTGCCGCCGGAGGTGACGCGCCACACCCAGGCGCCGTCACCGCGCTTGTGGTGCTTGGTGGAGTGCGCGTGGACGTAGTCGGTGACGCAGGAGGTGCGGGCCACGTCGACCTTGTAGCCGTTCCAGTGGCTGTACGTGCCCCCCGCGTGGCCGACCTCCGTGCCGCCGGTGATGACGACGCGGCAACCGCTCTTCTTCTTCAGGGCGATGACCCCGTCGACGGTGCGGGCCCGGATGTCCTGGAGACTGGTGCACTTCTTGTTGTTGCGGTTGGTGCAGTTGCCCGAGGAGGTACGGGTGATGCCCGCCGCCCTCAGCCGTGCCGCGGCCTGGGCGTCGCTGAGCTTGCCGCCTCCGCCGCCACCGCCGGTGCCGCCGCCGCTCACCAGGGCGGCCCAGGTCTGGACGTCGACGGTGCCGCTGGCGGTGAGGTGCTTCGCCCGCTGGAAGGCCTTGACCTTCGCGGCGGTGCCCGAACCGAAGATCCCGTCGGCGGTGACGGCGTAGCCGTTGGCGGTGAGCTGGCGCTGCGCGGCCTTGACGCTCGCGCCCTTGGAGCCGGACTTGACCGTCACGACGAGCTTGGTCCACGTGTTGGCCCCGACGACGCCGTCGGCGGTCAGGTGCTGCGCCCGCTGGAAGGCCTTGACCTTCGCCGCGGTGCCCGAACCGAAGATCCCGTCGGCGGTGACGGTGTGGCCCCGGGCCGTGAGCAGCAGTTGGACGGTGGTGACGTCCTCGCCGCGCTGGCCGGACTTGACCACCGGCCAGGACGCCTGCACGGCGGTGCCCGACCGCGCGGCGACGGGCAGGGCGGTCGCCGCGGCGGTGGTGACGTCGGCCGCCGTGACTCCGGCCGCCAGGGCCGTGGCGAGGAGCGCGGCGGACACGGCTCGGCTCCGCGGGGGCCTCTGCTTCGGGGTGGACATGTGCGGTTCCTTTCCTCGATCGATGGTCGGGTGCGGAACGCCGGGGCCACCGGCGGCCGCCCTCTTCTCTTCGCGGGCGGGCGTTCCGGTTCTCCCAACTCCCCGGCTCGGACGGGGGGAACACGGGGCTCCCCCGGTGTCCGGGCCGACGGCTCCGTCAGCGGAAAGACCGCCGTGGCGGATCCGGTCGAACTCCTTCCGGGGACTCGTCACGGCGTTCGAGCGGTGCTGATACAGATCCCGGCCAGTTGCCCGGGGGCGGACGAAACCGCTCCGGTACAGCCGGCACCGCGCCGCGCACACCCTGTTTCCGGTGTCGCCGTCCGGGTGTGGGCGTGCCCGCGCAGTGGATCGTCGAACAACCGCAGGATTGCACGGGTGCTGGGGAAGTCGCCGGGATTCCGGCGGAATTCCCCCCGGCGCTCGCGGTTCCCGCACCGGTGTGCGCGACCTCCGCGAGACGGACGGCAGCCCCGCGCGGGAGCGTCGGTGCACGCATGGATCAGGTCCTTTCGGGGCGGATGCCGGATGGGCCGCTGTGGCCGTCCGCACCGGGGACGAGCATGGCGCCGTGTGCGACCGCGCCGCCAGCCCAGGCCGCACTCGGAGACGTCCCGGGATTTCTCACGCCGTTCACCTGCGGATCCGCCCGGCGCGGAGACGTCCCGGGACCATTCCCCGCCCGCCGTGAGGCCCTTGGGGAGCAGTCGGCCCGCGTCGGACCGCGCCGGCTCCGCTCTCCGCGCCGATGGCCGGAATCCGTCCGTACGCGGGAGGGACCACAGCGGGCTCACCCTGAAAGACCTTCAGGCGAAAACATATGTCGGCGCTTCTTCCTGGGCCCGGTATCTCAACGGCACGGCCCTTCCGCCCGCCGCCGCGATCGAGTCCCTGGCCCGGATCGCGGACGCGGACGCCGCCTTTCTGCTCGCGCTGCGCGATGCCGCTGAGAAGACCTGGAACACGGCTGAGGAAACCCCGTCCGCCGTCGGGCACGAAGCGGTACGACCGCCTGCTGCGGCAGGTGCGGTGATCGCCGGCCGCGAGCAGCCGGACGGGGGGTCCGATGGTGGAGAAGCAGCCGAGGGGGACGCGCTGGCGCCCGCTGCCCCCCGCGCTGCTGGAGCCCTGCGCTCACCCCGGGCTCCGCATCGAGGTCGGTTCTCCCGGGGAGCTGCCCCGGAGCAGTCCGGCGACAGGGCGGGCCTCCGCCGCGGACCTGGTGACCACATCCATGATCGCCGCGTCCCGGCCCTTCCGTCTCCGGGCCTGTTACTACCGTCCGCCGCCGGGCCCGGCAGGGAGTGCTTCGGCCCGTAGCGGTGGGCCCGGCCGGGACCGGGGCGGGTCCGCCGGTCCCGCCGTGCGCGAACCGGACCGGTGCCGCGGCGCGCGGTGGCTCCCTCAGACGCGGTCGGCGTCCCCCAGGAGCGCCGGACCGGCCGGCAGGGGCCGGTGCGGGGGTGCGGTCATGAGGGGTTCCAGCCGCGGGGCTGCCGGTCCCGGGACCGGCAGGACGGTGTGACCGGACGGCGGCCGGTGGTCGCCCGGGTGCCGGTCGCAGGCACCCGGGTCGGCGGCTCGCACCTGCGCGAAGGCCTCGGCGAGACGGCGCTTCAGCATCCTGGAGACCGGCCTCTCCACGAGCCGGTGCACCAGGTGGGCCAGCAGGAGCATGCCCGCCACCGTGCCGCCCAGCAGGACCCAGTGGTCGACCTCGTGCTGGAACCGGTGGAAGACCTCCCAGCCGATGGACTCGTGGAGCAGGTACAGCGGATAGGTGAGGGCACCGGCCGCCGGCAGCCAGCGCCAGTCGATCCGCTGGAACCAGCCCAGGGACACGCCCGCCATCACGGCGAAGAAGGCCGTGATCAGCACGGTCACGCCCCAGGCGGGGATGTGGGGTCCCACGTGTTCGAGGCTGCTCCGCCAGGTCTGCATGACGGTGAGCTGGCCCATCCCGAAGCACAGGCCCACGATGCCCCACAGCAGGAGGTTCGGCCCGAAGCGGTGGATCAGGTAGAAGGCCAGGCCGGCTATGAAGAACCAGCAGTACTGGACCATGAGGAGGTTGCCGAGCGGCGTGAAGCCGTACCCCTTGGCCAGCAGCGCGGCGGTCGCCCACACGCAGCAGAAGGCGACCACGCGCCGGTAGGTGAGACCGCGCCACACGACGAGGGCGAACAGCAGGTAGAAGCGCATCTCGGCCCAGAGCGTCCAGTACACCCCGTCGACGTGCTCCACGCCGATCGGCCACTGCAGCATCGTCAGGTTGACCAGCACCTCGCGCCAGGCGTGCGGCCTGAGGCCGCCGGGGACCAGGGCCACCACCGCGGTGGTGGCGAGCACGGCCAGCCAGTAGGCGGGGAACAGCCGGATCACGCGGGAGGTGAAGAAGTCCGCCACCCTGCGCCCCCAGCAGCTCATGCAGATGACGAAACCGCTGATCAGGAAGAACAGTTCGACGCCCAGCCACCCGTAGGCGGAGGGCCGGAAGATGACGGGGAAGAGCTGCGCCTGGGAGCCGTCCCACCCCTCGCCGAAGGCCACGTAGTGGTAGGAGACGACCATCAGCGCCGCGATGAGCCGCAGGGCGTCGAGAACGAAGATCCGGTTGCCGCGTTCCTGGCGCCCGCGCGAGCGGCGGCCGCTCGTGGCGTTCGGTCCGGCGGCTCTCTTGCTTGTACGCACTCAGCTCTCCCGGGCTGTGAATCGCAAACGATCATGGTGCCAGTCAGTCCCCGGGTGCGTGCCGTCCTCGGTACTGCTCCGCCTGCGTGGGGGTGAATGGGGCCGCGCGGTGTCATGTCCGCGAGTACGGCGCGATCATCCTAGTTGCAACCTGCGGCGCGGCCTCACGGGCCACCCGCGCCACCGGCCGTCGCGCGGCAGGTGGGGGTGGCCGGGCCGCTGCCGTCGGGTGCCCGGTCGTGCCCGGTCTCGTCCGGCGTGCCCGGCGGCCGCGGTGACGGTCCGCCACGCCGAGGCCGGGCCCCCGGCAGGTGGCTCGTCGGACCGGCGGGGCGGGTGCGCGCGCCCCGCATACACCCGGCGCGCGCGGGTGTCCTGCCCGACGGGCCGAACGAGTGCGGGCCGTCCGCGTGACAGCCGCCCGTTCCGGAATGTCGTTCCCGCCGCGCCCGCCCTGGCGGCGAAGCCTGTGCAGCATGCATTCCATTGGACAACGCATGGCGGCTCTCCAGCCCCGACTGGTCCGGTCCGGGCTGGCCTGCGCGCTCGTGGCGGGCCTCGCCCCCGCCCTGGTCATCGGTGCGGGAGCCGGCCTGGCCCAGGCGGCCCCGCTGCCCGGCGGGCTCGGCCCCTGTGTCCCGGGTGACTGCCCGGACCCGTTCCCCGGCATCAACAACGGCCCGTTCGCCGGCCGGGACAACGGCATCAACATCTTCGTCGGCGACGACTTCCTCGTCCGGGGCAGGGCCGCCGAGGCGGAGGGCCGGGTCGTCGTCCTCGACGACTTCGACATGAACAAGGACACCGGCGGCAGCTCCGTCTACAACATCGGCATCGCCGGTGTCGGCTCGCGGGTGCCGCCACCCGACGGCGCGGACTTCCTGACCACCGGTGGCGACATCACCGTGGCGCCCGGCCAGCGGCTGATCGCGGAGGGCGGGGTCGTCCGGCACGCCGGCACGGTGACCGGCACGGTGGACGGCACCCTCGTCCAAGACCCGGACGCCGTCCAGCCGTACCTGCCGCTGCGCGACCAGCTGACCGCGGCCAGCCAGTGCTACGCCCGGGTCGGCGGCGCGTCCCGGCCGGCCACGGGCACGGCGGTGAACCAGGGGTACCAGACGCTGTTCACGGGCGACGGCACCTCCGCGCTCCAGGTGTTCAACGTCGACTTCGACCTGACCGGCCCCGGCGGCGGTCAGCAGGGCATCGCCTTCGAGAACATCCCGGACAACGCGACGATCCTGGTGAACGTCGTCGGCGCGAACCGGGTCGTCAACACCTACAGCGGCGGCATCGACGACGCGACGGACCCGATCAACGCCTACCGCGAGCGGCTGCTGTGGAACTTCCCCGACGCCACCTCGGTGGACCTGACCGGCTCGGCCCAGTTCCAGGGCAGTGTCCTGGTGGGTCAGCAGGCGTCGATGACCACGGTGTCGCTGCCCGGCATGGACGGCCGCTTCTTCACCACCGGTTCGCTCACCCACACCAGCGCCCAGACGGGTGTCGAGTTCCACTCGTACCCCTTCAACGGCGATCTGCCGGACTGCGGCGGCGAGCCGGGGCCGGTCACCGGTGAGGTCCGCGTCAAGAAGACGGACTCGCAGACCGGCGACGCGCTGGCGGGCGCGACGTTCGAACTCTGGAAGGAAACCAACAGCACACCCGGCCTCCAGACCACCGGCATCAACCCCGACACCCGACTCGACGACACCTGCACCACCGACACCAACGGCCTGTGCACCCGCACCGTCGAAACCGGCACCTACTACTGGCGCGAAACCACACCCCCCAACGGCTACGACCTC
>NZ_JBVHNF010000002.1:249886-565177 GCF_055558055.1 Streptomyces sp. NPDC025833
CACCTGCACCACCGACACCAACGGCCTGTGCACCCGCACCGTCGAAACCGGCACCTACTACTGGCGCGAAACCACACCCCCCAACGGCTACGACCTCCCCGACCCCAACACCTTCGGCCCCCTCACCCTCACCGAAACCAACACCGACACCGGCGTACAGATCGAAGCCGCCAACACACCCACCAACCAACCCCAACCCACCACCGGCGAAGTCCGCGTCAGAAAAACCGACGCACAAACCGGCGCCACACTGACCGGCGCCGTCTTCGAACTCTGGAAGGAAACCAACAGCACACCCGGCCTCCAGACCACCGGCATCAACCCCGACACCCGACTCGACGGTACCTGCACCACCGACACCAACGGCCTGTGCACCCGCACCGTCGAAACCGGCACCTACTACTGGCGCGAAACCACACCCCCCAACGGCTACGACCTCCCCGACCCCAACACCTTCGGCCCCCTCACCCTCACCGAAACCAACACCGACACCGGCGTACAGATCGAAGCCGCCAACACACCGAGCCAGGTGCCGGGCACCGAGGGCACCATCAAGGTGGAGAAGACCGACGCCGAGAACGGCACGCCCCTCGCGGGCGCGGTCTTCGAGCTGTGGCGGGAGAGCAACGGGGTGGCCGGGCTGCAGACCTCAGGCGTCGACCCCGACACCCGCGTCGGCCAGGACTGCTCCACCGACGTCCGGGGCGGCTGCACCTTCGACGACCTCGCGCTCGGCGCGTACTACCTGCGTGAGACCGCCGTGCCCGAGGGCTACCGGCTGCCCGGCAACCCGGTCAGCGGCCCGCACGAGCTGACCGCGGCCAACGTCGAGCAGGGCATCACCGTCCGGCTCGTCAACCGGCGCGACGAGGACCACGACGGCGGTCACGACGGTGACCATGACGGCGGCCACCACGGTGGCTACGGCGACTACGGCGACTACGGCAAGGGCTACGGAGACGAGTAGCGGCACGTTCGGCACCCCTCCCGGCGCCGCCGGGGAACGCCGGCCGCGGGGCACCCGTCCCCGCGGCCGGCGTCCGCGTTCCGGCGGCCGGCGGACCCGTGCCGGCGTTCAGCGTTGCCGGTCGTGCCGGACGGCGCTCGGTGCCCCGGCGGCGGGACCGGCACCGGCGGCCGGGGTGCCGTCGACTCCGGGCCCCGGGGCCCGGGCCGTGCCGTCGCCGGTACCGCTCTCCGGGGTCCGGGAGGGACCCGTGATCCGTGTCAGGTCGGTCATGAGGGAGGCCAGCCAGGCCGTGGTCGCGTAGTAGCGGCGTGGAGCGCCGGAAGGTTCCGCGGCGAAGGCCGCCGGGGTCGGATCGACCGGCGGGATCGGCATGACCGGGGTGTCGTCCCCGGGGTCCAGCGCCGCCGAGACCAAGAGCATGCGGCCCGCCACCCGCTCCCCCAGCGCGCCGGCCGACTCCGCCGCGGCGGGACCCAGCGCGGTGAGCGGGGGCTCCAGCAGCCGGGCGGAGCCCCACAGGGTGTGGTGCCCGGCGATCAGCGTCGCCTGCCAGTCCACGACCGGCGGCGGCCCCGTCCCGCGCCGCGGTCCGCCGAGGGGCGGCGGCTCGCTCTGCAACTGCGCGTAGGCGGACTCCGCGAGGACGACGGCGTGTTGCAGCGACCGGCGGCCGGGCACCTCCGTCCGGGCCGCCGCCGTCGCGCCGCCGGCCACGGACGCGCTGGTCGCCATCACGATCTCCGCCGCCCTGCGCATGAGTTCGGCCCCCGCACGGTGCATCTCGTCATGGGCGCCCCGGGGCCAGGCGAGCACGCCGCAGACGACGCCGATGACGCTGCCGACCAGCACGTCGAGCACCCTGACCTCCGCCAGCCGCCACGTCGGCTGCGCGAGCTGAGCGAAGACGAGCGCCACGAGCACGGTGAACAGTCCCTGTGCCCAGCCCGTGCCCTTGACCGGCCCCACCGTGAAGGCGAACAGCATCCACACCGGCAGCAGGACGGCGTAGACGGCGGTGTCGGAGCCCACCAGGAGCAGGATTCCGGCACTCACCACGGCCCCGGCCAGGGTGCCCGCGAGCGCCGGGCGGATGGTCGACCAGGTCTCCCCCAGCGTGGTGCGGGTGAGGGTGAGCGTGGCCAGCATGGCCCAGAAACCGTGCGGCAGGGTGTCCAGCCCGGCCACCAGCCGGACCGCGGTCAGGGCCAGCGCCATCCGCACCGCGTTCTGGAAGAACACGGACCCGCGCCCGGCGTGGCCGCGCATCCGGTGCCACCACAGGACCGGGGCCCGGCTCCCGGCGTACCAGAAGCGGCCCGCCTGCGCCTGCGCCTGCGTCGAGGCGTGGCGGCCGTGTACCGCCAGGTCGGCGGCCGCACCCATCGCGAGCGCCGCGTCGGCGATCTCCAGCACGGCGGCGTGGCGGCGCAGCACGGCGGGCGGGAAGCCGGCGGGCCGTGCGGCCCCGGCGGGCGGGGGCGACGCGTGCGCCGGGGCGGGAGGCGGGCCGGCGGACAGGCCGGACAGCCCGGCGCGCGCCGCGGCCAGCTCCTGCTGCCGGGCCGCGGGGGACGTACCCGTGCGCAGGCAGCGGACGGTCGCCGCCGACAGCCGGGCCACGGCGTGCAGGACGGCGGCGACGCCGGGGGTCGTTCCCGGTGCCGGCTCGGTGGGAACGCCGGGGACGGTTCCCGGTACCGGCCCGGCGGGGGCGCCGGGGACGGTTCCCCGTGTCGGCCCGGCGGGCACACCGGAGGCCGTTCCCGGTACCGGCCCGGCGGGCACACCGGAAGCGGTTCCGGGTACCGGCCCGGCGGGCACATCGGAAGCTATTCCGGGTACCGGCCCGGCGGGGACGCCGGGCGGCGTCCGTGGCGGCTCGGCGGGCAGTTGCGCGAGTCTGCTGAGCAGGGTGCGGGCGGCCAGGCCGGTGTGGGCGAGGGCGCGGTCGCGCACCCCGGGTCCGGCCGGGCGTTCCGCGTCCGGCACGTCGAGCGGCCGCAGCGCCTGACCCGCGGCCCGGGCCGCACGGACGTCGGCTTCCGGCAGGGCGTGCGGGGACGCCGCGAGACGGACCGCGCAGTGTTCGGCGGTCAGGGCCGCCCGGGCGGCCCGCTCCCGGTACGGCGGCGGTCCCGGCTCGCGCAGGAGCAGCACCTCGGCGGCGGCGAACAGGAGCACGCCCGTGGTCGTACCGACCAGCCGTTCGGCGAGCGAACCGGGATCGTAGGGCGGGAAGGACGGCAGGATGTACAGGAGTTGGAGGCCGGGGGCGGCCCCGGCCGGGCGGGGTCCGCCCACGGCGGCGAAGGCCAGCGCGAAGCCGATGACCGACATGCCGACGACGGCGCTCCAGGTCCGCACCGACAGACAGGTGCCGGCGACGACCAGGACCCAGCACACCGGCACCAGGCGCAGGACCGTCCTCGCCCTCTGCCGTCCGGTGCCGGGGATCCGGGCGAGCCCGCCCAGCGCCACCACGCTGAACAGGGCGTACGTCGCCGCCACGGGGCGGCCGAGGCCGTAGCGGAAGGAGCAGAAGCCGGCTGCCGCGACGAGCGTCACGCGCAGGGCACGACGGCCGGGGGCGGCGTAGGCCGCCGGCAGCCGAGCCCCAGGTACACCCCGCACCTCTTCAGGATCACCCGTCCCGCGGCATCCGGCACCTGGGATCACGGACCGACGGCACGGTGGGGGACGGAGGGACGGCCGCGCGGCCGGACATGCGGAAGGCAAGGAGGCCACCCGCGCTCCTTGCCACTCTCAACGTATAGCGCACCGGGGGTCTTGCGGCAAGACCCCCGTCGTACCGCAGAATCGGCCGCCGAAGCCGCTCTCCGGACCCCCGCCCGCCCTGCTCGTGGTGGCGGCGCGGGCTCCGCCCGGCACCGCGCCCGCGACCGCGTACCGGCACCCGCCCGGCGCGTCCGGCACCCGGCCCGCACCACGAGAACCGCAAGAGCCAAGTACCGCAAGTACCGCAAGAACCGCAAGAACCGCGGCAGCTACGAGAACCACGAAGCCACCAACGGCCTCATCGGAGTGAATGACGTGAACCCCGCCCTGCACGCCAGTGCGTTCGACCTTCCCCAGCGCCTCGCCCCGAAGGCCGATCCGGCGTTGATCGCCGCGGACGAGGAGCACTTCGCGGCCGTCGCCGAGTGTCTCGAACGGTCGACGGCCGAACTGACCGAACGGCTGGCCGCCGAACGCAGGGCGCCCGGCGGCCGGGGCCGGCAGGCGATGGACCGGGACGCGGAGATCCACCGGCTGACCGCACGGCTGCGCACCCTGCGCCGCTTCGGTCTGGACCTGTGCCTCGGCCGCATGGTCCCCGAGGACGGCGCCGACCCCGTGTACGTCGGCCGGCTCGGGCTCACGGACAGCGCGGGCCGCCGGCTGCTGGTCGACTGGCGCACGCCCGCGGCCGAACCGTTCTTCGGTGCCACCCACGCCGACCCGATGGGACTGGCGAGCCGCCGCCGGTACCGCTGGACCGACGGCCGGGTCGGCGACTACTGGGACGAGGTGTTCACCGAGGACGGACTGGCCGGCCATGCCGCGCTCGACGACCAGTCCGCCTTCATCGCCGGCCTCGGCGCCAGCCGCTCGCCGCGGATGCGGGACGTGCTCGGCACCATCCAGGCGGACCAGGACGCCGTCATCCGGGCGGACTCGCGCGGAGCCCTCGTCGTCGACGGCGGGCCGGGCACGGGGAAGACCGTGGTCGCCCTGCACCGCTCCGCCTACCTGCTGCACTCCGACCCCCGGCTCGGTCACCGGCGCGGCGGTGTGCTGTTCGTCGGGCCGCACCGGCCGTACCTGGCCTACGTCGCCGACGTGCTGCCCGGCCTCGGCGAGGAGGGTGTGCGGACCTGCACGCTGCGGGACCTCGTCGCCGAGGGGGCCGCGGCCACGACCGAGGCCGACCCGGAGGTGGCCCGGCTGAAGTCGTCGGCGGACATGGTGCGGGCCATCGAGACGGCCGTCAGGTTCTACGAGGAACCGCCCGCCGAGGGGATGACGGTCACCACCCACTGGTCGGACGTCCGGCTGACCGCCGACGACTGGGCCGTGGCGTTCGGGGCGGCGGAGCCCGGCACCCCGCACAACGAGGCCCGCGAACAGGTACTGGAGGAGCTGCTGGCGATCCTGGCGGACCGGCACGACGGCGACGCACCGCCCGAACTTCTGCGCAGGTCGCTGCTCGGGAACCGGGAGCTCATGGCGGCCCTCGACCGCGCCTGGCCGCTGCTGGAGGCGGCCGACCTCGTGGGAGACCTGTGGTCCGTACCCGCCTACCTCCGGATGTGCGCCCCGTGGCTCGGCCGCGAGGAGGTCCGGCTGCTCCAGCGCGCGGACGCCCGGGCGTGGACGGTGTCCGACCTGCCGCTGCTGGACGCGGCGCGGCAGCGGCTCGGCGACCCGCGGGCGGCACGCAGAGCGCGACGGCGGGAGGGCGTCCTCGCCGCCCAGCGCGCACGCATGGCGCAGGTCGTCGACAACCTGATCGCGGCCGACGACGACGGCGAGGGCCTGATGACGCAGCTCCGCCGGGCGGACTTCCAGCGGAACCTGGTGGACGAGTCCGAGCTGTCCGGTGTCGAACGGGACCTGCTCGCCGGGCCGTTCGCGCACATCGTGGTGGACGAGGCACAGGAACTGACCGACGCGGAGTGGCAGATGCTGCTGCTGCGCTGCCCGTCCAGGAGCTTCACCGTCGTCGGGGACCGCGCGCAGGCCCGGCACGGGTTCACGGAGTCGTGGCGGGAACGGCTCGGCCGGGTCGGGTTCGACCGGATCGAGTCGGCCTCCCTGAGCGTCAACTACCGCACGCCGCAGGAGATCATGGCGGAGGCCGAGCCGGTCATCCGGGCCGTGCTCCCGGACGCCAACGTGCCGACGTCCGTCCGCTCCGGCGGCGTGCCCGTCGTGCACGGTGCCGCCTCGGAGCTGCGCTCGGTCCTCGACGCGTGGCTCGGCTCGCGGGCGGACGGGACCGCCTGCGTCATCGGTGATTCGTCCTACCGCGGATCGCCGAGGGTACGGTCGCTGCCGCCGGAGCTGACGAAGGGGCTCGAATTCGACCTGGTCGTCCTCGTGGACCCGGAGCGGTTCGGGGCGGGGGTGCAGGGGGCGGTGGACCGCTACGTCGCGATGACCCGGGCGACCCGGCGGCTCGTCGTCCTGCACAGCTCCTGACACCGCACCGGCCCCGAGGACGGTGGCCGCGCATGCCCTCCCGACGCGGTGACCCGGCGGTCTGCGCCGCCCGGGCCCGCACGGGCCGCCGGAGGACACTCGTGGCCGGCGTGCGAGGGTGGCGCCGGTGCGGACGGGAGTCGTCGGCCACCGGGGGCCGCCGCGCCATACTGGGGGGCCGTCCGGCCGACGCCCGGCCGAGGGGCATGGAGGGAAAGACTGTGATCAACCGGGTGCGGCAGTTGCGCAAGCAGCGGCTGATGACGCTGGAGGCGCTGGCCGAGCGCGCCGGCGTCACCAAGAGCTACCTGTCCAAGGTCGAACGCGGCCGGAGTGTCCCGTCGATCGCCGTCTGCGCCTCCCTCGCCAAGGCCCTCGGTGTCCCCCTGGACCACCTCTTCGCCGACACCGAGGAACCGGCCGAGGTCACCGTCACCCGGGCCGGGGAACGCCGGCCCCTCACCCCCGGCGACGACCCCGGCACCCGCTACGAGGGCATGGCGCTCGAAGCCGGGACCAAGAGCATGACCCCTTTCATGCTCCACCCCCCGCACGACGCCGACCACGCCCCCTTCCGCGACCACCCCGGCGAGGAGTTCATCTTCGTCCACCAGGGGGAGGTCGAGCTGATCCTCCCGTCCCGCACCATCACCCTGCGCCCCGGGGACTGCGCCTACTTCCAGGCCACCACCCCCCACAAGGTCCGCTCCCTAGGCACCGAGCGCGCCGCGCTCCTGCTCCTGGTCGCCGACGACCCAGCGCATCCGGACGCTCCGCGGGCGCCGCACTCCCGCCTTCCCTGAGCCACGAGCGCGCGTCGACGCCCGCACGTTCAGGTCTCCTGGTGATCAGCGCGCTCCGCCGTCGCCTGAGGTGTCGTCCGCGCACGCGCGGTGACACGGCCCGCCCGTCCCGAACGCCGGTCAAGTCGGGTGGGCTCGGGGCGGCTTGACCGTCCCGCACGGCTTCCGCCGTCCCGGGCACCGCTTTCGGCCATCCCCCGTGCCTTCCTTGCTCGCAGGAAACCAGGTGTCCTATGGTGAACGACGTTTCCTGAAGCGCCGCGTTCCCCGGCGCACGGACGCGGGGCCCGGCGACGGTCCGGGCTCCGGAACTGGAGCAGAAAATGGCAAGCACCCTGCGAGATCCGAAGGACGTACTCGTCGACCGCGCCCGGCGGCAGATGGACGGCCTCTTCGGCGACCTGGAGCTGACCACACGGCAGAAGGTGGCCCTCACCTGCCGTATCGCCCACGACGGCGGCCACGACTCGGGGCTCGCCGGCCAGATCAGCGCCCGCGGGCGGGAGCCCGGCACCTACTACACCCAGCGCCTGGGACTCGGCTTCGACGAGATCACCGAGGACAACCTGCTCCTGGTGGACGAGGACCTCCGGGTCCTCGAAGGCGAGGGCATGCCCAACCCGGCCAACCGCTTCCACTCCTGGATCTACCGGGTGCGCGAGGACGTCAACTGCATCGTCCACACGCACTCGCTGCACACCGCGGCCCTGTCGATGCTCGAAGTCCCCCTCGTGGTCTCCCAGATGGACACCACCCCGCTGTACGACGACTGCGCCTTCCTCCAGGAGTGGCCGGGCGTGCCCGTGGGCAACGAGGAGGGGGAGATCATCGCCGCCGCCCTCGGCGACAAGCGGGCCGTCCTCCTCGCCCACCACGGCCAGCTCGTCACCGGAGCCACCGTCGAGGAGGCGTGCAACCTGGCGCTGCTCATCGAACGCGCCGCGCGCCTCCAGCTCCTCGCCATGTCGGCCGGCACCATCAGGCCGCTCGACCCGGCACTCGCCCGGGAGGCCCACGACTGGACGTCGACCGACCGGCGCGACAAGGCGAACTTCGCCTACCACGCGCGCCGGGCGCTGCGCGGCCATCCCGACTGCGTCGACGTGGAGGCGGTCGCCGCATGCCTCTGAAGGGCATCATCGCCTACCCCGTGACCCCCTTCGACACCGCCACCGGCGAGGTCGACCTCACCGCGCTGGGCCGGCTCACCGAGGAACTGGTGGCGGCGGGGAGCCACGCCGTCGCCCCGCTGGGCAGCACCGGTGAGAGCGCCTACCTCCGCGAGGCCGAGTGGGACGCCGTGTGCGAGACCGCCGTGCAGACCGTCGACCACCGGGTGCCCACCCTGGTCGGCGTCTCGCACTGGAGCACGGAGGGCACGGTCCGCCGGGCGCGCGTGGCCGCCCGCCACGGAGCCACCGCGATCATGGTGCTCCCGCAGGTCTACTGGAAGCTGACGGAGGCCGAACTCCGGCGGCACTACGCCACGGTGGCGGCCGCCACCGACCTGCCGGTGATGCTGTACAACAACCCGGGCACCAGCGGGGTCGACCTGCTGCCGGAGACCGTGGTCGCGCTCGCGCGTGACATCCCCAACCTGACGATGGTCAAGGAGAGTTCCGGCGACGTGGCCCGCTTCCGCGCCATCCGGGAGCTGTCCGACGGCACGCTGTCCGTCTACAACGGGAGCAATCCCGTCGCGCTGGAGGCCTTCCGCTCGGGCGCCGCCGGCTGGTGCACGGCGTCGCCCTGCCTGGTGCCGCGGTGGGCCCTGGAGCTGTACGCCGCGGCGACGGCCGGGGACGACGAACGCGCCGACGCCCTCCTGGCCGAGCTGCTGCCCTTCCTGGAGTTCATCGTCGGCCACGGCCTGCCGCGGGCCGTCAAGGCGGGGCTGCGGATCCAGGACCGTCCGGCCGGCGATCCCCGGGCGCCGCTCATGCCCCTGCCGGAGGAGGAGACGGCCCGACTGGGGGCGATGCTCGGACACCTGGCGGCGCATCCCCTCGTACCGGGCGCGGCCACCGGCACCACGGCACCCGCCGGCTGAGAATCCCGCGCCGGGGCTCCGGTCCGGCGCCCGTGGTGCCGCCCGGCGCCACGGGCGGAGACCATGCCCCCGGCCACTGCCCGAGTACCGGTGGGCTCCGGGGCCTTCTGCCCGGCGGGGAGATGGCGTGCCGTCCCGTCCGCCCGGTGGACCGGCCCCGCGGCGCGGCCCGCCGGGCGGACGGGGCCGAACGGCCGATCGCCCTCGCGTCTGCCGTGCGTTCCCGGCCCCCACCGGCACACTTGACGGCCCGTGACATCCGCGACCGGAAGGGATCCCGTCCGCCCATGCAGATCGACCTGACAGGACGCACCGCACTCGTCACCGGCTCCACCCAGGGCATCGGCGCGGCCATCGCCGTGGCCCTCGCCCGGGCCGGGGCCCGGGTGGGCATCAACGGCCGGGACGAACGGCGGGTGAACGAGAGCGTCGAGGCGCTGGCCCGCCAGGCGCCCGGCGCGGAGCTGGTGCCGGTGGCCGCCGACGTCTCCCGCGACGAGGGCGCTGCCCGGGTGGCGGAAGTGCTGCCGCGAGTGGACATCCTGGTCAACAACCTCGGTATTTTCGGCTCCGCCGACCCGTTGGAGATCACCGATGACGAGTGGCGGCGCTACTTCGAGGTGAACGTCCTCGCCGCCGTGCGCCTCACCCGGCTGTACCTGCCCGGCATGACCGGGCGAGGCTGGGGGCGGATCCAGTACGTGGCGAGCGACTCGGCGGTCGTCATCCCGGCGGAGATGATCCACTACGGCATGTCGAAGACCGCGCTGCTGGCGGTGAGCCGCGGATTCGCCAAGAAGGCCGCCGGCACGGGCGTGACGGTGAACTCGGTGATCGCGGGGCCCACGCACACCGGAGGTGTCGAGGAGTTCGTGTACGAACTCGTCGACCGGGACCTGCCCTGGGACGAGGCCCAGCGCACCTTCATGCGCGAGCACCGCCCGCAGTCGCTGCTCCAGCGGCTGATCGAGCCGGAGGAGATCGCCCACATGGTCGTCTACCTCAGCTCCGAGCAGGCGTCGGCGACGACCGGCGGGGCGCTGCGCGTCGACGGCGGATACGTCGACTCGATCCTCCCCTGACGGGTCCCGGGCGCGGCGGGTTGCCCGAACGGGCACCGCAAGCACTGTCGGTGACCGGATTCACCGCGCCCCGTGCCCGGTTCCTTTCTTTAACCAACCGGTAAATCAACGGTCTGTAAAACGACGCCTCGACGGACGACCCGGATAGTAGGCAAGAGGGGTCACCAGGAGGGCTGTTGACAACGTTGGCCTGGACAGATACCGTCTCAATCTGCTATAAGCATTCAATCTTAATTCCTGTGACTCGACCAGCGAAGCTCGGGACTCGACCGGCAAATCCGCAGAACGCCTCGAATCATTCTCGGCCAGCAATTGGCCGAAACCATTCGCTCCACCCTTTCGGGCGCCCGGCAACCGTACCGGCGGTAAGCACCGGCACATCAATGCCGACCGCCATATGGACCCCCCGGTACGCGGTGAAAACGGGAGACCAGAGGATGCCACGCCTCTCGCGCGGGGCCGCCGACAGACCGCCGGCAGCCTCCCCCGCGGATGCCATGCCGACGGCCACACGCCGCCGACCAGGGGAGGAACCGATCCGGCGCGCCGCCTTTGCGGCGGTACCGCCACTCTCACAGACTTTTCACGAACCGTCGCGCGAGGCCGGCTCGTCACGCGGAATACGGGGCACGATCCGGCTCGGAGAAAGAATCCAGGGGGGATCCTCAATGCATCTTTTCGGCCGAATACGAGAACTGCAGGCTCTGACCGAGGCGTTCACCGACACCATGCGGGGAAACGGCCGACTGGTGATCATAACCGGGGGTCCCGGGTCTGGGAAGACCCAGTTGGTACATGAATTCCTCACCACGCTGAACAGCACAGACGCGCAGGTACTGACCGGTACCGCCGCCACGGCGGAACGAGATCGGCCCCTGGGGCTGGTGGGGCAATTACTGGGCAACGCCGAGGCGGAGTGCGCGATATCACACCGGGTGTCCCACGAGGTGAACGGACCGGCGGGGAACGGCCGCCCCCTCGGCTCCGCAGGGCACACCGTGCCCGACCCCACCGCGGACGGTTCGGCCGACACGCTCCTGCGCCTCGCGCAGGGTGAACGCCCCCTGGTCGTCGCCGTCGACGACGCCCACGCCATGGACCCGGCCTCCCTGCGGACACTCGTCCACCTGCTGCGCCTCGGCCGCTCCCGGCGGGTCCTCGTGGTGTGCGCGACGTCGGGCCACTTCGGCGAGGTGCGCTCGGCCGCCCACACGGAACTCCTGCGCCAGCCCCACCGCCGGGTACGCCTGGCCCCCCTGTCCCAGGCGAGCGTCGGCGAACTGCTCACCGCACAGACCGGACGGGCCCTGCCCGACGCCGTCCGCACCGCCTACCACCGGGCCACCGCGGGCAGCCCCCTCCTGCTGCACGCCCTGCTGGACGACAGCACGGGCTTCGGCCCCGAGATCGGCCCGCCCGTCGCCGGCGCCGCCTACCGCCAGGCCGTCCTCTCCCTGCTCCACCGCGGCGAGGCCGGGCACACCCGGGTGGCCCGGGCACTGGCCGCGCTCGGCCCCCTGGCCCGCACCCTGCCCGTCGCGGAACTGGCCGGGACCTCCCCCGTGGTCACACAGGAAGCCGTCGACACCCTCAACTCGGCGGGTCTGCTGGACGGTCACGCCTTCCGGCACCCGACCGGGGCCGCGGCCGTCCTGGAGGACATGGACGCCGCCGCCCGCGCGGGACTCCACGGCCGGATCGCCGACATGCTGTATCGTTCCGGCGCCCCCGCCGACGAGGTGGCGCACCACCTGTGCGCCGCCGGTCTCGTCCCGCCCCGGTGGGGCGCGCAGGTCCTGCGCACCGCCGCGGAACAGGCGCTGGCCGCGGACGACGTGGAGCGCTGCGCCGACTACCTCGGCCTGGTCCTGCGCGACTGCTCCGACGAACGCGAACGCCACGCGCTGTCCGTCGCCCTGGCACGCGCGCAGTGGCGCACCAACCCGGCGGCGGCCGGCCCCCACCTGGAGCCGCTGCGGGAGGCCGCGCTCGACGGCGGCCTGAGCATGCGGGACACCGCCACCGTCCTGCGCTACCTGCTCTGGCAGGGCGACACCGAACTGGCCGCCCGGGCCGTGGCCACGCTCGTCCGCGTCCAGTCGCCCGCCGACGCCCAGATCGTCGCGGAGGTGGAGTTCGTACGGCAGTGGTTCTACGGCGTCTCGCTCCCCGGCAAGGGCACCCCCGTGTCCGGCCTCGACCCGCGCCGCCGCCCCGTGACCGCCGACGGCGGCGGGCTGGCCGCACGGGTCGCGGTGCTCGTCGGCGGCGACGCCACCGACGAGTCCGCCGCGGCCGTCGCCCAGGCACTCCAGGGGCACCGGCTGGACCACCTGAACCTGGAGATGGTGGCGATGTCCCTGCTGGCGATCGCCCACGCGGACCGGCCCGGCCTCGCCGCCGCCGCCTGCGACGCGCTGCTGGAGTGCGCCGTGGAACGCCGGGCGACGACCTGGCAGGCCCTGCTCGGCGCCATCCGCGCGGAGATCGCCCTGCTCCAAGGGGACATGACCACCGCCTCGCAGGGCGCCCTGGCCGCCCTCGGCACCCTGCGCGCCCAGAGCTGGGGCGTCCTCATCGGCCTCCCGCTGTCGACGGCGATCTCCGCGCTCACCGCCCGGGGCGCCTGCGACGAGGCCGAGGAACTCCTCAAACACGACGTGCCCGAGCCGATGTACCACACCGTGTTCGGCATCCAGTACCTGCGGGCCCGCGGCCACCACCACCTGGCCACCGAACGGCCCTTCGCGGCGCTCGGCGACTTCGAGACCTGCGGACGGCTGCTGCGGGAGGGCAACCCCAGCCTGCAGAAGGGCATCCCCTGGCGGTCCGACCTGGCCCTGGCCAACCTGCGGATCGGCAAGGCCCGCACCGCCCGGGAGTGGGCCGAGGAACAGCTGCGGCTGCCCGGCGGCCACAGCTCCCGCGCCCGTGCCATGGCGCTGCGGCTGCTGGCCGCGACCTGCAAGCCGCACCGCCGCGCCTCGCTGCTGCGCGAGTCGATCGACCTGCTCAAGACGTGCGGCGACCGCTACGCGCTGGCCCAGGCGTACGCCGACCTGTCGGCGGCGCACTACGAGCTCGGCGAGTACGCGCGCGCCCGGCTGGTGGCCCGGCAGGCGGCGCGGGAGGCCGAGGCGTGCCGCATCGAGTCGCCGGTCGACGCGCACCTCCTGGAGGACCCGGCGCGCCCGGAGACGGCCGAGGCCGAGGGCGGCCCGGCCATCCTGAGCGACGCGGAGTGCCGGGTCGCCGGGCTGGCCGCGCTCGGGTACACCAACCGGGAGATCAGCACCCGGCTGCACGTCACGATCAGCACGGTGGAGCAGCACCTCACCCGCGTCTACCGCAAGCTGAACGTGGCCAGCCGTTCGGAGCTGCCGTCGAAGATGCTGGAGCACCGCATCCCCAAACTGTCCGACCGGTGGGCCGGCACCCACTCGTCCGCGGGCTGAGCGGTCCGCGGCTCCCCCCTCGGCGCCGCACGGCGCGGCCCCGCCGGTGACACCACCGGCGGGGCCTTGCCGAGTCCGGCCCGCCGGAGCCGGGGCCGCCCCGCCGGAAGCGGTGCGGCCCCGGCGGGGTGACGGCCCGGGACGCCCGGTGGGTGCGCCGGGCCGTCGCCGGTCCACGGGTACCGGTCTCAGTCGAGGGCGCCGAGCTCGTCGTCCAGGATGCCGAACAGTTCGTCGGCCGTGGCCGCGTCCAGCCCCGCCCCGCCGCCGTGCCCGGTCCCGGGCTCCCGCCACTCGCCGGTGCCGTCCCACCGGGCGGTGAGGGTGCGCAGCCGGGCGGCCACCCGGGCCCGCTGCTCCTCGTCCGGCGCGGCCGACTCCAGCGCGTCGGCCAGCACCGCCTCCAGGCGCACCACCTCGGCCTCGATGTCGACGAGGTCGCCGGCGGGGTCGCCGCCCAGCTCGGTGAAGAGGTGCCTGGCCAGGGCGTCGGAGGTCGGGTAGTCGAACGTGAGGGTGGTGGAGAGCCGCAGGCCCGTGTCCGCGCCCAGCCGGTTGCGCAGCTCCAGGGCGGCCAGCGAGTCCACGCCCAGGTCGCCCAGCGGGCGCAGCGGGTCGACGGCGCCGCCGGAACCGTGGCCGAGGACGTCGGCGACATGGCCGCACACCGTCTCCACCAGGAGTCGGAGTCCGTCGGCCGCGCCCAGCCGGGACAGCCGCAGGGGAAGCGGTTCGGCGGCCGCCGGGGCCTCGGCGGCCGTGCGGGCGGTGCGCCGTGCGGCCGCGGGGGCGAGACCGCGCACCAGGGCGGGGGCGTCCGCGGTGACCTGGACCCGGACCGGCAGGAGGAGGGCCCGGTCGGTGGCGGAGTCGCCGCCGGCGGCCAGCGCACGGTCGAACAGGGCCAGCGCGCGCTCGGCCGGCAGCGGCAGGATGCCGTCGCGGGCCAGCCGGCGCAGCTCGGTCTCGCCGAGTCCGGCCGCCATGCCCTCCCCCGTGTCCCACAGCCCCCAGCCCAGCGACAGGGCCGGCAGTCCCTCGGCGCGGCGCCGCGCGGCGAGGGCGTCCAGGAAGGCGTTGCCCGCCGCGTAGTTGGCCTGTCCCGCCGCGCCCAGGGTGCCGGCGGCGGAGGAGAACAGGACGAAGGCGGCGAGGCCGAGGTCGCGGGTCAGTTCGTGCAGGTGCCAGGCGGCGTCGGCCTTGGGACGCATCACCGTCTCCAGCCGCTCGGGCGTGAGGTCGCCGAGGAGCCCGTCGTCCAGGACGCCGGCGGCGTGCACCACGGCGGTCAGCGGGTGCCCGGCCGGTACGGACGCCAGCAGGGCCGCCAGTTCGGCGCGGTCGGTGACGTCGCACGCGGCGACGGTCACGGTCGCGCCCAGGGCGCCGAGTTCGTCCAGGAGGCCGGGGTCCGCCAGGCGGCCGGCGCGGCCGGCCAGCAGCAGGTGGCGCACGCCGTGCCGGGTGACCAGGTGCCGGGCCAGCAGCCGGCCGAGGCTGCCGGTGCCGCCGGTGACGAGGACGGTGCCCGCCGGGTCGAGGGCAGGCGCCGGGGCCTGCCCGGGCTCCTCGGCACCGGTCAGTTCCGGCACGTACGCGGTGCCCGTCCGCAGGACGAGTTCCGGGGCGCCGGTGGCGACGGCGGCCGGGAGGACGGATTCCGAGGCCGGGTCGCCGTCGGTGTCGGCGAGCACGAACCGGCCGGGGTGCTCGACGGCCGCCGCCCGGACCAGGCCCCAGACCGCGGCCTGCGCCGGATCGGGCGCGGCACCGGCGGGAACGGCGACGGCGGACCGGGTCAGGACCACCAGCGGCGCGTCGTCCGGCGCGTCGGCGAGGTCCCGGCGCAGGGCGTCGAGGGCCCGTACGGCGGTCGCGCGGGCCACGGCGGGCAGTGCGGCGCCGGGCTCGGGGCCGGCTGCGACGGTCAGGGTGCGGGGCGCGGGCGCGGCGACGCCGGTGGCGAGGGGCAACTCGGTCCACCGCACGCGGAACAGGTCGCCGGGCGCGGGCGCCGCCGCGTCGAGCTGCTCGGCGGTCACCTGGCGGATGCGCAGTGACGCCACCTCGGCCACCGGCGCGCCCGTGCCGTCGTACAGGCGCAGGGTCAGGTGGTCGGGGCCGTGCGGGGTCAGGCGCAGCCGTACCGCGGTGGCCCCGGTGGCGTGGAGGGTGACGCCCTCCCAGGAGAAGGGCAGGGTCATCACGGTCGGGTCCTGGCCGTCGAGCAGGTCGATGGCGTGCAGGGTGGCGTCGAGCAGCGCCGGGTGCAGTCCGAAGCCGGCGGCCGCGTCGGCGTCGGGCAGGGCGAGTTCGGCGCAGACGTCCTCGCCGAGCCGCCAGGCGCCGCGCAGGCAGCGGAACGACGGTCCGTAGTGGTAGCCCTGTTCGGCGAGGTGGTCGTAGGTGCCGCCGACGTCCACGGGGACGGCGCCCGCGGGCGGCCAGTCGGTCACGGCCGCCGGTTCGGGCGCGGTGCGCGGGGCCAGGACGCCGGTGGCGTGCCGGGTCCACTCGCCGTCGGCGCCCTCCGGGCGGGCGTGCACCGTCAGCCGCCGGTACCCGTCGGCGTCCGGGGCGGCGGCGACGACCTGGAGGTGGACGGCGCCCCGCTCGGGCAGGACCAGGGGCCGTTCCAGGGTGAGTTCGGCCACCTGCGGGCAGTGGGCGCGGTCGCCGGCCTGGACGGCCAGCTCGACGAAGGCGCTGCCCGGAACGAGTACGACGCCCGCGACGGCGTGGTCCGCGAGCCAGGGGTGGGTGGCCAGGGAGAGGCGGCCGGTCAGGGCCACGCTGTCGTCGCCGGCCAGCTCCAGGGCCGCGCCGAGCAACGGGTGGCCGGCCGGTGCCTGGCCGAGGCCGCCCGCGTCGGCGACCGCCCCCGGTTCGTCGTCCAGCCACAGCCGCCGCCGCTGGAAGGCGTAGGTCGGCAGGTCGGTACGGCGGGCGTCGGTGCCGGCGAACACCCGCTGCCAGTCGACGGGGACTCCGCGCACCTGGGCGGTGCCGAGCAGGAGCGCGAAGGTCCGCTCCTCGTCGCGGTCCCGGCGCGAGGCGGGCGCGAACACCACCCGTTCGGGGTCGGCCACGGCGTGCGCGCCCATGGCCGACAGGACGGCGTCGGGGCCGAGTTCGAGGAAGGTGCGCACGCCGTCGTCCTCCAGTGTGCGGACGGCGTCGCCGAAGCGGACCGCCTCGCGGACGTGCCGGGCCCAGTACGCGGGGTCGCACAGCTCGTCCTCGCCGGCGCGGGCCCCGGTCACGTCGGAGACCACGGGGATCGCGGGCGGCGCGTAGCGCAGTTCCCGGGCGGTCTTCTCGAACTCCGCCAGCATCGGGTCCATCAGCGGGGAGTGGAAGGCGTGGCTGACCCGCAGCCGCTTGGTGCGGCGGCCGGGGAAGGCCTCGGCCACGGCCAGTACGGCCGCCTCGGTGCCGGAGACGACGACGGCACGGGGCCCGTTGACGGCGGCGACGGACACCTCGGGGCCGAGGTGGGGCAGCACCTCGTCCTCGGTGGCGTCGACGGCGAGCATCGCGCCGCCCTCGGGCAGTTCCTGCATGAGCCGGCCGCGTGCGGTGACCAGCCGGGCGGCGTCCGCCAGGTCCCAGACCCCGGCCACGTGCGCGGCGGTCAGCTCGCCGATGGAGTGGCCGGCCAGCCAGTCCGGGCGGACGCCGTACGACTCCAGCAGCCGGTACAGGGCCGTCTCGACGGCGAACAGGGCGCTCTGCGTGTAGAGGGTGCGGTCGAGGAGGGCCGCCTCGGCGGTGCCGGGCCCGGCCCACATCACGTCCCGCAGCGGGCGGTCGAGGTGGGTGTCGAGCGCCTGGCAGACCTCGTCCAGTGCCTGCCGGAAGGCGGGGTGGGCGGCGTACAGGCCGCGGCCCATGCCCGTTCGCTGGGCGCCCTGGCCGGTGAAGAGGAAGGCGGTCCTGCCGCCGGTGGGGCGGCCGCGGACCACGGTGTCGGCGGCGGAGCCGTCGGCCAGCGCGGCCAGTCCGGCGAGGAGTTCGTCCCGGTCACGGGCGACGACCGCGCCCCGGTGGGTGAGGGCGGCGCGCTGCGTGGCCAGGGAGCGGGCGAGGTCGGGCAGCGGCCGGTCGGCGACCGCGCGCAGCCGTGCGGCCTGCGCGGCCAGGGCTTCGGGGGTGGCGCCGGAGACCACGAGCGGCAGCACCGGGGCCGGTGCCGGGTCCGGGCCGGACGCCGGTTCCTCGGCCGGTGGCTCCTCGATGATGGTGTGGACGTTGGTGCCGCTGATGCCGAACGAGGAGATCCCGGCGCGTCGCGGACGGTCCGTGGCGGGCCACTCCCGCTCCTCCGTCAGCAGACGCACCTGGCCCGCCTCCCAGTCCACCTGGGACGACGGCCGGTCCACGTGCAGCGTCCGCGGCAGCACACCGTGCCGCATCGCCAGCACCATCTTGATCACACCCGCCACACCCGCCGCCGCCTGCGTATGACCGATGTTCGACTTCACCGACCCCAGCCACAACGGCGCATCCGGCGCCCGGTCCTGACCATACGTCGCCAGCAACGCCTGCGCCTCGATCGGATCACCCAGCGTCGTCCCCGTCCCGTGCGCCTCCACCACGTCCACGTCCACCGCCGACAACCGCGCCGCCGACAACGCCTGCCGGATCACCCGCTGCTGCGACGGACCGTTCGGCGCCGTCAACCCGTTCGACGCACCGTCCTGGTTCACCGCCGAACCCCGCACCACCGCCAGCACCGGATGCCCCAGACGCCGCGCGTCCGACAACCGCTCCAGGACGAGCATGCCGGCGCCCTCGGACAGGGCCGTGCCGTCCGCCGCGTCGGCGAAGGACTTGGCGTGGCCGTCGGCGGCGAGGTTGCGCTGCCTGCTGAAGTCCACGAACGTGTCGACGGTCGACATCACGGAGACACCGCCGGCCAGCGCCAGGGTGCACTCGCCCTGCCGCAGCGCCTGCGCGGCCAGGTGCAGCGCCACCAGGGACGAGGAGCAGGCGGTGTCGACGGTGAGGGTCGGGCCCTCCAGGCCGAGCGCGTAGGCGACCCGGCCGGAGGCCACGCTGCCGAGGCTGCCGTTGCCCAGGTAGTCGCGGACGGCCTCGGGAACGCGGTGCAGCCTGCTGCCGTAGTCGTGGTACATGACGCCGGCGAAGACGCCGGTGCGGCTGCCGCGCACGGCGTGCGGGTCGATGCCGGCCCGCTCCAGCGCCTCCCAGGACGTCTCCAGCAGCAGCCGCTGCTGCGGGTCCATGGCGAGGGCCTCGCGGGGGCCGATGCCGAAGAAGTCGGGGTCGAAGTCGGCGGCGTCGTGGAGGAATCCGCCGGACCGGGTCGAGGAGTGCCCCGCCTTGCCCGGCTCCGGGTCGTAGAGTCCGGCCAGGTCCCAGCCGCGGTCGGCGGGGAAGGCGCCGATGCCGTCACCGCCCTCGGCCAGCAGCCGCCACAGGTCCTCGGGGGTGCCGACCCCGCCCGGGTAGCGGCAGGCCATGGCCACGATGGCGATCGGCTCGTCCGCCTCGCGTACGGCGGCCTCGGTGGCGGACTCCGCCTGCTCGCCGAGGAGTTCGGTCCTCAGGTGCCCGACGAGCGCGTCCGCGTCGGGGTAGTCGAAGACCAGGGTGGCGGGCAGGCGCAGGCCGACCGCGGTGCCGAGGCGGTTGCGCAGTTCGACCGCGGTCAGCGAGTCGAAACCGGACTCGCGGAAGGAGCGGCGCGGGTCGAGCACCATGTCGCCGCCGTGTCCGAGCACGGCGGCGACGTGGGTGCGGACCAGTTCCAGCAGGGCGGCGTCGCGTTCGGCCGGGCCGAGGGCGGCCAGCCGGCCGGCGAACGACGAGGCGTCCTGGCGGACGGCGGCGGTGCGGCGGGGGCGGGCGGGCACCAGGCCGCGCAGCACGGCCGGGACGTCGGCGGCGCGGCGCAGCACGGCGAGGTCCAGGCCGACCGGGACCAGCAGCGGCTCGTCCGCGGCCAGGGCGGCGTCGAGCAGCCGCAGGCCGTGCTCGGTGCCGAGGGGCCGCACGCCGGCCCGCGCCATGCGTGCCACGTCGGCGTCGGTGAGGTGGGCGGTCAGTCCGGTGCGCTGCTCCCAGAAGCCCCAGGCGAGGGAGTGCGCGGGCAGGCCGTGGGCGCGGCGGTGGGCGGCCAGCGCGTCGAGGTAGGCGTTGGCGGCGGCGTAGCCGGACTGGCCGGCGCCGTCGACGGTGCCGGCGGCGGAGGAGAACAGGACGAACGCGGCGAGGCCGAGGTTTCGGGTCAGCTCGTGCAGGTGCCGGGCGGCGTCGGCCTTGGGACGCAGGACGGCGGCGAGGCGCTCGGGGGTCTGGTCGGTGATCAGTCCGTCGTCCAGGACGCCGGCGAGGTGGACGACCGCGGTCAGCGGGCGGTCGGCGGGCGTCCGGGCGAGGAGGGCCGCCAGTTGCTCCCGGTCGGCCGCGTCGCAGCGGGCCACGGTGATCTCCGCGTCCAGGTCGGCGAAGTCGTCCGCGGCGGTGCCGCTGCGCCCGGCCAGCACCACCCGGCGCACCCCGTGCCCGGTGACCAGGTGCCGGGCGACCAGGGCGCCGAGCACTCCGGTGCCGCCGGTGATCAGCACGGTGCCGTCCGGGTCGAGGGACGGCGTGCGGTCCCCCGGGGTGGCACGGGCCAGCCGCGGCACGTGCACCGTGCCGCCGCGCAGGGCGAGTTGGGGTTCGCCGCTGGCCGCGGCGGCGGCCACCGCGGCGGCGGTGTCGCCGTCGGGGCAGTCCACGAGCACGAAACGGCCGGGGTGTTCGCCCTGCGCGGCCCGGACCAGGCCCCACACGGCGGCGCCGGCGAGGTCGGTCACGTCCTCCGTGCCGACCGCCACGGCGCCGCGGGTGAGGACCAGCAGCCGGGCCGACGCGGTGCGTTCGTCGGCCAGCCATCGCTGTACGGCGGTGAGCACCCGCTCGGTCGCGCGGTGCGCGTCGCCGGCCGGGTCGTCGCCGCCACCGGCCGGGAGCACCGTCCAGTCGGGCACGCGGTCCGGGACGTCGGCGCCGAGGACGGCGTGGTCGGGTGCCGGTGCGCCGGGCACGGGCAGGGCGGGCCAGTGAAGCCGGTACAGGTCGGCCGGGGCGGTGGCCGGGGTGAGCGCGGCCGGGTCGACCGGCCGGGAGACCAGGGCCTCCACCTCGGCGACGGGGGCGCCCGTGGGGTCGGCGAGCTGGACGGAGAGCGCCTCGTCGCCGTGCAGCCGTACCCGCAGGGCGGTGGCGCCGGCCGCGTGCAGCGAGACGCCGGTCCAGGAGAAGGGCAGCCGGGCGGTGTCCTGGGCGTCGGAGCCGAGGCCGTCGGCGTGCAGCGCGGCGTCGAACAGGGCCGGGTGCAGGGCGAATCCGCCGCCCTCACCGGGCAGTTCGACCTCCGCGAAGGTCTCATCGCCGCGGCGCCAGGCGGCGCGCAGGCCCTGGAAGGCGGGCCCGTAGTGGTAGCCGAGCGCGGCCAGCCGGTCGTAGGCGTCCTCGACGGGCAGGGGGTGCGCGCCCGGGGGCGGCCAGGCCGTGAGGTCGAAGGCGGGCGGGGCGGTGCGCGGGGCGAGCAGTCCGGTGGCGTGCGGGGTCCAGGCGGTGTCGTCCGCGCCCTCGGGGCGGGAGTGCACGGTCAGCGCGCGGTGTCCGGTGCCGTCGGCTGCGGCCACGTGGAGCTGGAGCCGGACCGCACCGCGTTCGGGCAGCACCAGCGGTGTCTGGAGGGTGAGTTCGGCCAGGTGCTCGCAGCCGAGGTCGTGGCCCGCGCCGAGCGCGAGCTCGACCAGGGCGGTGCCGGGCAGCAGGGTGGTGCCGGACACGGCGTGGTCGGCCAGCCAGGGCTGGGTGGCGGCCGAGAGGCGGCCGGTGAACAGGGTGCCGCCATCGGCGACCGGGACGGCCGCGCCCAGCAGCGGGTGGCCGGTGGTCTCCAGGCCGGCGGCGGTGACGTCACCGGTGCCGGCGGACCGGCCGAGCCAGTAGGTGTCGCGCTGGAAGGCGTAGGTGGGCAGGTCGGCGGGGCGTACCGGCAGGCCGTCGAAGACGGGCGACCAGTCGACCGGGAGGCCGGCCGTGAACGCCTCGCCCAGGGCTGCCAGGACGCGCTCGGGGCCGCCGTTGTCGCGTTGCAGCGAGCCGAGGCCGGTGACGTCGGCGCCCGCGGCGTCGGCGGTCTCCTCGACGCTGTGCAGGAGCACGGGGTGCGGGCTGCACTCGACGAACACCCCGTACCCGGCCTCCAGCAGGGTCCGCGTGGTCGGCTCGAACAGCACGCTCTGGCGCAGGTTGGTGTACCAGTAGCCGGCGTCCAGGCCGGTGGTGTCGAGCCGGGCGCCGGTGACGGTGGAGTAGAACGGCACCTCGGCGGGCCGGGCCCGCACGCCGGCCAGGTCGGCGAGGAGCCGCTCCCGGATCGACTCGACGTGGGCGCTGTGCGAGGCGTAGTCCACCGGGAGCCGCTTGGCGCGGCCGCCGCCCGCGACGATCGTCTCGCGGAGCGCGTCGAGGGCGTCGGCGTCGCCGGACAGCACCACGGAGGAGGCGCCGTTGACGGCGGCCACCGAGACCCGGCCGTCGTGCTCCGCGAGGAGCTCGCGCACCCGGGCCTCGGGCAGGGCCACCGACATCATGCCGCCGCGGCCGGACAGTCCGTCGGCGATGGCCCGGCTGCGCAGGGCCACGACGCGGGCGCCGTCGGCGAGGGAGAGCGCGCCGGCCACACAGGCCGCGGCGATCTCGCCCTGGGAGTGGCCGATGACGGCGGCGGGCCGGATGCCGTGCGCGCGCCACACCTCGGCGAGCGACACCATGATCGCCCACAGCACGGGCTGGACGACGTCCACCCGCTCCAGGGGCCGCCGGGCGCGCACGGTCTCCAGCAGGTCCCAGTCGGTGACGGGGGCGAGGGCCGCGGCGCAGTCCGCCATGCGCGCGGCGAACGCGGGCGAGGTGTCGAGCAGGTCGGCGGCCATGCCGGCCCACTGGGAGCCCTGGCCGGGGAAGACGAAGGCGATGCGGGACTCCCCCGCCGGCCTGCCGCGCACCACGTTGGGCGCGGTGCCGCCCTCGGCGAGCGCGGTCAGGCCCGCGGTGAGGGCGGGCAGGTCGGCGCCGGTGACGACGGCCCGTTCGGTCAGGGCGGCGCGCCCGGTGGCGAGGGTGTGGGCGATGTCGGGGACGGGGTCGGGGGCCGTGCCGAGGTGGTCGAGGAGGAGGCGGGCCTGGGCGGCGAGGCCCTGTTCGCCCTGGCCGGACAGCACCAGCGGCAGGGGCCCGGTCCAGGCGGGCTCGGCCGCCCGCGCCTCGGGCTCGGGGGCGGCCTCGACGATGACGTGGGCGTTGGTGCCGCTGATGCCGAAGGAGGACACGGCGGCGCGGCGGGGCTCGCCGGCGTCGGGCCAGTCACGGGCCTCGGCGAGCAGTTCCACGGCGCCCGCCGTCCAGTCGACCTGGGACGTGGGGCGGTCGGCGTGCAGGGTCCTGGGCAGCCGGCCGTGCCGCATGGCCATCACCATCTTGATGACGCCGGCGACCCCGGCGGCGGCCTGGGTGTGCCCGATGTTGGACTTCACCGAGCCGAGCCACAGGGGTTCGGCGCGGTCCTGGCCGTAGGTGGCGAGCAGGGCCTGGGCCTCGATCGGGTCGCCGAGCGGGGTGCCGGTGCCGTGGGCCTCGACGGCGTGCACCTGGTCGGGCCGGAGGCGGGCGTTGGCGAGCGCGGCCCGGATGACACGCTGCTGGGAGGGGCCGTTGGGGGCGGTCAGGCCGTTGGAGGCGCCGTCCTGGTTGACGGCCGAGCCGCGCACCACGGCCAGCACGCGGTGCCCGTTGCGGCGGGCGTCGGAGAGCCGCTCCAGCAGGAGCAGGCCCACGCCCTCGCCCCAGCCGGTGCCGTCGGCGCCCTCGGCGAAGGACTTGCAGCGGCCGTCCTCGGCGAGGCCGCGCTGCCGGGAGAAGTCGATGAAGGTGTCGGGGGTGGACATGACGGTCACGCCGCCCGCGAGGGCGAGGCCGCACTCGCCGGTGCGCAGCGCCTGCACCGCGAGGTGGAGGGCGACGAGCGAGGAGGAGCAGGCGGTGTCGACGGTGACGGCCGGACCCTCCAGGCCGAGGACGTAGGAGACGCGGCCGGAGGCGACGCTGCCCAGGTTGCCGTTGCCGAGGTAGCCCTCCACGCCTTCGGGGACCTCGGTGAGCCAGCTCCCGTAGTCGTGGTACATGACGCCCGCGTAGATGCCGGTGCGGCTGCCCTTGAGGCTGTGCGGGTCGATCCCGGCGCGTTCGAACGCCTCCCAGGCGGTCTCCAGCAGCAGGCGCTGCTGCGGGTCCATGGCGAGGGCCTCGCGCGGGCTGATGCCGAAGAACCCGGGGTCGAACCCGGCCGCGTCGTACAGGAACCCGCCCTCGCGGACGTGGGTCCTGCCGGGGGCGTCGGGGTCGGGGTCGTAGATGCCCTCGGTGTCCCAGCCGCGGTCCTCGGGGAAGCCGCCCACGGCGTCCGTGCCGGTGTCGACCAGCCGCCACAGGTCCTCGGGGGTGCCGACGCCGCCGGGGTAGCGGCAGCTCATGGCGACGATCGCGACGGGCTCCTGCGCCGCCTCGGTGATCTCGGAGTTCTGCCGGCGCAGCCGCTCGTTCTCGAGCATTGACTCGCGCAGCGCCTCGACGATCTGCTCGACGGATGTGTCCACGGTCGGTGTCGCTCCCTGCTGGCTCGGCGGCGCTGGTGACGCGGTGGAGGGTGCGCCTGGATCGGGGTGGTGGCCCGGCGCCGGACGCGGCGCGTCGTCCGGGGCCGGGGGCGGGGTCACTGGCCGCCGCTGCGGTCGAGGGCGGCGCGCACCAGGTCGGCCACGGCCATGGACTTGATGTCCAGGGCGCGGTCGGGGGCGGGCTCCGGGGCCCGCTCGGACAGCTTCAGCAGGCTGTCGAGCAGGCCGGCCTCGCGGATGCGGGCGACGGGGATACGGGAGATCAGGGTGTGCAGTTCGTCGTCGCCGCGCCCCGCCGCGCCGTCGGCGGTGTCCCCGGTGTCCGGCAGGAGCCGTTCGAGGAGGTGGCCGGCGAGCGCCGCCGGGGTGGCGTAGTCGAAGATCAGCGTGGACGGCAGGCGCAGTCCGCTGACCGCGTTCAGCCGGTTGCGCAGTTCGACGGCGGCGAGCGAGTCGAAGCCCAGCTCGGTGAAGGCGCGGCGCGGCTCGACGGCGGCGGGTCCGGCGTGCCCGAGGACGGCGGCGACCTCGGTGCGCACGGCTTCCAGCACGGTGTGCTCGTGGTCGGCGGCGGGCAGTTCGGCCAGCCGCTCCGCCAGGCCGCGAGCCTGGTCGTCGCGGCCGGGGCGGACGCCGGCGAGGGCGCGCAGGACGGGCGGGAGGTCGTCGCCGCGGCGGCGCAGGGCGGCGGTGTCCAGCCGTACGGGCACCAGGGCGGGGGCGCCGCAGGCCACGGCGGCGTCGAACAGGTCCAGGCCCTCCTCCGGGTCGAGCGCGCCGATGCCGGAGCGTTCGATGCGCTGGACCTCGGCCGCGTCGAGGGCGGCGCCCATGCCGCCGCCGGACCACAGGCCCCAGGCGAGGGAGGTGGCGGGCAGGCCGAGGGCGGCGCGGTGGCCGGCCAGGGCGTCCAGGAAGACGTTGGCGGCGGCGTAGTTGCCCTGGCCGGAGGCGTCCAGGGTGCCGGCGGCGGAGGAGAACAGCACGAAGTGGGCGAGTTCCCGGTCCTTGGTGAGTTCGTGCAGGTGCCAGGCGGCGTCCGCCTTGGGCCGCAGGACGGTGTCGAGGCGCTCGGGGGTGAGCGAGGCGATCAGTCCGTCGTCGAGGACGCCCGCGGTGTGCACGACGCTGTCGACGGGGTGCGCGTCGAGCAGGGCGGCGAGCGCGGTGCGGTCGGCGACGTCGCAGGCGACGATCCCGGCGTCGGCGCCGGCCGCCCGCAGGTCCGCGAGCAGCCGGTCGGCGCCGGGTGCCCCGGGGCCGCGGCGGCTCGTGAGCACCAGGCGGGTGACGCCGTGCCGGGTGGCCAGGTGGCGGGCGACCAGGGCGCCGAGTCCGCCGGTGCCGCCGGTGACGAGGACGGTGCCCCAGGGCCGGGCGGCCGCCGGGGAGTCGTCGGCGCGGGCCAGGCGGGGGGCGTGGGCCCGGCCGTCCCGCCAGGTGACCTCCGCTTCCCCGGAGTCGAGGAGGGCGGCCAGCGCGGCCCGGTCCGGCACCGGGCCGTCGGGCGCGGTCCGGCTGACGAGGAGGATGCGGCCGGGGTCCTCGGCCTGCGCGGCCCGTACCAGTCCGTGCACGGCGGCGTCGGCGAGGCCGCCCCCGGTGAGGACGACCAGCGTCGAACCGGCGTACCGCTCCCCGGCCGACCACTCCCGCAGGGTCTCCAGGGTGCGGGCCAGCAGCTCCCGCACCGTGCGGGGCAGTCGCGCGCCCTCGGTGTGCGGGGCGGTGGCGGGCAGGATCACCACGTCGGGCACGGTGTCGCCGAGCGTGCCGAGCCCGGTGTGCGCGGGCGCGCCGAGGCCGAGATCGTCGTCGCCGAGGACCGCCCAGGTACGGCGGTCGGGGCGGCCGGCGGTCTCGGGCAGCGGCTCGTCGGTGACGGTGTACAGGTGGCGGCGGCGCCGGGTGAGCCGGTCGGCGGTGACCGGGCGGGTGACGTACGACGCGACGGTGGCGAGGGGCCGGCCCTCGGTGTCCGCCAGTTCGATGCGGGTGCCGTCGGGGCCGGGGGTGACCCGGACGCGGGCGGCGCGGGCGCCCTGGGCGTGTGCGGTGACCCCGGTCCAGGCGAAGGGCAGCGCGAGGGCGCCGGACGGCTCGCCGGGCGCGTCGTCCAGGAGGGAGGTGACGTGCAGGGCGGAGTCCAGCAGTGCCGGGTGCAGGGTGTGCCGGGCGGCGTCCTGCTCGGTGCCCGCGGGCAGTTCGAGTTCGGCGAGGAGGGTGTCGCCGTGGCGCCAGGCCGCCCGTACGCCGCGGAACACCGGGCCGTAGTCGTAGCCCTCGGCGTGCAGGCGCGGGTAGAGCCCGGTGACGTCGAGCGGGGCGGCGCCGGGCGGGGGCCAGGCGGCGGACGCGGCCGGGGCCGGGGTGGCGCGGTCGGTGAGGGCGCCGGTGGCGTGCCGCGTCCACTCCTCGTCGGCGGGTGCGTTCTCGGGGCGCGAGTGGATCTCGACGGTGCCGTCGGTGCCGGCGGCGACCTGGAGGCGTACGGCGGTGTCCGCGTCCAGCACCAGCGGGCTGTGCAGGGTCAGTTCCTCCAGGACCGGCCGCCCGGTGAGGCGTCCGGCGTGCAGGGCGAGGTCGACCAGGGCGGCGCCGGGCACCAGGACGGTGCCGAGCACGGCGTGTTCGGCGAGGACCGGGTGGGTGGCGGTGGAGATGCGGCCGGTGAGCAGCAGGCCCCGGTCGCCGGGCAGGTCCAAGCGGGCGCTGACCAGGGGGTGGCCGGCGCCGGCGAGGCCGTGTCCGGCTGCGTCGCCGGCCGCGGCGGTGGCCGTGGGCAGCCAGTAGGGGCGGTGGTCGAAGGCGTAGGTGGGCAGGTCGGCGGGGCGGCCGGCGTACCCGTCGTACAGGACGGACCAGTCGACGTCCGCGCCGCGGGTGTGGACGGCGGCCAGGGCGGCGAGCAGGCCGGGGAGCTGAGGGGTGTCCTTGCGGGCGGTGGGGACGAAGGCGGTGCCGTCGGCGTCGGGCAGGCAGTCGGGGCCCAGGGCGGTGAGGACGGGGGCGGCGCCGAGTTCCAGGAAGGTGTCGGCGCCCTTCGCGGCGAGGGCGGCGACGGCGTCCGCGAAGCGCACGGTGTGCCGGACGTGCCGTACCCAGTAGTCGGCGGAGCCCAGTTCGGCGGCGGAGGCCGGGGCGCCGGTGAGGGTGGAGACGATCGGCACCTCCGGTTCCGCCGCCTCGATGCCGCTCATGACCTCCCGGAACCCGGCCAGCATGGGTTCCATGCGCGGGGAGTGGAAGGCGTGCGAGACGCGCAGTCTGCGGGTGGTCGGGAAGCGGGCGGCGACCGCGGTGACGGCGTCCTCGTCGCCGGAGACGACCACGGCGCGCGGGCCGTTGACGGCGGCGATCGCGCACCGCCCGTCCAGCAGCGGTGCGACCTCCTCCTCGGTCGCCTGTACGGCGATCATCGCGCCGCCTGCGGGCAGTTCCTGCATGAGCCGGCCCCGGGCGGCGACGGCGGTGACGGCGTCCTGGAGCGACCACACGCCCGCGACGTGCGCGGCGGCGAACTCGCCGACGGAGTGGCCGGCCAGCCAGTCGGGGCGCAGGCCGAAGGACTCCAGCAGCCGGTAGAGGGCGACCTGCGTGGTGAACAGGGCGGCCTGGGTGTAGGCGGTCTGCTCCAGGGTCTCGGCGTCGTCGCCGAGGACGACCTCGGCGAGCGGCCGTTCCAGGTGCTTGTCGAAGAGCGCGGCGACGCGGTCGAAGTGCTCGGCGTAGCCGGGGAAGGCGTCGTACCAGTCGCGGCCCATGCCGGGGCGCTGGGCGCCCTGGCCGGAGAACAGGTAGGCCAGGGTGCCGTCGGTGACGGAGCCGGTGACGAGCAGGCCGGGTGCCTCGGCGCCGCGGGCCAGGGCGTCCAGCGCGGTGGCGGCCTGGTCGGCGCCGGTCGCGAGGAGCACGGCGCGGTGCGGGTGGGTGGCGCGGGTGGTGGCCAGGGCCAGGCCGAGGTCGGCGGGGGCGGTGCCGGTCAGCTCCCGCAGGCGCCGGGCCTGGCCGCGCAGGGCTTCGGGCGACCGGGCGGAGACGGGGAGCGCGAGGAGCGGCGGGGCGGTGGCGGGGTCGGCGGCCGCGGGCTCCGGTTCGGTGGACTCCTCCAGGATGACGTGGGCGTTGGTGCCGCTGATCCCGAACGAGGACACGCCCGCGCGCCGGGGCCGGCCGGCCCGGGGCCACGGCCGCTGTTCGGTGAGGAGGGCGACCGCTCCGGTGCTCCAGTCGACCTGGTGCGAGGGCTCGTCCACGTGCAGGGTCTTGGGCAGGACGCCGTGGCGCATCGCCATGACCGTCTTGATGATGCCCGCGACACCGGCGGCGGCCTGGGTGTGCCCCATGTTGGACTTGACGGAGCCCAGCCACAGGGGTTCGGTGCGGTCCTGGCCGTAGGCGGCGAGGAGGGCCTGGGCCTCGATCGGGTCGCCGAGGGTGGTTCCGGTGCCGTGCGCCTCGACGGCGTCGACGTCGGCCGGGGTGAGTCCGGCGGCGGCCAGCGCGGCGCGGATGACGCGCTGCTGGGAGGGGCCGTTGGGGGCGGTCAGGCCGTTGGAGGCGCCGTCGGAGTTGACGGCGGAGCCCCGGACCACGGCGAGCACGCGGTGGCCGCTCCGGCGGGCGTCCGAGAGGCGCTCGACGACGAGCATGCCGGCGCCCTCGCCCCAGCCGGTGCCGTCGGCGGCCGCGGCGAAGGACTTGCAGCGGCCGTCGGCGGCCAGTCCGCGCTGCCGGGCGAAGTCGACGAAGGTGTCCGGTGTCGACATGACGGTGACGCCGCCGACCAGGGCGAGGTCGCACTCGCCCTGGCGCAGGGCCTGGGCCGCCAGGTGCAGGGTGACCAGCGAGGAGGAGCAGGCGGTGTCGACGGTGACGGCCGGTCCCTCCAGGCCCAGGGCGTAGGCGACGCGGCCGGAGACGACGCTGCCGAGGCTGCCGTTGCCGAGGTAGGCGGCGAGGTCCTCGGGGACGTCGGCGAGCCAGGTGCCGTAGTCGTGGTACATGACGCCGGCGAAGACACCGGTGCGGGTGCCGCGCAGGCGGTGGGGGTCGATGGAGGAGCGTTCCAGCGCCTCCCAGGACACCTCGAGCAGGATCCGCTGCTGCGGGTCCATGGCGGTGGCCTCGCGGGGTCCGATGCCGAAGAAGCCGGGGTCGAACTCGGCGGCGTCGTACAGGAAGGAGCCCTCGCGGGTGTAGGTGCGGCCCGGGGTGCCCGGCTCCGGGTCGTACAGCGCCTCGGTGTCCCAGCCGCGGTCCGCCGGGAAGCCGCCGACCGCGTCGGTCCCGTCGGCGACGAGCCGCCACAGGTCCTCCGGGGAGCGGACCCCGCCGGGGTAGCGGCAGCCCATGCCGACGATGACGATCGGGTCGTCGTCGGCCGTGGCGCGGGCGGCGGGGGCGGCGGTCGCCCGCTCGCCGGTGCCGAACAGCGTGTCGCGGATGTGGGCGGCGAGGGCCCGGGAGGTGGGGTGGTCGAAGACGAGGGTGGCGGGCAGCCGCAGTCCGGTGCCGGTGTTGAGGCGGTTGCGCAGTTCGACGGCGGCGAGCGAGTCGAAGCCGAGGTCGGTGAAGGCGCGGCCGGGGTCGACGGCGGACGGGCCGTCGTGCCGGAGCACGGCCGCCACCTCGGTGCGCACGAGGTCCAGCAGGGCGCGGTCGCGGTCGGCGGGGGGCAGCGCGGCGAGCCCGTCGTGCGCGGGCCGCGCGGGGGCGGTGCTCGCCGCGGTCCGGCGGGCGGCCGGGCGGACCAGGGTGGTCAGCAGCGGTGGTACGCCGTCGGGGCGGCGGCGTACGGCGGCGGCGTCGATCTCCACCGGCACCAGGTGGGGTGCGCGGGTGCGGAGGGCGGCGTCGAACAGCTCCAGGGAGCGTGCGGCGGTCAGCCCGGGGACGCCGTGGCCGGCGATGCGCTCGCGCGCGGTGTCGTCGAGGGCGGCGCCCATGCCGCTGTCGGTGGCCCACAGCCCCCAGGCGAGCGCGGTGGCCGGCAGGCCGAGGGCGGCGCGGTGCTCGGCGAGGGCGTCCAGGTAGGCGTTGGCGGCGGCGTAGTTGCCCTGGCCGGGGCCGTCGAGGACGGCGGCGAGGGAGGAGAACAGCACGAAGCGGGCGAGGTCGCGGTCCCGGGTCAGCTCGTGCAGGTGCCAGGCGCCGCGGGCCTTGGCGTGGAAGACCTCGTCCACCATCGCGTCGGTAAGGGTGTCCACGATGCCGTCGCGGACCGTGCCGGCCGCGTGGACGACGGAGTCCACGGGGTGGGCGTCGAGGAGCCGGCGCAGCGCCTCGCGGTCGCCCACGTCGCAGGCGGCCACGGTGACCTCGGCGCCGAGCGCGGTGAGTTCGGCGTGCAGTGCGGGTGCCGTGCCCCGGCGGCTCGCGAGCACCATGCGGCGCACGCCGTGGGCGCGGACCAGGTGCAGGGCGAGCAGGGCGCCGAGGCCGCCGGTGCCGCCGGTGACGAGCACGGTGCCCCAGTCGGCGGCGGGTTCCTCCCCGGCCGGCTGCGCGGTCAGCCGTGGTACGGCGAACCGGCCGTCGGCCAGGGAGAGTTCGGGTTCGCCGGTGGCGAGGACGCGGCGCAGGTCGGCGTCGGAGGGCAGGGTCTCGTGCTCGACGAGGACGTGGCGGCCGGGGTTCTCGGCCTGGGCGGAGCGGACCAGGCCGCGGACGGCGGCGTGGGCCGGGCTGCCGGGCGGGGTGACCACGACGAGCCGGGTGGCGGAGGTCCGTTCGTCCGTCTGCCAGGTGCGTAGCAGCCGCAGGACGTGGTGGACGTGGGCGCGCGCGTCGTCGGCGGCGGCGCCCGCCGGGCCGGGCACGCGGTGCACGACGGCGTCCGGGACGGGGCCGTCGAACAGGGCGTCGGCCCCGTCGGCCGCGCCGTCCAGGGTGGCGATGCGCAGGGGTGCGGTGGTCGCCGGTCGGGGGTGCGGCGACCACCGCACGGCGTACAGGACATCGCTGTCCGGTACGGGCCGGGAGGTCAGGGCCTCGATGTCGGCCACCGGGGCGCCGGTGGTGTCGGCGAGGCGGACGCCGATGGTGTCGCCGCCGCCGCGGGTGATCTTGACGCGGAGGGCGGCGGCGCCGGTCGCGTGCAGGGTGACGCCGCTCCAGGCGAACGGCACGAGCACCTCGGGGCGCGGCGGGGCGCCGAGGTCGGCGGCGTGCAGCGCGGCGTCGAGGAGCGCGGGGTGCAGCCCGAACCCGGCCGCGTCGGCGGCGGTGTCCTCGGGCAGGGCGACCTCGGCGTAGACGTCGTCGCCGTGCCGCCAGGCGGCGCGCAGGCCCTGGAAGGCGGGCCCGTACCCGTAGCCCTGGCCGGCGAGGTCGGCGTAGACGCCCGTGGTGTCGAGCGGCCGGGCGTCCGGCGGCGGCCAGGTGGTCGGGTCCGGCGCGGCGGCCGGGGCGGTGGCCGTGGCGGTGAGGACGCCGGCGGCGTGCTGGGTCCAGGGGGCCGCCTCGTCGGGGCGGGTGTGGACGGTGACGCCGCGGCGGCCGGAGGCGTCGGGTTCGCCGACGGCGACCTGGACGGCGACGTCCTCGTCGGGGCGCAGCACGAGCGGGGCGCCGAGGGTCAGTTCCTCCAGGGTGTGCGCGCCGGCGTGGTCGCCCGCGCGCAGGGCGAGTTCGACGAAGGCGGTGCCGGGGAACAGCACCCGTCCGGCGATGACGTGGTCGGCGAGCCAGGGCTGGGTGCGGGTGGAGAGCCGCCCGGTGAGGACGACGCCCTCGGCGCCGACGGCCACCACGGCCGCGAGCAGCGGGTGGCCGGCGGGGAGCTGGCCGAGGCCGGCGGCGTCGGTGGCGGTGCTCTGCTCCAGCCAGAAGCGGCGCCGCTGGAACGGGTAGGGCGGCAGGTCGACGCGGCGTCCGCCGAGGCTCGTGAAGTGCCGCCGCCAGTCGACGGGGACGCCCCGGGCGTGGGCGGCGGCGAGCGCGGTGAGGGCCTCGCGCGCCTCGGGCCGCTCGCGCCGCAGCACCGGCAGGAAGGCCGTGCCGGGTGCGTCGGTGCAGTCGGGGCCCATGGCGGACAGCACCGCGTCGGGGCCGATCTCCAGGAACGTGCGCACCCCGCCGTCGGCGAGCGTGCGCACGGCGTCGTGGAAGCGGACCCGGGCCCGGACGTGCTCCACCCAGTACTCGGGGTCGCCGAGTTCGGAGGTGACGGGGGCGCCGGTGACGGTCGAGACGACCGGCAGCCTGGGCTCGGCGTAGTCCAGGACGTGGGCGATCCGCCGGAACTCGGCCAGCATCGGTTCCATGAGAGGCGAGTGGAAGGCGTGGCTCACCCGCAGGCGCTTGGTGTCGTGGCCGCGCGCGGCGAGTTCGGCGGCGATGCGCTCCGCGTCGGCCGCGTCGCCGGAGACGACGACGGCGGCGGGCCCGTTGACGGCGGCGATGCCGGTGCGCTCCGTGAGCAGGGGCGTCACCTCGTCCTCGGCGGCGCGTACGGCGATCATGGCGCCGCCCTCGGGGAGCCGCTGCATGAGCCGGCCGCGGGCGGCGACCAGGATCGTGGCGTCCTGGAGGGTGAGGACCCCGGCCACGTGGGCGGCGGCGATCTCGCCGACGGAGTGCCCGGCGAGCTGGTCCGGGGCGAGGCCCCAGCTCTCCAGCAGGCGGTACAGGGCGACCTCGACGGCGAACAGGGCGGGCTGCGCGTACTCGGTGCGGTCCAGCAGCGCGGCCTCGGGGGTGCCGGGCGCGGCGAACAGGACGTCCTTCAGCGGCCGGTCCAGCAGGAGGTCGAAGTGGGCGCAGACGTCGTCCAGGGCGCTCTCGAACGCGGGGTGGGCGGCGGCGAGTTCGCGGCCCATGCCGGGGCGCTGGCTGCCCTGTCCGGTGAACAGGAAGCCGAGTTCGCCGTCGGCGCGCGCGGTGCCCGGTGTGGCGCCGGCGGCCAGGTCGTGCAGGGCGGCGCGGAGTTCGGCGCGGTCGGCGGCGACGAGGACGGCCCGGTCGGGCAGGGCGGCCCGGGTGGTGGCCAGCGAGTGGGCGAGGTCGAGGGGGTCGGCCGTGTCCACCAGGGGCAGCAGGTCGGCGGCGCGGGCCCGCAGCGCGGCCTCGCCGCGGGCGGACAGGGCGAAGGGCAGCGGTGCGCCGCCGGGCCGGAACGGGCCGTCGGCCCCGGGGGCCGCGCCTTCCGGAACACCCGGTGCTTCCGGCACGTCCGGTGCTTCGGGTGCGCCGCCGTCCGCCGGGGTCCGGCGCCGGGCGGGGACTCCGGCCGCGGGCTCCCGCGGCTGCGGGGCGTCGTCCTCCGCGGGTTCCGGCTGTTCCAGGATCACGTGGGCGTTGGTGCCGCTGACCCCGAACGACGACACGCCCGCCCGCCGGGGCCGGCCGGCCCGGGGCCAGGGGCGTTCCTCGGTGACGAGTTCCACCGCCCCGGCCGACCAGTTGACGTGCGGGGTGGGCGCGTCGACGTGCAGGGTCGCCGGTATCCGCCCGTGGCGCATGGCGAGGATGGTCTTGATCAGGCCCGCGGCGCCGGCGGCGGCCTGGGTGTGCCCGAGGTTGGACTTGACCGAGCCGAGGAGGAGCGGCGCGTCGGCCGGGCGGCCCCGGCCGTAGGTGGCGAGCAGCGCGGTGGCCTCGATGGGGTCGCCGAGGCGGGTGCCGGTGCCGTGCGCCTCCACCACGTCGACGTCGGCGGCGGTGAGGCCGGCGTCCGCCAGCGCGCTGCGGATCAGCCGCTGCTGGGAGGTGCCGTTGGGCGCGGTCAGGCCGTTGGACGCGCCGTCCTGGTTCACGGCGGAGCCGGCCACGACGGCCAGCACCCGGTGCCCGTTGCGGCGGGCGTCGCTCAGCCGCTCCAGGACGAGCACGCCGACGCCCTCGGCGAATCCGGTGCCGTCCGCGGCGGCGGCGAACGCCTTGCAGCGGCCGTCGGCCGCGAGACCGCGCTGCCGGCTGAAGGCGGTGAAGACGCCGGGGCCGCCCATCACGGCCACCCCGCCGGCGAGCGCGAGCGAGGACTCGCCCTGCCGCAGCGAGCGGCACGCCAGGTGTACGGCGACCAGGGAGGCGGAGCAGGCGGTGTCGACGGTGACCGCCGGTCCTTCGGCGCCGAGCACGTAGGCGACCCGGCCGGAGATGACGCTGTTCGCGTTCCCGGCGAGCAGGTAGGCGTCGAGGCCGTCCGGGGCCTCGTGCAGGCGGGGGCCGTACTCCTGGATCTCGGCGCCGAAGAACATGCCGGCCGGGGTGCCGCGCAGCGCCGTGGGGTCGATGCCCGCGTCCTCCAGTGCCTGCCAGGAGGTCTCCAGAACGAGCCGCTGCTGCGGGTCCATGCCGAGCGCCTCGCGCGGGCTGATGCCGAAGAAGTCGGCGTCGAACTCGGTTGCGGTGTCGAGGAATCCGCCGCTGCGGACGTAGGTGCTGCCGGGCACCTCGGGGTCCTCGTCGTAGAGGGCGTCCAGGTCCCAGCCGCGGTCCTGGGGGAACCCGGACAGCACCTCGCCGCCCTCGGTCAGCAGCCGCCACAGGTCGGCGGGCGAGGAGATGCCGCCGGGGAACCGGCAGCCGATGCCGACCACGGCGACCGGTTCGTCGGCGGGGCGGCCGGCGGCCGGTGCGGGGTGCTCACGGGACTCGGGCTCCCGGCCGTTCACCTCGGCGAGCAGCCGGGCGGCCAGCTCGTGGACGGTCGGGCAGTCGTAGGCGAGGCCGACGGGCAGGTCGAGACCGGTGTGCTCGGTCAGCCGCCGGTGCAGGTCCACCGCGGCGAGCGAGTCGAGTCCCTGGGCCGCGAAGGGGGCGGCCGGGTCGAGGGAGTCCACGGTGCCCGGCCGGGCCGCCTCGATCGCCTCGGTCACGGCGGTCCGTACCAGTTCGGTGACCAGCCTGCGGTGCTGGGACGGTACGGCCGTGGCGAGCCGCCGTGCCAGAGCTGAGTCGTGTCCGGGCCCGTTCATCCACGCATCTCCACTTTCGGCCGACACCGGTTTTCCTCACCTTTTTCCACACCGTAGTGACGGCCCCCGAAAGGCCACACCCTTAACCACCCCTAGGGGTGGGCGAGTTCGGGATCGCGGGTGCCGTCGGGGTCGTGCCGGTCGTAGGAACGGCGCACGTACGACAGGGATTCGAGCAGTTGCGCGGAGGTGATGGCCCGGGCCGGGCGTACGTCGGCGATACCGTTCAGCGGCATCTTCCCGATGTCGGCCCAGGCCAGCCGGCCGTCCGCGCCGATATAACTCCGGCTGAACCCGGCATTGTCCGGATGCAGACAGTAGGGAACGTCGAGGCGCCCTTCGGCGAAGGCCCTCAGCAGGGCCGCGCCGAGGTCGTCGTCGAGCTCCAGCACCCCGTCGACCAGCGCGGACGCCTCGGCGTACGTCTGGCTGCCGGTGCCGTCCAGCGGGGCGCGCGGGGTCCGCGCGGCGACCGCGGCCGCGTGTTCCAGGGCGGCGACGTTCTCGGCCACGGTCGGAATGCGGCGGGATTCCGCGACGGTTTTCACGATGAGCCGCTCGGAGCCGCTGGCGACGGCCAGTTCGGCCGCTTTCCCGAGCAACCGGTGGGCGCCTTCCGGCGTTTCCGGATACAGCCCCATGTACGCGTAGACGACGACGTGCCATTCGGTGTCCGGAAGGTGTCGCGCGCACAGCGCGCGCAACGCGGCCACCGCTTCGGCGTCCTGGCGCGGATCGGTCTGCTGGGCGTAGCTCACCGAAATGCTCCGGATGCCGTGCCGGCGGAAGAACAGGGCCTCCAGGAGGCTGACGGCGACGAGCAGGCTGGGCGGGCAGAGCTGGCCGAGCACACAGCCGCCGAAGGTCTCCAGGTGCGGTTCGGCGCCCGCCTCCCGCAGCCCGGCGAGCAGGGCGCAGGAGTCGGCCCAGTGGGCGACGGACTCGCGCAGCGGTACCCGGCCGTAGGGCAGGCAGTAGGAGACCGGGCCGCCCTCGGAGGCGTCGAGCCCCACGGCGGTCAGCGCCCGGAAGATGTGCTGGGGCGCGGCCGAGCCGTGCCGGACCTGTACCGGGAACCCGGGGCCGTGGATGCCGTCGAGCACCCGCAGCGTGGTGGCCGTGTCGTGGCTCGCGATCGGGTAGCCGTTGAGCGCCACGCCCTCCAGGACGGCCAGCTCGGCGGACTCCAGGTCGCCGACCCGGGTGTAGCTGTCCAGGGTGATCGTGCCCACGGTGGTCGCCGCGGCGCTCCGGGTGGCCAGCAGCCCGGCCCGCATCAGTTCCGGGCTGCTCATCCCCATCCGGGGCTGGACCACCAGGTGGCCGGCGTCGTGAGCCCGGCGCACGAACGCGCCGAACCCGACGCCGGTCACACCAGGGCCCGCTGCGGCAGCGTCGCGAGCATCCGCAGGAACGCGGCCACGCCCTCGGCGCTGTCGTCGAACACCGCGTTGTACCCGGCGGCGCGCAGCGCGGCCACCTCCGTGTCGCCGCAGGGGCCGGCGATGCCGAGCTTGCCGCCGATGACGGCGGGCACGACGGCGAGTTCGGGGTGCTCGCGCAGCCGGGTGACGGTGCGCATGCCGTCGTGGTAGCCGTGGCCGTTGACGGTGCTGACCACGATGAGCGCGGGGCGGTGGGCGAGGGCCTCGGCGATGAGCAGGTCCTCGGGGACGCAGGGGCCGAGGTTGACGACGCGCTGCCCGTGCTCCTCCAGCAGGAGCTGGAGGTAGACGAGGTTCCAGGTGTGGGAGTCGGAGATGCCGCCCGCCACGAGGACCGGCTGGTCGCCGGTGGCGGGGGTGGTGGTCGGGTAGGGGCTCATCACAGGGCCTGTCCGTGTTCGTAGGTTCGGGAGTGCTCGATGCGGGAGACGGACACCAGGCCGGCGCCGCGGACGACGATCTCGGCGGGCGCGGGCCTGCCGAGGAACATCAGGAGGCTGGCCGTGGGGCCGTAGGCGCCGGCGTTGGGCACGGTGAGTAGGTCGCCCGGGGCCGGGTCGGGCAGCGGGACGTTGCGGCCGAGCAGGTCGCCCGGGGTGCACAGCGGTCCGGCGAGGTTCGCGGGCGTGCCGCCGGTGTCCACGGACTCGTGCGGTTCGACGGACACGGGCAGGATGCGGCCGAGGCCGGACATGCCGCCGAAGGTGTTGATGCCGGCGTCGAGGACGGCGTAGCGGGTGCCGCGGCCGTCCTTGACGTTCACGACGGAGGTGAGCAGGGTGCCGCTGTCGGCGACCAGGTAGCGGCCCGACTCGCAGGCGATCCGCGGGGCGCCGCCGCGCCAGCCGGGGAAGTGCTCGTCGAGCGCCTCGGTGAGTGCGGCGCGCAGTTCGCCGTAGACCGGCCGCTCGCCCTGGACGGCGTACGGTGCCGCGAAGCCGCCGCCGATGTCGAGGAGGCGGAAGGTGACGCCGAGCTCGTCCTGGAGGGCGGCGGCGGTGGTCAGGGTGTGGCGGAACTCGGCGATGAGGCTCGCCTCGTCCTTGGCGTTGCTCAGCGGGAAGAAGTGCAGTCCGGCGATGCGGGTGCCGGGCACGTCGCGCAGCTCGGCGGCGAGGCCGGGGAGGGTCTCGCTGTCGAAGCCGAACTGCGAGGGGACGCCCGTCATGCGGATGCTGGTGGCCGCCGCGCCGGTGGCGTTGTTGACCCGGATCAGGCAGTCGGCGGTGAGGTCGAGCGCGCGCGCCGTCTCGCCGACCCGGCGGAGGTCGCCGGGGGACTCGGTGGAGAACAGGCGGACGCCGCGCGTCATGGCCTCGGTCAGTTCCTCGGTGGTCTTGCCGGGGCCGGTGTAGAGGATCCGGTCGCCGGGGAAGCCGGCCTGGAGGACGGCGTCGAGCTCGCCGACGGAGCTGATCTCGGCGCGGCAGCCGCGGGCGCCGCCGGCGCGCAGTTCGCGCAGCAGTTCGGGGTGCGGGTTCGCCTTGGCGGCGTAGAACACCTCGACCTCGTCGGGCAGCGCGGCGAACAGGTCGTCGCGGGCCGCCGCCACCCGGTCCAGGTCGTAGACGTAGGCCGGGGTGCCGAAGCGCCGGGCGAGCTCGGAGGGGCCGGTCACGGGGTGGTTCCTTCCAGGAGGCGGGCGAGCCGCTTGCGGTCGTGCTTGCCGTGCGCGGTGAGCGGCAGTTCGGCCACGACGCGGCTCGTACCGGGCACCTTCGCGGGCTCCAGCCGCAGCGAGAGTTCCTTCAGCAGGGCGTGCGGGTCGATGTCGCCCTCCACGAAGACCGCGAGGGGGCGGCCCTCGGCGGGCGGCAGGACGGCGGCGGCGCGGACGCCGGGGACGTCGGTCGCGGCGGCCTCGATCTCGGTGGTGCTCATCCGCACGCCCTTGTGCTTGAACATGTCGTCGCGGCGGCCCTCGTAGTAGAGGAAGCCGTCCTCGTCCACGTGGCCGAAGTCGCCGGTGTGCAGCCGGAGTCCGCCGTCGGGGGCGGGGCGGAAGGCGCGCGCGGTCTGCTCGGGGGCCCGCCAGTAGCCGGGCATCACGTGCGGGCCCTCGACCACGATCTCGCCGGTCTCCCAGGGCGGCAGCGCCCGGCCCTCGTCGTCCACGGCGAAGGCGCGGGTGCCGGGCAGCGGGCGGCCGACCGAGTCGGGTTTGGCGTCCTGGTAGGCGGGCGGGAGCACGGAGACGCGCTTGCACTCGGTCTGCCCGAACTGGATGACCACCTCGGCGCCGGGGAACGCGGTGCGCAGTCCGTCCGCGGTGGTCTTCGCCAGAGCGGCCCCGGTGTTGGTGAACATGCGGACCCGGGACTCCCGGCTCGGTTCGCGTTCCGCGAGGGTGCAGATCATGGTGGCCAGGGACGGCACGATCGGTACGACGGTGGCGCCGGTCTCCCGGATGCGGCGCAGCAGGACCAGGTCGGACTCGCCGTCGGCGAGCACGATCTCGCTGCCCGCGGCCGTGGTCATCAGGACCTTGTACAGGCCGTAGTCCCAGGAGATGGGGAAGCGGCAGAAGACGACGTCGTCGGGGCGGTAGCCGAGTTCCAGGTCGATGGCCTCGGTGGCGAAGACCATCCGGCCGTGCGGGCAGATCACCGCCTTGGGCGCGGCGGTCGAGCCGGAGGTGTAGACGAGGACGGCGATGTCCTCGGGGCCGACCTCGGCGCCGCCGGAGCGGGCCTCGCGGGCGCGCAGCGCGGCGATCTCCCGCCAGGCGCCGTCGAGGCCGAGGACCGGGACGCCTGCGGTGAGGCCGGTGATCCGGTCGACCGCGGGGTCGGTGACGACGACGAGGGAGGGTTCGGCGTTCTCGACGACCGCCCGCAGGTGGTAGTCCTTCATGCCGGTGTTGACGGGGACCAGGACGGCGCCGCGGCGGGCGGTGCCGTACAGCAGCGCGACCAGTTCGCGGGTGCTGGGAAGCTGGACGAGGACCCGGTCGCCGTGGCCGATGCCCCGCTCCTCCAGCCATGCGTCGACGGCGTGGCTGTGCGCGGCGAGTTCCCGGTAGGTCCAGCGGCCCGCGCCGTCGGTGACGGCCGGTGCGCCGGGGTGCGCGGCGGTGGCCTCGTCGAGCAGGTCGTGCACCCGGGCGTCGGTGCGGGGCTGCGCTGTGGGTTGACCGTTCACTGCGACTCCTGCCGCCTTTCGTGTGCGCCGTCGGCTCCTGCGGGCTGCCGCATGGCCGCGGCCCGGGAGGCGAGCTTCCTGCGGTCGGTCTTGCGGTTGGCGTTGAGCGGGAACGCGTCCAGGTGGTGGTAGGCGCGCGGGACGACCGCGGCCGGCAGCACCTCCCGCAGGTGCCGGGCGAGCCGGGCGGGCGGCACGGCGTCGCCGGTGTGGAAGACGGCCAGTTCCACGGTGGCGTCGACGGGCACCGCCACGGTGACGGCGTCCTCGACGCCCGGGCAGGTGCGGGCGGCGGCGTCCACCTCGGCCAGTTCCACCCGGATCCCGTGCACCTGGACCTGTGCGTCCTGGCGGCCGAGGTAGAGCCAGCCGCCGTCGCCGGCGCGCCGGACGCGGTCGCCGGTGCGGTAGAAGCGGTGGCCGTCGCGCTCCAGGAACCGGCCGGCGTCGTCCGCCGGATCGAGGTACCCGGTGGTCAACTGGGGTCCGGCGATGCAGAGTTCGCCCTCGTCGCCGGCGGTGGGCGCGCCGTCGGCGTCCAGCAGCAGCGTCCGGTGGCCCGGGTGGACGGCGCCGATGGGCACCATGTCGTTCAGGTACCGTCCGGGGGTCCAGCGCTGGGCGGTGACGGTGACGGTGAGCTCGGTGGGGCCGTAGAGGTTCTCCAGCGCCGCGCCCGGTGCGGCGGCGGCCCAGTCCTCGGCGTCCTTGCAGCTGAGCGCCTCCCCCGCGAAGAAGCTCCAGCGCAGCGGGGACAGCGCGCCCGGCGCGAGGCCGCCGGTGCGGCGGACCAGGGTGATGGCGCTGGGGGTGGAGAACCACACGGTCATCCGCTGCTCGGCGACGAACTCCGGCAGCCGGGCGTAGGCCCTCGCCGGTACGGGCACGACGGTGGCCCCGGCGCCCCAGGCGCAGAAGAGGTCGAACATCGCGCAGTCGAAGTTGAGGTCGAAGGTCTGCGAGAACACGTCGTGCGGCCCGAAGTCGTACCGCCGGTCGAGCAGCCCGAAGTAGTGGGCGGTGTTGGCGTGGGTGACCGGCACGCCCTTGGGCCGGCCGGTGGACCCGGAGGTGAACAGCACGTAGGCGGTGTCGGAGGGCCGGGCGGGCATGGGCGCCTTCAGGGCGCTGTCCGCGTCGAGGGGGATCACCGGCATCGGCGCCCCGCCGGACGCGCACAGCGTGGGCAGGCCGACGCCGTCCGCGTGCAGCGCGGCGAGCGCGGCCCCGCAGTCGTCGTCGGCGAGCAGCGCGCCGACCCCGGCGGCCTCGATCATCCGCCGGGTGCGGGCCGCCGGGAAGGCCGGCTGGAGCGGTACGACGGTGACGCCGCTGTACAGGCCGGCCAGCAGGGCCGTGTACGCCGTGGGTCCCTTGCCGGCCAGCACGCCGACCGGGACCGGCCCGTCGGGCAGGGCGGCCAGCAGCGAGCCGGCCAGGACCAGGGCGCGTTCGTGCAGTTCGCGGTAGGTGAGGTCGACGCCGTCGGCGCGCAGCGCGGGCCGGTCCGGGGCGAGGGCCAGGCCGCGCGCGAACCGGCCGGCCAGCGTGCCGTCCATGGTGGGGTCCACGGTGGCCGCCGTCAGCTCGCGGTGCTCTGCAGCATGCCCCGCAGGGTGTCCCACAGCACTCCGGCGGTGCGGAAGGTGTCCATGGTGAGCGCGCTGTCGAGGAAGCGGACCTGGTAGGCCTCCTCCAGGGTGCCGAGGAGCTGGACGGTGCCGAGCGAGTCCAGGCCGAGGTCCTTCAGCTCGGACTCCGGCGTCAGTTCCTCCTGCGGCGGCAGGAAGGGCAGGAAGGGGCGCAGGGTCTGTTCGAACCGGTCGTCCCACATGAGGGGCCTCCAACGAGTCGGGCGGGGGTCAGGCGGCGCGCGTGCGGCGCCGGGGGGTCATCGCCAGCCGCGGCTGTGCGGCGACGACGTCGAAGTCGCGGATCGTGCGGGGGACCCGGCCGAAGAGGCTGTCGGGCCCGGCGACGCACAGGCGGCGCACACCGGCGTCCTTCAGGGCCGTGGTGACGCTCGGCCAGTTCATCGGGTGGTCGAAGCCGTCGAGCAGCATGGTGCGCACCTCCTCCCCGGTGCGCAGCAGCCGGCCGTCCTGGTCGGCGACGACGGGCAGCTCGGGGTCGGCGAAGGAGTAGCGGGACACCACCTCGCGCTCGGCCTTGTCGCGCAGCGGGCGGAACGCCGAGGCGTGCATGGGCGGCCGCATGGTGTACAGCGGGAGACTGCCGATGCCGCGCAGCCTCTCCTGCATCCAGCTCACGCGGTGCTCGGAGAGGGAGACCATGTAGAAGCCGTCGTCGATGTGGCAGGAGATCTCGTGCCACTCCCCCGCCTCCGTCAGCTCGGCGAGGATCGCGTCGAGGCCCTCGCGCGGGGCGCGGACGAAGGAGAGGGTGACGACGTCCCGGTGCTCCTCGGCGAAGTACTCCTCCAGGCACCGGGCGATGTCGGCGGTCAGGCGGACGGCGTCGGGCAGCTTCAGGGCGCCGGTGTAGGCGAGGGCGGCCTTCTCGCCGAAGCTGGGCCCGGCGACGACGGCGGGTTCCACGCCGAGGTGCTCCCGGGCCCAGTGGGCGCAGGCCAGGCAGTTGACGAGGAAGGCGACCTGGGCGGCCTCCGAGTAGTCGCCCGGTGCGGTGCGGAAGGCGTCCACGAGGGAGTAGCCGAGCGCGTCGTCGGCGACGGCGACCAGGTCCCGGGCGATGGGGTTGGCCACCATGAACCGTCCCACCTCGGCGAACGGGACGGGGCCCATGCCGGGGAAGACGAGTGCGGTGTCGTGTGCCATGGCGGGGTTCCCTCTCGCCGGGTCTTCGCGGGTCACAGGCTCTTGAGGAAGTCGGTCAGCACCTCGCGGAACCGCTCGGGCTCCTCCAGGTGCGGGAGGTGGCTGGACTCCTCGAAGATCTCCCAGCGCGCTCCGGGGACGTGGTCGTGGTAGGGCTGGACGACGGCCGGTGTGGCCTCGTCGTGGCGGCCGCTGATCAGCAGGGTCGGCGTGCGGATCCGGTGCAGCTCGTCGACGATCGACCAGTCCTTCAGGGAGCCGATGACGTGGAACTCGTTGGGCCCGTTCATCGCGTAGTAGACGGTCGGGTCGTTGTAGATCTCCATGAAGGAGGACAGGAAGTCGCGGGGCCAGGGCGTCAGCCGGCACACGTGGCGGTCGTAGAAGACCCGCATCGCGGCCAGGTACTCGGCGCTGTCGTAGGTGCCCGCCGCCTCGTGCCGGAGCAGGGCCGCCTGGGTCTCCGGCGGCAGCTCGGCGCGCAGCCGCGCCATCTCCCGGAGCCAGATCGGGTAGGAGGCGGGCGCGTTGGCGACGACCAGTCCGCGCAGGCCGGCCGGGCCGGTCATGGCGTGCCGGGCGCACAGCGGGCCGCCCCAGGACTGGCCGTACAGCACGTAGTCGTCGGCGATGCCCAACCGGTCGACCAGGTTGGCCAGTTCCCGCTCGAACAGCTCGACGGTCCAGAACTCGGCCCCCTTGCCGGGGAGATGGGTCGAGCCGCCGTTGCCGAGCTGGTCGTAGTGGACCACGGGCCAGCCGTCCTCGGCGAGCCGGGCGAGCGGCAGCAGGTAGTCGTGGGTGCTGCCGGGTCCGCCGTGCACCGCGACGACCGCGGGCCGTCCCGCGCCGAGTTCGCCGGTCACCCGGTACCAGGTCCGGTACTCCCCGAAGGGGACGGTGCCCTTCGCGCTGGCTTCCGGGGACACGCTGATCACCTCTGCTCGGCTGCGGTACGCGGTGTCGGCCGGGGGAAGGGGCGCCGGCCGGGACTCGGGGGGCCGGTGCCGGGAGCGCTCCGCCCTGGGTCCGCAGCCGACGCTAACCGGCACCGGGGTGCCACCGGACCCCTAACCGCCCCTAGGCGGTGCCGGGCCCGGCAGGGGCTCCGGGGCCGGCCGCGGCCCGCCCGGCCCGGGCGCGGGGCCGTAGGGGCGCCTAGGGGTTGGGTGCTGGTGGGCGGCTGCCTAGCGTGCGGGGGGACGGCCGACAGCGCCGCACCGGCGCCGAGCCCGGACCCGCTTCCGGTCCGGCGCGTCCCCGTTCCCTCCCGTGCGAAGAGGACCCCATGACTGCACCTGCCGAACCGGCCGACGAGGCCGCGCCGCCGGAGTTCCCGATGCGGCGGGCCTGTCCCTTCAGCCCGCCGGCCGCCTACGCGGGGCTGCGCGAGTCCGAGCCGGTCTCCCGGGCGCGGCTGAAGGTCAACGGCAAGCCCACCTGGCTGGTCACCCGGCACGACCTGTACAAGAAGCTGCTGGGCGACGACCGGGTGAGCGCGAACCTGAAGCTGCCCGGGTACCCCCTCCAGGTGCCGGTGCCGGAGGAGGTGCTCCAGGCGGTGCCGCTGACCTTCCTGTCCATGGACCCGCCGGACCACACCGTGCAGCGCCGCATGCTGGCCCCGGAGTTCAGCGTCCGCCGGATGCGCGAACTGCGCGACCGGGTGCAGCAGATCGTGGACCAGCAGATCGACCAGATGCTCGCCAAGGGCGACGGCGGCCCGGTCGACCTGGTCACCGCCCTCGCGCTGCCGGTGCCGTCCCTCGTCATCTGCGAACTGCTCGGCGTCCCCTACGAGGACCATGCCCGGTTCGAGGAGTGGGCGTGGGCGATCATGAACCACGACATCAGCGAGGAGGACCGCGGTCTGGCCCACTACGAGCTGGACCGGTACGTGGACGGGCTGGTCACCGCCAAGGAGAGCGAGCCGGGCGACGACATGATCAGCCGGCTGATCGAGTTCAACCGGCGGACACCGGCGGTGGAGCACTCCGACATCGTCAGCATGTCCAAGCTGATGCTCGTCACCGGGCACGAGACGACCGCCAACATGATCGCCCTCGGGGTGCTGGCCCTGCTGGAGCACCCCGACCAGCTCGCCGCGCTGCGCGCGGAGCCGGAGCTGATGCCGAAGGCGGTGGAGGAACTGCTGCGCTTCTTCTCCATCTCCGACGCCGGCACCGCGCGGGTCGCCATGGAGGACATCGAGCTGGGCGGGGTGACCATCCGGGCCGGCGAGGGCATCCTGCCGCTGAACAACGCCGCCAACCACGACGAGCGCGTCTTCCCCGACCCCGACCGGCTGGACGTCCGGCGGGAGGCCCGCAGCCACGTGGCGTTCGGGTACGGCGTGCACCAGTGCATCGGCCAGAACCTGGCGCGCCTGGAGCTGGAGGTCGTGTACTCGACGCTGCTGCGCCGCGTCCCGACGCTGCGGCCGGCCGGCCCGGTCGAGGAACTGCGGTTCAAGGACGACGCCATCGTCTGGGGTCTGTACGAGCTGCCCGTCACCTGGTGACGGCGGCCCCGGCTCCGGCCGCCCGCGGTCCCCTTCCGTCACCGACCCCGTTCGAAAGGCAGTCATGACCCAGTCCGCCGATGCCGTGCCCGAGACGGGGTCGCCGCTCCAGCGGTTCCCGATGCGGCGCACCTGCCCGTTCAGCGAGCCGCGCGAGTACGCCGAGCTGCGCGCCGACAACCCCGTGGCGCGCGCCGCCCTGAAGGTGAACGGCAAGCCGACCTGGCTGGTCACCCGGCACGAGCACGTCCGGCAGGTGCTGGGCGACAGCCGGGTGAGCTCCAACCTCAAACTGCCGGGCTACCCGCACCAGTTCCACATCCCCGAGGAGATGCTGGCGCAGGTCCGCCTGATGATGCTCAACATGGACCCGCCCGAGCACTCCGCCCACCGGCGCATGCTCATCCCCGAGTTCACCGCCCGGCGGGTGCGCGAGCTGCGCCCGCGCATCCAGCAGATCGTGGACGAGCACATCGACGCGATGCTGGCCGCGGGCGGCCCGGTCGACCTGGTCACCGCCCTCGCGCTGCCGGTGCCGTCCCTCGTCATCTGCGAACTGCTCGGCGTCCCCTACGAGGACCATGCCCGGTTCGAGGAGTGGTCGGCGGCGATGATGAACCACGACCTGAGCCCGGCCGAGTACGGCGCCGCGGTGCAGGCCCTGGACGCGTACCTGGACGAGCTCGTCACCCTCAAGGAGAGCGAGCCGGGCGACGATCTGATCAGCCGATTCCTGGAGAAGAACCGTACCGAGCAGGTCGCCGACCACACCGACGTGGTGACGATGGCCCGGCTGATGCTGGTCGGGGGCCACGAGACGACGGCCAACATGATCGCCCTCGGGGTGCTGGCGCTGCTGCGCCACCCCGAGCAGACGGCCGAGCTGCGGGCCGACCCCGCGCTGCTGCCGGGCGCCGTCGAGGAGCTGCTCCGCGTCTTCTCCATCTCCGACTCGGGCACGGCCCGGGTGGCGGTGGAGGACATCGAGGTGGGCGACGTCACGATCCGCGCCGGCGAGGGCATCCTCGCCCTGAACAACGCCGCCGACCACGACGAGGCCGTCTTCCCGGACCCGGGCACCCTCGACATCCGCCGCAAGGAGGCCCGCAGCCACCTGGCCTTCGGCTACGGCATCCACCAGTGCATCGGCGCCAACCTCGCCCGGGTGGAGCTGGAGGCCGTCTACGGCACGCTGCTGCGCCGCATCCCCGGCCTGCGGCTGGCGGCCGAGCCGGAGGAGCTGCGGTTCAAGGACGACGCCATGGTCTACGGCGTCTACGAACTCCCCGTCACCTGGTGACGGCCGAACCGAACGGAGTCACCCTCATGCGTGTCAGCAGCGAGCGCGACCGGTGCGTGGGCTCCGGCCAGTGCGCGCTCCTCAGCCCGGAGGTGTTCGACCAGGACGACGACGGTCTCGTCCTCGTCCTGCGCGAGGAGCCCGCGGAGGCCCTGCGCGCGGAGGTCCTCCAGGCCGTCGACCTGTGCCCGTCCCGGTCGATCCGGGTGGACGGCTGACCCCGGCCGGCCTGGCGTGACGCCCCCGTGGGAGAGGGTTCCCCCGGGGGCGTCCGCCGTCGCCGCGCGCGTCGCCGGACCCGTCCGCGGAGGTCAGGTGAGGCGCTCGCCCCGGTCCGCCGGGTCCGCCCCCTCCTTGGAGTGCCGGGGCCGGGCGGCGGCGACCGGGCGGAGCGGCGGCCCCGCCAGGACCCGGAGACCGGCGAGTACGCCGCCCGTCACCAAGGCGGCGCGGCCCTCCTCCCGGCCGGCCGGCCTCAGCGCCGCGCCGAGGACGGGCAGGGCGACGCAGAGGGCCGCCGGCAGTGCGGCCCAGACCCAGCGGGTGCGCGGTTTCCAGCCCGTGGCATTCCCGGACTCCGCGAACGCCTTGCGTACCGCACCGCGTACCCCCCGCCGGCGTTCCTTGACGCCTCGGCCGGTCCGGAGCACGACCCGGGAACCGCGGAGCCATCGCTTCCGCATCCGGGGGCAGGCGGCCGGGCCCGCCCCGCTCAGCCGTCCTGCCCGGCGGCGGGGCGCGGTCCCGCCAGCGACTCGGCCTGCTCCGTGAAGCGGGGCAGCCACTGCTCGTAGGAGACACCGGCCAGGAGACGCAGGGCCGCCTCGGCGTCCTGGCCGACCGGGGTGTGCAGCGGGGTGCCGGGGTCGTCGGCGGCGGCGACGACCGCGCGGGCCGCCTCGGCGCAGTCGGCGGCGCCCTCCGCGACCCGGCCGAGGAACCGCGTCAGCCAGGCGTGGTCCGCGGTGTACGGACCGGACGCGGACGGCTGCTCATCTCCCTCGACGGCGACGGACTCGCGCCGGATGGCGGAGGCGAAGCTGCCCGGCTCCAGGCACACCACACGGATGCCGTAGGGCCGGACCTCCGCCGCCAGGGCCTCGCTGAGCGCGCCCAGGGCCGCCTTGCTCGCCGCGTAGAACCCGCCGTACGGGACGGCGAACGTGCGGCCGGCGAGGGAGGAGACGTTCACGACGACCCCGCCGCCCGCGGCGCGCATCCGGGGCAGCACCGCGCGGGTCACCCGCAGGGCGCCCCAGAAGTTGGTCTCCAGCAGGGCGCGCGCCTGGTCCAGATCCATCGTCTCGACGGGCCCGGTGCGGTCGACGCCGGCGTTGTTGACCAGGACGTCGACCGGCCCGTGCCGGTCCTGGACCGCGGTGACGGCGGCGGTGACCGAGGCGTCGTCGGTGACGTCCAGGCGGGGGACGTCGAGGGTGAGGTCCTCGGCGCGGGCCCGCCGCAGCAGTTCGCCGGCCCGTGCGGGGTCGCGCACGCAGGCGTGCACGCGGTCGCCGCGCCGGGCGAAGGCCAGCGCGGTCTCCAGGCCGATGCCGCTGCTGCACCCGGTGACGAGGACCGCCGTCACGCCTCGGCCGCCTTCCGCGCCAGCAGGTCCAGGACCGCCTTCTGATGGGTGGTCAGGTAGAAGTGTCCGCCCGCGAAGACGTGGAACTCGGACGAGGTGTCCGTGTGGCGCGACCAGGCGCGGGCCTCCTCCACGGTGACCTTGGGGTCGTCGTCGCCGACCAGGCTGACGATCGGGCAGCGCAGGTTCGGGCCCGGCTCGTACACGTAGGTCTCGGCCACCCGGTAGTCCGCGCGGATCGCGGGCAGTGCCATGCGGATCAGCTCCTCGTCGTCGAGGATCGCCGAGTCGGTGCCGCTCAGCTCCCGCATCTCCGCGACGATCCCGTCGTCGTCGCGCCGGTGGACGGTCTCGTGGCGCCGGCAGGAGGGGGCCCGGCGCGCGGAGGCGACCAGGGCGCGCGGGACGACGCCGTGGTCCCGCTCCAGCCGCCGGGCGACCTCGAAGCCGAGGGTCGCGCCCATGCTGTGGCCGAAGAGGACCAGGGGCCGGTCCGCCCACGGCAGCAGGACGGAGGTGACCTGGTCGGCGAGTTCGCCGATGCTGGTGGCGCACGGCTCGTGGCGCCGGTCCTGACGCCCCGGGTACTGCACGGCGAGCACGTCCACGGAGGCCGGCATGCCCGCCGACACGGGCCGGTAGAAGGATGCGGCGCCGCCCGCGTGCGGCAGGCACACCAGCCTGGCCGCCGCGTCCGGGCGGGGGTCGTAGCGGCGGATCCAGAGGCGGTCTTGCTCGGCGAGGGCGGTCATCGGGCGGGCGTTCCCTTCCTGGCGGCGGCTGCGCGGCGCAGGGCGCGCGCGGGCCCCAGCAGTCTCACGGGCGGCGGGGGCGTCCGGACACCCCTACCCGCCCCAGCGGGGGTGCTCAGGCGTTGAGGTAGGCCAGCACCGCGAGCACCCGGCGGTTGCTGTCGCTCGACGGCGGCAGCATCAGCTTGGTGAAGATGTTGGAGATGTGCTTCGCGGCCGCGCCCTCGGTCACCGTGAGCCGCTGGGCGATCGCCGTGTTCGAGCAGCCCTCGGCCATCAGCTCCAGCACCTCCCGCTCCCGTGCGGTGAGCGCGGCGAGCGGTTCGTCCCGGGCGTGACTGGTCATCAGCTGGGCCACCACGGCCGGGTCCATGGCCGTTCCGCCGGCCGCGACCCGGCGCACGGCGTCGATGAACTGCTCGTCGTCGAGGACGCTGTCCTTCAGCAGGTAGCCGATGCCGCCGGTGCCGTCGGCCAGCAGCTCGCGGGCGTACATCTGCTCGACGTGCTGGGAGAGGACGAGGATCGGCAGGCCCGGCCGCTCCCGGCGGGCCCGCAGGGCGGCCTGGAGGCCCTCGGTGGTGAAGGTGGGCGGCAGCCGTACGTCGACGATGGCCACGTCGGGGCGGTGCTCGGTGAGCGCGGTGGCGAGGTCCGCGCCGTTGTCGACCGCGGCGGCCACCTCGAAGTCGTACGCCTCCAGCAGCTGGGTGATCCCCTGCCTCAGGAGGAAGAGGTCTTCGGCGAGGACAACGCGCACGGCAGCTCCATCTCGATCACGGTCGGACCGCCCGGAGGACTGTCGATCTCCAGGACGCCGTCAAAGGATGCCAGCCGGCGGCGGATGCCCTCCAGACCGCTCCCGGCCGACACGTCCGCGCCACCGCGGCCGTCGTCGGTGACCCGGGCGTGCAGCACGTCCTCCTCGCGCCAGGCGACGACCTCCACCCGCCGGGCGTCGGCGTGCTTGAGGGTGTTGGCGAGCAGTTCCGAGACCGCGAAGTAGACGGCGGACTCGACCGGGTCGGGCAGTCTGCCGGGCAGGTCCACCACCACGGTGACCTGCAACGGGCTGGCCAGGCCCAGCGCGCGCAGGGCATCGGCCAGACCCCGTTCCGCGAGGACCGGCGGGTGGATGCCGTGGACCAGGTCGCGCAGTTCGCGCAGCGCCTGCACGGAGGAGGTGCGCGCCTGCCGCAACAGCCGCCGCGCCTCCTCCGGGTCCTGGCCCATCTTCCGGTCGACGGCGCCGAGTTGCAGACCCAGGCTGACTAGCCGGGCCTGCGCCCCGTCGTGCAGGTCGCGTTCGATGCGGCGCAGCTCGGCGGCCTGGATGTCCAGCGCGCCGGACCGGGTCTCGGACAACTGCTGGACCCGCTCGGCCAGTCGGGACCGCCGGGTCGGGCCGAGCAGGAAGCGGACGAAGTAGGCGTGGCCCCTGAGCACCAGCGGGCTCAGGAGGACCCAGCCGGTGAGCACGACGAGGGCGAGCAGCGCCGCGGCCAGGGCGGCCGGCCAGCTGCCGACCGTGACGAACGCGTACCAGCGGCCCCCGCCGCCCTCCGCGAGGGGCCGCCACAGGCCGCAGGCCAGGAACAGCCCCTCCCCCGCGTAGTACAGCAGGGCGGCCGGGACGAACCCGGCCAGGCCCAGCACGCAGTTGAGCAGCAGCCACAGCAGGTCCCGCCAGGTCGCGGGGTCGGCGAGGATCCACTTGCAGCGGCGCATCCAGCCGACGATGTCCCGCTCGATCTCCTCCGGTTCGGGCCGGTAGGGCCGCTCCACCGGGACGCCGGAGCGGGCCGCCGCGCGCCGGTTGAGGTCGCACAGCCACCGCACCGCCCGGGTGCAGTACGGCAGTGCGAGGAAGCCGAGGCCGATCACGGAGATGCCGACGAAGTAGGCCGTGGTGACGAAGAGGACGACCGACAGCAGGGCTCCGGTGGCGAGGGCCACGCCGACCAGGGTGTCCGAGGCGGCCCGGCCGAAGCGGCCGCGCCAGGTGACCGGCACAGTCTTCATGCCCTCATGCTCCCATTCCCGGGCGCCGCGTGGAGCGGGGCCGCCCCCGCCCGGGGGGAGCGGGGGCGGCCCGGTCAGGAGGTCGGTCACGTGGCCTTCACCGTGTCCACGGCGGGTTCGCGCATGCCGCGCCAGGACGGCAGCAGGGTGGCGCCGAACACCAGGACCAGCGACCCGCCGACGATCGCGAGGTAGGTGCCGACGGAGCCGGAGGGCAGGTACGAGTCGCTCTTGACGAGGCTGTAGGGGACGATGGTCGTCGCGGAGGCGAGGGTGCCGAGGACGGTGGCGACGACGGCGATCAGGACGCCTTCGACGGTGAGCATGCCGAGCACCTGGGCGCGAGTCGCGCCGGTCAGCCGCTGGAGGCCGAACTCCGCCCGCCGTTTCCGGGTGACCGACACCAGGGTGTTGACGACCGTGATCGCGGCGTACCCGACGATCATGGCGACGATGGTGTAGTTGGCGGACACCAGGATCTGCTGGATCTGGTTGTTCCGGCCCGCCAGGGAGGAGCTGTCGTCCAGTTCGGTGCCGGGCAGCCGGGCGGCCAGCGCGGCCAGGCGCCGGTGGACCTCGGTGCCGTCGCCCCGGTCGGCGCGGACCAGGAGCTGGTGCGGCAGCCCGTCGGCGGTGTGCGGGGCGAGGGTCGTCGCGGGCATCGTCAGGTACGGCTGCTTGGGGTTGTCGGCGTACAGGGCCACGACGACGGGGCGTACGGCGGTGCCGTCGCCGAGGTGCATCGGCAGCCGGTCGCCGACCCCCACGCCGTACGCGCCGGCCTTCTTCTCGGACAGGGCCACGGTGTCCCCGCGCAGGCGGGTGAGGGAACCGGCGACGGTCGGCAGGTCGAGGCTCTGCCGCACGCCGTCGGCCGAGACGCCGCGCAGGTCGACCTGGGCCGGGCCGTCCGGGCGGTCCACGAAGCCGCGGCTGGTGACGAACTCGGAGACGGCGGCCACACCGGGCGTGGCGCGCACCTGTCCGGCGACGCCGGGGGCGAAACCGCCGGTCGTGGAGTCGAGGACGTAGTCGGCGAGGATGTTGCGGTCGTAGGAGGTCCGGGAGACGTGGTCCTCGGTGGACTGCATGTAGAGGGTGCCGGTGGCGATGCCGATGAGCAGGACGATCGGCGCGACGGCGCCCGCCATGCGGACGTTGGCGGTGGCGGCGTTGCGCAGCGCGAGCTGACCGGACAGCCCGGACAGGGCCCGCACGGGCAGCCGCAGCAGCGCCACCATGGCCTTGGTGATGCCGGGGGCGAGCAGGGCGAGGCCGATGCAGAACAGCACGGAGGCGGGTCCGGCGGTGCTGGCCAGGGTGGGGCCGTCCTCCATCACGGTGGCGGTGGCGACGGCCAGGCCGATGCCGTTGACCAGGAAGAACAGCGCCAGCACCAGCCGGGGCACGGTGAACCAGCGGGTGCCGGCGGTGGCTTCGGCCAGGGCGGCGACCGGTTCGGTGCGGGCGGCGCGCCGGCCCGCGAAGCGGGTGGCCCCGGCCGCGGCCAGCACGGTGACGACGGCTCCGACGGCCATCGGCATCCAGCCGGCGTGGTAGACGATGGCCGACGACACCACGCCGCTGGCCGTCAGCACGCCGAACAGCATCCTGCCGATGGCGTATCCGGGCAGCAGGGCCAGCAGGACGGAGCCCACCGACAGGACGGCGGTCTCGGTGAGGATCATCCGGCGCAGCTGCCGCGGGGTCGAGCCGACGGCGCGCAGCAGGGCCATCTCGCGGGCGCGCTGCTGGAGGGAAAGGCCGAGGGTGGAGGCGACGCCGAACATCACGATCAGCACCACGGAGGAGCCGAAGACCGCCGCGAGGATGACGACGGTGCGGCGGCTGGAGAGGGTGCCGGGCAGCTCGGCCAGGCCGCGGCGCTCGCCGGTGAGCACCTCGGCGCGGTCGCCGACCGCGGCGCGCACCGCGTCCGCCACGGTGGCGGTACCGGTGCCGGGTGCGGGCAGGACGCCGATGGAGTCGATCCGGCCGCCGGCGAGGGCGCTGGCCTCGTCGTCGGTGAAGAACACGGCGGCGTCCGGGTTGCGGCCGCCCCGCTGCTCGGCGGTGCCGGTGACGCGGAACCGGCGGGCGGTGCCCTGGACGACGATGTCGACCGTGGACCCGGGACGGGCGCCGGCGCGGCGCGCGAGTTCCGAGTCGAGGACGACCTCGCCGCCGGCGGCGGGGGACGCACCGGCGGCGAGGGTATAGGGGGTGAGCCGGGCGGCGGCCCAGCCGTGGCCGTAGGACTCGGCCTTGCCGGTCAGCGGCGCGCCGTCCTTGAGGACGGTGGCCGGGAAGGACACGTCGGGTACCGCGGCGCGCACGCCGTCGGCCCGGGCGACCGTGCCGACCAGAGCGGGGTCGATGCGGTGACGCTCCGTCAGCGCGGTTTCCCCGTAGCTCTGTTCACCGGTGACGACGACCGGGGCGCCGGCCAGACGCTGGGGGTCGGCCGCCATCCGGACGCCGGTCTCCATCAGGCCGCCGCAGCCGATGACGATGGCGGCGCCGAGAAACATGGCGAGGAAGGTCGCGACGAAGCTCGTCCTGCGGAACTTCAGGGTGCGCAGTGCCAGGCGCCACATCAGTACCCGCCTCCCGAGTGCTGGGTCGCGGACTGCCGGTGGCCGTCGTCCTCCCAGGCGCCGAGCCGGGTCATGCGGGCGGCGACCGCGTCGGCCGTCGGCCGGTACAGTTCGCCGGCGAAGGCGCCGTCGGCGAGGAACACCACGCGGTCGGCGTAGGAGGCGGCCACCGGGTCGTGGGTGACCATGACCAGCGTCTGGCGGGCGGTGTCCACGGACTCGCGCAGCAGCGCCAGCACGGAGGCCGCGGTGCGGGTGTCGAGGGCGCCGGTCGGCTCGTCGGCGAAGACCACGGCGGGCCGGGTCACCAGGGCGCGGGCGATGGCGACGCGCTGCTGCTGGCCGCCGGACAGCTCGGACGGCAGGTGGCCGAGCCGCTCGGCCAGGCCCACGCGCTGGACCACGGTGCGGATCAGGTTCCGGTCGGGCCGCTGTCCGGCCAGTTGCAGCGGCAGCGTGATGTTCTGCATGACGGTCAGCGCGGGCAGCAGGTTGAAGGACTGGAAGATGAAGCCGATGCGGTCGCGGCGCAGCTTGGTCAGCCGGGTGTCGTCGAGGCCGGCGAGGTCGGTGCCGCCGACGGTGACCGTGCCGGAGGTGGGCTGCACCAGTCCGGCGGCGCAGTGCAGGAAGGTGCTCTTGCCCGACCCGGACGGGCCCATCACCGCGGTGAAGCTGCCGTCGGCGAAGCTCACGGTGAGCCCGCGGAGCGCGGCCACCTGGCTGTCGCCTCGGCCGTAGGTCTTCGACACGGCGTCCAGCCGTACCGCCTCCGACCGGCGGAGGTCCTGTGAAGTGTGCACTGGGGCTCCCCTATGAGATCTCGCGCTTCCCGCGCGGTGTCTGCGGTCCACATTAGGAACAGTGCGGGTCCCGGCACATTGGCATTGTCCGGCCGGTTCGAGGTAGAGGTTTCTCCACCCCGGTACGGCAGATTCCGGCAGTCGCCCGGTGAACACCGCGGCCGCCGCGTCAAGGGGGCGAAAACTTCCCCCGCCGGGATAAGGGATACCACCCCTGTCCGAATATCTGACTCCCCTTCCCGCAGATCGGTTGGCACCAGTGCCCTGCGGCCTGCGGGCGGGTACCGTCGAGGAGTCGCAAGAATCCACGGAAGATGGGAAGTCGCATGACCAGGAGGCCTGGCCCCGAGCTGACCGCGCAGGTCCGGCCCGACGGATATCTGGAGCTGTTCAGCCGGCGTACCGGCAGGCGGCACCGGTGCGGTCCACGTGGCACGACGATGTGGCTGGCGCTCCAGCGGAGCGACTGGGAGCCGGAATTGGCGGCGGACGAAATCTCGCTGCGATTAGGTGTCGATCCGGACAGTATCCGATGTGATATCGAGGCATGGGCGGCGCATTTCCACGAAGCCGCCAGGTGAACGAAGCCGCCAGGTGAACAAAGCCGCGGGGCACGGACGGCCTTTCGGCCGCCGTGTCCCGCGGCATGTTCCGCACGGCCCGGCCCGCCGGATTCCCGCTCGCGCCGGATATCCGCCCGTGCGGGAGCCGCTTCGCCGGCCCGGTGTCAGCCGGCCGCCAGGCGGGGCAGCCACGCCTCGATCGCCGCCGCGGTGGACTCCGCGCGGTCCTCCAGGATCGTGAAGTGCGTGCCGGGTACGTCGACCGGCTCGTGCTCCGCGGGCCAGGCGGCCCGCCAGTCGTCCGTCCCGGCGCCGGTGGCGAAGGACTCCTCGGGCCGGACGAACAGCACCGGCGCCGTGAGGGCGCCCGGCGGGCAGTGCTGGATGAGGTCGCTGTAGCGGCTCATCGCGGCGAGGCGCGCGGTTCCGAATCCGCCGAGGGACGACTCACGGGCCAGCATGCCGTCGAACATCTGCCGCCACAGCTCGTCCTTGCCGTCGTCCCCGGGCAGATAGGTGTCCAGCAGCACCACCCCCGCGGCCGGCTGCCCGGTCTTCTCCAGCACCTCGGCCGCCGCGTGGGCGAACTGGCCGCCGGAGGAGTAGCCGACGAGCACGTACGGCCGCCCGTCCCGGCAGGCCCGGCGGACGCCCTCGACGACCGCCTCGACCACCGCGTCCACGGTGAGCGGCAGTGGTTCGCCGGGGCCGAAGCCGGGCACCGTGGGCACCAGGACGTCGCGGCGGCCCTGGAAGTGCCGGGCGAACCGGGCGTACTGGTGGGCGCCGCCGAGCGCCATCGGCGAGGGCAGGCAGACGAGCCGCGGGGAGGCGTCGCCCCGGGCCGGCCGCACCGGGTCGGCGAGGTCGCCGAGTTCGGCCAGCGAGGAGAAGCCGGGGAGGATCCCGGCGACGGTGCGCAGCAGGTCGACGGCCTGGTCCATGCGCCCGTCGGCCGCCGCGCGCCGCACCAGTGCGCTGACCGAGGCGAGGTCGTCCGCGCCCCGGTCGTCGGCGCCCCGCTCACCGGCGCCGGCGGCGATCCGTTCGCGCAGGGCGGCGGCGAGGGCGGCCGGGGTGCGGTGGTCGAAGACGGCGGCGGCGGGCAGGGTGGTGCCCACGGCGTCGCCGAGGGCCGCGCGCAGCTCGGCCGCGGAGACCGAGTCCATGCCGATCTCCAGGAAGAGCGCGTCGGCTTCGACGTCCTCCGGTCCGGCGTGGCCGAGGATGGCGGCGGTCCGGGCCCGGACGACGTCGGTCAGCAGCGCCTCCTGCTCGGCCGGCGGGGCGCCGGCCAGCCGCTGCCGCAGGGACGCGCTCTCCTCGGGGCCGTGGGCGGCGGACACCGGCTCGGCGGGCGGTACGGCGCCCAGCGGCACGTCCGCGTCGATCCAGTACCGCTGCCGCCGGAAGGCGTAGGTGGGCAGTTCGGCACGGGCCGTACCGGGGAAGAGGACGGCCCAGTCGGGGGCGAGGCCGTCGGTGTACAGCCGGGCGAGGCCCGAGGCGAGGGTGACGGCCTCGCTCCCGCGGCGCCGGCCGAGGGCGACCAGGGTGGCGCCCTCGGTCTCCGCGCACTCGCGGGCCAGACCGGTCAGGACGGCGTCGGGGCCGAGTTCCACGAACCGGCCGGCGCCCCAGGCGGCGAGGGCGGACACGGCGTCGGCGAACCGGACCGTCTCCCGCACGTGCCGCACCCAGTGCCCGGGGTCGCGCAGCCGCTCCGCCTCGGCGAGGCGGCCGGTGAGGGCGGACACCAGCGGGATGCGGGGCTGATGATAGGTCAGTTTCTTGGCGACGGACCGGAACTCGTCGAGCATGCCGTCCATCAGGGGCGAGTGGAAGGCGTGCGAGACGGCGAGCCGCTTGGTCTTCGCGAACCCGCCGGCGGCGGCGAGCACCGCCTCCTCCTCCCCCGAGAGCACCACGGCGGACGGCCCGTTGACCGCGGCGAGCCCGACGCGGCCGTCGAGCAGCGGCCGTACCTCGTCCTCGGTGGCCTGTACGGCGACCATCGCACCGCCTTGGGGCAGTTCCTGCATGAGCCGGCCGCGGGCGGCGACCAGGGTGCAGGCGTCGTCCAGGTCGAGGACGCCCGCGACGTGGGCGGCGGCGAGTTCCCCCACGGAGTGCCCGGCCAGCACGTCGGGCCTCACGCCGAAGGACTCCAGCAGCCGGAACAGGGCGACCTCGTAGGCGAACAGGGCGGTCTGCGCGTACCGCGTGCGGTGCACCGCGTCGGCGTCGTCACCCGCGAGCACCCCGGCCAGGTTCAGGCCGACGCGGTCGGCGACGGCGTCGAAGGCGGCGGCGAACACCGGGTATCGGGCGCGCAGTTCGAGGCCCATGCCGAGGCGCTGGGCGCCCTGTCCGGTGAACAGGAACGCGGTGCGGGTCCCGGGCCGCGCCCGGCCGGTCACGGCCGTCGCGCCGGGCGCCCCGGAGGCGAGGGCGCGCAGGCCGGCCAGGAGTTCGTCGCGGCCGGTGCCGGTGACGGCGGCGCGGTGGGCGAAGGCGGTGCGCCGGGTGCCGAGGGCGCGGGCGACGGCCGCCGGGTGCAGTCCGGGCCGGTCGGCCAGGAACGCGTGCAGGCGCTCGGCCTGCGCGGGGAGGGCCTGGGCGGACCGGGCGGACAGCGGCCACACGACGGCCGGGGCGTCGGGCTCGGCGGCGTCCGCCGGCGGCCGGTCCCGCGCGGGCGGTTCCTCGATGACGGTGTGCGCGTTGGTGCCGCTGATGCCGAACGAGGAGATCCCGGCGCGCCGCGGACGGTCCGTGGCGGGCCACTCCCGCTCCTCCGTCAGCAGACGCACCTGGCCCGCCTCCCAGTCCACCCGGGACGACGGCCGGTCCACGTGCAGCGTCCGCGGCAGCACACCGTGCCGCATCGCCAGCACCATCTTGATCACACCCGCCACACCCGCCGCCGCCTGCGTATGACCGATGTTCGACTTCACCGACCCCAGCCACAACGGCGCATCCGGCGCCCGGTCCTGACCATACGTCGCCAGCAGCGCCTGCGCCTCGATCGGATCACCCAGCGTCGTCCCCGTCCCGTGCGCCTCCACCACGTCCACGTCCACCGCCGACAACCGCGCCGCCGACAACGCCTGCCGGATCACCCGCTGCTGCGACGGACCGTTCGGCGCCGTCAACCCGTTCGACGCACCGTCCTGGTTCACCGCCGAACCCCGCACCACCGCCAGCACCGGATGCCCCAGACGCCGCGCGTCCGACAACCGCTCCAGGACGAGGACGCCCAGTCCCTCGGAGAAGCCGGTGCCGTCCGCGTCCTCGGCGAAGGAGCGGCAGCGGCCGTCCGCGGAGAGGGCGCCCTGCCGGCTGAACTCGACGTAGGTGCCCGGCGACGCCATGACCGTCACTCCCCCGGCCAGCGCCAGCGTGCACTCGCCCTGCCGCAGTGCCTGCGCGGCCAGGTGCAGTGTGACGAGCGACGAGGAGCAGGCGGTGTCGACGCTGAGGGTCGGGCCCTCCAGGCCGAGCGCGTAGGCGACCCGGCCGGAGACGATGCTGCCGGAGCCGAAGCTGCCGAAGTAGTCGTGGTACATGACGCCGGCGAAGACACCGGTGCGGCTGCCGCGCAGCGAGGCGGGGTCGATGCCGGCGTCCTCCAGCGCCTCCCAGGCCCCTTCGAGCAGCAGCCGCTGCTGCGGGTCCATGTAGAGGGCCTCGCTCGGGGCGATGCCGAAGAAGGCGGCGTCGAACTCGCCCGCGTCGTGCAGGAATCCGCCTTCGCGGGTGTAGGAGCGGCCGGGGACGCCCGGGGTCGGGTCGTACAGGTCCGGGTCCCAACCGCGGTCGTCGGGGAAGGCGGTGATGCCCTCCCGGCCGTCCGCGACCAGGCGCCACAGGTCCTCCGGGGAGCGGACACCGCCCGGGTAGCGGCAGGCCATGCCGACGATCGCGACCGGCTCCCGGGCGGCGGCGGTCAGCGCGCGGTTGCGTTCCCGCAGCCGCTCGATCTCCTTCAGCGAGGCGCGCAGCGCCTCGACCATCCTGGTGTCCGGCTTCTCGGACTCGGCCATGGTCCTCTTCCTTGTCGCGGGCGTCGCGGGAGTCGCGGGCGTCGTCACAGGGCGTCGTCGTCCTCGACGAGATCGTCGAGGGCCATGCTGATCAGGCTCTCGGCGTCCATCGTGTCGATCGGCGCGGGGCCGGGGCCGCCGGGTTCCGCCGGCTCCGGCGCGGGCCGCAGTCCGGCGAGTTCCAGCAGCCCGTCCAGCAGGCCTGCGTCGCGGAGCCGGGCCACCGGGATGGCGGCGAGCGCCGTCCGGACGGTGTCGTCCTCGTCGGCGCGCGGGGCGCCGCCGGGGGTGCGCGGGGCCAGCTCGGCGGCGAGGTGGCCGGCGAGCGCGCCCGGTGTCGGGTGGTCGAAGACGAGCGTGGCGGTCAGCCGCAGGCCGGTGGCCGCGTTGAGCCGGTTGCGGAACTCGACGGCGGTCAGCGAGTCGAAACCGAGGTCCTTGAAGGGCAGTTCGTCGTCGAACTGCTCGGTGCCGAGCACCGACCGGGCCTCGTCCCGGACCAGTTCCAGCAGTCGTGCGCCGCGCTCCTCGGCCGCGAGTCCGGCCAGTTCCCGGCGCAGGGCCGAGGCGGCGGCCGGCGCACCGGGCCCGCCGCGGCGCGGTGCCCGCACCAGGGAGCGCAGCAGCGGGGCGACGCGGGCGGCCTCGCGGGGGGCGAGGTCGAGCCGGGCCGGCAGCAGGACCGGCTCGGCGCGGCCGGCCGCCGCGTCGAACAGGGCGAGTCCGGCCTCCGCGTCCAGCGGGAGCACGCCGCCGGCGGCCATGCGGCGGGCGTCGGTGCCGGCGAGCCGGTCGGCCATGCCGCCGCTGCCCGCCCAGGCGCCCCAGGCGAGCGAGACCGCGGGCAGGCCGAGCGAGCGGCGGTGCGCGGCGAGCGCGTCGAGGAACGTGTTGCCCGCGGCGTAGCCGGACTGGCCGGGGCTGCCGAGCAGGCCGGCCGCGGAGGAGAACAGCACGAACGCCGTCAGGGGCCGTTCGCGGGTCAGTTCGTGCAGGTTCCAGGCGGCGTCCAGCTTTGGCCGCAGCACCGCGTCCAGCCGCTCGGGGGTGAGCGAGGTCAGCACGGCGTCGGCGAGGACGCCCGCGGTGTGCACGACGGCGGAGACCGGGTGCTCGTCCAGGACCCGGGCGAGGGCGGTGCGGTCGGCGGCGTCGCAGGCGACGACGGTGACCTGTGCGCCGAGCGCCGTCAGTTCCCCGCGCAGCTCGTCGGCGCCCGGTGCCGCGGGCCCGCTCCGGCTCAGCAGCACCAGCCGCTCCGCGCCGTGCGCGGTGACCAGGTGCCGGGCGACCAGCCGACCCAGGGCGCCGGTGCCGCCGGTGACGAGGACAGCGCCGGAGAGACCGGCCGGGGTCCGCTCGGCCAGCCGCGGGGCGCGCACCAGCCGGGGGACGCTCACCGCGCCGTCCCGCAGCGCGAGCTGGGGTTCACCGGAGGCGACCGCGGACGGCAGCAGGCGCCGGGAGGCGTCCGAGGCGTCCAGGTCGACGAGGACCAGGCGGTCGGGGTGTTCGGACTGGGCGGAGCGGATCAGGCCCCACGCGGTGGCGGCACCGGGGTCGGTGACGTCCCCGGGACCGTTCGCGCCCCGTGTGGCCACGACCAGGGTGGTGTCGGCGAACCGGGTGTCGGCCAGCCAGTCCTGGACGCGGGTGAGCAGCGCGCCGGCGCCCGCCCGTACCGCGTCCGGGCCGGCCCCGCCGGCGTGCACCAGGAGCAGGGTGTCGGGGTGCTGTGCGGCGGCCTCGGTGAGGTCGTCGGCGACGCCGACCTCCGCGACCTCGCCGGCCAGGGCGCCGGCCAGCTCCTCGCGGCCGGGGCCGAGCACGGTCCACCGTCCGGCCTGCGGGGCCGCGGGCACCGCGAGGGGCAGCCAGTCGAGGGCGAACAGGTCGTCGTGTCCGCCCGCGGCGGCCGCGGCGATCCGCTCCGGGTCCACCTCGCGCAGCGTCAGCGACGCCACGCGTGCCACCGGCCGGCCGGTGGCGTCGGCGGCCTCGACGCGTACCGCGCCGCTGCCTGCCGGGGCGATCCGCACCCGCAGGGCGGACGCGCCCCGTTCGTACAGCCGCACCCCGTCCCAGGCGAACGGCAGGGCCAGGCGCTCCTCGGCACCCGTGCGCAGCCCGATGGCGTGCAGCGCGGCGTCGAACAGGGCCGGGTGCAGGCCGTAGCCGGCGGTGTCGGCGGGGACGGCGACCTCGGCGTACACGGTGTCGCCGTGCAGCCAGGCCGCGCGCAGGCCCTGGAAGCGGGGGCCGTACTCGGCGCCCAGCTCGGCCAGCCGCTCGTAGACGCCGTCCAGGTCGGCCGGGTGGGCGCCCGGCGGCGGCCAGGCGGTGAGGTCGGGGGCGGGCTCCGCGTCGTCGGGGCGCAGCAGGGCGGTGGCGTGGGTGGTCCACGGGTCGCCGTCGGACCCGGCGGCGTACACGCGGAAGGCGCGGGCGCCGGTCGCGTCGGGCTCGCCGACCGTGCACTGGAGGCGGACGGCGCCGTCCTCGGGCAGCACCAGCGGTGCGGTGACGGTCAGGTCCTCCACCGTGCCGCAGCCGACGGGGGCCCCGGCGGCCAGGGCCATCTCGGCGAAGGCCGTGCCCGGCAGCAGCGGCACACCGCCCACGGCGTGGTCGGCCAGCCACGGCTGCTCGGTGAGCGAGAGCCGGCCGGTGTAGAGGGTGCCGTCGGCGTCGGCGAGTTCGACGGCGGTGCCGAGCAGCGGGTGGCCGGCGGCCGGCCGGGACGGCGCCGGGTCGCCGGTCGTCCAGTAGCGGGCGCGCTGGAAGGCGTAGGTGGGCAGGTCCGATCCGTCGCGGTGGGGCAGCAGGGGCGTCCAGTCGACGGGGCGGCCGTGCACGTGGAGGGTGGCGAGCCCGGTGAGCAGGGCCTCGGTCTCCTCGCGGTCCTTGCGCAGCAGCGGTACGACGGCCGTGCCGTCGGGCAGGCACTCGCCGGCCGCGGCGGTCAGGGCGCCGCCCGGGCCGACCTCGGCGAAGTGCCGGGTGCCGGCCTCGTGCAGGGCGGTGACGGCGTCGGCGAACCGGACGGCCGCACGGGCGTGCCGCACCCAGTAGCCGGGCGTGGACAGCTCGTCGGGGGCGGCCGGGGCGCCGGTCAGGGTGGACACCAGCGGGATGCGCGGCGTGCCGTACGACACGGACGCGGCGATCTCGTGGAACTCCTCCAGCATCGGCTCCATCAGCGCCGAGTGGAAGGCGTGGCTGACGGCCAGCTCCTTGGTGCGCTCGAAGCGGGCGGCGAGCGCGCGGGCCGGTCCGGCGGGGCCCGAGACGACGACGGACGCGGGCCCGTTGACGGCGGCGATCCCGACGCCGTCGCGCAGCAGGGGCGCGACCTCGTCCTCGGCGGCGCGTACGGCGATCATCGCGCCGCCCTCGGGCAGGGCCTGCATCAGCCGTCCCCGGGCGGCGACGAGGGCGCAGGCGTCGGCCAGGCCGAGGACGCCCGCGACGTGGGCGGCGGCGAATTCGCCGACGGAGTGCCCGGCGAGCAGGTCGGGGCGGACGCCGAGGGACTCCAGCAGCCGGTACAGGGCCACTTCCACGGCGAACAGGGCGGGCTGGGTGTACTCGGTGCGCTCCAGCAGCTCGGCGGAGTCCAGGACCTCGGCGAGCGGGCGGCCGAGCAGCGGGTCCAGGTGGGCGCGGACCTCGTCGAGGGCGGCGGCGAAGGCGGGGAACGCGGCGGCGAGGCCGGTGCCCATGCCCGGCAGCTGCGAGCCCTGGCCGGAGAAGAGGAACGCGAGCCGGCCGTCGGTGGCGCTGCCGAGGGCGCCGCCGCCGGGCGTGCGGCCCTCGGCCACGGCGCGGAGGCCCGCGGCCAGTTCGCCGGGGGTGCGGCCGAGGACGGCGGCGCGGTGGCCGAGCCGGGTGCGGGCGTGGGCCAGCGCGCCGGCGAGGCGGTGCGGGTCCGGGTCCGGGGTGGCGGACAGGTGCTCCAGCAGCCGGGCGGCCTGGGCGCGCAGGGCGTCCGGGGTGTGGCCGGAGAGCAGGAGCGGCACCGTGCCGGTCGCGGGGGCGCCGGTCGGCCCGGCGGGTTCCGCGGCCGGCGGGGCCTCGATGATCACATGGGCGTTGGTGCCGGAGATGCCGAAGGAGGAGACGCCCGCGCGGCGCGGGCGGCCCCGGTCGGGCCAGGGGCGGTTCTCGGTGAGCAGGCGGACGCCCGCGCCCTCCCACTCCACGTGCCGGGAGGGGCGGTCGATGCCGAGGCTGGCGGGCAGGGTCTCGTGGCGCAGGGCCTCGACCATCTTGATGACGCCTGCCACGCCCGCGGCTGCCTGGGTGTGGCCGAGGTTGGACTTGACCGAGCCGAGCCACAGCGGGTCGTCCTCGGTGTGCTCGGCGCCGTAGGTGGCGATCAGCGCCTGGGCCTCGATGGGGTCGCCGAGGGTGGTGCCGGTGCCGTGGGCCTCGACCACGTCGACGTCGGCCGCCCGGACCCCGGCCGCCTCCAGGGCGCGGCGGACGACCCGCTGCTGGGCGGGGCCGTTGGGGGCGCTGATGCCGTTGGAGGCGCCGTCCTGGTTGACGGCGGTGCCGCGCAGCACGGCGAGGATCCGGCGGCCGTTGCGGCGGGCGTCGGAGAGCCGTTCCAGGAGCAGGACGCCGGCGCCCTCGCCGAAGCCGGTGCCGTCGGCCGCGTCCGCGAAGGGCTTGCAGCGGCCGTCCCGGGACAGGCCCCGGTGCCGGCTGAACTCCACGAAGGTGCCCGGGGTGGCCATGACGGTCACTCCCCCGGCCAGCGCCAGGGAGCAGTCGCCCTGGCGCAGCGACTGGGCGGCCAGGTGCAGCGCCACGAGGGAGGAGGAGCAGGCCGTGTCGACGGAGAGCGTCGGCCCCTCCAGGCCGAGGGTGTAGGCGACGCGGCCGGAGACCACGCTGCCGGAGCCGAAGCTGCCGAAGTAGTCGTGGTACATGACGCCCGCGAAGACGCCGGTGTCGGAGCCGCGCAGGGTCGCGGGGTCGATGGAGGCGCGTTCCAGCGCCTCCCAGGAGGTCTCCAGCAGCAGTCGCTGCTGGGGGTCGGTGACCTCGGCCTCCTCGTCGTCCATGGCGAAGAAGGCGGGGTCGAAGTCGGCGGCGTCGTGGAGGAAGGCGCCGTTGCGGGTGTAGCTGGTGCCGGGCCGGTCCAGCGTCGGGTCGTACAGGCCGTCGACGTCCCAGCCGCGGTCGTCCGGGAACTCGCCGACGGCGTCGCGGCCTTCGGCCACCAGCCGCCACAGGTCCTCCGGCGAGGCGATGCCGCCGGGGAAGCGGCAGCCGATGCCGATGACCGCGATCGGTTCGTCGGCGGCGCCCCGCCGGGCGGTGGCGGGGGCGGGCGCGGCGGCGAGGGTGCCGGTGAGTTCGCCGAGCAGGTGCCGGGCGAGTCGGGCGGGCGTGGGGTGGTCGAACACGAGGGTGGCGGGCAGGCGCAGGCCGGTCGCCGCGGTGAGCCGGTTGCGCAGTTCCACGGCGGCCAGGGAGTCGAAGCCGAGTTCCCGGAAGGCCAGGGTGCGGCCGACGTCCTGCGCGGAGCGGTAGCCGAGGATGGTCGCCACGTGGCTCTGCACGAGTTCGGTGAGGAACGGCTCGCGCTCGGCCTCCAGCAGCCCGGCGAGCCGGTCGCGCAGCGCGTCGGCGCCGCCGGCCCCGCCCGCCGCGGTGGCCGCGCCGGTGCGGCGTACCGGGACGAGGGCGCGGAACAGCGGTGCCAGTTCCGCGCCCTGCGCGCGCAGGGCGGCCTGGTCCAGTTTCACCGGCAGGACGGCGGGGGCGGCGGTGCGCAGGGCGGCGTCGAACAGGGCGACGCCCTCCTCGGTCTCCAGGGGGGCGACACCGCCGCGGGCGATGCGGGTGAGATCCGTGGCGTCGAGGGTGCCGGTCATGCCGCCGGCCTGTGCCCACAGGCCCCAGGCGAGCGAGTGCGCGGGCAGTCCGAGGGCGCGGCGGTGCACGGCGAGCGCGTCCAGGTAGGCGTTGGCGGCGGCGTAGTTGGCCTGGCCCGGCGAGCCGAGGGTGGCGGCGGACGAGGAGAACAGCACGAACGCCGACAGGCCGAGGTCCGCGGTGAGTTCGTGCAGGTTCCAGGCGGCGTCGGCCTTCGGCCGGAACACCGTGTCGAGGCGCTCCGGGGTCAGGGAGGCGAGCACGCCGTCGGCGAGGACGCCGGCGGCGTGCAGCACGGCGGTCAGCGGCCGGTCGGCCGGTACGGCGGCCAGGACGGCGGCGAGCGCGGCGCGGTCGGCGACGTCGCAGGCGGCGCTGGTCACCTCGGCGCCCAGCGCGGTGAGTTCGTCGACCAGGTCGGCGCCGGCACCGCCGCGGCTGACCAGCAGCAGGTGCCGGACGTTCCGCTCGGTGACCAGGTGCCGGGCGACGATCCGGCCGAGGGCGCCGGTGGCGCCGGTGAGCAGGACGGTACCGGCGCCCAGGCCACCGGTGCCGGACTCGGCGGTGCCGGGCTCGCCGGTGCCGGGGGCCGGGGCCGTCTCCTCGGCGGGGACGCGGGTCAGCCGGGGCACCAGCCAGGCGCCGTCCCGCAGGGCGAGGTGGGGTTCGCCGGTGGCGACCGCCTCGGCGAGCCGCTCGGCGGCGGGCTCCTGCGGGGCCTCGGCCTCGACGAGGACGACGCGGCCGGGGTTCTCGGACTGGGCCGAGCGCACCAGGCCGCCGACCGCGGCGCCCGCCGGGTCGGTGCCGGTGACCACGACGAGCGTGCGGTCGTCGTCGGCGAGCCGGTCGCGCAGCCCGGCCAGGACCGCGTCGACGGCCGCCCGGGCCTCGGCGGCGCTCACCCCGGCCGGGGCCCGCAGCACGTCCGGTGCCCCGGCGGCGGCCGTGGCGGTGGCCGCGGGCGCCGGCACCCAGTCGACCCGGTACAGCGCGCCCGCGCGGGCCGGCCGTGCCGCCTCCTGGAGGACTTCGGTCCGCAGCGGGCGCAGGGTGAGCGACTCGACGGTGGCGACGGGCGCGCCCGTGGGGTCGGCGAGGGTGAGGGAGACGGTGCCCTCGCCGGTGGGCCGGACGCGCACGCGCAGCGCGGTCGCGCCGGTGGCGTGCAGCCGTACCCCGGACCAGGCGAAGGGCAGCAGGGCCTCGTCGCCCGCCGCGTCGGTGAGGCCGACGGTGTGCAGGGCCGCGTCCGACAGCGCCGGATGCAGCCCGAAGCCGTCGGGCGCCGCCTCGGTGGCGACCTCCGCGTACAGGCCGTCCTCGGCGCGCCAGGCGGCCCGCAGGCCCTGGAACAGCGGCCCGTAGCCGAGGCCGAGGGCGGCGAGTTCGTCGTACAGGCCGTCCAGCGGTACGGGCTCGGCGTCCCGCGGCGGCCAGGCGGTGAGCGGGTCGGCGGCCACCGGGAGGGTGCCGGTCGGCGCGAGCAGTCCGTCGGCGTGCCGGGTCCACGGCAGTTCCTCGTCGGGGCTCTCCGGGCGCGACCAGACGGTGACCGGCCGGGTCGCCCCCTCGGGTGCGCCGACGGTGACCTGGAGCTGGACGGCGCCGTGATCGGGCAGCACCAGCGGGGCGTGCAGGGTGAGTTCGGCGAGGTCGCCGCAGCCGACCTGGTCGCCGGCGCGCAGCGCGAGCTCCAGGTGGCCGGTGCCGGGGAAGAGGAGCCGGCCGCCGACCCGGTGGTCCGCGAGCCAGGTCTGGGTGCCCGGCGAGAGCCGCCCGGTCAGGACGGCGCCCTCGCTGTCCGCGCGTACCATCGCCGCGCCGAGCAGGGCGTGGTCGGTGGGGTCGAGGCCGGCGGAGGTGACGTCGGCGCCGGTCGCGGTGGAGTCGAGCCAGTACCACTCGCGCTGGAAGGCGTAGCCGGGCAGCGGCACGCGGCGCGGGCGGTGGCCCTCGGCGACGGCGGCCCAGTCGACGTCCGCGCCCCGGGTGAACGCCTCGCCGAGGGAGGACAGCAGCCGGTCCCGGCCGCCGTCGTCCCGGCGCAGGGAGCCCACGGCGGCCACCGCGTCGTCGGTCTCCTGGATGCCGACGGTCAGCACCGGGTGCGGGCTGGACTCGATGAACAGCTGGTGGCCGTCGGCGACGGCGGCGCGCACCGCCTGCTCGAACAGCACGGTGCCGCGCAGGTTGGTGTACCAGTACCCGGCGTCGAGTTCGGTGGTGTCGAGCGGGCCGCCGGTGACGGTGGAGTAGAACGGCACCCGGGTGGCGCGCGGTTCGATGCCGGCGAGGACCTCCGCGAGCCGTTCGCGCAGGGTCTCGACGTGGGCGCTGTGGGAGGCGTAGTCCACGGGCAGCCGCTTGGCGCGGACCTTCTCCCGCCGCAGCGCGGCGAGGAGTTCGTCGAGGGCGTCGGAGTCGCCGGACACCACCGTGGAGGCGGCGCCGTTGACGGCGGCGACCGAGAGCCGGCCGTCCCAGGTGGCGAGCCGGGCGCGGACCGCGTCGGCGCCCTCGCCGACCGACATCATGCCGCCGGAGCCGGAGAGGAGTTCGGCGATGGCCTGCGAGCGCAGCGCGACGACCCGGGCGCCGTCCGCCAGGGACAGGGCGCCGACCGCGCAGGCGGCGGCGATCTCGCCCTGGGAGTGGCCGATGACGGCGGCGGGGACGACGCCGTACGCGCTCCAGGTGTGCGCGAGCGAGACCATCACGGCCCACAGCAGGGGCTGGACGACGTCCACGCGGTCCAGTTCCCCGCGCAGCTCGGCGGCGAAGTCCCAGTCGGTGTACGGCGCGAGCGCGGCGGCGCAGTCGGCCATGCGCGCGGCGAACACCGGGGACTCGTCCAGCAGCCGGGTGGCCATCCCGGACCACTGGGAGCCCTGGCCGGGGAAGACGAACACGGGCCGGGCGCGGCCGGCCGCGGTGCCCTCGGCGAGGGTGCGGGCGGTGGTGCCGTCGGCCAGCGCGGCCAGCGCGCCGCGCAGTTCGGCCGGGCCCGCGCCGGTGATCGAGGCGCGCTGCGGGAAGCGGGCGCGGGCGGTGGCCAGCGTCCAGCCGATGTCGGACGGGTCGAGGCCGGGGTGCGTGTCGAGGTGGCCGAGGAGGGCCGCGGCCTGCCCGGCGAGCGCGGCGGGCGTCCGGGCGGTGAGCAGCCACGGCACGGCGAGGCCCGCGGGGCGCTCGCGCGGGGGCTCGGCCGGGGCGGGCGGGGCCTGTTCGAGGATGACGTGGGCGTTGGTGCCGCTGATGCCGAACGAGGAGACGCCGGCCCGGCGCGGGCGGTCCGCCCGCGGCCAGTCCCGCTGCTCGGTCAGCAGGCGCACGTTCCCGGCGTCCCAGTCGACCTTGGTGGAGGGCTGGTCGACGTGCAGGGTCCGGGGCAGCGCGCCGTGCCGCATCGCCATGACCATCTTGATGACGCCGGCGACGCCGGCGGCGGCCTGGGTGTGCCCGATGTTGGACTTCACCGAGCCGAGCCACAGCGGGGCGTCGGCCGGCCGGTCCTGCCCGTAGGTGGCGAGCAGCGCCTGCGCCTCGATCGGGTCGCCCAGCGTCGTGCCGGTGCCGTGCGCCTCGACCACGTCCACGTCGGCGGTGGTGAGGCGGGCATTCTCCAGGGCTTCGAGGATGACGCGTTCCTGGGAGGGGCCGTTCGGGGCGGTCAGGCCGTTGGAGGCGCCGTCCTGGTTCACGGCGGTGCCGCGGACGACGGCGAGGACCTCGTGGCCGTTGCGGCGGGCGTCGGAGAGCCGTTCCACGACCAGGACGCCGACGCCCTCGCCCCACACGGTGCCGCCCGCCGCGTCGGCGAAGGCCCGGGTGCGGGCGTCGGCGGCGAGCGCCCCCTGCCGGCTGAACTCGATGAACGTCTCCGGGGTGGCCATGACCGCCACGCCGCCGACCAGGGCGAGGGAGGACTCGCCCTGCCGCAGCGACTGGGCGGCCAGGTGCAGCGCCACCAGGGAGGAGGAGCAGGCGGTGTCGACGGACAGCGACGGCCCCTCCAGGCCGAGGGTGTAGGCGACCCGGCCGGAGATGATGCTGCCGGAGCCGAAGCTGCCGAAGTAGTCGTGGTACTGGACACCGGCGAACACGCCGGTGCGGCTGCCCTTGAGGGCCTGCGGGTCGATGCCCGCGCTCTCCAGCGCCTCCCAGGACGTCTCCAGCAGCAGCCGCTGCTGCGGGTCCATGACGAGGGCTTCCTTGGGGCTGATGCCGAAGAAGGGGGCGTCGAACGCGCCCGCGTCGTGCAGGAACCCGCCCTCGCCGACGTAGGAGGTGTCGGGGCGCTGCCGGGCCGGGTCGACGATGCGGTCCACGTCCCAGCCGCGGTTGCCCGGGAACGCGGTGATGGCGTCGGTGCCGTCGGCGACCAGCCGCCACAGGTCCTCGGGGGTGCGGACGTCGCCGGGGTAGCGGCAGGCCAGGCCGACGATCGCCAGCGGCTCGTCCGCGCGCGCCGTGCCGCCGCGCCGGCCGGTCCCGCGCGGTGCGGTGCGGGCGCCGCCGACCAGGGTGGCGAGGTGGGCGGCGAGCGCCTCGGGCGAGGGGTGGTCGAAGACGAGGGTGGCGCTGAGCCGCTGGTCCAGTTCGGCGGAGAGCGCGTTGCGCAGCTCGATCGCGGCGAGCGAGTCGAAGCCGAGTTCCTTGAAGGCCCGGTCGGTCTCGACGGTGTCCGGGCGGGCGTGCCCGAGCACGGCGGCGACGTGGCCGCGGACGGTGTCCAGCAGCGCCTGGGCGCGTTCCTCGTCGCCCAGGGCGGCCAGGCGCGCGGCGAGGCCGGTGCCGGTGCCCTCGGCGGCGGCCGCCCGGCGCACCGGGCGGCCCGCCAGCGCGCGCAGGACGGGTGCGACCGCGCCGCCCTGGGCGCGCAGCGCGGGCAGGTCGAGGCGTACGGGTGCCAGGGCGGGCCGGCCGGCGCGCACGGCCAGGTCGAACAGGGCGGTGCCCTCCTCGGCCGTCAGCGCGGTCATGCCGCCGCGCGTCATGCGGGCGCGGTCGCTCTCGTCGAGGGAGCCGGTCATGCCGCCGTCCGGGGCCCACGGCCCCCACGCCAGCGACAGCGCGGGCGCGCCCTGGGCGTGGCGGTGGGCGGCGAGCGCGTCCAGGAGGGCGTTGGCGGCGGCGTAGTTGCCCTGTCCCGGGGCGCCGACGGTGCCGGCGACCGAGGAGAACAGCACGAACGCCGTGCCGTCCCCGGCGAGTTCGTGCAGGTGGAGGGCGCCGATCGCCTTCGGCGCGAGGACCGTGTCGATGCGTTCGGGGGTGAGCGAGGAGACCACGCCGTCGTCGAGGACGCCCGCGGCGTGGACGACGGCGGTGAGCGGATGCGCGGCCGGGAGGCCGGCCACGACGGCGGCGAGGGCGTCCCGGTCGGCGACGTCGCAGGCGTGGGCGGTCGCCGTGGCGCCCAGGCCGGCGAGTTCGGCGACCAGTTCACCGGCGTCGCCGGACCGGCTGAGCAGCGCGAGGCGGCGGACGCCGTGGGCGGTGACCAGGTGGCGGGCGAGCACCGGTCCGAGGCCGCCGGTGGCGCCGGTCAGCAGCACGGTGCCCTCGGGGTCGGGGGCGAACCCGGGCGCTCCCGCCGGGACGTCGGCGCGGACCAGGCGGGCGGCCCGGGCGGTGCCGGCGCGCACCGCGAGCTGCGGTTCGCCGGAGGCGAGGGCGGCGGGCAGGACGGCTCCGGCGTCCGTGCCCGGCTCCAGGTCGAGCAGCAGGAACCGGTCCGGGTGCTCCGTCTGCGCGGATCGCACCAGGCCCCACACGGCCGCCCCGGCCAGGTCCGGGACGTCCTCCCCGGCAACGCTCACCGCGCCCTCGGTGACGACGGCGAGCGGGCGCGGGTCGTCGTCCTGGAGGGCCGCGAGGGCGGTGTGCAGCGCCTCCCGTACGGCGGTGGCGTCCGTGCCCGGGACGGTGCGCAGCACCCGGTGCCCGGCGTCGGGGGCGTCGGCGGCCAGGGGCAGGGGCTGCCAGTCGAGGGTGAACAGGGCGTCAGCGCCGGTGGCGCGGGCATCGCGCAGGTGGGTGAGCGGGCGGGAGGCGAGGGAGGCGACCGTGGCGACGGGGGCGCCGGTGGCGTCGGCGAGGTCGACGGCGAAGGCGTGCGGGCCGGTGGGCACCAGGCGGGCGCGCAGCACGGAGGCGCCGACGGCGTGCAGGGTGACGCCCGCGAACATGAAGGGCAGGCGGGCGGTGTCGTCGGCGGACCCGTCGCCGAGCAGGGCCAGGGAGTGCAGGGCCGCGTCGAAGGCGGCCGGGTGCAGGCCGAAGCGGGGGGCGTCGGCGGCGGGCCGCTCGGGCAGCCGCACCTCGGCGTACACCTCCTCGCCCAGCCGCCAGGCCGCGGTCAGGGCCTGGAAGCCAGGCCCGTACTCCAGTCCGGCGGCGGCGTGCCGCTCGTACAGGCCCGCGGTGTCGAGGGGTTCGGCGTCCTCGGGCGGCCAGGCGTCCAGGCGGGTGCCCGGGGTGCCGGTGCCGTCGGTGAGGAGGCCGGAGGCGTGCAGGGTCCAGGGGTCGTCGGCGGGCAGGCTCTCGGCGCGGGCGTACACGTGCACCGTGCGGGCGCCGGAGGCGTCGGGGGTCCCGACGGCGACCTGGACGCGCACCCCGTCGTCCGGGGGCAGCACCAGGGGCACCTCCAGGGCGAGTTCCGCCAGGTGGGCGCGGCCGACCTGGTCGCCCGCGCGGACGGCGAGTTCCACCATCGCGGTGCCGGGGACGACGACCCGCCCGCCGACGACGTGGTCGGCGAGCCAGGGGTGGGTGCGCACCGACAGCCGGCCGGTGAGCACGGCGCCGTCGGAGTCGGCCAGCATCGTGGCGGCGCCGAGCAGGGGGTGGTCGGCCGGGTCCAGGCCGGCGGAGCCGACGTCGCCGACCGGTGCGGCCGTCTCGGGCCAGAACCGTTCGCGCTGGAAGGCGGTGGTGGGCAGGTCGACGGTGCGGGCGCCGGTGAACAGCGCGGTCCAGTCCACGGCCGCGCCGCCGGTGTGGAGCTGTGCCAGGGCGGTGAGCAGCGTCTCGGTCTCGTCGCGGTCGCGGCGGCCGGCGGCGGCCAGCACGGCGTCGGTGTCCGTGCCGTCGGTGGCCAGGCACTCGCGGGCCATGGCGGTCAGCACGGCGTCCGGGCCGATCTCCAGGAAGCGGGTGACGCCCTCGGCGGCGAGGGCGCGTATCCCGTCGTGGAAGCGGACCGCCTCGCGGACGTGGCCCACCCAGTAGTCGGGGGTGGCGATCTCCTGGGTGGCGAGGGTGCCGGTGACGCCCGAGACGACCGGGACGGAGGCGCGGTGGAAGGTCAGGGTCCGCACGACGGACCGGAACTCGTCGAGCATCGGTTCCATCAGCGGCGAGTGGAAGGCGTGCGACACCTTCAGCCGGCGGCTCTTGGCGAAGCGGGCGGCCACCGCCTCGGCCTCGGCGGTGTCGCCGGAGATCACCACGGAGTCGGGGCCGTTGACGGCGGCGATGCCGACCCGTCCGGTGAGCAGCGGCCGCACCTCGTCCTCGGTGGCGCGCACGGCGATCATGGCGCCGCCCTCGGGCAGTGCCTGCATGAGCCGGCCGCGCGCGGTCACCAGGGCGGTCGCGTCCTCGAGGTCCAGCACTCCGGCGACGTGGGCGGCGGCGATCTCGCCGACCGAGTGTCCGGCCAGGTGGTCCGGGGTGAGCCCCCAGGACTCCACCAGCCGGTACAGGGCGACCTCGAAGGCGAACAGCGCGGTCTGGGTGCGGGCGGTGCGGTTCAGCGGTCCGGGGTCGTCGCCGAGGACGAGGTCGCGCAGTTCGGCGTCGCCGGTCAGCGCGCAGATCTCGTCGAAGGTGCGGGCGAACACCGGGAAGCGGGCGTGCAGTTCCCGGCCCATGCCGGCGCGCTGCGCGCCCTGCCCGGTGAACAGGAAGGCGGTCTGGCCCTTGCGGACCCGGCCGAGGGCCGCGCCCCGGCCGCCCTCGGCGACACCGGTCAGGGCCGCGCGGAGGGCGTCCCGGTCGGCGCCGAGGACCACGGCACGGTAGGGGTGGGCGGTGCGGGTCGCGGCCAGGGAGTGCGCCACGTCCACCGGGTCGGCCCCGCCGGTGGCGGCGGCGAGCCGGGCGGCCTGTTCCCGCAGGCCGCGCTCGGTGCGGCCGGAGATCACCCACGGCAGCAGCGGCGGTGCCGTGCGCGGCTCGGGCTCGGCCGGTTCCGCGGCGGGGGCCTCCTCCAGGATGGTGTGGGCGTTGGTGCCGCTGGCGCCGAAGGAGGAGACGGCGGCCCGGCGCGGGCGGCCGGGGTCGTCCCAGGGCCGGTTCGCGGTCAGCAGCCGCACCCGGCCCTGGCCCCAGTCGACCTTGGTGGACGGCGCGTCGGCGTGCAGCGTGCGGGGCAGCACCCGGTGCCGCATCGCCATGACCGCCTTGATGATGCCGGCGACGCCGGCGGCGGCCTGGGTGTGCCCGATGTTGGACTTCGCCGAGCCGAGCCACAGCGGGGCGTCGGCCGGCCGGTCCTGCCCGTAGGTGGCGAGCAGCGCCTGCGCCTCGATGGGGTCGCCCAGCGTCGTGCCGGTGCCGTGCGCCTCCAGCAGGTCCACGTCGGCGGGGCCGAGCCGAGCCGCGGCCAGCGCGGCGCGGATGACGCGCTGCTGGGACGGCCCGTTGGGGGCGGTCAGGCCGTTGGAGGCGCCGTCCTGGTTGACGGCCGAGCCGCGGACGACGGCGAGGACCTCGTGGCCGTTGCGGCGGGCGTCGGAGAGCCGCTCCAGCACGAGCATGCCGGCGCCCTCGCTCCAGCCGGTGCCGTCGGCCGTGTCGGCGAAGGACTTGCAGCGCCCGTCGGGGGCGAGGCCGCGCTGCCGGGAGAAGGCGATGAAGTTGCCCGGCGTGGACATCACGGTGGCACCGCCCGCGAGGGCGAGGCCGCACTCCTTGTCGCGCAGGGCCTGGACGGCGAGGTGGACCGCGACGAGCGCCGAGGAGCAGGCGGTGTCGATGGTGACGGCCGGGCCCTCCAGGCCCAGGGTGTAGGAGATGCGGCCGGAGATGACGGCGGCCAGCACGCCGGTGCCGAGCGCGGACTCGCTGTCCGGGGTCCGCGCCAGCAGGTCCTTGTAGTCCTGTCCGTTGGTGCCGGCGAACACCCCGACGCGGGCGCCGTGCACCGAGTCGGGGGCGATCCGGGCCCGTTCCAGGGCCTCCCACGACACCTCCAGCAGCAGCCGCTGCTGGGGGTCCATCGCGACCGCCTCGCGGGGGCTGATCCCGAAGAAGTCCGGCTCGAACCCGGCCGCGTCGGCGAGGAAGCCGCCGCGGGTGACGTACGTCCTGCCGGTGGCGTCCGGGTCGGGGTCGTAGAGCGCGTCGACGTCCCAGCCCCGGTCGCCCGGGAAGTCACCGATGGCGTCGGTGCCGTCGTGGACGAGCCGCCAGAACTCCTCGGGGGTGGTCACGCCGCCGGGGAAGCGGCAGCTCATCCCGACGATGGCGATGGGTTCCCGGTCCTGGGTCTCCACCTCGCGCAGCCGCTGCCGGGTCTGGGCCAGGTCGGCGGAGACCCGCTTGAGGTAGGAGAGCAGCTTTTCGTCGTTGGTCATCGGGTGTCGCCACTCCTGTGCGAAGAGGTGGACCGCGGTGGGGCCGGGGTGTCGTAGGAGGGTCGGCTCACGCCGAGCCGAGTTCGTTGTCGATGAAGGCGAACACGTCGTCGGCGGAGGCGTCCTCCAGTCGTCCGGCGACGACGCCGGAGTCCTGGCCGAGGGTCTTGTTCAGGTCGGTGAGCAGCGACTGGAGGCGGGTGGTGACGCGGCTCTGCTCGATGTCCTCGGCGGTGAGTCCGCCGAGCCGGGCCGCGACCCGTTCGAGTTCGGCGACCACCGAGTCCACGGAGGTGTCGGCGCCCGCGAGTTCGGCGCCCAGGTGTTTGGCGAGGGCGGCGGGGGTGGCGTAGTCGAAGATGAGCGTGGCCGGCAGCGGCACCCCGGCGGCGCCGCTGATCCGGTTGCGCAGGTCGACGGAGGTGAGGGAGTCGAAGCCGAGGTCGCGGAAGGCGGTGGCCGGCTCGACCGCGTCGGCGCTCGCGTAGCCGAGGACGGCGGCGGCCTGCCCGCACACCAGCTCCTGCAGGGCGCGTTCGCGTTCGCCGCCGGTGAGGCCCGCGAGCCGCTCGGCGAAGCCGTCGGCCGCGGCGGACTCGGCGGGGCCGGCGGGGCCGCGCCGGGCCTCGGGCAGGGCGGACAGCAGGGCGCTCGGCCGGGACGAGGTGAAGGCGGGCGCGAACACGGACCAGTCGACGTCGGCGACGGTGACGGTGGTGTCTTTGCCGTCCAGGGCCCGGCGCAGCGCGGTGAGGGCGCGGCCGGGGTCGAGGAGGGACATGCCCATCGCGCGGGCGGCCGAGCGGACGGTGCCGTGGGCGGCCATGCCGTCGCCGCCCCACGGTCCCCAGGCGACCGAGGTGGCGGGCAGCCCGGCCGCACGCCGGTGTTCGGCGAGGGCGTCGAGGTAGGCGTTGGCGGCGGCGTAGTTGGCCTGGCCGGCGCCGCCGACGGTGGCGGTCAGCGAGGAGAACAGCACGAACGCCGACAGGTCCCGGTCCGCGGTGAGTTCGTGCAGGTGGCGGGCGGAGTCGGCCTTGGCGGCGAGGACACCGGCGAACCGTTCGGGGGTGAGGGCGTCCAGGACGCCGTCGTCGAGGACGCCGGCCAGGTGCAGCACCGCGGTGAGGGGGTGCTCCTCGGGTACGGAGTCCAGCAGCCCGGCGAGGGCCCGGCGGTCGGCGACGTCGCAGGCGGTGAGGGTCACCCGGGTGCCGGTCTCGCCTAGTTCGCGGACGAGGTCGGCGGCGCCCGGGGCGTCCGCGCCGCGCCGCGAGGTCAGCAGCAGGTGGTCGGCGCCCTCGGCGGCGAGCCAGCGGGCGACGGCGGTGCCGACGGCGCCGGTGGCGCCGGTGACCAGCACGGTGCCGGACGGCTTCCAGGGGGCGCCGGGGCGCGCCGGGGCGTGTTCCAGCCGGCGGCCGTAGGCGCCGGAGTCGCGGATCACGACCTGGTCCTCGCCGCCCGGGTCGCCGAGGAGCGCGGCCAGCCGGGCGAGGACCTGTCCCCCGGTCTCGGCGGGCAGGTCGACCAGTCCGCCCCAGCGGTCGGGGTGTTCCAGGGCGGCGACCCGGCCGAGGCCCCACACCCCGGCCTGGTCGACGCCGGTGACGGTGGCGGCGCTCCCGTGGGCGACGGCGTCGCGGGTGACGCACCACAGCGGGGCGGTGATCCCGGCGTCCCCGAGGGCCTGCACGAGGACGGCGGTGGCGGCGGGCGCGCCGGCGGGCGCCGTCAGGGACAGCACGCCGTCGACGGCGCCGCGGCCGGCCAGCAGCCCGGCGAGGTCGGCGCGGCCGGCCGGGTCCGGCACCGCGAGGGTGTCGACGGTGAGGCCCCGCTCGGTGAGTCCGGCGAGGACGGCCGTGGTCCACGGGTCGCCGGCGGCCGGCACGACGGCCAGCCAGCGGCCGCCGGACGCCGGGGTGGCGGGGGGTGCCAGCGGCTCCCAGGCGACGCGGTAGCGCCAGCCGTCGGCGGTGGCGTTGGCCTGCCGCTGCTCGTGCCAGGCGGCCAGGGCCGGTACGACGGCGGCGACGGACGTCTCGTCGGCGACGCCGAGCGTGGCGGCGACGGCGGGCACGTCCCGGTCCCGGACCAGTTCCCAGAACGGGTCGGCCGCGTCACCGCCCGCGCGGGCCGCCGCGGAGCGCTCGGCCTGGAGGATGGGGGCGTCCTCCCAGTGCCGGTCGCGGCGGAACGGGTAGGTGGGCAGGTCGACCTTGCGGCCCCCGGGGAACACGGCCGTCCAGTCGGGGCCCGTGCCGGTCAGGTGCAGCCGGCACACGGCCTCGACGAGGGCGGCGTCCTCGGCGCGGTCGCGGCGCTGGGTGCCGATGACGTCGGGGACGACGTCCTGCGCCAGGTTGGTGAGGATCGAGTCGGGGCCGACCTCCAGGAAGCGGGTGGCGCCCTCGGCGGCCAGCGCGGTGACCCCGTCGTGGAAGCGGACGGCCTCGCGGACGTGCCGGACCCAGTAGTCGGGCGAGGTGAGTTCGGCGGCGGGGCGGCCGGTGACGTTGGAGACGACCGGCAGGGCGGGCTCGTGGAAGGTGAGGCCCGCCAGCACCTCGCGGAAGGCGTCGAGCATGGGGTCCATGCGGTGGGAGTGGAAGGCGTGCGAGACCTTCAGCCGGGTGGACTTCTCCACTTGCGCGGCGACGGCGAGCACGGCGTCCTCGTCGCCGGAGACGACCACCGCGCGGGGGCCGTTGACGGCGGCGATGTCGACGCCGTCGGTGAGCAGCGGCACCACCTCGGCCTCGGTGGCGAGCAGGGACACCATCGCGCCGCCCGCGGGCAGTTCCTGCATGAGCCGGCCGCGGGCGGCGACCAGGGCGACCGCGTCGGCCAGGTCCAGGACGCCGGCGACGTGCGCGGCGACGACCTCGCCGATGGAGTGCCCGGCGAGCAGGTCGGGGCGGACGCCCCAGTGCTCCAGGAGCCGGTACAGGGCGGTCTCGAAGGTGAAGAGGGCCGCCTGCGTGTACATGGTCTGGTAGAGGGGCGAGGTGGCCGGGTCGGTGTCCTCGGCGAACATGACGTCGCGCAGCGGACGGTCCAGATGCGCGTCGAAGGCGGCGCAGATCTCGTCGAAGGCGGCGGCGAAGACCGGGAACGCGCCGTGCAGGGTGCGGCCCATGCCGGGCCGCTGGGAGCCCTGGCCGGAGAACAGGACGCCGAGCCGGCCGGGTTCGGGGGCCGCCGCGGCCGGGTGGCTGCCGTCGGCGACGGCGCGCAGAGCGGCCAGCAGTTCGTCGCGGTCGCGGCCGGTGACGGCGGCCCGGTGGGGGAAGACGGCACGGGTGGTGGCCAGCGTGTGGCCGACGTCGTACGGGTCGAGGTCGCCGGCGGCCGCGAGCAGCCGTTCGGCCTGTCGCCGGACGGCGTCGGGGCCCTTGCCGGACAGCACCCACGGCACGACGGGCAGCGCGGCGCGCTCGGGGGCCACCGCGTCGGCCGCCGCGGGGGGCGCCTGCTCCAGGATGGTGTGGGCGTTGGTGCCGGAGATGCCGAAGGAGGACACGCCCGCGCGGCGGGGCCGTCCGTCGGGGGTGTCCCAGGGCTCCGGCTCGGTGAGCAGCCGGATCTCGCCCGCGGTCCAGTCGACGGCGGTGGAGGGCCGCTCGACGTGCAGGGTGCGGGGCAGGACGCCGTGGCGCATCGCCATGACCATCTTGATGACGGCGCCGACGCCGGCCGCGGCCTGCGGGTGGCCCATGTTGGACTTGATGGAGCCGAGCCGGATCGGCCGGTCCGCGGGACGGTCCTGCCCGTAGGCGGTGATGACGGCCTGGGCCTCGATGGGGTCGCCGAGGGTGGTGCCGGTGCCGTGCGCCTCGACCGCGTCGATGTGGTGCGGGGCGAGCCGGGCGTCGGCGAGGGCCTGCCGGATGACGCGGACCTGGGCGGGACCGCTGGGCGCGGTCAGGCCGTTGGAGGCGCCGTCCTGGTTGACGGCGGAGCCGCGGACGACGGCGAGGACCTCGTGGCCGTTGCGCAGCGCGTCGGACAGCCGTTCCACGAGCAGCATGCCGGCGCCCTCGGCCCAGGCGGCGCCCGCGGCGTCGTCGGAGAAGGAGTGGCAGCGGCCGTCGGGGGACAGGGCGCGCCGCTCGCTGAACTCGATGAACATCTCGGGGCTGGCCATGACGGCGGCGCCGCCCGCGAGGGCCAGGGAGCACTCGCCCTTGCGCAGCGACTGGATCGCCGAGTGCAGCGCCACCAGGGAGGAGGAGCAGGCGGTGTCCATGGTGACCGCGGGACCCTCCAGGCCGAGGGTGTAGGCGATGCGGCCGGAGACGATGCTGCCGGAGATGGTGCCGCCGATGTAGTCGTGGTGCATGAGGCCGACGAAGACACCGGTGGGGGTGCCCTTCATCCTGGTGGGGTCGATGCCGGCCCGCTCGAACGCCTCCCAGGTGACCTCCAGGAGCAGCCGCTGCTGCGGGTCGGTGCCGGGCGCGTCCTTGGGGCTGATGCCGAAGAACGCGGGGTCGCACTCGGCGGCGTCGTGCAGGAAGCCGCCGTGGCGGACGTAGCTCTTGCCGGGGGCGCCGGGCTCGGGGTCGTAGATCGCCTCGACGTCCCAGCCGCGGTCGGTGGGGAAGTCGGTGACGACGTCGACGCCCTCGTCGACGACGCGCCACAGGTCCTCGGGGGTGCGCACCCCGCCGGGGTAGCGGCAGCCCATGCCGATGATGGCGACGGGCTCGCGGTCCTGCTCCTCCAGCTCCCGCACGCGGCGGCGGCTGCGCTCCAGCTCGGTCGTGGCCCGCTTGAGGTAGTCGCGGAGCTTGCCGGCCGTGGCCGAGTCTTCCATCACTGGGCTCCCAGTTCGTTGTCGATCCTGGCGAAGAGTTCCTCGTCGCTGGCCTCCCGGAAGTCCTCCGGCCGCGTGGGCGCGACGGTGCGTCCGTGGGTGTCCTGCCAGCCGCGCAGCAGCGCTTCGAGGCGGGCGGTGACACGGCCGTGGCTGCCGCCCTCGTCGGGCAGGGCGTGCAGCGCGGTTTCGAGGCGGTCCAGCTCGGCCAGCGCGGACCGGGTGAGGTCGGCCGGTCCGGGCACGAGCGCGGTCTTGAGGTGGGCGGCGAGGCCGAGGGGGGTGGGCTGGTCGAAGACGAGCGTCGCGGGCAGGGTCAGGCCGGTGGCGCCCGCGAGGAGGTTGCGCAGTTCCACGGCGGCGAGCGAGTCGAAGCCCATCTCCTGGAAGGCGCGCCCGGGGTCGACGGACTCCGGCGAGGGGTGGCCGAGCACTCCGGCGACATGGGTGCGGACCAGTTCCAGCAGGGCGCGGTCCCGGTCGGCGTCGGCGAGGGGGGCCAGCCGGTCGCGCCAGTCGTCGGCGGGCGCGCCGGCGGCGGGCGCGGGTCCTGGCCGCCGGGCGGGCCGCACCAGGCCGCGCAGCAGCGCGGGCACGCCGTCGGGCCGGGCGCGCACCGCGGCGGCGTCCAGGCGGACGGGCACCAGGACGGCGTCCTCGCCGCCGGGGCCGGCGTCCAGGGCGCGCAGGCCCTGCGCGGGGGTCAGCGGCGGCAGGCCGAGCCGGCGGAGCCGTTCCAGGTCGGCGGCGTCGATGCCGGCGCTCATGCCGCCGCTGCCGGACCACAGGCCGTAGGCGAGGGAGACGGCGGGCAGGCCGAGGGCGCGGCGGTGGGCGGCGAGGCCGTCGAGGAAGGTGTTGGCGGCGGCGTAGTTGGCCTGGCCGCCTCCGACCAGCAGGCCCGCGGTGGAGGAGAGCAGGACGAAGGCCGACAGGTCCGTGTCCCGGGTCAGTTCGTGCAGGTTCCAGGCGGCGTCCACCTTGGGCCGCAGCACCCGGTCGACGCGGTCCGCGTCGAGGGTGGCCAGCACGCCGTTGTCGACGACGCCGGCGGCGTGCACCACGGCCCGTACGTCGTGCTCGGCGAGGAGCGCGGCCAGTTCCGCACGGTCGGCCGCGTCGCACCGGGCGAGGGTGACCTCGGCGCCGGACTCCGCGAGCTCGGCGCGCAGTCCGGCGGCGCCGGGGGCGTCCGCGCCGCGCCGGCCGGCCAGCAGCAGGCGCCGTACACCGTGCTCGGTGACCAGGTGCCGGGCGATCAGGGCCCCGAGGCCGCCGGTGCCGCCGGTGATCAGGACGGTGCCGTCGGGGTCCCAGGCGGGCGGCACGCCGGGCTTGGCACGGGCCAGCCTCGGCACCCGCACCTCGCCGTCGCGCACCGCGACCTCCGGTTCGCCGGAGGCGAGCGCGACGGTGAGGGCCGCGGTGAGCGCGGGGGCGGGCTCCGGTGCCGGGCCGGCGTCGCCGTCGGCGTCGAGGAGCAGGAACCGGCCGGGGTTCTCGGCCTGGGCCGCGCGCACGAGCCCGTACAGCGGGGCGTGGCCGAGGTCGCCGGTGCGCAGCAGCACGGCGAGCCGGCGGCCGGCGCAGCGCTCGTCGTCCAGCCAGGCGCGCAGGGTGTCCAGTACGGCGGTCACCCGGGTCCGGACCAGCCCGGGCAGGTCCGGCTCGGCGTCCGGGGTGCCCGGCACGGCCAGGACCACCAGCTCGGGCACCGGGCCCGCGGCGAGCAGGGCGGCGAGTCCGGCGTGCCGGGGCGCACCGGGACCGAAGCCGTCGGGGCCGGTGTCCGCCGGGCGGCCGTCCCCGGGGCCGCTGCCCGCGAGGCCGCACACGGCGAGTGCGGGGAGGCCGGCGGCGGAGGCCGGGGCGGGGGCCGGGACGAGGTCGACCCGGTACAGCGGGTCGTCCCCGTCGGCGGCGAGCTGCTCGGCGGAGACGGGCCGGGCCACGAGGCTGCGCACGGTGGCGACGGGCGCGCCGGTGGCGTCGCCCAGGGTGAGGGTGACGGCGTCGGCGCCGGACGGGGTCAGCCGCAGGCGCAGGACGTCGGTGCCGGCCGCGTACAGGGTCACCCCGCCCCAGGCGAACGGCAGCACCGCCTGGCCGCCCGGGAGGTCCAGCAGGTTGACGTGCAGGACGGCGTCCAGGAGCGCCGGGTGCACGCCGAACGCGGCGGCGGTGGCGCGGGCGCTCTCGGGCAGGGCCGCCTCGGCGAACAGCTCGTCCCCGCGCCGCCACATGGCGCGCAGGCCCTGGAAGACCTCGCCGTAGCCGTAGCCGGTGCCGGCCAGTGCGGGGTAGAGGCCGTCCAGGTCGACGGGTTCGGCGTCCCGGGGCGGCCAGTCGCCGAGGGCGGCCGGGCCGTCCTGGTCCTCCAGGGTGACGACGCCCGCGGCGTTGCGGGTCCACGGCGCGTCGGGGGTGCCGGCGGGGCGGGACCAGACGGTCAGCTCGCGCCGTCCGTCGCGTTCGCCGCCGACGGCGACCTGTACGGCCACTGCCCCCTGCTCGGGCAGGATCAGCGGTGCGTGCAGGGTGAGTTCGTCGACGGTGCCGCAGCCGGTGCGTTCGGCCGCCTGGAGGGCCATCTCGACGAAGGCGGTGCCCGGCAGCAGTACCGTGCCGTGCACGGCGTGGTCGGCGAGCCAGGGGTGCGAGGCGCGGGAGAGCCGTCCGGTGAGGACCGCTCCCCCGGTGTCGGGCAGGTCGGTCGCGGCGGTCAGCAGCGGGTGGCCGGTGGCGCTCTGACCGAGGCCGTCGGCGTCGCCGGCGCCCGCCCCCGCCTCCAGCCAGAGGCGTTCGCGCTGGAAGGCGTAGGTGGGCAGGGCGGTGTGCCGGGCGGCGTGCGGGGCGAGGAACGCGGCCCAGTCCACGTCGGTGCCGGCCGCGTGCAGCCGGGCCACGGCGGTGACGAGGTCGCGTTCCTCGTCGCCGTCGCGGCGTGACGCGGCGACGGTCACGCTGTCCCCGGGCAGGCAGTCGGCGGCCAGGGCGGTGAGGGCCGCGTCGGGGCCGACCTCCAGGAACGCCCGGACGCCCAGCTCGTGCAGGGCGGTCACGGCGGGGGCGAAGCGGACCGGGCGGCGCACGTGCTCGACCCAGTACTCGGCCGTGGCCAGGCGGCCGGGGTCGGCGAGGGCGCCGGTGAGCGTGGAGACGACCGGGATCCGCGGCGGCTGGAAGGAGCACCGGGCGGCGGCCTCGGCGAAACCGGCCAGCATCGGTTCCATCAGCGGCGAGTGGAAGGCGTGCGAGACCTTGAGCCGCTTGCCGTTGCCGAAGCGGGCCGCGAGGGCGTCCACGGCGTCCTCGGCGCCGGAGACCACCACGGAGCGCGGGCCGTTGACGGCGGCGAGGCCCACCCGGTCGTCGAGGTACGGGGCGACCTCCTCCTCGGTGGCGCGCAGCGCGGCCATGGCACCGCCCGCGGGCAGGGCCGCCATCAGGGTGCCGCGCGCCAGCACCAGCCGGACGGCGTCCGGCAGGGAGAGCACACCGGCCGCGTGGGCGGCGGCCAGTTCGCCGACGGAGTGCCCGGCGACGTAGTCGGGGGTGACGCCCCAGGACTCCAGCAGGCGGTACAGGGCGACTTCGCCGGCGAAGAGGGCGATCTGGGCGTAGTCGGTGCGGGTCAGCAGGTCGGCGTCGGTGTCGATGACCTCGGCGAGCGGGCGCGGCAGGGCCGGGTCGGCGAGCGCGCACACGGCGTCGAAGGCCTCCGCGTACACCGGGAAGGCCCGGTGCAGGGCCCTGCCCATGCCGGGCCGCTGCGCTCCCTGGCCGGTGAAGAGGAACGCGGTCCGGCCGCCGACCGGGGTGAGCGGGGTCGCGGCGGTGAGCCCGGCGAGCAGTTCTCCGGTGTCGCGGCCGACCGCGACGGCGCGGTGCTCGAAGCGGGCGCGGTCGGTGGCCAGGGACAGGGCCAGGTCGGCCGGGCGGGCGCCGGGGTGCGCGTCGAGGTGCGCGCGCAGCCGCGCGAGCTGCGCGGTGAGCGCGGCGCGGGTACGGCCCGAGACGATCCAGGGCAGCCAGGCGCCGTCCCGCGCGGGCGGGTTGGCGCCGGCCTCGTCCGCGTCGCCGTCCGCGGCCGGGTCCGGTCCGGCGGGCGGCTCTTCGAGGATGACGTGGGCGTTGGTGCCGCTGATGCCGAAGGAGGAGACGGCGGCGCGGCGGGGCCGTCCGGTGGCGGGCCACGGGCGCCGTTCCACGGCCAGTTCGACGGCGCCCGCGGTCCAGTCCACCTGATCGGTGGGGGCGTCGACGTGCAGGGTGGGCGGCACCTCGCCGTGCCGCATGGCGAGGACGGTCTTGATGACCCCGGCGACGCCCGCGGCGGCCTGGGTGTGCCCGAGGTTGGACTTGACCGAGCCCAGCAGGAGCGGTTCCGTGCGGTCCTGGCCGTAGGTGGCGAGCAAGGCCTGTGCCTCGATGGGGTCGCCGAGGGAGGTGCCGGTGCCGTGCGCCTCGACCACGTCGACGTCGGCGGCGGTGAGTCCGGCGCCGGCCAGGGCCTGCCGGATGACGCGCTGCTGTGACGGTCCGTTGGGCGCGGTCAGGCGGCTGCTGGCGCCGTCGGAGTTGACGGCGCTGCCCCGGACGACGGCGAGCACCGTACGGCCGTTGCGCTCGGCGTCGGCGAGCCGTTCCAGCAGCAGCATGCCGGCGCCCTCGCCCCAGCCGGTGCCGTCGGCCCCCGCCGCGAACGCCTTGCAGCGGCCGTCCGGGGCCAGTCCGCGCTGCCGGCTGAAGTCGACGAACGTCTCCGGGGTGGACATGACGGTGACGCCGCCGGCGAGGGCGAGCGAGCACTCGCCGGACTGGAGCGCGCGCACCGCCCAGTGCAGGGCGACCAGGGAGGACGAGCAGGCGGTGTCGACGGTGACGACCGGGCCTTCGAGGCCGAAGGTGTAGGCGACGCGCCCGGAGGCGATGCTGGCGGCGCTGCCGTTGGCGAGGTAGCCGTCGAGGTCGTCGGGCACGGAGGCGAGGCGGGTGGCGTAGTCGTTGTACATCACGCCCGCGAACACGCCGGTGCGGCTGCCGCGCAGCGAGGCGGGGACGATGCCGGCCCGCTCGAACGCCTCGTGGGAGGTCTCCAGCAGCAGCCGCTGCTGCGGGTCCATGGCGAGGGCCTCGCGGGGGCTGATGCCGAAGAAGTCGTAGTCGAAGTCGGCGGCGTCGTGCAGGAATCCACCGGTGCGGGCGTAGGTCTTGCCGGGCCGCGCCGGGTCGGGGTCGTAGAGGGCGTCCACGTCCCAGCCGCGGTCGGCGGGGAAGTCCGTCACCGCGTCGGTTCCGGACGCGACCAGGTCCCACAGCTCCTCGGGGGTGGTGACGCCGCCCGGGTAGCGGCAGCCGATGCCGACGACGGCGACCGGGCCGTGTGCGCGTCGCTCGTTCTCGCGCAGCCGTCGCCGGGTCTCCCGCAGTTCCGCGGTCGTCCGCTTGAGGTAGTCGAGCAGTTGCTCTTCGTTGTTCACCAGCGCGCCATCCGATCGAGATCGAAGTGAGGGCCTGGGCCGCGCGGATCGCCTCCGGACGGTTTCCGGTCCGCTTCCCCTCCGTTCTCGGAGGCTAGGCAGCGGGCGACGACACGGGACACCCCTACGGCCCCCAGGGGCCCCCACGGGGGGTTAAGGGGTCGTGGGGACCAGGGGGTCGGGGCTTGGGAGCCCGGGGGGGGTGAGGGCCAGGGGAACGCTCCGCGTGCGGTACGGCGGGGGTCGGCCGCGCCGAGCCCCGCCGTGGCGCACGCGGGAGGGGACGGCGCGGGGCGCGGGTGCCGCGTGCGGGGTGCGGGGTACGGGGTGCGCGGACGCTACGGTGGCGCGGGCGACCCCCTTCTGTGTTCGCCGGCCGGTGGCGTCCTCGGCGCGCCGGGTACGGGTCGTCGCGCGGCGCGCGTCCGCCGTGCGTGTGGTCGGCGACGGGCGGGCGCGGCGGGGACGGCGGCGGACCGCGTTCTTCACGCGTGATCACGCCGGATGCCGCGGCCGGATTCGGGATCCGGCCGCGGCATCCGCCTCTCAGGGCACTCCCAAGGCCCGCCGGCCGAGTGCCCTTCATCGGCGGGCGGACACGGAGCCGAACGGGTGGTTCGCTCCCGCCGGGCCGCGGACACGGTGTGCCTCACGGGCGCGGTGGCGCGGGCGCCGTCCGACGCGGCAGCCGCGGCGGCGAGGGGACCGCGCCCGAACCCGCCCGGCGAGCAGGGTCCGTCGGCGGACGCCCGCGCCGGGGTGCACGGCCGCATGCGTACCGTGCGTGAGAGGGTGACGGGAGCAACGGGTGACGGGCGGGACGGAGCACCTCATGGACTGGCGTGGGTTCGCGGAGCAGATGGCTTCCCTGGCGCGGTCGCTGCCGGCCCAGACGTCGGTCGAGGACACCCTGCGGTGCATCACGTCGGCGGCGACCGATCTGGTGGAGGGCTGCGACGCGGCCGGCATCCTCGTGCTGCACGGCACGCAGGTGGAGTCCCTCGCGCCCACCGACCAGTTGGTCGTGGACAGCGACCGGCTCCAGGAGCGGCTGCGGGAAGGGCCCTGTTTCGACGCGGCCCGCACCCGGACGGGCGAGCGGGTGTTCCGGATCGCCGACTTCACGGACGAGCAGCCCCGCTGGCCGGCCTACTCCCCCGCGGCCCGCAGTCTGGGGGTGGGCAGCATGATGGGGTTCCTGCTCTTCACCGAGGACGAGGATCTCGGCGCGCTGAACCTCTACTCGCGCGACGCCGGCGCGTTCACCGGCAACAGCGAGACGGCCGGCTGGCTGCTGGCCTCCCACGCCGCCGTCGCGTTCTCCAGCGCACGCACCCACGCCCAGATGCGGCAGGCCGTCGACACCCGTCATGTGATCGGCGAGGCGATGGGCATCCTCATGGGCGGTCACGGACTCACCGAGGACCAGGCCTTCGACGTACTGCGCCGCTACTCGCAGGAGAGGAACGTCAAGCTACGGGAGGTCGCCCGTCTGGTGTGCGAGCAAGGCGGCCTGTGACGGGACGGCTCCTGCCCCCGTGACCGCCCGTGTCCCCCGCCGTGTTTCAGCCAGGACCCGGCTCCGATTCGAACTGGTGACCGCCGCCCGCGCGGGTCCGGTGGAGGGCGGTACGGCGGCGGCGGGCGCTCGGGGGCGCCGCCCGGGGCACGCGCCGGACCCGCCGTACTGCCTGCGGGAACGGTGGGCCGCGCACACCGTGCGGCGGAGCACGCCAAGGGCACGGCATTGCTGTCCACCCGGGGGCCGGGCAACGTTCGGGCAATGTTCGGTCAAGATCTCCGCACGGATTCCGGTGGCAGGATATCGGCGACCGTTCTCCGCCCCCCACACCACCGGATTGACGTGGCTTGTACCGGAACTGCCCACCGACCGCCCGCGGCCCGCGCGGGAGGAGTTCCAGGGCGCCCGGCACGGCTTCCGCGTCCCCGCGGGTCTCCACGCGGAACTGCGCGCGACGGCCGGCCGTGCGCGCGCCACCGTCTACGGCCTGCTGCTCGCGGCGTACGCCGTCACGCTGCACCGGGTCACCGGCGCGCTGGACCTCGTCGTCGGCGCCCCCGTGGACGAGCGCCGGGGACCCGGCGACGAGGCGCGGATCGGCTTCTTCATGAACACCCTGCCGCTGCGCCTGCGGCTGCGCCCGGGCTGGACGTTCGCGGAGACGGCCCGGCACGCGGGCGAGGTGCTCAGCGGTGCGCTGTCGCACGACGTGCCGTTCGGGGACATCGTGCGGGAGGCCGGCCCGCCCCGGCTGCCGGGCCGGACGCTGCTGCGCCAGACCGCCTTCTCGCTCCAGCCGGCCGTCGCGGGGGGCCGCCGGGCGGGACGGCTGACCGTCACCCCGGCCGCCCCGGACGACTTCGGCATCGGGGTGTCGCCCCTCGAACTCAGCCTGCACCTGCGCGAGCAGGACGGCGAGCTGCTCGGCTGCCTCGAGTACCGCACCGGCCTCTTCGACGCCTCGACCGCGGCCCGGTGGGCCGTCGCGTTCCAGGAGGCGGTCCGGCAGGCCGCCCGCGAACCGGACGCGCTCACCGTCACCGCCGCTCCGGCACCCGCATCGGCACCGGAGACCAACCTGACGGACAGTCAGCTCGCGCTCTGGTTCGGCAAGAGGACGGCGGGAGACGTACGGCTCTACTACGAGAACGTCACCGCTCTCTACACCATCGAGGCCCCGCTCGAACACGGGCGCTTCCAGCGGGCGTTCCAGAAGCTGGTGGACCACAGCGACGCGCTGCGCAGCACCTTCCACGAGGTGGAGGGCGTCCCGGTGCGCCGGGTGGCCGAGGCGGTCCCGGCCCCGGTGGAACTCGTCGACCTCGGCGGCGAACCGGATCCCGCGCGGGCCGCCCTGCGCTGGGCGCGGCGGCGCAGCGCACCGGGCCTCGACCCGGCGCGCCGCGTCTTCGACACCGCCCTACTCAGGCTGGGCGACACCCGGTTCGCCTGGTACCTCGACGTGGACCACCTGGTCTCGGACGCCTGGTCCATGTCCCTGTTCCTGCGCACCCTGTCCGCGTACTACGAACTGGACCGGCGGGGACGGCTCGCCGACGCCGTCCCGCTGCCGCCGTTCCAGGCGTACGTCGACCACGAGCGCTCACCGGACGGCGCGGTCCGGCGCGCCAGGGCGGAACGGCACTGGGCCAGGGCGCTGGCCGAACCGGTCGAACGGCCGGCGTTCTACGGCCGGGAGGACGACGCGGCGGGCACCACCCGCACCGCCCGGCTCACCGTCGACCTCGGCACCGCGCGCAGCGCCCGGCTGTCGGAGTTCACCCGCGAGGAGGGCCACACCTCGCCCGCGGTCGCCGCCCTCTTCGCCTACCTCCACCGCGTCGGCGGCGGCGAACCACTGCGCGTGGGAACACCGTTCGCCAACCGGCCCGCCGAGTTCCGCGGCACCGCGGGCCTGTTCATGAACGTGCTGCCCCTCCAGGTCAGGGTCACCGGTGACACCCCGCTGCGGCTGCTCGCCCGGGAGACGCAGCGGTCCTTCCTGGACGCCGCCCGCCACCAGGACCACGTGCCCCGGCACCGCGGCGGCACCCGCCTCTACGACGTCTACCTCAACTACCAGAACGCGGTGTTCGAGGGGTTCGGCGGCAGCGTCGGCTTCGACCTCCTGGACACCGGGCACTCGCCCGACCGGCTCACCCTCCAGGTCCGCGAGCTGCGCCGACGGCCCGGCGCACCGTCCCGCTTCGTGCTGGACTTCGACTTCAACACCGCCTGCTTCGACGACGCCCAGCGGGACCGCACCACCGGCCACTACCTCGCCCTCCTCGACGCCCTGCTGAACCGGCCCGACGACGCCGTCTCGGCCGCGCCGATGCTCTCCGACGAGGAGCTGAAGCAGCTCGCCTCCTGGAACGACACCGCCCGGTCCTACGACCTCGGCACACCGCTGCACGCGCACGTCGAGCGGCAGGCCCGCCGTACCCCCGGCGCACCCGCCGTCGTCTTCGAGGAGCGCACCCTCACGTACGCCGAACTCGACGCGGCGGCGGACCGGCTGGCCCGCCGCGTCCGCCGGGCCGCCGGGGGCCACCGCTTCCCGCCCGGCACGACGGTGGCCGTGCACATGGAACGCTCCCTGGAACTGGTCGTCAGCCTGCTCGCCGTCCTCAAGGCGGGCGGCGCCTACCTCCCCCTCGATCCGGCCGCACCCGCCGAGCGGCTGGCGTTCATGCTCTCCGACGCGGGCGCCGCACTGGTGCTCACCACCGGGGCGCCCGAGGAGGTCCCCGGCGGCGCCCCGGTCCTGCGGGTCGACCTCACCGCGCCCGCGGAACCCGAACCCGCCGACGCGGAGCCCGCACCCGCCGAAGCCTGGTCCGAGGCGGCCGTGGAGCCCGGCCGGCCCGCCTACCTCATCTACACGTCGGGGTCCACGGGCACGCCCAAGTGCGCCGTGCTGACCCACCGGGGCATCTGCAACCGCCTGCTGTGGATGCAGGAGGCGTACGCCCTGACCGCGCGGGACACGGTCCTGCAGAAGACGCCGTTCACCTTCGACGTGTCCGTGTGGGAGTTCTTCTGGCCGCTCATGACCGGGGCGCGGCTCGTCGTGGCACGCCCCGGGGGCCACCGGGACCCGGGCTACCTGGCCGAGGTGATCCGCCGGGAGTCGGTGACGACCGTACACTTCGTCCCGTCCATGCTGCGGGTCTTCCTCGCCGACCCCGCGGCCGCCCGCTGCGGCTCGCTCCGCCGGGTGATCGCCAGCGGCGAGGCGCTGCCCCCCGACCTCGTCGGGCGGTTCTTCGACGTCTTCCCCCCGTCCGCCGTCGAGCTGCACAACCTGTACGGCCCGACCGAGGCCTCCGTCGACGTGTCGGCGTGGCGGTGCCGCCCCGAGGACGCGAGGGGCCCGGTGCCCATCGGCCGCCCGGTCGCCAACACCACGCTCGACGTGCTCGACGGCCGGCTGGCCCCGCTGCCCCCCGGCATCCCGGGCGAACTGCACATCGGCGGGGTGCAGCTCGCCACCGGATACCGCAACCGCGACGAGCTGACGGCCGAGCGCTTCGTGCCCGACCCGCGCCGGCCCGGCGGCCGGCTGTACCGCACCGGCGACCTGGTATGCCAACGGCCCGACGGCGCACTGGAGTTCATCGGCCGGGCGGACGGGCAGGCGAAACTGCGCGGCTACCGCGTCGAACTCGGCGAGATCGAGGCCCGGCTCGCCGCCCATCCGTCCGTGCGGGCCGCCGCGGTGCACCTGGCCGACGACCGCCTCGTGGCGTACGTCGTGCCGGCGGACGGCACCGAGCCGCCCGGGCCGCGGGAGCTGCGCGCGTTCCTGGAGCGCTCCCTGCCGGACCACATGGTGCCGCCCGTCTTCGTCCCGCTGGCCGACCTGCCCGTCACGGCCAACGGCAAGCTCGACCGCGCGGCGCTGCCGGCGCCCGCCCCGGCCCCCGGCGCCCCGGCCGGCCCGGCGCGGACCGGGCTCCAGCGCACCGTCGCCGATCTGTGGGCCGGGCTGCTCGGGCGCGAGGCGGACGCGATCGGACCGGACGACGACTTCTTCGAGCTCGGCGGCCACTCGCTGCTCGCGGCGCGCCTCATGGCGGCGGTGGCCCGCCGCTTCGGCACCCGGCTGCCGCTGACCGCGCTCTTCGAGGCGCCCACGGTGGCCCGGTTCGCCGAGCTGATCGAGGCGGCCCCCGAGCACGCGCTGCTCCTGTCGCTGCGCGCGCCGGTCGCGCCCGCGCCGCTCTTCCTGCTGCACCCCGCGGGCGGCGACGTGATGGCGTACCGGCAGCTCGTCGCCCTGCTGCCCGGGGGGCGGGAGGTGCTGGGCATCCGCTCCCGCGCCCTGACCGGCGCGGCCGAGGCCGGCACCCTCGCCGAGATGGCCGCCCGGTACGTGGACGCCGTCCGGGAACGCCGGCCCGCCGGCCCCTACCACCTGGCGGGCTGGTCCATGGGCGGCGCCCTGGCGGTCGAGGTGGCGGCCGGTCTGGAGGCCGCGGGCGAACGGGTCGCCCTGGTGGCGCTACTGGACTCGTCCGTCCCCGGGGAGGGCGAGAGCGACCCGCTGCTGGCACCGGCCGTCGCCCTGGCGGACGCGCTGCCCGGGCTCGACGTCACCGCCCGGGACACCGCGGGGCTGCGCGAGCGGCTGCGCGGACTGCCCCTCCGGGAGCGGCTGGAGCTGCTGGCCGGCTGGGCCGAGGAGCGGGGCGCACGGATCCGTCCGGCCGAGGGGCTCCTCCGCCAGGCGGAGCTGGCCGAGCGGCACGAACGCCTGGTCCTCGCCCACCGGCCGTCCGTCGTCGACGCCCCGCTCACGCTCTGGTGGGCCCGCGAACGGCTCCGCGAGCCCCGCGCGTCCTGGGCCGCGCAGACCCGCGGCGGTGTCCGCGAGGAGGCCACCCTCCCCGGGAACCACTTCACCCTGCTGCGCCCGCCGCACGTCGCCGAGGTCGCCCGGCGGCTGGCGGCGGCCCTCGACACGTCCGAGCGAACCGTCCCCGAAGAACGACAAGGAAGTGAACATCCGTGACCTCTGCGCAAGCCAATCAGGGGACCGCTTCACCACAGACGTCCGGCCCGCCCCCGGGCACTCCTCCCCTCGCGGTCGCGGCCGGGCTGCTCACCGTCTTCCTGTGGGCCTCGGCGTTCATCGGGATCCGCGCGGCGGGCAAGGACCTCGACCCCGGCCCGCTGACCCTGGCGCGGCTCTTCATCGGCGCGGTGCTGCTGGGCGTCGTCGTGCTGATCCGCAGGGTCCCGCTGCCGCCCCGGTCCGACCTGCCGCGGCTCTTCCTGTGCGGACTGCTGTGGTTCGGCGCCTACAACGTCGCGCTCAACGCCGCCGAACAGCGCATCGACGCGGGCACCACGTCGATGATCATCAGCCTGGGGCCGGTGCTGATCGCCGTGCTGGCCGGGTTCCTGCTCGAGGAGGGCTTCCCGCGCCCGCTCGTCGTGGGCGGCGCGGTCGCCCTGGCCGGTGTGGTGCTCATCGGTTTCGCCACCTCCAGCAAGGGGCTGGAGGCCGGCGCGGGCAGCGCGCTGGCGCTGCTGGCCGCCGCGGCGTACGCGGGCGGCGTCGTCACCGAGAAGCCGCTGCTCGGCAACAGTTCGGCGCTCGTCATCACCTGGCTGGCCTGTGTCGTCGGCGCCGTGCTCTGCCTGCCGTTCCTGCCCCAGCTGATCGGCGACCTCCACCACGCGAGCGGCAAGTCGATCGGCTGGACCCTGTACCTCGGGGTGTTCCCCACCTCGGTCGCCTTCACCACCTGGGGATACGCGCTGGCCCGGTCCACCGCGGGGAAGATGGGCGCGCTCACCTACCTCTCCCCGCCCATCGCGGTGACCCTGGCCTGGCTGATCCTCGATGAGACGCCGCCGTGGCTGGCGGTGGTGGGCGGCGCGCTGTCGCTCGCCGGTGTCGTCTACAGCCAGCGCAAGAAGTGAGCGGCCCATGACGGCGGCGCTGACCGTCGCGGTCGCGGAGACGGCGCGGCTCCTCGCCCTGCCCGGGGCGGACACGCCGGTCCTGACCGCCGCGGAACACCGCCGGCTCGCCGCCGTGCGCTCCGGGCGGGCACGGGCGGACTTCCTCGCCGCGCGCCTGCTGGCCCGGCTGTGCGTGGCCCGGCGGACCGGCGCGCGGGCCCGGCACGTCGTACTGGAGCAGTGCTGCCCGCGCTGCGCGGGGCCGCACGGCCGGCCCCGCGTCCGGGGCTCCCGGTGCGCGGTCGGCTTCTCGTACGCGGACGGGGTGGTGGCGGCCTGCGCCGCCGATCACCCCGTCGGCATCGACATCGAGCGGCTGCCCGGACCGGCCGCCCGGGACGGCGCACCGGCGCTCGGCGGTGCGCGGCACTTCCTGACCCGGGGTGAGACGGACCGCGTCCGCGGATCGCCCGCGCCCCACACGGCGTTCCTGCGCATCTGGGTGCGCAAGGAGGCACTGGTCAAGCTCACCGCGCAGGGACTGCCCGGCATGGCGGGCCTCGACCTCACCCACCTGCCGTCGCACCCCGCCCGTCCGGACCGGCCGCACCGGATCGGCCGGCACCTCCTGTACGACCTGCCCGACCTGCCGTCCGGCGTGCTCGGCGCGGTCGCCGTCACCTCTCCCGGCCCTCCGGCCCGGCCCGGCTCCACCGCCGCCCGCGGCATGCAGTCGCTCACCCTCGACGACCTGATCGGCACCCTCGCATCCCAGGGAGAAGAACCATGACCGAGGTACAGCCCCAGCCCGAGAGCGTGATCCCGGACGCCCTGACCACCGTGCTGCTCGGGCACAACGCCTTCCAGTTCACCCGTGCCGGGGTCGAACTCGGACTCTTCGACCTGCTGGAGCGCGGTCCCGGCACCTCGCGCGAGCGGATCGGCGCCGAACTGGGCCTCGCCGAACGCTCCCTGGACATCCTGCTGCTCGGCGTGACCTCGCTGCGGCTCGTGGAGCGCACCCCGGACGGCTACACCAACGCCACCTCGATCTCGGCCCTGTTCACGGGCGGGCACTGGGAACTGGTCAAGGCGGTCATCGGGTTCGAGGCGTACGTCACCTACCCGGGCCTGGTCGACTTCACCGAGTCGCTGCGCGCCAACAGCAACATCGGCCTGCGGCGCTACCCGGGCGACGGCGCCACCGTCTACCACCGGCTCAGCCAGGACCCCGAACTGCTCAAGGTCTTCTACCACTTCATGGGCACCTGGTCGGCCGTGGCGAGCAAGCACCTGATCAAGTACGGGGACTTCAGCTCCTCCCGGCGCATCCTCGACGTCGGCGGCGGGGACGCGACGATGGCCATCGCGGTGGCCGGCGCCCATCCGGACGTCGAGGTGACGGTCCTGGAGATCCCGAAGGTGGTCGACCTCGCCCGCCAGCGGGTGGCGGAGGCGGGACTCGCCGACCGGGTGAAGGTCGTCGAGGGAGACATCTTCGCGGGTGACTACCCCGAGGGGCACGACACGGTGACGTTCGTGCACCAGCTCCAGATCTGGCCGCAGGACCGCATCCGCGTGCTGCTGGGCCACGCGCACGCCGTGCTGCCGGCGGACGGCCGGGTGCTGATCCTGAACTCGATGTCCGAGGACGACTACGACGGCCCCCTCATGGCCGCCCTGGCCAGCCCGTTCTTCGCGGCGGTCGCGGGTGAGGGCGGGATGCTCTACTCCTGGGAGGGCTACGAGAAGTCGCTCAAGGAGGTCGGGTTCGACCGGGTGACCCGCACCCGCTGCACCGAGGCCATCACCCCGCACGGCATCATCACGGCGGTCAAGTGACCGGGCGGGAGCTCGCCCCGGACCTGCTGGCGGACCTGGTGCGGCTGCGCGAGGACCTGCACCGGGAGCCGGAACTCGGGCTGGACCTGCCACTGACCCAGGCCAAGGTGCTCGCCGCGCTCGACGGGCTGCCGCTGGAGATCACGACGGGCACGGCACTGTCCTCCGTGACCGCCGTGCTGCGCGGCGGGGCCGCAGGACCCGGTACCGGCGACCGCCCCGTCGTCCTGCTGCGGGCCGACATGGACGCGCTGCCGCTGACGGAGACGAGCGGTGTCCCCTACGCCTCGAAGACCGCGGGCCGGATGCACGCCTGCGGGCACGACCTGCACACGGCCATGCTGGTCGGCGCGGCCCGGCTGCTCGCCGGGGCGCGGGACGGACTGCGCGGTGACGTGGTCCTCATGTTCCAGCCGGGCGAGGAGGGGCACCACGGCGCGCGGCTGATGATCGAGGAGGGGGTGCTGGACGCGGCCGGACGGCGCCCCGACGCGGCGTACGCGGTGCACGTGGCGTCCTCGATGCTCCCGGCCGGAGTGCTGCTGACGCGCAAGGGCCCGCTGCTGGCGGGGGGCGACGTGCTGAACGTGACCGTGCGGGGCCGGGGCGGCCACGACTCGCAGCCGCACCTGCTCAAGGACCCGGTCCCGGCCGCGTGCGAGATGACCCTGGCGCTCCAGACCTTCGCGAGCCGGGGCTTCGACCCCTTCGACCCGGTGCTGCTGTCGGTCGGCAGCATCCACGCGGGGACGTCGGCGAACATCATCCCGGACGAGGCGGAGCTGAGGATCGGGGTCCGGACCTTCGGGCCGGGCGCCAAGGCCAAGGTCCTCGACGGGGTGACCCGGGTGGTGGAGGGCGTCGCCGCGGCGCACGGGGTGACGGTGTCGGTGGACCACGCCATGGACTACCCGGTCACGGTCGTCGACCCGGACGAGGCGGACTTCGCGGCCGGCGCGGTGGACAGGCTGCTGGGCCCGGGGCGGCTCGTCTGGTCGCCGAACGCGCTGAGCGCCTCGGAGGACTTCTCGTTCGTCCTGAACCAGGTGCCGGGGGCCATGCTGTTCCTGGGCGCCTGCCCGCCCGACCGCGACCCGGCGAAGGCGAGCTTCAACCACAGCCCCGACGCCGTGTTCGGGCACGAGGTGCTCGGGGACGGCGCCCGGCTGCTCGCCAGCCTGGCCGAGGAGCGGCTGGCTGACCGGTGCCGGAGCGGGCCGCGCGCTCGCGGCTCGGGGTGCGGTTCAGTCCCGCACCCCGAGCCGCGAGCGCAGTTCCCGGTTCTCCTCCTCCAGTGCCACGATGCGCTCGTACACCTGTTCCAGCGCGCCGGAGAGTTCGGCCTCGGAGAAGCGGGGGGTGATGTGCTTGGCGCAGTTCCAGGCGAAGCCCTCGACCCGGACGACCACCAGCGCTTCCGCCTGCCCGTCGGTGCGTGCCTCACCGGACCGGCCGCGTACGTCCTCGAACGCGCCGGCGTCCCGGATCTCGGCCCGGCCGAGGACCTTCAGCCGGGTGCGGTGCGCGTAGTCCATGAAGAACAGCGACACCCGGTCGTTGCCGCGGATGTTCCCGGCCGTGATGTACTGCCGATTGCCGCGCACGTCGAGGAAGGCGAGCGTCCCCTCGTCCAGGACGTGCACGAAGCCCGGCGGTCCACCGCGGAACTGGATGTACGGCCAGCCGGTCTCGCTCACGGTGGCCAGGTAGAAGCCGTCCCGGGCCCCGATGAACGCGGTCTCGGCCGCACCCAGGGGATCGGCGTGCCCGGTGTCCCCGGCGAGGAGCCGCTCCATGGCGGTGACGCTCCCGCGCTCCTCCTGCACACGTCGCACGTTCCGGGTGAAGGCCACCTGGGCGTACCGGCTCATGCGCTTCCTCCATTGCAGGGAAGAACGACTCGGCGAGCGAAGAGAGACGCGGATCTCACCTTAGTTCGAATGCCCGGGGTGGCTCCACGACTTCCGTGAACACTGGATGACGGCGGTCGCGGGGCCGTACGGGCACATGTCCCGGCGGTCACCGGCGTGCCGCCGTCCCGGCCCGGCGGGTGCCGCGGCGGCCGGACCCCGGCACGTTCCGCCCCGGTGCGGTGGTGGCGATGTGCTCGACTTCGGGTACATGTGTCAATGGCCGCTGTACGGTGGGCGGGTGGGGCACACATGGTGGGCCGGTCGTCGCAGCCGGGAATCCCGGCGGCGGCGGGTGACTCACCGGGTCCGCCCCTGCGAGGCGCGACCGGCCGATACCGAGGCCGGGGTGGTCCGTCGGTCGGGTGTTTGCCCTTCACCAACGGTGAAAACCGGTCGACCCGCCCGTATCATCCAGGTGATGCACCGTCAGGAGCGGAGAGAAAAGATGCCGGAAAGCACTGCACCCGTCACGGAGTTGGCTTCCCAGTATGTCAGCCAGGTGACCCACGACCTCGAACGCAACCTCAAGGAACAAGAACGCATCACGGCCGAGATCGCGACCCTGCAGGAGCAGTTGGCGGGCCTCCAGCACGATCACGCCATCCTGCTGAACATGCAGCAGGCGCTCGGCATCGCCGCGGCGGCCGGCGGCACGATCGTGCCGCCCCCGCGCGGGAAGAGCGGTGCCGCGCCGCGCGGTGAGGGCAAGGAGCCGGCCGCGAAGAAGCCCGCGGCCGGCAAGAAGCCGGCGGCCCGGAAGTCCGCCGCGGGAAAGGCCACGGCCGGGAAGCCGGCGGTCAAGAAGGCCTCGGTCCCGAAGGCGGCGGCTCCGAAGGCTGCGGCCGCGAAGTCGGCCTCCGACGCCGGGCAGCCCACGCTCATCGAGCTGGTCCGCCGGCACCTGGGCGAGCAGAGCGAACCGCGCTCCGCCGCCGAGGTCACCGAGGCGCTGGGCCAGGCACATCCCGACCGCGGGATCCAGACCAAGGTCGTCCGGACCACCCTGGAGAATCTCGTCGCCCGCAACCTCGCCCACCGCAGCAAGCAGGGTTCGTCCGTCTTCTACACCGTGCAGGAGCAGCCGGCCGAGGCCGCGGCCGGGAAGCAGGAGGAGGGCGCCGAGGTCGCCGGATGACGCGGGGCGCCTCCCGGTCCCGTCACCGGCCCGCCGTGCCGTCGGCCCGGTGACGGGAGCGGACACACCCCGGCAGGCCGTCCGCCGGACGGCGGCACCGGCGCCGGTGCGGGTGCGAGAGAGAGGCGCTCGCCAGGCCGGCGGCACACCACCGGGCCGGTGCCGCCGCGAACGGTGGCACCGGCCCGGACGGGTGTGGCCCCCCTCAGCCGGCCGGCCGGTCCGTGGCGTCGAAGCTGGCGAAGTAGGCGGCGATCATGTCCTCGTCGGCGTGGCCCTGCGCCGCTGCCCGCTCCAGGCGCTCCGCGCTCGCGGCGGCCACGTCCAGGCGCACACCGTGCTCCTCGCCCGCCCGCACGATGAGCCGGGCGTCCTTGGCGGCCGTGGCCACCGCGAACTGGGGCGGGGTCAGCCGGTCCTCCAGGACGAGGGCCGACTTGGCGCGCAGGTACCCCATGTCGAGCGGTCCGCCGCCGATGGCGTCGAAGAAGTCCTGCGGGTCCACACCGAGTCCGCGCGCCAGGGCCAGCACCTCGCCGGCCGCGGCCGTGGCGGCGATGACCCAGCTGTTGGCGACCAGCTTCAGCCGGGTCGCGGTGCCGGCCGCGCCGTCCTCGCCGGTCCACACCGTCCGGGCGCCCACCGCCTCGAACACCGGTGTCACGGCGGCCCGGTGCTCACTCGGGCCGGCCGCGAGGACCAGGAGCTGTCCGGCCTCGGCCGGCTGGCGGGTGCCCAGCACGGGCGCGTCGAAGAAGACCAGGTCGTGTTCGCGGGCGAACGCGGCGAGTTCGTCGACGCCTTCGATACCGGCGGTGGTGGACTGCACCCAGGCGGCGCCGGAGGCCAGCGCGGGCGCGGCCTCGCGCATGACCTCCAGGACGGCCGGACCGTCGTAGAGCATGGTCAGGACGACATCGGCGCCCTCGACGGCCTCGGCGGGGGTGTCGGCGACGTGCGCGCCGTCGGCCGCGAGGGGTTCGGCCTTGGCGCGGGTGCGGTTCCAGGCACGCACGGTGTGTCCGGCCCGCACGAGGTTGCGGGCCATCGCGGCGCCCATGATGCCGGTGCCCAGAACGCTCACGGTCGGCTTGTCGGTCATGTCGTCAACTCCCTGGGAGATGCGGGGCTACGGGCGGTCCGGGCCCACCCGGGCACCCGGCCGCCGAACAGATCTTCCACCAGCCGGGCGCGCGGCGCGCACAGGCACTCCCCCGGCGTGCCGCGGCCGGCTGCCGGACACCTGACACACACCCGCTGCGGACCGGTGATCGGGCCTCCGGCTGTCCAGCGGTGCGGCACACCCGTACCGTGGCACGGTGACGACTCAAGTGATCGTGCTCAACGGCGGTTCCAGTGCGGGGAAGACCGGGATCGCGCGCTGTCTGCAGACCGTACTGCCCGGCCCCTGGCTGGCGTTCGGCATCGACGCGCTCGTCGACGCGCTGCCCCCGGCGCTGCGCGGGCCGGACGGCGGGATCGAGTTCGGCGCCGACGGCGGGGTGCACGTCGGGACGGGCTTCCGGGAACTGGAGGCGGCCTGGATGGCGGGGATCGCGGCGACGGCCCGCGCGGGTGCCGGGATCGTCGTCGACGACGTCTTCCTCGGCGGCGCGGACTCCCAGCAGCGGTGGCGCACGGCCCTGGACGGGCTGGCCGTGCTGTGGGTGGGCGTCCGCTGCGACCCCGCGGTGGCCGCCGGACGGGAGACGGCCCGGGGGGACCGGCCCCCGGGCATGGCCGTGTCCCAGGCGGTCCTGGCGCACCGGGGGGTGTCGTACGACCTGGAGGTGGACACGACCCGCGCCGAGGCCCTGGAGTGCGCGCGGATCATCGCGGCCCGCGTCGGCTGACACACCGGCACCGTCCACGGGCGGCCCCGGCTTCGTTGCCGGGCGGGCGACCGCCGCTCACCCGCGCTCCGTACCCTCCTCCCCCGAGTCTGGGCCCGCGGGCGGGCGGTGTGCATCCGGCTCCCGCGGGACGGCCGCGGGCACCGGTACGGTCGCGGCCGTCCCGGAGTGCTCCGGCCACGGCCGGCCCGCGTCGGCTGACACACCGGCACCGTCCACGGGCGGCCCCGGCTTCGTTGCCGGGCGGGCGCCCGCCGCTCACCCGCGCTCCGCGTTCTCCTCCCCCGTCCCCGGGCCCGCGGGCGGGCGGTGTGCATCCGGCTCCCGCGGAACGGCCGCGGCCGTCCCGGGGTGCCCCGGCCACACCGGCGCGGCGGACGCGCCCCGCCCCCACGGCGGCGGCACCGGGGAACCGGGGCCCGCATGCCCCGGCCACGGCGCGGGCGGCGGGAACCCGGCGGCGTAGGGGTGTCCCGGCGCGGCCTCCCGGGGCCGCGGGGCCGGGGCGGTGCGCTCCGGGCCGCGGCGGCGCAGCCACCACGCCACGGCCGCCGTGTACAGCGCGACGCCGAGGACGTCGAGCACGACCACCTGCCAGGCCGCGTCGGCCGCGGTCTCGTCGGCGGCCAGCCCGCCGACGACGGCGGCCGAGGCACCGAAGGCGAAGAGGTTGTTGACCGCGTGCAGGGCGATGGACGCCTCCAGTCCCCCCGTGCGCCAGGTCAGCCAGCCCGCGCACATCCCGAACACCACCAGGTCGGCGAAGCCCCACGGGGTGCCCCAGCCGTGGGCGGCGGCGAACAGGAGGGCCTGCGGGAGCATCGCGCCCCACGGCGAACGCAGGAAGGCCCCGGCGGTCTGCGTCAGCCAGCCGCGGAAGACGTACTCCTCGGCCGCCGCCTGCAACGGCACCAGCACCAGCAGCATGGCCAGGGCCCGGCCGAAGGCCGGCCAGCCCACCCACCCGCCGTCCGCCCCGGCGGCGTCCGCGGGCAGCAGGAGCATGCCGCCCATGGACAGCGCGACGACCGGCACGGCGGTCAGCAGGCACAACGCCAGCCAGCGCACGCGCAGTCGCCCGGTGACGGACGACACCGTGCCCGCCGGGCGCCGCCCGATCCAGCGCACGGTCAGCAGCAGCACGGGTATGCCCACGGCGATCGAGAACAGATCCGTGGCCGTCTGCGCGACGGGGCCCAACACGGGCCAGCCGTCGGCGTCCTGGCGGTATCCCCGGGCCGATCCCAGCGCCGCCAGCAGGACCATGAGGACGACCAGGGCGACGACGTAGCCCACGGCCAGGACCAGGGTCCCGGCCAGCGGGCGCCACCAGGTGTGCCGCGGGGACAGCCGGGCCAGGCGGTGGTAGGCGAGCGAGGGCTCGGGGAGCGGGGGGTGTGTCATGCCGTCAGCCTGCCGAAGTCACCTCGCGCGTGCCATCGGCCCTGGGCAGGACCGGCGTCTCCATCTCTGGTTGGGGTCCCTGCCCGGGGTGGGGTGCGGGCCTCCGCCCACGGGCCGGTGTGTGCCGCACGGCCGGCGCCTACGCTCGTCGGCGAGATGGAGACGACACGCAACTGGTTCCTGCCCCTGCTGACGGCGGCCGGGCAGGGCGTCATGCTGTGGTGCGGAGTGGGCCTGGACGGCACACCGGGCACAGCGGTCCTGGCCGGCGTCCTGTGCGCGCTGGCCCTGGAGACGGCGGCCCTGTCCCGGCGGCGCACCGCACCCCTACGGAGCCTCGCCTGCACCCTCGGCGCCCTGGTCCTCGGCGGGCTCTCGGCGCCGGACGGCTATCTCGGCGTGGGCCCGCTGATCGCCCTGTACTCGGTCGGCGTGCGCTGCCCCGTGCCGGTGACGGTGCGGGCCCTGGCCGCCGCCGTGGGCGTCGAGTGGGTGCTTGCCGCCGTGCAGGAGGGCCCGCACGCCGCCCTGCTGTCCGTCATGGCCCTCGCCCTGGGCATGTACCTGGTGTGCGCGGGGCTCGGCGAGGCCCGGCGCCGGTGGCTCGCCGGGCGGCTGACCGCGGCCCGCCGGCTGGCCGGGGCGGAGGACACCCGGCGGCGGGCGGGCGAGCGGGAACGCCGGCGGCTGGCCAGGGAACTGCACGACGTGAGCGCCCACCACCTGACGTCGGTCGTGGTGACCGTCGACGCCGCGCGCAGGCTCGCGGACAGCAGACCCGACCTGGCCGCCGACGCGCTGTCGTTCGCGGAGCGGACCGGCACGGAGACCCTCACGGCGTTGCAGCGGCTCGTGGGGCTGCTGCGGGACGCCGACCGCCCGGACGACCGGCCGATGAGCGGCCGGATCGAGGAACTGGTCGCGTCGTTCGGCCGGTTGGGCCGCCCGGTCACCGCGCGGGTGCCGGCGGACCTGGCCGGCCCGGCGGCCGAGGCGGTCCACGGCATCGTCCGCGAGGCCCTCACCAACGCGCTGCGGCACGCGCCCGGGGCGGCCGCGCGGGTGCTCGTCCGGCGGACGCCCGGCGCGCTCGAACTGACCGTGGAGAACGCGCCGCCGCGGTCCGCTCCGCACGGCACCGGAGGTCTGGGGGCGGGGCGCGGAGTGGCCGGGATGCGGGAGCGGGCCGCCGCGGTGGGCGGTGAGCTGACCGCCGGGCCCACCCCGGACGGCGGCTGGCGGGTCCGGGCGACACTGCCCGACGGTGCCGGGCCGCGGCGGCCGGACGGCGCCGGCCGGCGCCGGGACGTGCTGCGGGAGCAGCGGTTCGCCGACCCCTTCCTGGCGCTGGCCGCGCTGGTGCTCTCCGTGGCCGGCGCGCTGGCCGTGTCGGAGGACTGGCCGGCGGACGCCCGCGGCGCCACGCTGCCGGCGCTGCCGGTGGTGTGCGCACTGCTGGGGCTGCACGCGCTGCCGCTGGTCTGGCGCAGGCGTGCGCCCCGGGCCGTGTTCCTCGCCGTGCTCGCGACGGCCTGGCTGGGGCCGTCGGCCGTCGTCCTGGTACCGCTGTCGTCCGAGGCCGCCCAGCTCCTCGCCGCCGGAATGCTCGTCGAGGTGCCGGCCGTGTACACGGTCGCCGCCTACGGGCGGGGTGCGGCCCGCACCTGGCCCGCCCCGGTCGCCGCGGCGCTCGGGGCGGGCTGTGTCCTCACGGCCGTCGCCGGTGCCGACGGGTCGGTCGGGAGCGCCCCGGCGGGTCCGGGCGAGGCCGTGCTGACGGCGTTCGCCGGCTCCGTCCTGCTGGCGCTGGTGTTCTTCCCCGTGTGGGGCGCGGGGGTGTTCGTCCGGCGCCGCCGGCTGCGGGCCGTGGCCCGTGACGACTTCGCGTTCGCCGGGTCCCTGTGGCAGGCGGACCTGGCCGCCGAGGCCGAACGGCGGCGGCTGGCGGGCACGTTGCGCGACGCTGTGCTGACGCGCACCCGCGCGCTGGTCGACGCGGCCCGCCGCGGCGACCTGGCGGAATCGGCCGACGCGGCCCGGGCGGCGCTCGCCGCGATGCGGGAGATGCTGCACGGCCTCGGCGGCGACGAGGACGGGGACGGCGCGGCCGGCCGCCCGCTCGCCCCGTCGCCCGCCGCGGCGGACCTGGACGCCCTGTGCGGTGCGCTGCGCGCCGCGGGCCGTGACGTACGGCTGCGGGGTCTGCCGGAGGCCACCCGCGAACTGCCGCCGTCCGTGCAGGTGTCGGTGTACCGGATCGTCGAGGCGGTGCTCGGCGCCGGTGATCCGGGACCGGCCCGGGTGACCCTGCGACGGCGGCGCGGCACCCTGCGCATCACGGTCACCGGGGTGCGGCTCGCCGTCGCGGGACCGGTCGCCGAACGCCTGCGGGTGCGGGTGGGCGCGGGTGAGGGCCGGATGGTGTGCGACCCTGCCGGTACGCTACGGGTGTCGTTGCCGGCCGGGGTCGCCCCGGCCCCCGCCCAGGAGGTGTCCCCGTAGCCGTACGTGTGATCGTCGTCGACGACCAGGCCGTGGTGCGGGCCGGGTTCGCCGCCATCGTGGCCGCGGAACCGGACCTGACGGTGGTGGCCGAGGCCGGTGACGGCGCGACGGCGGTGTCGCTCGCCGCGGCGGAGGGGGCGGACGTCGTCCTGATGGACATCCGGATGCCGGGCATGGACGGGCTCACCGCGACCCGTCTGATCACCGCGCCGGCCGGCGGCCCGCGGGTGCTGGTGCTCACCACCTTCGACCTCGACGAGTACGTGTACGAGGCCCTGCGCGCCGGTGCGTCCGGGTTCCTGCTGAAGGACGCCCGGCCCGAGGAACTGCTGTCGGCCATCAGGGTCGTCGCGGACGGCGACGGCATCCTGGCGCCCGCCGTCACCCGCCGCCTCATCGGCACGTTCGCGCGCGGTGCGGCGATCCCGGCGGCCGCGGCCCCCGCACTGCTCGGCCGGCTCACCCAGCGCGAGCGGGAGGTCCTGCTGAAGATCGCGTCGGGGCTGAGCAACGCGGAGATCGGCGACGAACTCGGCGTCACCACGGGCACGGTGAAGAGTCATGTGAACGGCCTGCTGTCCAAACTGGGACTGCGCGACCGGGTCCAGGCCACGATCCTCGCCTACGAGAGCGGCCTGATCAGCCCGGGCGCGGCCCGGCGGGGCTGAACGCCCGCCCGGGCCGCCGCGGGAGCACGCCGGGTCAGGTCTCGTCCATGCGGCGCACGTCCTCCTCGTCCCACTTGCTGGTGTCGCGCGGCTGGGTGTAGGGCTCGGCCGTGGGCGGATGGCCGCCGGCGATGGCCCGCTGCCGCGCGGTCTCCGCGTCGAACTCCAGGCCGAGCAGGATCGCCAGGTTGGTGATCCACAGCCAGATCAGGAAGACGATGACGCCGGCCATGGTGCCGTAGGTCTTGTTGTAAGAGGCGAAGTTGCTGACGTAGAACGCGAACCCGGCGGAGGCCGCCATCCAGATGAACAGCGCGAGGAAACTGCCGGGGGTCAGCCAGGTGAACCCCTTGACCTTGGCGTTCGGGGTGGCCCAGTACAGGATCGCGATCATCAGGATGACGAGCAGGACAAGCACCGGCCACTTCGCGATCGACCAGGCGGTCAGCGCCGTGTCGCCGATGCCGAGCGCCTGTCCGGCACGGCGCGCCAGTCCGCCGGTGAAGACGACGATGAGCGCGCTGGCCGCGGCGAGGAGCATCAGCACCACGGTGACGCCGACGCGCACCGGGAGGATCTTCCACACCGGGCGGCCCTCGGGCATGTCGTAGACGGCGTTGGCGGCGCGTATGAAGGCGGCCACGTAGCCGGACGCGGACCACACGGCCAGGACCAGGCCGATCACCGCCACCACCGATCCGGTGCCGGCGCCGTTCTGCAACTGCCGTACGGACTGGGTGATGATGTCCCGGGCCGGGCCCGGGGCGAGGTCCTTGAGGTTGGCCAGCACCTTGTCCGTGACCGACGGGCCGGCGACGGCCAGCAGGGAGACCAGCACCAACAGGGCCGGGAACAGCGCCAGGACGGCGTAGTAGGTGAGGGCTGCGGCCCGGTCGGTCAGTTCGTCGTCGCGGAACTCGCGCAGTGAGCCCTTGAACGCCGCGGCCCAGGCCTGCCGGGGCAGCTTCACCGGGGTGTCCGGCGCCCGCCGTTCCACCTCCTCGCCGGGTCCCGCCTCCTCCGGTGCGGGGATATGCGGTTCCGGGGCCTCGTCGGCCGCCTGCCGGTGGTGTCGCCGTGGTAGGTGCAACTTCGCCATATCGCCCGGGTAACCCCTCAGGGCCTCCTCAAGCCCCCCGGCCTGCGACGACGCCCCCGTGCTCAGCCCCGGCCCCCGCTGAGGTTGCCCCACCGGGGGCCGATCCGCTTCCACTCGGCGTCCCACTCGGCCATGCGCCGCCGGATCAGCCGGTCGCGGACCAGCCGTCCGGCGCCCCAGACGAGCGTGCCGGCCACCGGGGCGGCGAGGGCGCCGGTGAGGGCCGCCTGGAGGTCGGCCGCGGTGCCGGCGAGGGGGGCGGGCACGATCCGCCCGGTGCGGTCGTCCGTCCAGACCGTCACCGGGCTTCCGGCGGGAGTGCCCGGGGCCACCTTCGCCCGGCCCGCGTGGTCCGCGCCGTCCGGGCCCGTCCAGCGCACGGCCGCCCACACCCGGCCGTCGTCGTAGCCGCTGCCGGCCGTCGGGGTCCGTGCCGCGGCTCCGGTGAGCACGGCGGACTCGGGGTGCGTCCCGGCCTGCCGCGCGGCGAACGCCGACTCCGAGCCCTGTGCCGCCAGCAGGCCCGCGCCGACCCCGGCGAGCAGGGCCAGCACCCAGCCGGCGAGGACGATCCAGGCCTCCACGACATCGCTGTGGCGCCTGAGCGGGTTGCGGCGCCACCGCCACAGCCGCACCCGGGTGACCGTCATGGGGGGTGTCCGTGTCATCGTCACCGCCTCCTAGCGCGCACCGGCGGCCCGGGACCGGGGCGGCCCGGCGTGTCCCGGACCCGTCCCCGGATCGAGCGTCACCCCACCATCGTGCACCCGTCCGCGCCGGAATTCCGCCGCAGGGCGGGCCCTACGACGGAGTCAGCGGCAGGTCGTCGGTGTAGGCGTTCACCGGCGGGGCGACGGGTACGGCGTCGCGGACGTCGAGGGCCGCCTCCGCGGCCCGGGTGCCCAGCGTGCCCCGCCCGTGCCAGGTGCCGGTGACCGCCAGCCAGGTGTCGGCGGGCGGCGCCTGCGTGCCGTACACGCGCACCTTGACCGTCTGCGAGTCCGCGGCGCAGCAGGAGAAGACGATGCGGGTCAGGTACCAGCCGCCGCCGTCGCCGGCCGGGGTGACGAATCCCGTCAGCCGGACGGCACGGCCCTGGAGGGAGCGGCTGCGGTCCTGCTGGACGCGCTTGGTGAAGTCGGTGAGGGTCAGCGGCACGGGTGAGGCCGCGGGCAGCGGGGCGAACGCCGCCTGCCGCGTGGCGACGGGCTTGGCGCCGGAGCGGGCCGCGGTGTAGGCGCCGAGCGCGGGCGGGGCGTAGCAGAGCAGGCTGATCGCGGGGAGGAAGAGCAGCCAGGCGACGCGCGGGGTGCGGGCGTGGTCGTGGCCGTGGCCGGACCCGCCGTCATGGTCCCGGTCGTGCGCGGAGTGCGCCTGGCCGTCGCCGGGGGCGGCCCGGCGCCCGTCGCGGGCGGCGGCCGCGGCCAGGCCGAGCAGCAGCAGGACGGCCCCGGAGGCGATCAGCGTCGGGCGCAGTCCCGCCTTGACGTAGCGCAGGTAGGTGTCGGTGAGGAGGGCCACGTGCAGCAGGCCGGCGCCGGTCAGCATCAGGAGCAGGGTCTGGACAGGGCGTCTCACAGCAGTGCGCCTCCGGTCAGGACGGCGGCGGCGACCGCCACGACGGTGGTCGCGGCGCTGAACCGCCAGGCGAAGGCGCGGCCGAAGGTGCCGGCTTGGAGCGCGATCAGTTTCAGGTCGACCATCGGGCCGACCACCAGGAAGGCCAGCCGGGCGGTCGGCGTGAAGCCGGTGAGGGAGGCCGCGACGAACGCGTCGGCCTCCGAGCAGACGGCGAGCAGCACGGCGAGGCCCGCGAGGAACAGCACCGACAGCCAGGGGGATCCGGAGAAGGTGTCGAGGACGGCGCCCGGCACGGTGACGTCGAAGGTGGCGGCGGCCATCGCGCCGAGTACGAGGAAGCCGCCGGCGTGCAGGAAGTCGTGCTGGAAGCCGAGCCGGAACTCGGTCCAGCGGCTGCGGCCGTGCCGGTGGCCGGTGTGCCGGTGGCGCAGCAGGGGGCGCAGCCACTCCTCCTTGCCGAGCCAGAGCCACAGCCAGCCCATCACGGCCGCCGTGGCGAGCGAGGCGAGGAGCCGGGCCGCGACCATCGCGGGGTCGCCCGGGAAGGCGACGGCGGTGGCGGTGAGCACCACGGGGTTGATCGCCGGGGCGGAGAGGAGGAAGGCGAAGGCGGCGGCCGGTGTCACCCCGCGGCGGATCAGGCTGCTCGCGACGGGCACGGAGGCGCACTCGCAGCCCGGCAGGACCGCACCGGCGACGCCGGCGACCGGTACGGCGAGCGCGGGCCGCTTGGGCAGCACCCGGGTGAAGAGGTCGGCCGGTACGAAGGCGTTGATGGCACCGGACAGCGCGGTGCCGAGGAGCAGGAAGGGAAGCGCCTGGACGGTGATGGCGAGGCTGACCGTGCGCCACGCCCGGACCGCCGGGTGGTCCAGCCACCCGGCGCTCGCCAGGAGCGGCAGGGCCGCGGCCGCGGCGGTGAGCGCGAGGGCTGCGCCGAGGGGGCGGGTCCGGGTGCGGCGCGCGGACGGACCGAGGGGTACGGCCGCCACGCCGTCCGTCACACCAATCAGGTCATCCGTTTTTTCCATGATCACTCCGGATGTCGGTGTCCGCCCGACGATAGGCGAGGAGGGCGGACCGGCCGCGCGTACACGCCGCCGCGGGGGCGGTCCGGGCGGCGCGATGCGCCTCATCGGCTCCCCCCGGACGCCGTCCCACCGCCGGTGGCACTTCTCACAACGGGGGCCGAAGGTGACGGGTGCCACGTCGCGAAACGCACTTGTTGTCTACGTTCGTGACCCATGTCGTCCCGCTCCCCCCGCACCGCACGGACCAAGGCCGGCGCCCTCGTGGCCGCGGCCGCCGCACTCGTCTCCGCCGGCCTGCTGCTCCCGTCCCCGGCGGCCGCCGCCACCCCCGCCACCCCCGCCCCCTCCGACCCGGCCCCGGCCCAGGTCACGGCCGCCGTGCTCGACCTGGACGCGGGCGGCCCCGCCGTGGTCCGGGGCCCGGACCGGGCGTACGACACCGCCAGCATCGTGAAGGTCGACATCCTCGCGACGCTGCTGCTCCAGGCCCAGGACGAGGGGCGGCGGCTCACCGCTCGGGAGCGGGACCTCGCCGAGCCGATGATCCGGCGCAGCGACAACGCCTCGGCCGACGCCCTGTGGCGGCAGATCGGCCGGGCCCCGGGGCTGGCGGCCGCCAACGAGCGGCTGGGGCTGACCTCCACCACGGGCGGGACCGGCGGCAGGTGGGGCCTGACCCGGACGACCGCCGGCGACCAGGTACGGCTGCTGCGGGCCGTGTTCACCCCCGGGAACCCGGCGCGGCCGGGCACCGGCGGCCTGGACGACCGGTCCCGCGCCTACGTCCGCACTCTGATGAGCGAGGTCGACCCCGGCCAGAGCTGGGGCGTGTCCGCGATCACCGGGCCGGGGTCCGCCAACGCGCTGAAGAACGGCTGGCTCCAGCGGAACACCACCGGTCTGTGGGACGTCAACAGCGTCGGCCGGGTCACGGCCGGCGGGCACCGGTACCTCGTCGCCGTCCTGTCCGACGGCAGCGCGTCCATGGGCGACGGGGTGCGCCTGGTGGAGCGGACGGCACGCTCGGCGGTCTCCCCCGGGCAGTGACAGCGGGGCGCCGTTCCGTCCGGCACGGCGCCGCCCGCGCTTTTCGGCGGCCCCGGAAGGGGCACGCGGTCGGGGTACGACTCCCGACCGGAGGACGGTGCCCACCATGGCCGAGTACGAACGCTCCCGCACGATGCCCGCGCAGCCCGAGCAGGTCTTCGACCAGGCGGCCAACGTCGACCAGCTCGACGCCTGGCTCCCCGACGCCCTGCACGTGGACGCCGGGGACCCGCCCGCCGTCACCGTGCACGAGGACCGCACCGACCAGGACACGGCCGCGCTGCTGCGCGCCGAGCCGGACCAGATGCGCCTGGAGTGGGGCACTCGCGGGCAGGGCACCTACACCGGCTGGCTCCAGGTGGCGGGCATCGGCGCCGGCGCCAGCGAGGTGACCGTGCACCTGTCCTTCTTCGAGGAGGGCCACGACCCGGGCGAGCAGGCGGTGTGCGACGCGCTGGACGGCAGCCTGCGGGCCCTGGAGGACCAGGTACGGCTGCGCACCGACAACGCCGCGGGCTGACCCCCGCCCGCGGCGCCCCGCCGCCCGTCCCGCTCCGGGGCGAGCCGGGCGGGGGCGCCGTGCCGGTCAGGCGGTCGCCGTCAGGGCCAGGGAGCCGGCCGCGAGCGCCAGGTACAGGAGCGGGAAGCCGATCGTGCGGAGGGCCCGGGCCCGGACGTGGACGCCCACCGCGCCGACGTAGAACAGGACCAGGCCGGCGCCGGCGGCGACGGCCGGTGGGCGCACGCCCAGCAGACCGAGCAGCAGCCCGGCCGCCCCGGCCGCCTTCAGCAGCGCCAGCGGGGGGATCGCGCGGCGCGGCACGCCGACGGCTGCCGAGTTGGCCAGGACGAACGGGGCACGGGCGAGATCGGCGGCGGCGATGCCGACGTTGGCCAGGACGGTGGCGCCGATGACGGCCGGATAGGCGAGGTTCATGCTGTCCACCCTCCGCGGAGCGGCGGCATGGCGTCCAATACCAGCGTCTATAACCTGTTGGAATGGACGTCGACTCGCGCCTGCTGCGTTCCTTCCTCGCCGTCGCCGAGGAGGGCAGCCTGGTGCGCGCCGCCGAGCGGGTCTTCGTGTCCCAGCCGGCGCTGACCAAGCAGATCCGGCAGCTGGAGAACCGGCTGGGGGTGCGGCTCTTCGAGCGCTCGCGCACCGGGATGGCGCCGACGGACGCGGGCCGGGAGCTCGCGCGCCGGGCTCCGGCGCTGCTCGCGGCCTGGGACGAGGCACTGCGCGCCACCCGGACCGCCGGCCGCCGCTCGGCCCGGGTGCTGCGCGTGGGGTTCCTGGCGAGCGCGGCCAACGAGGCGACCCCGGGCATCATCGCCGAGTTCGGCCGGCGCCGGCCCGGCTGGCGCGCCGAGCTGCGGCAGGCGGACTGGACGAACCCCAGCGCCGGTCTGGCCGACGGCGAGGTGGACGTGGCGCTGCTGCGGCTGCCGTTCCCGGGCCAGGAGGCGCTGCGGACCGAGGTGCTGTTCGGCGAGGAGCGGTGGGTGGCCCTGCCCGCCGGGCACCGGCTCGCGCAGCGGCCGGAGATCGCCTTCCGCGAGCTGTGGGACGAGCCGTTCGTGGCCGCGCCGCCGGAGACCGGCGCCTGGCGCGACCACTGGCTGGCCGCCGGGGAGCGCGAGGGCCGTCCGGTCCGTGTCGGCGCGGTCACCACGCAGCCGGACGACTGGCTGAGCGCCGTCGCCAACGGGTACGGCGTCGCCCTCGCGCCCGAGTCCGCCGCGCGGTTCTACGCCCGTCCCGGCGTCGTCTACCGCCGCGTCACGGGGGTCGGCCCGACCCATGTCGGCGTGGCCTGGGCGCCGGCCGACGACCGGAACCCCGTCGTGCGCGACTTCGTCCGCTGCTGCCTGGAGCTGACCCGCCCCTGATGACCCGCGGGCGCCGCGCCGCCGCCCCGGGATTCCGCGTCCCCCGCCGTGTCCGGCCCGCCTCCCCTGTACGGCCCAATGACGGTGCGCCGGAGGGGCGGGCGAGCGGGACGGGTGTGACCGTGGGGAGGGAAGCACGGACCACGAGTGGCGAGGAGAGGGCGCGGTGAACGGAGCCGTCGAGGGCTGTGCGCGGCTGAGTGCGGTGGCGGACGCCGTGCTGTACGAGGGGTACCTGCTCTACCCGTACCGCCGGTCCTCGGCGAAGAACAGGGTCCGCTGGCAGTTCGGCGTGCTGCTGCCCCGCGACTGGGTGGAGCGGGACGGACCCGTGACCCCGGGGCTCTCCGGCTCCGCCGACTCCTGGTACCAGCGCACCGAGTGCCTGCTGCGGGTGACCCGCGCCGACGCGGCCGTACGCGTGCGGGTGCGGTACCTGCAACTCCAGCACAAGCAGGTGGAGGCGGCCGACGCGGACGGGGGGCACCGCCCGGTCGAGTCGCTGCGGACGGCCGACGGGACCACCCTGCTGTCCTTCGAGGAGGCCGTGCCCCGCGAGGCCGAACTGGTGCTCACCCTCGACGAGTTGCTGCGGGGCGGGCGGACCGCCTCCGTGGGCGCGCCGGCCGGTGCGGAGTACGAGCCGCTGCCCGCCGGTGCGGGGCGGACGGTGCGCCGCCGCCGGGAGGTGCGGGCCCGTACGGCGGTCTCGGCCGAGCCCGTGGCCCCGGATCTGTACCGGCTGCGCGTGCGCACCGAGAACACCGGCGCGGCGCCGGACCCGCGGGCCCCGCGGAGCGCGGCGCTGGGACAGGCGCTGCTCGCCACGCACACCCTCCTCGCCGGGGAGGGCGTCGAGTTCGTGTCGCTGATCGATCCGCCGGCCGGCGCCGCGGCACACGTCCGGGGCTGCCGCAACGCGTTCACGTTCCCCGTGCTCGGCGGCGAGCCGCCGCGGGAGCCCGGCACGGACGGGGCGGCCGGCGCGTTCCTGCTCTCGGCGCCCATCATCCTCCCGGACCACCCGCAGGTGGCGCCGGAGAGCCCGGGCGACCTGCACGACGCGGCGGAGATCGACGAGATCCTGACGCTGCGCACGATGCTGCTGACGGACGAGGAGAAGGCCGAGGCGCGGGCCACCGATCCGCGGGCCGCCCGGATCCTCGACCGCGTGGACACCATGCCCCCCGAGGTCCTCGCCCGGCTGCACGGCACCATCCGCTCCCTGGTCCCGGCCGAGGCCGCGGCCCCGGGCCGGGCCGCCTGGTGGCAGGAGGGCGGTGACGACGGGCTGTCCCCGGCGACGGACACCGTGCCGGTGGACGGGGTGCCCGTCGGCGCGGGCAGCCGGGTGCGGCTGCGCCCGCGCGGCCGGGGTGCCGACGCCCAGGACATGTTCCTGGAGGGTCGCACCGCACGGGTCGCCGCGGTCTTCCACGACGTGGACGGCAGCGTCCACCTCGCCGTCACCGTGGACGACGACCCCGCCGCCGAACTGCACGGCTGGTACGGCCGGTTCCACTACTTCCGGCCCGACGAGACCGAGGTCCTCGACGACGCGGACGCACCGGGCCGCACCCGGCCGCCCGGGACCCGCTCCCCGCGGCCCCCGCGGCCCGCCGACCGCACCGGGCCGGGACGGTCCGATGCGCACGCCTGAGGCCGCGGCGCGGCGCCACCGGACGGCCGCCGCCCCCGACGAACTCCCCGCGCCGACCCTCGCGGCCCCGCCGGCCGCGGTGAGGAAGGTTGTCGCAACCGCTGCAACGGAGGCCCAGAGATGACCACACAGAGCGGTACCACCGAAGCCCGCGGCGAGCCCTCCCGCGCCGAGGCCCGCGAGGGCTTCGACGAGATCACCATCCTGTGGATCTCGGAGGGCATGAGCTGCGACGGCGACACCGTGTCGCTGACCGCCGCGGGCCAGCCGTCCATCGAGGACGTGGTGCTCGGACTCATCCCGGGCCTGCCGAAGGTGAACCTCGTCAACAAGGTCCTGTCGCCGAGCCTCGGCGGGGAGGACTTCCTCGCCCCGTACCGGGCCGCGGCACGCGGCGAGCTGGAACCGTTCATCCTCGTCATCGAGGGCTCCATCCCCAACCAGAACATCATCGAGGGCGACGGCTACTGGACGTCGTTCGGCAACGACCCGGAGACCGGCGAACCGCAGACGCTGAACGAGTGGATCGACCAACTGGCGCCCCGGGCCTGGGCGGTGGTCGCGGCCGGCACCTGCGCCACGTTCGGCGGCATCCACGCCATGGCCGGCAACCCGACCGGCTGCATGGGCCTCGCCGACTACCTGGGCTGGGACTTCAAGGCGCGCTCGGGCCTGCCGGTCGTCAACGTCCCCGGCTGCCCGATCCAGCCGGAGAACTTCATGGAGACCCTGGTCTGGACGCTCCAGCACGCCGCCGGTACCGCTCCCCCGCCGCCGCTGGACCACATGCTGCGCCCGCAGTGGCTGTTCGGGAAGACCGTGCACGAGGGCTGCGACCGGGCCGCCTACTACGAGCAGGGCGACTTCGCGAAGGACTACAACTCCCCCAAGTGCCAGGTGAAGGTGGGCTGCTGGGGGCCGGTCGTCAACTGCAACGTGCCCAAGCGCGGCTGGATGGGCGGGATCGGCGGCTGCCCGAACGTCGGCGGCATCTGCATCGGCTGCACCATGCCGAGCTTCCCCGACGCCTTCATGCCGTTCATGGACGAACCCCCGGGCGGCACGCTGTCGTCGATGGTGATCCGGCCGTACGGGGCGGTCATCCGGCGGCTGCGCGGCCTGACCAACGACATGGTGAACCACGAACCGAAGTGGCGTCACAACAAGCGCAAGCTGACCAGCGGTTACGACCCGCACTGGCGCGCCTGACGCCGGACCTCCCATCTCCCAACCGACGGCACCCACAGCGAGGGGCACCACCGCAGATGACCACCACCGCACCCCGGCCGACCGAGCGCAAACCGGCCCAGCTCGTCGACATGTCCTGGGACCCGATCACCCGGATCATCGGCAACCTGGGGATCTACACGAAGATCGACTTCGCCAACCGGGAAGTCGCGGAGTGCCACAGCACCTCGTCGCTGTTCCGCGGCTACTCCGTGTTCATGAAGGGCAAGGACCCGCGGGACGCCGGGTTCATCACCTCGCGGATCTGCGGCATCTGCGGCGACAACCACACCACCTGCTCCAACTACGCCCAGCAGATGGCCTACGGCGTCAAACCGCCGAAGCTGGCCGAGCACATCACCAACCTCGGCGAGGCGGCGGAGTACATCTTCGACCACACGATCTTCCAGGACAACCTGGTCTTCGTGGACTTCTGCGAGGCCATGGTCAAGGCCACCAACCCGGGTGTCCTGGCCCGCGCCGAGCGCACCGACGCGCCCCGCGGCGACGTGCACGGCTACCGGACCGTCGCCGACATCATGAGGGCCTTCAACCCCTTCGAGGGCGAGGTCTACAAGGAGGCGCTGAAGGTCAGCCGGATCACCCGGGAGATGTTCTGCCTGATGGAGGGGCGGCACGTGCACCCCTCCACGCTGTACCCGGGCGGGGTCGGCACGATGCCCCAGCCGAGCACCTTCACCGACTACCTCAGCCGGCTCATGCGCGTCATCGACTTCATCAAGAAGGCGGTGGCGATGAACGACGACGTCTTCGACTTCTTCTACGAGGCGCTGCCGGGCTACGAGGAGGTCGGCAGGCGCCGCGTCCTGCTCGGCTGCTGGGGCGCCTTCCAGAACCCGGACGTCGTCGACTACCGCTACGCGACGATGAACGAGTGGGGCCGGGCGATGTACGTCACGCCGGGCGTCATCGTGGACGGCGAGCTGGTCACCAACAACCTGATCGACATCAACCTCGGCCTGCGCGTCATGCTGGGCAGCTCGTTCTACGAGGACTGGGTCAACGAGGACCCGTTCGTCACCCACGACCCGCTCGGCAACCCCGTCGACATGCGCCACCCGTGGAACCAGACCACCGTGCCGGTGCCGCAGAAGCGGGACTTCGAGGGCAACTACAGCTGGGTGATGAGCCCCCGCTGGCACCACCGGGAGACCGGCGAGCACCTCGCCCTGGACACCGGCGGCGGCCCGCTCGCCCGGCTGTGGTCGACCGCGCTGAGCGGCCTCGTCGACACGCCGTACGTGAAGGCGAGCGGCGGCGCCGTCCGCATCACCCTGCCCAAGGGCGAGAAGCTGCCGGAGACGACCCTGGAGTGGCGCATCCCGAAGTGGAGCAACACCATCGAACGGGACCGCGCCCGGCCCTACTTCATCGCCTACGCCGCCGCCATGGCCCTGCAGTTCCTGGAGGAGGCCATGGGCATGCTCAGGAGCGGCGACACCAAGGTGTACGAGAACTTCGAGGTGCCGGACGAGGCGATCGGCTGCGGCTTCCACGAGGCGGTGCGCGGTGTCCTCTCGCACCACCTGGTGATCCGGGACAAGAAGATCGCCAACTACCACCCGTACCCGCCCACCCCGTGGAACGCCAGCCCCCGCGACATCCACGGCACCCCGGGGCCGTACGAGGACGCCGTCCAGGGCCAGCCGATCTTCGAGGAGAACGGGCCCGACGAGTTCAAGGGCGTCGACATCATGCGCACCGTGCGCAGCTTCGACCCCTGCCTGCCCTGCGGCGTCCACATGTACATGGGCAAGGGCAGGACGCTCAGCACCGTGCACTCGCCCACGTACGGGGCCGACCATGGCTGACGCGGCCCCGCGGCTGCCGGACCCGGCGGTGGAGGCGCGGCTCGCCCGTCTCGACGAGGTGCTGGCCGCCCTGGAGACCACGCCCGGCCCGGCACTGGAGGCGGTGCGGCTGCTGACCGAGGTCTACGGCGAGGCGCTCGCCCGGGTGCTGGACCACGCGCCGGAGCCGCTGGGCGAGCACCTCGCGGCGGACGAACTGGTCGGGCACCTGCTGGTGCTGCACGACATCCACCCCGAGCCGCCCGAGCGCCGGGCCGCCCGCGCCGTGGACCGGCTGCGGCCCGCGGTCCGCGAGCACGGCGGCGACCTGGTGTGGGAGGGCGTCGACGGGCAGGTGGCACGGGTACGGCTGAGCGGCGGCGGCGGGTGCGGTTCCGGCTGCGGCGGCGGCTCGCCGGACGTCGCCGGGGCCGTCCGGGACGCCGTCCTCGCGGTGGCACCGGAACTGGAGTCGGTCGAGGTGGTGACCGCGGAGCGCAGGGCGGCTCCGGCGTTCGTGCCGCTCGGCACCATCAAGCGCCGGGCCGCGGCCCGGGAGGCGCGGTGAGCGTGGACGGGGCCCTGTCCCGGGTGATCCGCTCCGCCGCCGGCCGCGCCCGCCGGTCCGGGTCCGCGCTGTGCGAGCTGTGCGCCGCCCGGGTGGCCGAGGAGCACCCCCACCTGTACGACACCGCCCCCGGGGAGGTGCGGTGCGTGTGCGGGCCCTGCTCGGTGCTGTTCGCCGGCGACGGGACGGGCGAGGGCCGCTACCGGCTCGTGCCCCGGCGCCGGCTGCGGCTGCCGCCGGTCGACACCGGGGTGCTGGGCGTGCCGGTGGGGCTGGTGTTCTTCGTCCCGGGCTCCGGCGGCACGGTCACCGCGCAGGGGCCGAGCCCCGCCGGGGCCATGCGCTGGGAGGTGGACGCGGCGGCCTGGCGGCGGCTGGCCGCCGCGGAGCCGCGGCTCGCCGGGATGACCCCGGACGTCGAGGCGCTGCTGGTGAACACCGTGCGCGGCCTCGACGAACACTGGATCGTGCCGGTCGACGACTGCTACCGGATGATCGCCCTGGTCCGCCGCGAGTGGCAGGGGCTCTCCGGTGGCGGCCGGGTCTGGCCGGCCGTAGAACAGTTCTTCAGGGAGCTGACCGAGCGGTCCTGAGGACCCGGAAGGAGACCGGACATGGGCAGCATCCGAGTGGGCCGGCCCCAGGCCAAGCCCGACACACCCTCCCACGTGCGCGGGCTGCACCAGGGCAACAGGGGCCCGTACAAGCACCAGACCGGACACCATGAGGACGGCAGCTCCGACGCCCGCCGCTCCACCGGTGTCCACTGGAAACGGCATGACGCCCTGGTGGAGGACATGCCGAACATCTCGCCGGGCTGAGAGAGCAGGAAGTGACGCCATGAACATGGCCATGAGAAGACGCAGGACCGGGCGGGCGGGGTTCTCCGGACGGCAGCTGCTGGTGGCGCAGGCCGCGCTGGTCGGCGGCGTGGTCGCGGCCCTGCTGGTCAAGGAGCTCCCGGGCATCGTGCGCGAGCTGCGGATCTACCGGATGACCGGCGGGCTGCGCGCCCACCGGCGCTACCCGTGAGGCCGGCGTGCACGAACTGTCGATCGCGAACGCGATCGTGGAGCAGGCCGGGGAGATCGCCCGTGCGGACGGCGCCGGTGACGTGTCGTCGGTGACCGTCCGGGTCGGCGAACTGGCGGGTGTGGTGCCGGACGCGCTGCACTTCGCCTTCGAGGTGGCCCGTGACGGCACGGCCCTCGCCGCGGCCCGGCTCGTGGTCGAGCAGGTGCCGGCGCGGGCCTGGTGCGGGGAGTGCGCCGAGGAGTTCGCGGTCGGCATGCCCCCGTTCTTCTGGTGTCCGCGCTGCGACCGGCCGTCGCGGGAGCTGCGCAGCGGACGCGAACTGGAGATCACCGGCGTGCTGTCGTGACCGGCCCCGCCCGCTCGGCGGGGCCGGTCACGCTCCGGGCGGCGGTCAGCAGATGCGGGGCAGTTGCTCGCCCAGCGGCAGGTCCACCACCCGGGTGCCGCCGAGACCGGTGGCGACGACCACCATGCCCGGGTGTTCGGCCACGCACTCGCCGATGAGCGCGGCCCCGGTGCCCTGCGGGTGGGCGCGCATCGCGGCCAGCACGGCCTCGGCGTGCCGCGGGGGGACGAAGGCGACGAGCCGGCCCTCGTTGGCCACGTACAGCGGGTCGAGGCCGAGGAAGCCGCAGGCGTTGGCCACCTCGTCCGGGACCGGGACGGCCCGCTCGTGCAGCCGGACGCCGGTGCCCGAGGCGCGGGCGATCTCGTTGAGCGAGGCGCCGAGGCCGCCGCGGGTGGGATCGCGCAGCACGTGGACGTCCTTGGTGACCGCCAGCATCGCGGCCACGAGGTCCGCCAGCGGCGCGGTGTCGGAGGCGATCTCGACGCCGAACTCCAGGCCCTCGCGGACGCTCATGACCGCCACTCCGTGCAGGCCGATGGGCCCGTTGACGATGACGGCGTCGCCCGGCCTGGCGCGCTGCGGGCGGATGTCGACGCCGTCGGGGACGAGGCCGACGCCCGCGGTGGTGACGTAGACGCCGTCGCCGCGCCCGGACTCCACGACCTTGGTGTCCCCGGTGGCGACGGTGACGCCGGCCGCCTCGGCCGCCGCGCCGACGGCCCACGCGATCCGCTCCACGACGGCCAGTTCCACGCCCTCTTCGAGGATGAAGGCGGTGGACAGGTACGCGGGCCGGGCGCCGCTCATCGCCAGGTCGTTGACGGTGCCGTTGACCGCCAGGTCGCCGAGGCTGCCGCCGGGGAAGAACAGCGGGCGTACGACGTGGGAGTCGGTGGAGAAGGCCAGCCGGGCGCCGCCCAGGGCGAGGACGGCCGAGTCGGTGAGGGCGGCCAGGGTCGGGTTGCCGTAGGCGGGCGCGAAGACCTGCTCGATCAGTTCCGCGGACAGGGCGCCGCCCCCGCCGTGGCCCATGACGACGACCGGCTGGTAGCGCAGGGGGGCGGGGCAGGTCCAGGCGGCGGGGTCGACGGCCGGTCCGGCCGGCTCCGCCGTCGCTTCGGTGGCGAGGTCAGCCAACGGGGTTCATCTCCTCGCGCGGGACGCGGGGTCCCGGCCGGTCGGGGCCGCCGGTCATCCGGCGGTACAGGTGGTAGGCGGCGCAGGCGCCCTCGCTGGAGACCATCGTGGCGCCGAGCGGGGTGCGCGGGGTGCACTCCTTGCCGAACGCCTCGCACTCGGTCGGTTTGATCAGTCCCTGGAGGACCTCGCCGGCCCGGCACACGGCGGGTTCCTCGGTGCGGATGCCGGTGACGTCGAAGCGGTGCTCGGCGTCGTAGGCGCGGAAGGCGTCGCCCAGCCGCCAGCCGCTGGCCGGGATGCGGCCGATGCCGCGCCAGTTGCGGTCGGTGACCTCGAACACCTCCTCCAGCATGCGCAGGGCCGCCGGGTTGCCCTGCTCGCGCACGGCCCTCGGGTAGGCGTTCTCCACCCGGTGCTCGCCGCGTTCCAGCTGGTGGACGGCGCGGCGGATGCCTTCGAGGATGTCCAGCGGTTCGAAGCCGGTCACCACGACCGGTACGCGGTGCCGCTCGGCCAGTTCCGGGTACTCGGCGGTGCCCATCACGCTGCACACGTGGCCCGCGGCGAGGAAGCCCTGCACCCGGCAGGCGGGGGCCGTCATGATGGCCTCGATCGCCGGGGGGACGCGGACGTGGGAGACCAGCAGGCTGAAGTTGTCCAGGCCGAGCCGGCGGGCCTGGTGCACGGCCATGGCGTTGGCGGGCGCGGTGGTCTCGAACCCGATCGCGAAGAACACGACCTGGCGGCCGGGGTTGCGGCGGGCGAGGTCGAGGGCGTCGAGCGGTGAGTACACCACGCGGACGTCCCCGCCCTCCCCTTTGACCCGGAACAGGTCCCGGTCGGTGCCCGGGACGCGGAGCATGTCACCGAAGGAGCAGAAGATCACGTCGGGGCGGGCGGCGATCTCCAGGGCCTTGTCGATGACGTCCAGGGGTGTCACACACACCGGGCAGCCGGGCCCGTGGATCAACTCGATATCTTCGGGCAGGAGTTGGTCGATGCCATGGCGGATGATGGAGTGCGTCTGGCCGCCGCAGACCTCCATCAGGGCCCAGGGCCGGGTGACGGTGGCCCGGATCTCCTCCAGCAGCCGGCCGGCCAGCTCGGGGTCGTTGAACTCGTCGATGTACTTCACCGGGCCTCACTCCCGTTCTCCTGCCGGGCCGCCTGTTCCCAGGCGTCCCCGAACTCCTCGTCCAGCAGCCCCAGTTGTTCGAACAGCTCCAGGGACGCGCGGGCCGACTCCTCGTCGAGGCGCTGCAGGGCGAAGCCGACGTGGACGATGACGTACTCCCCCACCCGCACATCGGGCAGGTACTCCAGGCACGCCTGTTTGCGTACTCCGCCGAAGTCGATCAGGCCGGTGAGCGGATCGGCGCGCTGGTCGATGGACACGACCTTGCCGGGCACTGCCAGACACATGGGTCACTCCGTCTCGTGGTTGTTCGCTGTTCCCGCGACCATGAGCTGGCCGAGCGCCAGCCCGCCGTCGCCCGGTGGGACCTCGCCGTGCCGGAGGACCGTGAACCCGTCCCGCGTGAGCTGGGCGGAACACTCCTCGTCCAGCAGGGCGTTGGCGAAGACCCCGCCGGTGAGGGCGACGCTCGTCAGTCCGGTCGCCGCGCGGGCCCGGCGGCAGACGTCCGCCACGGCGCGTGCGACGCCGCGGTGGAAGCGGGCCGCGAGCACCGGGGCGGGGGTGCCGCGGGCCTGGTCGTCCACGAGCGCGGCGAGTGCAGGCGCCGGGTCGATCCCGCCGCCGGCCTCGTGGCCCGCTCCCGCGGCCCGGAATCCGAAGGGGTAGCCCTCCGTGCCGTCGCCGGCCGCCGCCAGCGCGGCCGCCTCCAGTTCCAGGGCGGCCTGGGCCTCGTAGCCGGCGCGGTGGCAGATGCCCACGAGGGAGGAGACCGCGTCGAAGAGCCGTCCCATGCTGGAGGTCGGGACGCAGGCCGTCCGCCGTTCCAACTGCCGCCGCAGGACCGAGCGTTCCGTTTCGGAGCAGGCGGCGACGCTCGGCAGGCCGGGCCGCCAGGGCAGTCCGGCCGCCCACAGCCGGGCGAGCGCCAGCCGGCACGGGTTGGCCACACCGGCGTCCCCGCCGGGCAGCGGGGCGGGGACCAGGTGGGCGAAGCGCCGGTGGCCGGTGTAGTCGGCGAGCAGGATCTCCCCGCCCCACACGGTGCCGTCGTCGCCGTACCCGGTGCCGTCGAAGGCGACGCCGATCACCGGTGTGGTGCCGTCGAGGCCGTGCTCGGCCATCGCGGACGCGACGTGGGCGTGGTGGTGCTGGACCAGCACGGGCGCGCCGGCGCCGAGCCGTGCGGCGGTGGCGCGTGCCCGCCGCGCCGAGTGGTAGCCGGGGTGCCGGTCGGCCGCCACCCGGCGCGGGACGACTCCGGTGAGCCGGGTGAGGTGGCGTTCGGCCCGCTCGGCGGCCTCCAGGGCGGCCAGGGCGCCCATGTCGCCGATGTGCGCCCCGAACCAGGCGAGGTCGCCCTCGCCCAGGCAGGGCGCGTTCTTGAGGTCGCCGCCGACCGCGAGGGTGGGCCGGACGGGGAGCGGCAGGCGCAGCGGGCGCGGGACGTAGCCGCGGGAGCGGCGCAGCACCTGTTCGGTGCCGTCGGGCCGGACCCGGAGCAGGGAGTCGTCGCAGAAGGCGGCGATGGGCCGGTCGTGGGCGAGCCAGGCGTCGGCGAGGCCGGCCAGCCGGGGCAGTGCCTCCGCGTCGTCGGTGACGATGGGCTCGCCGGAGCGGTTGCCGCTGGTCATGACCAGCATCCGCGGGCCGGGAGGGTCGCCGGGCAGCCCGAACAGCAGGGTGTGCACGGGGGTGTAGGGCAGGAGGACGCCGACGTGCGGGCTGCCCGGGCAGACCTGGTCGGCGAGGCGGGGGCCGTCCGGGGCCGGGCGGCGGCGCAGCAGCACGATGGGGCGGCGGGGGCCGGTGAGAGCGGTCCGTTCGGCGTCGGACAGGACCGCGAGCCGCCCGGCCGCGGCGAGGTCCGCGCACATCACCGCGAACGCCTTGCCGCCGCGTTCCTTGCGGGCGCGCAGGGCGGCGACGGCGCGCGGATCGGTGGCGTCGCAGGCCAGGTGGTAGCCGCCGACGCCCTTGACGGCGACGATCCGCCCGGCGGCGAGCAGCGCCCGTGCCGTCGCGAGGGCCTCGGCGTCCCGGGCCGGGCGGACGCCGAGGCCCGCGGCCGGGGTCAGGGTGAGGCGCGGTCCGCAGTCGGGGCAGGCGACGGGCTGGGCGTGGAAGCGCCGGTCGGCGGGGGCGCCGTACTCGCCGGCGCAGGCCGGGCACATCGGGAAGCCGGCCATGGTGGTGGCGGCCCGGTCGTAGGGCATGCCGGTGGCGATGGTGTAGCGGGGCCCGCAGTGGGTGCAGGTGACGAAGGGGTGGCGGTGCCGGCGGTCACCGGGGTCGGCCAGTTCGCGCAGGCAGTCGGCGCAGGTCGCGGTGTCGGGCGGGAGCTGGGTGCGCCCGGCGGCCCGCTCGGTGGAGCGGATGCCGAAGGGTCCGCTCTCGCCGGTGGCGGCCAGGTCGAGGCGGTCGATGCCGGTGACGGTGGCCAGCGGCGGGGGCTCGGCGGCCAGCAGGGCGCAGAAGCGGTCGACCTCGTCCGCCGGGCCCTCGACCTCGATGAGCACGCCGTCGCCGGTGTTGCCGACGAACCCGGCCAGGTGGAGGCCGGCGGCCAGGCGGTGCACGTGGGGGCGGAAGCCGACGCCCTGGACGGTGCCGCGGACGGCGAGCCGGCGGCGGACCGGTGCGGCGGCGGGGGCGGTCATGCGACGGGGGCGGTCGGTGCGTGGTGGTGGCCGTGCGGACGGGGGGCGAGGGGCGGCCGGTGGGCGGGGGCGCCGTCATGGGCGGCGAGGGCCCGCTCCAGCAGCGTGCCGACTCCGGCGCCGGTGCGGGCGCAGGACCGTACGATCTCCACGCCCGGGTTGACCTGGTGCACGTTCTCGTGGAAGAGGCTCTCGTCGAAGCCGGCCGGTCCGGCGAGGTCGGTCTTGGTGATCACGACCAGGTGGGCGGAGCCGAACGCGGTCGGGTACTTCAGCGGTTTGTCCTCGCCCTCGGTGACCGCCATCAGCACGACCCGCAGGGTCTCGCCGAGGTCGTACGCGGCCGGGCAGACGAGGTTTCCGACGTTCTCCACGAAGAGCACCGCGGTCCCGGACGGCAGCCAGCCGTCCAGTTGCCCGCGGACCTGGCGGGCCTCCAGGTGGCACAGCCCGTCGGTGAGCAGTTGCCGGACCGGGGCGCCGGAGCGGGCCAGCCGGGTGGCGTCGTTCTCGGTGGCCAGGTCCGCGGTGAGCGCGGCCACCGGGACGCCCTGCCGTACGGCGCCGGCCAGGACCCGGCCGAGCAGTTCGGTCTTGCCGCTGCCCGGGCTGGACAGCAGGTTGACCAGGGTCACGCCCTGCCGGGCGAGATCGCCGCGCAGGGTCGCGGCCAGGTCGTCGTTCTTCGCGAGGACGGCCTGTCTGACGTCGGACCGGCACATGGGCGCTGCTCCTCGGGTGCGGTGGCGGGGCCCGGGCCGCGTCCCGTGCGGCCCGGGGGCTCAACGATCCTCGGGTCCGCCGGGCGTGATGCCGGGCAGCGCAGCCGGGCGGGGGGTGCGGGATTCCATCGGGCGGCCCAACGCCGGCAGGGGGCCGGCGGGGTCGGCGAGCAGGGCGGGGACGAGGACGTGCAGCGCGTCCACCGCGCGGGCGACGGCGTCCCGGACCGGTGCGCTGAGTCCCGGCAGGAGGTCGTCGTCGCTCGGCAGGACGGCGGGTTCGCAGGCGAGCACCAGGACCCGGGGCAGCGGTTCGTCGCCCAGGTGGGCGGCGAGGGCCAGCACCTTGGCGGGGTCCATGCCGTGTGCTTCGGGCGGGACGCCGCCGTCGGGGGGCGCGGCCTCGATCAGGGAGAGGGTGCCGGGGCGGTGGCCGCGCGCGGCGGCGTCGACCAGCAGGGCGGTGCCGGGGCCGGACAGCAGGTCGTAGGCGAGGTCCAGGCCGCGGATGCCGTAGTCGCGCACCCGTGCCCCGGGCGGCAGCGGGCGGTGCTCCAGGGCCCGGATCACCTCGGGGCCGAAGGCGTCGTCGGCGAGGAAGATGTTCCCGACACCGGCCACCAGCAGGCCCGGTGTCACCGGAGGTCCCCGGTGACCGGGGCGAGCGGCCGGACCGGGCCGCCCGGTGTCTTGCGGACGAAGGCCGAGCGCAGGGCGTGGTACGGGGCCCCGGGGTCGAAGAACACGGCGCGCATGCGGGCCAGTTCGTCCTCCCGGTACCGGGCCAGGGGCCGTTCCCGCTCGTCGGCCGCGCGGGCGGCCCGCTTCCCGGCGAGTCGCCGGTCCAGGTCCGGTGCGGCGGCGAGCCGGGCCGCCAGCCGCTCGGTCCCGGCCGCGAAGTCCCCCGGCGCGGCGGGCACCAGCCGGTCCACCAGGCCGAGCCGTTCGGCGGTCGCGGCGCTGACCGGCAGTGCCTCGGTGGTGAGCCGGGCGGCCGTTTCCGCGCCGGCGCGGCGCGGCAGGGTGTGGGTCCAGAACTCCGAGCCGTACAGGCCCATGCGCCGGTAGTGCGGGTTGAGGACGACGCCGGTGCGGCACCACACCTCGTCGGCGGCGAGGGCGAGCATGGCGCCGCCCGCCGCGGCGTTGCCGGCGAGCGCGGCCACCACCAGCCGGTCGGTGGTGCGCAGTACGGCCTCCACCAGGTCGTCCATGGCGACGAGGTTGGCCCAGGACTCCGCCGCCGGGTCGGGGGCCGCCTCGATGACGTTGAGGTGGATGCCGTTGGAGAAGAAGTCCCGGGAGCCGCCGAGGACGAGGACGCGGGTGGGGCGGGTGAGCGCCTCGGTGTAGGCGGCGAGGAGCCTGCGGCACTGGTCGGTGCTCATCGCGCCGCCCGGGAAGGAGAAGGCGAGGAAGCCGACGTCGCCGTGGTGCCGGTAGCGGATGTCGGTCCAGGTCCGCCGTCCCGGTGGGAGGTGCGCCGGGACGGGGGCGTCGGGGAGGACGAGGCCGGGCGCGTACCCGGCGAGGACCGAGGCGGCCGGCCGCCGGAAGGGCGCCGGGTCGCCGGAGTTCCTGCGGGGGCGCAGTTCGGGGATCCAGACGGCGCCGTCGCGGGTGGCCCGGCAGACGGCGCCCGCGCGCTGGGCCAGCAGGTCGCCGGGCCGGCCGCGCAGCAGGTCCTCGGGGTGCCCGCCGTGCAGGAACACCTCGTGGCCGAGGAGTTCGTCGAGGACGCCGGGCTGGGAGTCGGCGCAGCGCAGCTTGCGCAGGACCGTCTCGGTGCCGTCCCGCTCCCAGTCGATCCGCCGGCGCTCCTGGCGGAAGGCGCCGCGCCGGACGACGGTGACCGAGTCGTCGGTCTGCGGGAGGGGTTTGTGGTCGCCGCCGGCGTAGCGCCGTACGGCGGTCAGGACGGCGGTGACGGCGGCGTCGGAGGCCTCGTTGCGGTACAGGTCGCTCTTGCCCACGGGCGGGACGGGGAACGGCTCGGCGGCCCAGACCGGGCCGGCGTCCATCGCGGCCTCGGCCTCCAGCACCGTCACGCCCCAGTGCGCGGCCCCGCCGGAGACGGCCCAGTCCAGGGAGGAGGGGCCGCGGTCGCCCGGCGGGCCGGGGTGGACGATCAGGCAGGTGTGCTCCCGCCACACGTCCTCGGGCAGGGCGGTCCTGAGCATGGGCGCGACGATCAGGTCCGGGCGCCTTTCCCCTACCGCGGCCCGGACCGGGTCGGGGCCGTGGACGGCCAGGACGGCGTCCACCCGGTGCCCCCGGTCCGTCAGTTCGGCGTACAGGCGCTGCGAGAGGCTGTTGAACGCGCTGGCGACGAGCAGGATGTCCATGACGCGGCATCGTCGCCGCCGCGGGGGGTGCCGGGAAGGACCGCGGCGGCGTTTCGCCGGGGCCGGTCAGGTCTCTTCCTCCATCCGGATCGCACGGCGCAGGTCCTCGACGACCTGGCCGCGCTCGTCGCCGTGCGCCTCCAGCAGGGCCGCGGCGATGGCGTCGAGCTTGCGCTGGACGGCGTGCTCGGCGCGCATCTCGGCGTTCTTCAGCAGGGCGAGGAGCAGCAGGGCGACCGCCGTCATGGACTCGCCGGCGAGAAGGAGCAGCTCCAGGGGCAGGCGGGCGGCGTGGGCGGCGGCGAAGAAGGCGACGAGCAGCAGGCAGAACAGGAAGAACGCCGGGGAGCTGGTGAAGTTCGAGGCGTACTCGGCGAACTGCTCGAACCGGCCGCGGCGGGCGCCGCCGCGGTGCACGGGGTTCTGGAAGGTCATGACCGGGCCCTTCCCGCGGTGGGGGGCCGTACGGGGGACGGCCCGCCCGTGACCGCGGTACCCCGCGCGGCGCCGTGCGACACGGGGCACCGCCGGGGCCGCGGGGCTCAGGCGGCGACGGCCCGTCCGGGGGCGAGCCGGTCGAGGAGCTGCTCGCGGTGCAGTCCGGCGACGGGGGCCAGCAGGTCGGGGTGGCGGAGCAGGGCCGCGGCGCGGCGGTCGCCGTCGTCCGGGGCGAGCAGCCGGCGGAACTGCGCCGGTGCGGCCGCGCCGTGCCCGTCCCCGGCGAGTGCGGCGACGGCCGGCCCGGCCAGCGCGGCGTCGGTGAGCAGCACGGCGGCCCAGCTGGCCACGACCTCGTCGACCCAGGTGCGCCAGGCCCAGTCGTCGGCCGGGTGGCCGTCGGCCCGCTCGCCGCCGGTGACCCGGTCGAGGCGTTCCGCGCCGCCGGGGCCTGCCATGGTGACCAGGGCGGCGTCGATCTCGGTGGGGTAGCGCAGCCGGGCGGCGACGGTCACCGCCTGCTGGGCCTGCGCCTCGCACAGTGCGGAGGAGAGCGCGCCGCCGCAGGACGGGTAGGCGACCGTCAGCCAGCGCGTCGTCGCGGCTATCACGGGAGACAGATCAGTGGGCACAGCCGGACCGTCCGAGGGGGAAGGGGAACAGGGCCGCACGCAACGGTAGCCGGGCGCCCGGACCGCCGGGGAGGGGGTGCGAACCAGGTCATATGTGACCTGACGCACGCCCGGCGCGGTCCGTCACGGACGGCGTGCGCCCGTGGCGGTGTCCGTGGCCGCGGGCCGCCGCCGGACCGCCGCGGCCGGCGGCCGTTCCCGCAGGGCTCCGTAGGCGACGAAGTAGGCGGGCAGGCGGCGCAGCAAGGGTGTCCCGGCCAGCAGCCGGGCGACGCGACGGGCCCGGTCCGCACTGCCGAGGGGCGGCTCGCCCCGCAGCACCGGCGCGATGAAGCGGGCGTGGGCCGCGCGCTGGAGCGTCTGCGTGAGGACCGTCGGGGGACGGCGGCGGCGCTGCACGGCGCGGACGTCCCGCGGCCCCACGGCGCCGCGGCGGAGCGGCTCGGCCAGGTGGCGGGCGGCGGCCACGGCGTCCTGCACGGCGAGGTTGATGCCGATGCCGAAGACCGGGGACATGGCGTGCGCGGCGTCGCCGATGCACAGCAGGCCCGGGCGGTGCCAGCGGCGCAGCCGGTCCAGGTGGACGTCGAGCAGCTTGACGTCGTCCCAGGAGTCCAGGGTCCGGGTGCGGTCGGCGATCCAGGGGACCGCGGCGGCGAAGGCGGCCCGGAACCGGTCCAGGCCGTCCGCGCGGCGCTCGGCGTCGGTGCCCTTGGGGATGAGCGCGGCGCACTGCCAGTAGTCCCCACGGTCGATCATCGCGGTCAGGAAGCCCTCGCCCGCGCCGCCGACGAGGCCGGCCGGGTCGCCGTCCCGCCGGGGCAGCCGGAACCACCAGGCGTCCATCGGGCAGGCGAAGCGGCGCAGTCCCAGTTCCGGCCGGGAGCGGGCCAGGGAGCCGCGGCCGTCGCACGCGACGGTGAGGACGGCGCGCAGTTCGCCGGTGCGGCCGTCGGAGGTGCGGTAGCGCACCCCGGTGACGCGCCCGGACTCGGTCAGGAACGAGGTCGCCTCGGTGTTCGTCAGCAGCCGGAAGGACGGCTCGCGGCGGGCCTCCTCGGCGAGCAGGTCCAGCAGGTCCCACTGGGGCACCATGGCGACGTAGTCGTAGGGACCGGGCAGCACCGACAGGTCCGCGACCGTCAGGGGGGAGCGCCCGGCGCCGGCCGGCAGCCCGATGGTGCGCACCCGGCGCTGGGGCAGCCGGGCGAAGGGCTCGGCGAGGCCGAGTTCGTCCAGCAGCGCCAGGGTCGACGGGTGGACGGTGTCGCCGCGGAAGTCACGCAGGAAGTCGGCGTGCTTCTCCAGGACGGTCACCGCGATCCCGGCCCGCGCCAGCAGCAGCGCGAGCACCATGCCGGCCGGGCCGCCCCCCACCACACAGCACGTGGTCTTCTCACTCATCGTCCCGCCCTTCCGCAGAGCAGCCCCAATAATTCATCGTGTGATGAATATAGGTCTCCCCGGGCCGCCCGGCAAGCGCACGTGCCGGCCCGGCACCGCAGGGAACCCGGCCGGCGCCCGTGGCAGGGCCGGCATGTCCGAGGAGGTCCGGGAGGTCTCATGACGGACGACGCCGCGCGCTACGACGGGCGGGACGAGGTCCCGCTCGGCGGTTACGCCGCGCTCGCCTCGCTGTTCGCGGCGGGCGTGGGCACCTTCGCGCTGGTGGCACGGCGCCAGGGGGTGCGGCTGCCGGAGGAACTGCCGCCCTGGGACGTGGCGCTGCTGGGCGCGGCGACGTACAAGACGTCGCGGTTGCTCACCAAGGACAGGATCACCGGCTTCCTGCGCGCGCCGTTCACCCGCCGGGCCGACGAGGGCGAGGCGGGCGAGGTCCTGGACGAGCCCCGGGGCAGCGGCTTCCGGCGGGCCGTCGGCGACCTGGTCGCCTGCCCGTTCTGCACCGCGGCGTGGACCGCCGGCGCGCTGGTGTGCTCCTACACGGCCGCCCCGCGGCTCACCCGCCTGGTCTGTGCGGCGGCCTGGGCGCGGTGACCCTGTCGGACTGGCTCCAGTACGCCTGGACGGCCACCCAGGAGAAGACCGAGGGATGATCCGGGGCCGCCCGCGGTGCACCGGCCGGTACCGACCGACCGCCCTCCGCACGGCCGGTCATTCCTCGTCGGCGGTGTTCACCTCGATGTCGAGCACCCCGTCGTCGTGGAACAGCTCCGACGCCAGCCGGGCGGGGTCCCCGGCGCCCTCGAGCTGCAGCAGCACGCGCGCGGCGTCGTCCGTGCGCCCGGGCAGGCGTTCCACCTTGACCTGGAGTATGCGGAAGCCGCGCCGGGTGCAGGTCTGCATCAGGCGCGGCAGCAGTGCCGTACCGGTCCGGTAGGTGAGGCGGGCCTCGAAGGTGGCGGCGGCCGCGCCGGGAACACCCCGGGAGGACAGCAGCGGGTAGCCCCGGACCACCAGGAAGTGCAGGGCGGTCACCGCCAGCGCGAGGACCGGCAGCCCGCCCCCGCAGGCCATGCCGACGGCACAGGTCAGCCATATGGTGGCGGCCGTGGTCAGGCCCCGCACGGCGTCCCGTCGTACGAAGATGAGCCCGCCGCCGATGAAGCCGATGCCCGAGACGATCTGCGCGGCGACCCGGGAGGGGTCGAAGGAGACGTTCTCCAGGCCGAGCACCGCGGTGAACCCGTGCTGGGAGACCTCCATCATCAGGGCGCTCGCGATGCCGACCAGCGTGTGGGTGCGCATCCCCGCGCTCTTCTGCTGGGACGCGCGCTCCCAGCCGATCAGGCTCGACAGCAGCAGCGCCAGCCCCAGCTCGGCCATCTGCCGCGGTCCCTGCCCGTTGTGGAGGTCCCACAACGGCGCCGCCAGTCCCGCGTCCTGCATGCACACCTCGCACGTCGGTCGGCCGTCGTCCCGCTGCCGACGCGTACCCCGCCGACGCGCCGCCGACGCGCCGCCGACGCCCGCCCGGCCGGATCGCGCCCGCCGGTGACCGGACGCGCGGGCGGGTACTCGGAGGCTGACGCCACGCCCGCCGGACGGGCGTGCCGTCAGCACTCCGTGCGAAGGGACCGGTCCCATGCGGCACGACGAGATGATCGGAAAAGTACAGGCGCTGGCCCAGTTGCCCGACCGGGGCACGACCGAGCGGGCCGCGCACGCGGTGGTGAGCACGCTGTCGGAGCGGCTGCCGGCCGGGCTGGCCCGGCACGTGGCCGCCCAGTTGCCGCCGGACATGGCGGCGGCCATGCGCGAGGGGACCGATGCGTCCCCCGGCCGGGACGCCGGCACCGCCTGCGAGCGGTTCGGGCTGACCGCCTTCGCCGGGCGCGTCGCCGCCCGCGCCGGCACCGACGAGGACACGGCGCTGCGGGAGGCGGCAGCGGTCCTGGAGGTGCTGGACGCCGCCCTCGCGCCGGAACTGACCGAGCGGATGGCGGGTGCGCTCCCCGCCGACATCCGCGAGCTGCTGCCGGTGGGCCGCGCGACCCAGGAGACCCCGGACACGGGAACGAGGTGACGCGCGGCGGGAGCGGGTGACCGGCGCGCGGGGGCGGGTGCGTCCGCTGGGGCGGGTGCGTCCGCTGGGGCGGGTGCATCCGCTGGGGCAGCTGGGCCGGTACGCCCGACTGAGGCCGGTGTGCCCGATGAGGCCGGTACACCCGCTGGGGCCGGTAAGGAGGCTGAGGCCGGTACGGAGGCCGGGCGGCTCTGCCGGGCCCGCCGAGGCGGCCCGGCGTGCGGGCCGCCTCCCTGAGTGACGCGTGCGGGCGCCCCGCCCGCGTGTGCGCCCGGGCGAGCGGCCGCCCGGCCCCGGGAGACGCTCAGCGCCGGCCGGCCCGCCTCGGTCGGCGGTGCCGGGAGCGACGGACCCGCGGCGGCCGCAGGACCCAGCGGTCCTCGACCTGGTCCAGCCCGAACAGCAGCACCGCGAGGACGGGGAACAGAAGAACCGCGACGGTGATCACTGGAGGTTCCCCTCCCTGCTGCCGACGACACCGGGCGGGTGCCCCCGGCCCCGCGGGTCCACCTGTGGTGCTTGTGAAAGTCCTGTGCTCGCGCCGCGTCGCAGGTGGGCGGGGGGGTGCCTCCGGTGTGACGGCCGTACCGGACGGTGCGCCCGGCGGGGCGGCACAGGCGGGCGCCGGCCGCAGCCCCCGGGACCGCGGTGGAACGGCTTGCGCGGTACGGCCGTCACCCGTCCGGGCCCACCGGGCGGCGCCCGCTTCCCCGCCGCGGACGCCGTCGTACCGGGGGCGGGCCCCGGGCGGGCGAGCACACGGCCGCGCCTCCCGCGCGCGGTGTGCTTACGGTGCTGTCGAGGTGACCGGCGGTGACGACCCGGCGGCCGGGGTGGCGGGAAGGAGGCGGGAGCGGTGGTGGGCGATGCGCGCCGGCGAACGGCGGGGCGGGGCGGCCGGCGCCGGGCCGGGGGCGTCGTGCTGGGCAGCCGGCCGGCGTACTCCGTACGGCTGCCCGCCCCGCCTCCCCCGGGACCGCCGGCGCCGCCGGGCGAGCGGACGGTGCCCTGGCTGCGGGTGGCCGCGGCCTACTCCTGGCGGCTGATCCTCGTCGGCATCGTCGTCTACGGCGTCTTCAGCATCCTCGGCAGCTTCCAGCTCATCGCCGTCGCGTTCTTCCTCGCGCTGGTCGTGACCTCCGTGCTGCGCCCGCTGACCGATCTGCTCGCCCGGTTCCTGCCGAGGCCGCTCGGCGTGGCCGTGTCGCTGGTGGGCAGCCTCCTCGCCCTGATCGCCCTGATCGCGCTGGTGGCCGGCTCGGTGGCGAGCCACTCGAAGCAACTGGCCGAGGAGTTCCGCGGCGGAGTCCAGCGCGTCCAGGAATGGCTCCAGGGACCGCCGTTCCGGCTCGGCCCGAACGCCCTGTCCGGACTCCAGCACCAGGTGGCGGAGTACGTCTCCGCACACCGGACGTCCCTGCTCAGCAGCGCGGTCGACGAGCTGGGCCGGGTGGTGGAGCTGGTCACGGGCGGCGCGCTGGCCCTGTTCGTCTCCGTCTTCTTCCTCTACTCCGGCGAACGCCTGTGGGCCTGGGCACGCGACCGGCTGCTGCCGAGCGGCGCCCGCCCGGTGTGGGACCGGGCCGGCCGGGCGGCCTGGCGGACGTTCGCGGGGTACACGCGCGGCATCATCATCGTGGCCGCCACCAACGCGGTGCTGGTCGGCGTCGGCCTGCTCGTCCTGCGGGTACCGCTCGCGCTGCCGCTGACGCTGCTGGAGTTCTTCGCCGCGTTCGTGCCACTGGTGGGCTCTCCGGTGGCGCTCGGGGTCGCCACGGTCGTCGCGCTCGCGGGCCGGGGCCCGCTGACGGCCGCGGGAGTGCTGGTGCTGATCGTCGTGATCGGCCAGCTGGAGGGGCACGTGCTGCATCCGCTGGTGATGAGCTGGGCGGTGCGGCTGCACCCGCTCGTCGTGGCCGTGTCGGTCATCGCGGGCAGCATCGTCGCGGGGGTGATCGGCGCCGTCGTGGCGGTACCGCTGGTCTCGGTCGTCTGGGCGGTGCTGAACGCCCTGCGCGCGCTGCCTCCCTGACGCCCGCGCGGGTGACCCGTGTGACGCGCGGCACTGCCCGCCGGGCGGACGGGAGGCGGACACCCGGCATGAGGTTGTCCCGCCGGTGGCACCCGGTCCGGCGTGCGTGGGATACGGATGACCTGGCAAGGAGTACGGCAGGACGCGGCGGGCGCGGTGCGTGCCGCGCGGCGGGCCTGGGCGGGACCGGGCCGCGAGCGGGACCTCGCCCTCCAGGCGCTGAAGGCGGCGCTGGCCGCGTGGGTGGCCTGGGCGGTGGCGGGGTGGTGGCTGAAGGCGCCGGTGGCGTTCGTGGCGCCGTGGGTCGCGGTGGTGCTGGTCGAGTCGACCGTGTACCGGTCCATCGCGCGCGGGCTCCAGCAGCTCGGGGCGATCGCGGCCGGCACGGTCACGGCCACCGTGGTCGGCCTGCTGCTGCACGACGCGGTGGCCGCCATGGCGATCGTGCTGCCGCTCGCGATGCTGCTGGGCCAGTGGCGGCGCCTGGGCAGCCAGGGCATCTACGCGGCCACCGGCGCCCTGTTCGTGCTGACCAACGGGTCCGTCAGTGTCACGACCTCGGCGGCCCGGCTGGGCGAGTCCCTCTTCGGCGCGGCGGTGGGCATCGCGGTGAACGCGCTGATCCGGCCGCCGCTCTACCTGCGCGACACCGAGGCCGTGCTGCAGGACGCGACCGAGGAGGCCCACGACATCCTGCGCGACGTCGCGGACGGCCTGGCCGCGGGACGGTGGGACGCCGAGGAGGCCGGCGACTGGCACGAGCGCGCCCTGCGGCTGCGCCGGCTGGTGGAGCGGGCCCGCCAGACGGTCGAGTGGAGCCGGGAGAGCCTGCGCGGCAACCTGCGCCGCCGCCGCGGCGGCGGGGTGACGCTGCCCGGGACGGGCTTCGACGACGCGATCGTGGTGCTGGACTACGCGGCCGTGCACACCACGGAGGTGACCCGCACGGTGCTGGAGGCCACCGCCGAGGACCGTGCGCAGACCCGGCCGCACCCCGGGCCCGCCCGCCGGTACGCGACGTTCCTGTGCCAGACCGCGCACGCCCTGCGGCTGTACAGCAACAGCCGGTTCGGCGACTCCCGCGAGGACGAGCTGCGCACGGCCGTGCGGGACCTGCGCGGCACGCTGACGGAGCTGCGCCGGGACCTGGCCCGTTCCACGTCGGACGATCCCGACGAGGTCGCCACCTACGGCGCGCTGCTCGCCCAGGCCCACCGGCTGGCCGGCCGGCTGCTCGTCTCGGGGGCCTGACCGCCGCGGCCCGGCCGCGCGGCCGTGGCCCGCGGCCCGCTCACCCGGTGGGCGGGGCGTCCCCCGGCTTACGGATCTCGAAGACCGCCGGGCCGACGGCGAGGACGCCGTCGGTGAGCGGGCGGCAGCGCACTCCCCCGCCGCCCCGCAGGGCCCGCTGGGCGCCGGGACCGAGGGTGGTGTCCATCCAGGCACAGGGCCGGGCCGCCCTGCGGACCTCCAGTTCCACCGGCCCGTGGCCGCAGTCGAGGAAGACCGTCGTGCCGACGCAGGCGTCGATGTCGACCCCGCGCAGCAGGACGTTGCGCCGGGTCCGCAGCAGGTCGGCGGGGTACGGCGACGGCAGCCGCTCGGCCGCCATGAGGGTGACGGACGCGTTGCGGTGGGCGGGCCGGTTGAAGTACCGGTCCCCGACGATGCCGAGGCCCGCGCGGACCTCGGCCCGGGTCACGCGTTCCGCGGGCGGCAGCTCGGGCGGGCCGTCGCCCGGCCGGCCGGAGAGCCGGTGCACCGGGGAGACCAGCAGCTGGAGGATTTCGACGTGCGGCACCCGTCGAGCCTAACCAAACTGCCGGCCGCCTCGCCGCGGGTGCGCCATGCCGCCGGGGCGGGGTCGGTCAGACGTCCGGCTGCCACTCGAACAGCAGGATCGTGGCGTCGTCCCTGAGCCGGCTGTCCTGGCTGTCCAGCAGCGAGTGGATCAGGCGCCTAAGCGTCTCGGGCGCGATCTCGCCGGTGGCGCTGGCCCGGATGACGTAGTCCGCGAACCGTTCGAGACCGAGGAGCCGGCCGTCGAGCATCCGCGCCTCGGTCACGCCGTCGGTGTAGAGCAGCACCCGGTCACCGGGCCGGAGCCGCATCCCGTGCACCCGGCGGTCCCGTGCGGAGAGCAGCGAGCGCAGGCCCATGGGCGGGTCGGCCTCGCGGGCCATCGCGTCGACGACCAGCCGCTGATCGCGGATCAGCAGCGGTGCCGGATGGCCGCAGTTGCTCCATTGCAGCGTGCCGGTGGTGAAGTCGAGCTGGGCGAGGATCCCGGTGCAGAACTGGTCCGGCAGCCACCGGGCCAGTGCCTGGTCCACGCTGTCCACGAGGGAGCACAGGTCGGCGTCGCCGCGCCGGGCGCTGCGGCACGCGGCCAGGGCGACCGCGCTGGTCAGCCCGGAGAGCAGGTTGTGTCCCATGGCGTCGAGGACGACGGTGTGCAGGGACGTGTTCGTCAGGGAGTGGTCGAAGGCGTCACCGCCGATGTCGTAGGCGGGTTCGAGGACCGCCGTGGAGACGACCTGGCGGTTGCCGATGGTGCGCGGGGGCAGGAAGGCGCGCAGCATCTCGGCGGGCAGGCGCATCTGGGCGGTCCGGGTGCGCCGGACGAAGGAGTCCATGTAGGCGCGCTTGGAGGACACCATCATCGCGAGCAGGGCGGCCAGCGCCCGCCCCTGGCGCAGCGAGTCCGCGGTGAGCGTCCAGGCGTGGACGGCCAGGACGCCGAGCCGTTCGGCGCCGTCCAGCAGCGGGAACCACGCCGTCACCCCGTCCCGCTCGGACTCCTCCACGCGCAGCGACTGGGTGCGGTAGCACCAGCCGGCGAGCGTGGCGTCGATGTCCAGGCTCGCGGTCACGTCGGTGAGCGGCACCAGGTGCCGCTGCTGGAGATCGGCCAGGTAGACCACGGCGTGCCGCACGCCGAGCGACTTGGCGCAGTGGGCCACGGCGCTCGCGAGGTCCAGTGTGCAGTGGTCGGGATCGGCGAGGAACCCCTCCAGCGGCGCCCCGCCCGGTTCTGCGGTCACCTCTCCACCACCACCCAGGGACGTCGGTCGTCCCGAGCAGTCTCCTCTCGTGCCCCGCACCGCGCAGCCCCGGTTCACCCGCCCGGGTCGGGCGGGTGAACCGGGGCTGCCTCTTCCGCGGCGCACGAGGCGGCCGCCGGGCGCGACCGGCTCCCCCGTGACCGGTCGCGCCCGCAGCCGGTGCTCCTTGCGGGGTCCCGGCCCCGGGAGCGGTCCGGCGGGAGCCTGCGGTCAGGCCAGTGCCTCCAGGAACGCGGCCAGTTCGGCGTTGAAGCGGGCCGGGTTCTCCATGTTCGGGTAGTGGGCCGTGCCGGGGATGCCGACGGTGCGGCCGTCGGGCACGAGTTCGGCGAGCCGGGCGCTCATGGCCAGGTGGTCCGGGGACTCCAGGTCGCCGGCGACGGCGAGCAGGGGGACCTCGATGCCCGGGACGCGCTCCCAGGTCCGGGTGACGGGGACGCGGTGGTCGGGCTCGTCGGGGGTGTGCTTGCTCAGGGTGCGCAGGGCCGTCTGCCGCAGCAGGCGCAGTACCTCGGGGTCGACGTCGGCGAGGTCCCGGTGCGGGCCGGCGGCCCAGAGCAGGTAGGCGTCGGCCCAGCCGGCCAGGGCGCCGGCGGCCAGGGCGCCGTTCTGGGCCGCGATCGTCTCCAGCACCCACCGGTCCGCGAAGTCCGGCTCGCTGGTGCCGGCTCCGCAGACCACGAGCGCGCGGACCAGTTCGGGGTGTTCCAGCGCGCAGTCCACGGCGATGCCGCCGCCCATCGACAGTCCGACGAGCACGGCGGGGGCGGCGTCGAGGCCGCGGAGCAGCTCGGCGAGGTCGTCGGCCTGCCGGAAGGGCCCGGTGGCGTTGTCGGAGGCACCGTGCCCGCGGGCGTCCCGGGCGATGACCCGGTGGGTCGGCGCGAACGCCCGGAACTGCTCCTCCCACATGGTGTGGTCGGTGAAGCCGCCGTGCAGGAACACGAGGGGGGTGCCGGAGCCCGCCTCGCGGTAGGCGAGGCTGCCGTCGGAGGTCGGGAGCATGCGGACGGGCGTGGATGCAAGATCGACAGTCATGAAATCAGGAAGACTCGGCCGAACGCCTCTCCGAAGTCTTCGGCCTGGTCGGCCCGCTCTACCGGCGCGTCCACCGCAAGGTGGAGGAGGCCGCACCGATCGAGGGCCTGTCGGTCGGAGTCCGCGCGGTGCTCGACCTGCTGCGCGCGCAGGGGCCCATGACGGTCCCGCAGATGGGCCGGGCGCAGGCGCTCAGCCGGCAGTTCGTGCAGCGCATGGTGAACGACGCGGCACGGCAGGACCTGGTCGAGAGCACCCCCAACCCGGCGCACCGCCGGTCCTCGCTCATCCGGCTCACCGACCCGGGCCGGGCCGCGATCGGGGCCGTACGGGCCCGCGAGCACGCCCTGCTGCGCCGGGTCGACGGCACCGTGACGGCGGCGGACGTCGACGCCTGCCTGCGGGTGCTCGGCGCGATGCACGCGCTGTTCGACGACGTCGACGTCGACGTCGACTGAGGACGGCCGCGGCGCTCAGCCGGTGGCGAAGTCCGCCAGCCTCTCCTGGGAGCCGTTGAAGCGGTCGCGGTCGCCTACCGTCGGACCGGTGGAGGTGTACTGCCACATCGTGTACGTGGACCAGCCGGCCGGCAGCGTGCCCACCGTCGAGGCGTAGCGCGCGATCCAGAGCGGGTTGGCGGCGCCGAACCCGGCGTGGTCGCCGGTGCACTGGACCCACCAGCTGGTGGCCGTGTAGATGACCGCGTCCCGGCCGGTGCGGGACTTGTAGCGGCCGAGGAAGTCGCGGATCCATTTGGTCATGGCGCTCTTGGACAGCCCGTAGCAGGCGTCGCCGTACGGGTTCCACTCGATGTCGAGGACGCCGGGGAGGGTCCGGCCGTCCTTCGACCAGCCGCCGCCGTGCGCCAGGAAGTAGTCGGCCTGGGCGGCGCCGCCGGCCGTGTCGGGGGTGGCGAAGTGGTAGGCGCCCCGGACCATGCCGCTGTCGAAGGAGCCGTCGTACTGCTGGGTGAAGGAGGGGTTGGTGTAGTACGTCCCCTCGGTGGCCTTGGTGTACGCCCACCGGACGCCGCTGTTCCACAGGGCGGGCCAGTCGACGGCGCCCTGGTGGCTGGAGACGTCCACCCCCTCGGTCTGGGTGGCGCGGGATACGGGGGGCGGGGCGCCGGAACTGCCGTCGTGGGCGAGGACGCCGATGCCCATGTAGGCGCTGCCGCGGTCCGGCGCGCCCCCGGTCGGGTCGGACACGGCCTCGGGGCCGGACAGGAACACGAGCAGGCCGGTCAGGGCGCCGGTGAACAGGCAGCGGCGGGACCGGCCGCGGAAGCGGGGTATGGAGTTTCGCACGGACTCCATCTGACCCGGGGCCGGGCCGTCGCGCACCCCGGGTTCCTCCCGACGGGCGCGTCCGCGGCCGGTGTTGACCCGTGTGGGTGCCCGTCACCACCCGGCCGGGTGATGACGGGCGCACGCGGGGCGGGGCCGCGCCGCGGGCGGCCCCGCGCGTCACGCCGGGCGCAGCGTCATCAGCACGGCCCGGAGCCGGGTGCCGTCCGGGCCCGGCCAGCCGGTGGCGACGTGGCCGAGCGCGCCCCGCGGCGGCAGCGGCGGGTCCTCGTCGACGGGGCCGAGGACCCGGTGGACCTCCAGGACCGCACCGCCGGGGACCGGCACGCGCGTTCCGTCCCGGTCGTCGGCCGGCGCCGGGGTGAACCCGGCCGGGGTGAGCGGGGCGCCGGTGCGGGAGCGGGTCACCTCGTGGTCCGGGGTGTCGCTGATGCTCTGGGCCATCGCCTGCGCCCGTCCCTCGATCAGTGCCAGCGTCTCGGCGACCAGCACCGGGTCGTGGAAGCCGTCGTAGGCCCAGCGCTTGCCCAGCACCCCGTGCTCCATCGTGCCGAGGAGGGCGTGCTCGGCGCCCGCCAGCGGCGCGCCGCGGTAGGTGAGCGGGACCAGGTAGGCCGTCCGCCGCGGATCCGAGGTGTCGGTGGCCACCATGAACTCCATGCCCACCTCGCCCTCGGGGTCGTCCAGGCGGAAGCCGCCGGACCTCTCCAGCACCGGGGCGGGCCCGCCGCGGTACCACGGGCGTCCGGGCAGCCAGCCGGTGAGGAGTTCGGTCTTCGTCGGCGTGAGGGTGGTCTGGTGGATGACGGCCATGCCGGTGCGCCTCCCGTTGCTCGGATGTGGCTCTCGTCAGCCTGCCACACCGCCCCCGCCGGCCAGCGCCGGGGTCAACGCGGCCCAGGGGTTGGGCGGTTCGCCCGTCACCGGGCCGCTGACCGCCGCGCCCCGCTCGCGCGCGGTGCGCACGGCGAGCGGCACGAGCGCCTCGGGGACGCCGTAGACGAGGTGGCAGAACCGGTCCGGCGGGTGCCGCGCGGTCCAGCCCGGCCGGACGTACGACGACACGTACGTGCTCCAGTGCCCCTCGAAGGTGACGGTCAGGTCGGCGAGCCGGACGTAGCCGGGCGCCGGGTGGACGCCCGGGTTCAGGACGACGGTCCCCGCGCCGCACCGCCGCAGGTCCCGCACCAGCCGGCGGCAGGCCGGCAGCCCGTCCGCACCGGCGGTCACCTGGTCCAGGAAGCAGCCGTCGACCGCGTACCAGTCCCGGTGCCGGCGCATGTCCTCGGTGATGCGGTCCCGGTCCCGGACGCCGTAGTCGGTGTCGACGTAACCGAGCAGCCGGGCCCCGGCCGCGCGCAGGGCCCGGGCGGCGGCCGTGAAGGCGGGGTCCGGGGCGGCGCCGGGGCCGCTCGCCGGGTTGAGCACGACCGCGTAGGTGCGGTCCGCCGCCGCGATCAGCCGGTGCCAGGCGCCCGGGTCCTCGGCCGGGTGGACGTACAGGGGTACCAGCAGGCTCACGGCACCCGCTCCGCGGTGGCCCCCCACAGCGCGGCGAGGGCGTCGTCGAGACCGTGCACCGGGCGCCAGCCGAGGGCCCGGGCCGCGGCGGTGATGTCCGAGCACTGCCACGACACCTGCGCCGAGCGGGCGGAGCCGCCCGCGCCCTCCTCCAGCGTCCCCCGGAACCCCGCGTGCCGGGCCAGGCCGTGCGCCAGTTCCCGTACCGGTGCGGCCGTTCCGCCGCCGATGTTCAGGACGGACGGCAGCGGCCCGGGCATCGTGACGGCGAACTCCACCGCGCGGGCCACGTCGCGCACGTCGACGAAGTCCCGGTGGGCCGAGAGGTCGCCGAGGCGCAGCACCGCCCCGGGGTCCCGGCCGGCCGCGCGCAGCAGCCCGGCCAGCCGGCCGGGCAGGCTCGCCGCGGGCGCTCCCGGGCCGACCGGGTTGCCCACCCGCAGCACCACTGCGTCCAGGGCGGCGCAGGTCACCGCGGTCGTGCCCGCCAGTTTGGTCGCGCCGTAGGGCGTGACGGGGCAGGCGGGCGCCGACTCGGCGACCGGTCTGCCCGGTGTGCCCGGGCCGTACTCGGCGGCCGAGCCCAGGTGCACCAGGCGGGCCGTGGGGGCCGCCTCGCGCAGCGCCGCGCAGAGCGCCGCCGGGCCCCGGGCGTTGACCTCGGCCAGGGTCACGGCGTCGCCGCCGGTGGCGCCCGCGCAGTTGACGACGGCGTCGGGTGCCGCCGCCGCGAGGGTCCGGGCCAGCCGCTCCGGCCGGTCGGCCGCGAGGTCGACGGCGAAGGCGGCGGTGGCGGAACGGCCCCCGGTGAGGACGTGCGCGCCCGGCAGGGCGCGCAGCCGCTCCGCCACGTGGCGGCCCAGGTAACCGGTGCCGCCGAGGACGAGAATGCGCATGCGGTGTTCAGGCTCCCTTGAGCAGCAGGGACTTGCGGCTGGTGAACTCGGCGTTGGCCCGGTCGTAGTCGTCGGGCCGGCCGATGTCCAGCCAGTACCCGTCGAAGTCGTAGGCGTGCGGCGGGTTCTGGGTCTTCAGCAGGTCCAGGACGAGTTCGTCGAAGCCGAGCGGCAGGCCCGCGGTGTAGCCGTCCAGGGTGGTGCGGCTGAGGCCGTAGACCCCCATGGAGACCCGGTAGTCCATGCTGGGCTTCTCGGTGAACGCGACGACCTTGCTCGCGTCGGTGGTGAGCACGCCGAAGTCGATGCGCACCTCGCGGGCGTAGGTGGCGATGGTGAGCGGGGCCGCCGTCTCCCGGTGGCGGCGCAGCACGTCGGCGTAGTCGAGGTCGGTGAGGACGTCGCCGTTCATCACCAGGAACGTCTCGGGCAGCCGGTCCTTGAGGTTGAGCAGCGGGCCCATCGTGCCGAGCGGGCTCTCCTCGGTGGCGTAGTCGATCCGCATGCCCCACTGGGAGCCGTCGCCGACGTAGGCGCGGATGATCTCGCCGAGGTGGCCTATCGCGATGGTGCAGTGGGTGAAGCCCGCGGTCGACAGCTGGCGCAGCACGATCTCCAGGATGGCGTGCTGGTCGCCGATCGGGACGAGCGGCTTGGGCAGCGCGGTGGTGTAGGGCCGCAGCCGGACGCCCTTGCCTCCCGCCAGGATCACTGCGTGCATGGGGCTCCTCCTTCGTTGGGTGGGGGCCGTGCCGGACGGCTCAGATGTTGTAGATGCCGGTCTTGTAGCGGGCGAGGTTGGCCGGGTCGCGGAAGAACTCCACGGTGTGGGCGAGGCCTTGCTCCAGGGTGTGTCCCGGCTCCCAGCCGGTGGCGGCGGCGAGCCGGGTGGCGTCGGCGACCAGCCGCATCACCTCGGAGTTCGCGGGCCGGATGCGTGCCGGGTCCTCCCGGACGTCGAGGGGGGTGTCCATGACCTTGCCGATCAGCGCGACGAGGTCGCCGACCGAGATCTCGCCGCCCGTCCCGGCGTTGAAGGTCCGGCCGACCACCTTCTCGGCGGGCGCGGTGCCGACGGCGAGGAAGGCCTGCGCGGTGTCCTTGACGAAGGTGAAGTCCCGGGTGGGCCGCAGGTCGCCGAGGGTGATGGTGCGCTCCCCCGCGGCCACCTGGCCGATGACGGTCGGGATGACCGCGCGCATGGACTGGCGCGGCCCGAAGGTGTTGAACGGCCTGAGGGTGACGACGGGGGTGCCGAAGCTGGCGTGGTAGCTGTCGGCGAGCCGGTCGCCGCCGGCCTTCGACGCGGCGTACGGGGACTGGGTGTTGATGGGGTGGTCCTCGGTGATGGGCACGGTCTGCGCGGTGCCGTAGGTCTCGCTGGTGGAGGTGTGCACCAGCCGGGGCGTGCCCAGCGCCCGCACCGCCTCCAGGACGTTGAGGGTCCCGGTGACGTTGGTCTCCACGTAACTGTGCGGGGCCTGGTAGGAGTACGGGATCGCGATCAGGGCGGCCAGGTGGTAGGCGGCGTCGGCGCCGTCGAGCAGGGCGCGGACCGAGCCGGGGTCGCGGACGTCGCCGAGGACGATCTCCACCTGGTCCAGGACGTCCGGGGCCAGGGTCTCCAGCCAGCCGTAGGAGGAGAAGGAGTTGTACTGGGCCATGGCCCGGACCCGGTGGCCGGAGGCGACCAGGGCTTCGGTGAGGTGCGAGCCGATGAAGCCTTCGGCTCCGGTGACGGCGGCGAGCGGTGCGGCGGAGGTCAACGCGGGGTCCTTTTCGGTGGTGTGGTCGAACGGGGACGGCGTCACGCGTGCCGGGCGGGCCGGCCGAGCAGCGGCAGCGCGTACGCCACCAGGCCCAGGACGGCGGCGCCGCAGCACAGCGGCAGGGCGGCGGGGCCGGGTGGCAGGCCGAGCGCCGGGACCGCGCCGGCGACGGCGGCGGCGGTCAGGCAGAGCACGGCCGGCGGCCAGGCGGCTCCGAACGCCTGGAGGAGCAGCGCGGTCCACAGGGTGGCCGCGAGCAGGAGCAGGGTGGCCGGGGCGGCGCCGGTGAGGTAGGCGGCGGGCAGCAGCGGCAGCAGGTAGGCGCACAGGCAGCCGCCGAGCACGGCGGCGGACCGCAGCAGGAAGGCGGCGGGCGTGGCGGTGGAGCGCAGGGCCGCCACGGACAGGCCCCGGTAGCGGTACAGCAGCCACTCGGCGGGGCCCATGCTGAGTGTCAGCACGATCACCGCGTACGGTTCGCGCCGCCCTTCCAGCAGCACCAGCACGCCCGCGGCCAGGCCGAACAGCCCGTACGGCAGGGACCACAGCGGCCGGGGCCGGGGGCCGCCGGACGCGGCGGGGGTGGCGAGGGCGCCGCGCAGGACGTGGGCGGTGCCGGCCAGGGTGGCGAGCAGGGCCAGCAGGGGCAGGCCGGTGCGCAGCGCGGGTCCCGGTTCCCACCAGGGCAGTGCGGCGGCGCCCGCGAGCAGCGGGGAGAGCGCGGCGAGCAGCAGCCGTTCGCGGGCCAGGACCAGCAGGACACCGGCCGCGGCCAGGTACAGCGACTGGGCGGCCGTCGCCAGCAGCACCGGGGTGCCGCCGGCCAGCGGGGCCGCCGCGGCCGTGGCCAGGGCCGCGCCCAGCGGCGCGCCGGTCAGCAGGGTGCGGCCGGCCTCCCGGCGGCCGGTCGCCATGCGCAGGTGGGCGCGGTGGCCGAGCGCCTGGCCCCACGCCCAGGAGACGAGGCCGGCGGTGATCAGCGCGCCGGCGTGCCGGCCGGGGTGCCACAGGGGCGCGGTGAGCAGGTAGGCGAGGCCGGGCAGGGCGAACAGCACCCCGCGCAGCAGGCAGCGCACGGTGTCCGGGCGCCAGGGGTCGGCCGCCGGGGCCGGCTCCGGGTAGGTCCGCGGCACCTGCTCGTAGAGGGCGGTGGCGAGCGAGAAGAGGTTGGGGTGGCCGTAGCGCGCCCTGATCTGCTCGGCGGTCAGGCCCTCGGCCTCCAGCAGGGCCGCCACCTCGTACGGGTGCACGGCGGGGCCGATCCGGTCGGCCAGGTCGGCGGCCAGCAGGCTCACCGCCTCCGGGCCGGGAAGGGGACCGGGCAGCCTGATCGACAGGGTGTGGTGGTCGCGGCGGGCGGGTGTCCCGGCGAGCCGCAGGGCGAGGGTGTCCTGTCCGTCGCCGGGTTCGAGTGCCATGGGCCCGCTCATCCGGCCAGGCTTCCGGCGGCGATCCGCGGCTGTCGCCCCTGGGCGGCCGGGTCGGTGAACGGACGGGCGTGCCAGGGCAGTTCGAGGTAGATGGAGCGGAAGGTGTCGATGGTCCGGCGCAGCGTGAACCGCTCGATCACGCGCAGCCGGGCCGCCTCTCCCATCGCCGTGCGCCGTGCGGGGTCGCCGAGGAGTTCCAGTGCCGCCGCCGCCATGCGGGACGGGTCGCGCGGTGGCACGACGAGTCCGCTGTCGCCGACGGCCTCCCGGACCCCGCCGACGTCGGTGGAGACGGTGGCACGGCCGCAGGACATCGCCTCGATGAGGGTGAACGGGAAGCCCTCGCTGATGCTGGAGAGCATCACGACGTTCCCGGCCGCGTAGGCGTCCTTGATGTCGTCGACGCGGCCCTCGAAGGTGACCGCGTCCGCGTGTCCCAGTTCGGCGGCCAGGGCCGCGCAGCGCTCGCGGTACGCCTCGCCGCCGCGGGGCGTGCCGCCGAAGAGCCGCAGCCGGGCCTCGGGTATCCGCCCGCGGACCAGGGCGAAGGCGCGGATGAGGGTCTCCAGGTCCTTGATGGGGTCGACGCGGCCGGCCCAGCTCAGGGTGGGCACGTCGGGCTCGGGGCCGGCGGCCGGGAAGGCGGCCGGGTCCACGCCGTTGTAGACGGTGCGGATGGCCTTCGGGTCGGCGCCGCCCTGCTCCTCCCAGAGCCGGTTGTAGCGGTTGCCGGGGGTGATCAGGGAGGCTCGGCGGTAGCTCTCCTCGGCCAGCAGCCGGAAGAAGCCGAGGACGACGGCCTTCACCGGCCAGCGGTAGGGCGCGGTGCGGTAGCCGAGGTAGCGTTCGCGCAGGTAGACGCCGTGTTCGGTGAGCAGCAGCGGGATCCCGTCGCGGTCCAGTCCGGCCAGGCCGGGCAGCACCGCGACGCCGCCGCTGACCGCGTGGGCGACGCCGTGCCGGGGCGCGGGCGCGGCGAGCGGCCGCAGCGCGTGCTCCAGCAGGGCGGTGGCGGTGACCGCGTCGTGCACGGTGGGCCGGGCCTCCCGGACGGCCAGTCCGGGGCGGTTCCACACTCCGGCGAGGATCGTGATGGCCCGGTCGCCGCGCAGGAACGGGCTCAGCGCGCCGTCCGCGGCGGCCCTGGCCATGGTGTAGAGGGCGGGCGGGAACTGGTCCTCGGCGCGCGGGTCGAGCAGCGCGGTCAGGAAGCGTTCGTAGGCGGCGGCCAGGCGGTTCAGGGCCCGGCCCCGGGGCGGGCGGCCCTCGGGCGGCGCGCCCCACATGGGGACGGACAGCACGCTGTGGACGTGGTCGGGCAGGTCGTACACGGCGCTCTCGCGTCCGGTGCCGGTGACGGCGATGACGTCGAAGTCGAGGTCGGGCATGCCCTGGACGAGCTGGTCGCACCAGACGCTGACGCCGCCGTGGCTGTGCGGGTAGGTGCCTTCGGTGAGCAGGGTGACATGGGCCGCGCCGGTGCGGCGCGCGCCGTGGTGAACGTGCATGGATGGAGCTCCGCGGCCGAGGTGTGGGGTGGTCGTGCGGGCCCCGGCCGCCGGTGGGCGGCCGGGATCCGGGCCCGTCCGGCCGCCTCCCGCCGCCGGTGCGGCGGGAGGGGCGAGCGGGCCCTCGGGCGGTGCTCCGCTCAGCTGTCCGAGGTGTACGGAACCTGCGCGGTCACGCCCGCCGGGACCTTGGTGCCCGGGGCCGGGGCGGTGGCCGCGGCGGTGCCGCCCGCGGTGCCGGCCGGCGCCGGGGTCCCGGAGGCGGGCAGGGTGAAGGTCAGCGCGCTGCCGCCGGAGGCGGTCCAGCCGGAGCGGGCGCCCGCGTAGGCGGTGCCGAAGTCGCTGCCGCCGGCGGTGGTGCCGGTGGGGAGGGTGGCGGGGACGGCGGTGCCGCCGGGGCCCTGCACGGTGACCGTGTCGCCGATGCGGTAGGCGGTGACCTGGCCGGCCTGCACGGCGGTCTTCCAGGCGGCGCGGCGCTGGAGTTCGGCGCCGATGGCCTTCATCCGGAGGTTCACCACGGGGGTGTTGTCCGCGAACAGGGTGTCGTAGCTGTTCAGTACGCCGTTCAGGACCGGGTAGGCGATGCGGTCCTCGGCGAGGTTGGACTGGTGGATGAAGTGCGGCTTCGGGTCGTTGGACAGGACGTGTCCGAGGTCGATCCGGGTCTCCAGCGGCACGATGTGGTCGGTGAAGCCGGTGGCGGTGTCCAGCGGGGCCGGCAGGCAGGTGGTGGTGGCCGGGTTGTCCTCGCAGATGCCGCTGCCGCCCTGGGCGCGGCTGGTGTACAGCCAGTTGTACTCGTCGACCTGCTCGGCGGCGCGGCCCGCGTTGTAGAAGAGGTTCATCGGGTAGCGGGAGACCGTGGTGGCCGGGCCGACCTGGCGCTGCTCCGGGTCGCGGGAGTTGTCGGAGGCGATCCACCGGACGCCGTTGTCGGCGAGCGCGAGGGCCAGGTTGGGGTTGTCCTGGGGCTGCTGCGGGAGGATCTTCAGCCCGGAGTGCTCACCGGTGACCAACTCGTCGGTCTCCAGCGGGAGTCCGGCGACCTGGCCCCAGAGGCGGTTGGTGGCGATCTCGCCGCCGATCGTGGCGCGGCTGACCCACTTGGTGCCGCCGCCGGGGTTGGTCTGGCACGTCCACGGCACGACGGTGACGTTCTGCTCGCACCCGAGGAAGGCGTGGGTATAGGTGTGGTTGACCCAGCGGAACCGGTTGCGGTCGGCGATCAGCTTGTCGGCGAGCTGGTCGACCCCGTCGTTGTCCGCGCGCTGGTCGTCGCTGCCGGCCCCGTTGTAGACGAGGTCGAGCGTGAAGCCGCGGCTGTTCTGCCAGGTGGTGGCGTAGTCGACGTCCGCGGTGGTCATCCGGATCGGGTCGGGCGTGCCCGCGCCGTTCACGCAGTCGACGTCGCCGGGCGTGCAGTTGAGCCGGGTGTCCCAGCGGTCGTCCGCGGCGAACACGTCGTCCACGTGGACGGCGAAGTAGTTGCGGGAGGCGCCGAGGTGCACCCCGCCGGTCATCCACTCGACGATGCCGCGGGCCAGCAGCCGGAACTGCTGCTGGTAGCGGTTGTAGACGAAGGTGACGACCAGCTCGCGCCGTCCGTCGTGGCGGTACTCGCCGACCAGGGATCCCTGCCGGGTGGTGCCGGGCACGGTGGCCTGCACGTACGGGGTGAAGTCGGCGCCGGCGGCGGGTGCGGAGAGGTAGGCGTAACTCTCGCCGATGGCGGGCGAGTTGTCCTCGAACGGCACGGGTCCGTCCAGGTAGCCGAAGGGGCCGGACCGCCCCGCGGCGGTGACCTGGGCCTGGACGCCGTCGATGCTGCCCGAGTAGCCGTCGGGCACGGGGACCTGGAGGCCGACCTGGGGCCGGGCGTAGGTGTAGGCGTCGACCTGCGGGATCGCGTACGCGCTCTCGTAGGCGGCGAGCGCGGCCATCTCGTTCGAACCGGCCGCGAACGGGTTGTCGTTGGGCAGGACGACGGCCTGGAACTTGGCGCGCGGCCGGCCGCCGACGGTGTCGGCGAGGAACGCCGCGTCGATGGTGGGCCGGTCGGAGCGCGTGAGGTCGACCTTCGTGTACGGCGTTCCGGCGGTGTCGAGTTCGGCGGCGATGGCGTCGGTGGCCGGGCCGCCGTCGCTCACCACCAGGACGCGCAGGTCGATGCGCGGTGCTGTGGTGTCGGCCTGAGCCGGGCCGGCCTGCAGGCCGAGCGCAGCGGTGAGCGCGCCCACCGTCAGCGCGGTGGTGCGTATGGTCCGCTTCATGCGGTGATGTCCCCTCCCCGGGCAGGGGTGAGTACGGCTCCCGCGGAGCTGACGCACCCCCTCGCGCGACGCCGGCGTCCCCCTCAGAAGCCGTTCGTCGACGCATCCGTCACACCACATAGTGATGCAACTGTGTAGCTGTTGTGGTCGAGTTACGAAACCTGACGGAAAAGTGCAGGTGTCCGATCGCCTCACGGAGCAACCCCGCACGGCGTTTTCCCGTCGGCACCGTGCGGTGGGCGGCGACTCGGAGGGGGCCGGCCCGGCGGGTTCCGGCCGTTGTGCGCCGTACCGGCGGACCGTGGCCGGTCCACCGGTACGACGCGCCGCGGGCCGTTCCGCGCGGACTCCCCCGCGGACCGCCGGATCCGGTCACCGGGAGCGCGGACCGGGGTGGCCGTCAGGCGCAGAGCACCCGGGTCTCGGGCGTGTAGACCGGACCGCCGCTGGTGTTGGTGCTGTCGCTGAACTCGGCGTAGTAGTACGAGTAGAAGCCGATGTTCCCGTTGCAGCCGGAGTCGTCGGCGACCCGCAGGGTCAGCGTGACGGTGCGGCTCTGACCAGGCGGGATGGTGGAGCCGTAGTTGCCGCCGAGGTTGCTCGGACCGGTTCCGGAACAGGGGGTGGCGCCGCTCGCCGTGGCCAGGCTGCACCCGGTGAAGCTGTACTTCAGGTCCGGGCGCTGGGTGGTGAGCCAGGTCGGGTCGATGGTCTGGTACACGAACCAGATGTCGTAGGTCCGGTTGTTGGTGAGGGTCATCGACAGTTTCACCGTGCCGCCGGGCGTGGTGGTGGCGGAGTCGGTGGTGAAGGTCAGCGCGGCCGGCCCGGGGTCGGCGCTCGCGCTCGGGGCCAGGCCGAAGACGGCGAGGAGGAAGGCGAGGACGGCGGTGAGACCGAGGCGTCTCGGCAGAGAAGATCGCATGGGCCGGGAGGCTAGGCAGGCACCTTGCACGGCGTCTGCACCACGGCCGGGGGCCCGCACCGGAAATGGCCGAAAGTGATCGCCTTGTGAAGACCCTGCGGAGGTGCTGTGACGACGCTTCACGCAGCGTATCCACGCATGCCGGAGGTGAGGGACGGGAGGGAACCGGGGGCTCCGGTGGGCCGGTGGGATCCCGGCCGGTATTGGCGCGGACGAGACGCCCGCACGGCGGCGGAACGCGGCACCCCGCTTGTGGTGGGGGGCCGTTCTCGGCCAAGGAGGGCTTTCCGGCCGAGGGCGCCGGACCCGCCCCGGGACCGCGGGGCGCGCCCGGAAGGCGTCCCCGCGGCCCGGGCCCGGCGGCCGGGCGCGGTCAGCGGGCCGCTCGGGAGTGCGCCTGCTCGAAGGCGGCGAAGGCGGCCTCCTGGCGCCACTCGAGACGGGCCTTGGCGCTCTCCAGCAGCAGGCGCCGGCAGGCCGCGCCGCGCACGGGCAGGCCGGGGCGCTCGGTGCGGCACGCGGGCACCGGGCGGTACCCGGTGGCGGTGGGGTTGCCCTGCCACAGGCCGGCTCCGGGCAGGAAGCCGTACTCCAGCGAGGCGCGGGCGAGGTCCTTCAGCTCGGGGTACCCGAGGCCGTAGGTGGCGGCGGCGTACTGGTACTCGTGGCTGATGTCGATCCGGGACACGCCGGGGTCGTCCGTCGCGAGCACGACCGGGACGCCGTAGCGGCGGTAGAGGCCGAAGGGGTGCTCGGAGCCCTTGACCCCGAGGATCTGGGCGTTGCTGGAGAAGGGCACCTCGACGGCGACCTCGCGCTCCGCCATGGTGCGGGCCGTGCGCCGCCAGTCCTTCTCGTGGACGAGGTCGACGCCGTGCCCCACCCGCTCGGTGCGGGCGACGTCCACCGCGTCCCCGATGTGGAAGGACAGGTCCTCGGGCTTGACCAGTCCGGGCCACAGCTCGCCCGCGTGCAGGGTGACGTGGGCCTTCGGGTACTGGGTGCGCAGGTACCCCACCATGCGCATCTGGAGGCCGTAGTTGCGCAGGGAGCTGTCCCAGTCCTCGGGCTGGACGAGGTTCACCGCGACGAACCGCGGGTCGGCCTCGGCCAGCCGCATGCCGAGGGCGAGCTGGGTGAAGACCCGCTCCGGCGAACTGCCGCGGGACGCCTGGGAGATCCAGCGGACGGTGAGCCCGCAGGCGGGCCGCGCCCGCGAGGTGCCGCAGTGCTCGGCGGCGCGGAACTCGGCGTCGCCGTCGTCGGCCTCGGCACGGGCCGCGGCGACCAGCGCGTCCAGCTTGCCGCCCGCGGTCAGCTTCCGGTGCAGGGCGGCGAGGTCGTCGTCCCAGCCGACCTGGGCGGCCAGCGCCTTCGCGCCGTCGGAGGCGGGCGTGACCATCGTCTCCAGGTAGGACTGGTTGTTGCGGACGACGGTGTCGGCGACCTCCGCGAGCAGCTTGCCGCGGTGCCGCCAGGTCACCTCGCCGAACTTGTCGAAGGCGGCGAAGAAGTGGTCGTGACCGCTCTGGCCGGGCGGGAAGTCCTGCATGGACCAGGCGCGGATCACCGCGGCGCGGAAGGCCGGGTCGGTGCGCGCGTCGGCGGCGGGGCGGTTGCCGGCGCCGCACGGCGGGGGGACGGCGGCCAGCGTCGCGGTGTCGACGCACAGCCCGTCCTCGGCGGCCAGCCCGATCAGGTACTCCGTGGAGACCGCGCCGGAGAGGTGGTTGTGCAGGTCCCCGCCCTTGGGGAGCTGCCGGAAGAACGCGCGCAGGGCCGCGGGTCGGTCGCGCAGCGACCGCAGGTGGTCGTCCGTGCGCCCCTCCGCCGCCGTGGTCTGCCGGGGCTTCGGCGCGGCGGGCGAGCCCGCCGGACGCGCCGGCTGGGCGGCGGCCGGCAGGGCGGACAGGAGGGACAGGACACTGAGGGTGCCGACCGCGGCCGGAACGACCCGGCGGCTCAGGGCACTTCGACGTTGCGTCACAGGGGCATGTTCACGGACGGATCATGGCGACGAGCCCCGATACGGCGGCCACCCGCCGGAGAGCACCCGACCGAGTGACGGACGGGCCCGTGCTTGCCGCTTCCGCGGCCCCTCCTCCCCGGTTCGTCACGACCCGTGGGAGACGTGATGGCTGTGTGATGCAACTGTCAGGGCATGACGGGCGTGACCGGGGGTATCCGCCCAGCGTCTGCGAAACATCGGCGACGCACCAAGGAGGCGGCACAGATGCTCATGGCACACCCGGCGGTTCTGAAGGACCTCATCGCCCAGTACGAGGCCCTCACCCTGCTGGGAGCCGAGGAGAGCTCCCAGGCCAGGCAACGGCTCGCGGACATCTCCTACACCCTGTGTGTGGCCACCGGCACCCGCGACGTCGACATGGCCCTCATAGCCGCCCGCCACCGCCTGTCCGGCGCCCGCCCGGAGGACGACTCCCTGCTCCAGTCCGCCGAACTCCAGGCGCCCGCCGAACGTGTGGCGTCCCCCGGGATCCGGGCGTCCGTCCCGCAGCCGTCCGCCCTCGCGGCGCCCGCGCTCCCGGCGGAGCAGGTCAGCGGCGTCTGAACCGGTTCTCCCCCGCGGCCGCCGTTCCCGCCTCCCCCCCCTGGAATCGTCGGTTCCGGCATCTGGCCGACGGTGCCTACCGGGCGGTATACAGACCCGGTCGAACGCGCGGGGACCGTCGCCGGACTCCGCCGCAGCGGGCGCAGGGGGAGGATGCATGACGCACGAGACGCCGTCGGCGAACCGGGTGCGGGGCCGGCGGCGCTCCGCCGTGCTCGGGGTGGTGCTGGGCGGCTGCGCCCTGGTCGCCACCGGTACCGCGCCCGCCACGGCGCACCCCGCCGGGCACGGCCGGGAGAGGACCTACGTCGCGCTCGGCGACTCGTACACCTCGGGCCCCGGCATCCCGGCGCAGGTCGACCCCGGCTGCGCCCGCTCGGACCACAACTACCCCTCGCTGGTGGCCGCCCGGCTCGGCACGTCCGCCTTCACCGACGTGAGCTGCGGCGGGGCCACGACCGCCGAGATGTGGCGGGCCCAGGGCACCCACCCGCCCCAGCTCGACGCCCTGGACCGGCGCACGGACCTGGTGACGCTCCAGATCGGCGGGAACGACGTCGGCTTCGGCTCGATCATCGGCACCTGCGCCCGCCTCGCCGCCCAGGACCCGGCCGGCAACCCCTGTGAGCGCTTCTACCGGGCGTCCGGCCACGACGAGCTGACCTCGGCCGTCGTGCGCACCGCGCCCGAGGTCGACCGGGTGCTGCGCGAGGTGCGCGCCCGGTCGCCGCACGCCCGGGTGGTCGTCGTCGGCTACCCGGACCTGCTGCCCGACGACGGCAGCGGCTGCGCCCCGCAGGTGCCGTTCGCCCGGAAGGACTTCCCCTACCTGCGCGATACCGAGAAGCGGCTGAACCTGATGCTGCGGCTGGTGGCCGGCGTCAACCGGGCCGAGTACGCCGACACCTACGGTCCCACCACCGGCCACGACATGTGCAAGGCACCGGCGGACCGCTGGATCGAGCCGCTCCGGCCCGCCTCCCCCGCGGCCCCGGCGCATCCCAACGCCCGGGGCGAGGCGGCCATGGCGCAGGCCCTGCCGGCCCGGCTGGAGCACGGGCGCGGGCGGGGCTGAGCCCGCGAGGGCGGCCCCCGCAGCCGGGGGCCGCCGCCGGCCGGGTCAGGCGCCGAGCGCGCCCAGCACGACCGCCTGGGCCTCCTCCTGCACCCGGGCGAGGTGGTCGGCGCCGAGGAAGGACTCGGCGTACACCTTGTAGACGTCCTCGGTGCCCGAGGGCCGGGCGGCGAACCAGGCGTTCTCGGTGGTCACCTTGATGCCGCCGATCGCCGCGCCGTTGCCGGGGGCCTCGGTGAGGACGGCGGTGACCGCCTCTCCCGCGAGCGTGTCCGCGGTGACCTGGGCCGGCGACAACTTGGCGAGCAGCGCCTTCTGTTCCCGGGTGGCGGGGGCGTCGATGCGGGCGTAGGCGGGGGCGCCGAAGCGGGCGGTGAGCCCGGCGTAGTGCTCCGAGGGGGTCCGGTCGGTGACGGCCGTGATCTCCGCGGCGAGCAGGGCCAGGATGATGCCGTCCTTGTCGGTGGTCCACACCGAGCCGTCGCGGCGCAGGAAGGAGGCGCCGGCCGACTCCTCGCCGCCGAAGCCCAGCCGGCCGTCCGCCAGGCCGTCCACGAACCACTTGAACCCGACCGGCACCTCGACCAGCCGGCGGCCGAGGTCGGCGGCGACCCGGTCGATCATCGTGGAGGAGACGAGGGTCTTGCCGATGCCCACGGAGTCCGGCCACCGCTCGCGGTGCCGGTAGAGGTAGGAGATCGCGACGGCGAGGTAGTGGTTGGGGTTCATCAGGCCCGCGTCCGGGGTGACGATGCCGTGCCGGTCGGCGTCGGCGTCGTTGCCGGTGGCGATGCGGAAGCGGTCGCGCTGCTCGATGAGGGAGGCCATCGCGTACGGCGAGGAGCAGTCCATGCGGATCCGGCCGTCCCAGTCCAGCGTCATGAAGCGCCAGGTGGGGTCGGTGTGCGGGTTGACCACCGTCAGGTCGATGCCGTGCTGTTCGGCGATCCGGCCCCAGTAGGCGACGGAGGCGCCGCCGAGCGGGTCGGCGCCGATGCGCACGCCGGCCGCGCGGACGGCGTCCAGGTCCAGCACCTCGGGCAGGTCGCCGACGTAGGCGCCGAGGAAGTCGTACCGCCCGGTGGTGTCCGCGGCGAGCGCGCGGGCGTAGGGCAGCCGGCGCACCTCCTTCAGGCCGCCCGTGATGATCTGGTTGGCCCGGTCCTGGATCCAGGAGGTGGCGTCGGAGGCGGCCGGGCCGCCGCTCGGCGGGTTGTACTTGAAGCCGCCGTCGGCGGGCGGGTTGTGCGACGGCGTGACGACCACGCCGTCGGCGAGGCCGGAGGTGCGGCCGCGGTTGTGCGTCAGGATCGCGTGCGAGACGGCCGGGGTGGGCGTGTAGCCGTCCGCGGCGTCGACGAGCACGCTCACCTCGTTGGCGGCGAAGACCTCCAGTGCGGTGGCCTTCGCCGGTTCCGACAGGGCGTGGGTGTCGGCGCCGAGGAAGAGCGGGCCGTCCGTGCCCTGTGACGCGCGGTACTCGCAGATGGCCTGGCTGGTGGCGGCGATGTGGTCCTCGTTGAAGGCGCTCGCCAGGGACGAGCCGCGGTGCCCCGAGGTGCCGAACGCCACCCGCTGTCCCGGGTCGGCCGGGTCGGGGTGCAGCGTGTAGTACGCCGTGACCAGCCGGGCCACGTCGACGAGATCCTCGGGACCGGCCGGCCGGCCGGCGCGCTCGTGCGGCATGAGTGGGTTCCTCCGCATCGGTGGGGGTGGTTCGCTCACCACCATTTTCCCTCGTCAGGGCCACACCATGCGAGTGCGCCCGAGCGGCGGGAACGGGCCTGCGGCCCGGTGCGCGGCACGTCCGCGACATCCGGGCGGCGCCCTCGCGCGACCCCCGGCCGCCCCCGGGGTCTCAGTGCCGCCGGGCCGTCTCGCGGTCCCGCTCGCGCGTGTAGGTGTACAGCTCCTTCGAGGTGGCGATGAGCTCGCGCCGCTCCTCGGGCGTACCGACCATCGGCTGCGAGCCCTTGAGCGGCACCTGGGCGCTCTCCGGCAGGAACCTGACGGTGACCAGGCCGATGACGCCGGCCAGCATCAGGTAGTAGGCGGGCATCAGGTCGTCACCGGTGGTGCCGACCAGCGCGGCGGTGACCAGCGGGGTGGTGCCGCCGAACGCCGCGACGGCGATGTTGAAGCCGATGCCCATGGCCGCGTAGCGGACGGCCGTCGGGAAGAGGGCGGGCAGGGTGGCCGCGCTCGGCGCGGCGAAGCAGGCCAGCAGCGTGCTCAGGATCAGTACCCCGAGGATCGGCGGCCAGGTGCCGTGCGCCTTGATCAGGAGGAAGGCCGGGACGGCCAGCACGATCATCGCCGCGGCGGCGACCGCGTACAGCGGGCGGCGGCCCACCCGGTCGCTGAGCCGGCCGAGGAAGGTGATCAGCACGACGATCCACACCATGCCGACGAGCACGAGGAGGTCCGCCGAGCCGCTGGAGCGGTGCAGGGTCTCCGTCTGGTAGGTCGGCAGGTACCCGGTGACCATGTAGTTGGTGACGTTGTAGAGCAGCACCAGGCCCATGCAGACGAGCAGGGGCCGCCAGTGGTTGCGGACGATGTCCTTGAACTCGCTGCCCGCCGACTCCTGCGCGAGGGACTTCTCGTGTTCGTCGAGCTGCTGCTGGAAGGCCGGGGACTCCTCCAGCTTCATCCGCATGTAGAGGCCGATCACGCCGAGCGGGCCTGCGATCAGGAACGGGACGCGCCAGCCCCAGGAGAGCATCTGGTCGTCCGACAGGGCCAGGTTCAGCACGGTGACCAGGGCGGACCCGAGGGCGTAGCCGACGAAGGTGCCGAAGTCGAGCCAGCTGGACAGGAAGCCGCGCCGCCGGTCCGGGGAGTACTCGGCGACGAAGGTGGTGGCCCCGCCGTACTCGCCGCCGGTGGAGAAGCCCTGCACCATGCGGGCCAGCAGGAGCAGTACGGGGGCGGCGATGCCGATGGTGGCGTACCCGGGGATGACACCGATGGCGAAGGTGCCCACCGCCATCATGATCATGGTGGTGGCGAGCACCTTCTGCCGCCCGATCCGGTCGCCGAGCGGCCCGAAGACCAGCCCGCCGAGCGGCCGGACGACGAAGGCCGCGGCGAACGTCGCGAACGAGGAGATGACCTGGGCCGCCGGCGAGGCGCCCGGGAAGAAGACCTTGCCGATGGTCGCGGCGAGGTAGCTGTAGACGCCGAAGTCGAACCACTCCATGCAGTTGCCGAGCGCGGAGGCGCCGACGGCGCGGCGCAGCAGCGGGGGCTCGACGACCTGGACGTCGTCCTTGCGGAAGGCCCCCCGGTTGCGGCGGATCCTGCGCGCCAGTTCCTCGCGGACCTGGTGCGGCAGCAGCGCCACGGCCTTCGGTTCCCGCGCCGTGCTCCGGGCGCCCCGCTCCTCGCCGGACGTCGCGTCCCCGCCGGGCATCACACCGCTCACGAGCGCCTCCTTCCTCTCGACTCCGCGATCACCGCCTGCCCCGCGCGCGCATTCAGAAACGGAACCGCTCAATCCGATCCGGGACGGCGGTTGGACTTGCGCGGTGCCGGGGAGCAGGGTGGACGGGCCCGTGCGCACCCGCAGGGGCCCCTACGGCACCACCCGGAGAAGACCCGATGACCTACGTCGCCGACCCCGCTCGCTACGACGGCACCATGCGCTACCGGCGCACCGGCCGTTCCGGACTCGACCTGCCGGTCCTGTCCCTGGGCTATTGGCACAACTTCGGCGACGACCGCCCGTTCGAGACCCAGCGCGAGATCGCGCTGCGCGCCTTCGACCTCGGGATCACCCACCACGACCTGGCCAACAACTACGGTCCGCCGTACGGGGCGGCCGAGAGCAACTTCGGACGGCTGCTGCGCCGGGACCTCGCGCCGTACCGGGACGAGCTGGTGATCTCCACGAAGGCCGGCTGGGACATGTGGCCCGGCCCCTACGGTCAGGGCGGCGGCTCCCGCAAGTACCTGCTGGCCTCGCTGGACCAGTCGCTCCGCCGGACGGGCCTGGACTACGTCGACATCTTCTACTCCCACCGGCTGGACGCGAGCACGCCGCTGGAGGAGACGATGGGCGCGCTCGACACGGCCGTCCGCCAGGGCAAGGCGCTCTACGTGGGCATCTCCTCGTACGACGCCGAGCGCACCCGGCAGGCCACCGCGATCCTGCGCGACCTCGGCACCCCGCTGCTGATCCACCAGCCGTCGTACAGCATGCTGAACCGCTGGATCGAGACCGACGGCCTGCTGGACACGGCCCAGGAGGAGGGCTTCGGGGTCATCGGCTTCACGGCGCTCGCCCAGGGGCTGCTCACGGGCCGCTACCTGGAGGGCGTCCCGCAGGACTCGCGGGCCGCGCGCGGCGGCTCGCTGGACGCCTCCGCACTGACGGAGGAGATGCTGGGCCGGCTGCGCGCGCTGAACGGCATCGCGGCCCGGCGCGGGCAGACCCTGGCCCAGTTGGCGCTGGCCTGGGCGCTGCGCGACGAGCGGGTGACCTCGCTGGTCATCGGCGCCTCCCGGGTGGAGCAGCTGGAGCAGAACGTGGCGGCCCTGGAGAACCTCGCCTTCACCGACGAGGAACTGGCCGAGATCGACGCGTACGCGACCGAGGGCGGCGTGGACCTGTGGCGGGACGCACGCCTGGGCAATCTCGACTGACCGCGCTTCTGTGACGTAGCTCACAGACGTAAGGGAAAAGTACGACATAATGGAAGCCGCACGGACAGCGTTGTCATCCTCGTCCCCGCGACGTCCCCAGCGACTTCAAGGAGCCGCTCACCGCATGGCGTACGGATCCCACCGCAGCCCCCTCCTCCCACCCCGCCCCGATCTGGGCCGCGCCCGCGGCTGCGAGCAGTGCCTCGGCTGGGGCACCGTCGTCACCCGGGACGGAGGGCACGAGCTGTGCCCCGCCTGCCAGCCCGCCCCCGCCGGCGGGGAGGCGACGACCCCCGGCACGTAGCACCACCCCCCTGCCCGGCCGACCCGTTTCCCACGGCCGATCGTTACCCGGTTAAGCTCCGGGTAATGAATTCACCAAGGGATGTTCAAATCCGGGCAGGGGGGCTCTCATGACCGCCGCACGCACCAGCAGGACGCCGTTGCCGGGCATCGGCGTCCGGTACGACCTGGCCACCCGCGAGCACCGCCAGGTGTCGGTGGTGGCCCACCGGGACGGTTCGCGGACGCTGAGCGCCTACGAACGCGACGATCCCGACGCCTGCGCGCTCTCGGTCCGCCTCACCGGGCAGGAGGCGGAGGCCCTGGTGGACGCCCTGAAGCCGACCCACCACAGCCCCACCCTGCTGTCCACGACCGAACTGGGACTGGTGGCCGAGCGGATCGAGCTGTCCGGCGCCTCGCACTGGAACGGGCGGCTGCTCGGCGACACCCGGATGCGCACCGAGACCGGCGTGTCGATCGTGGCCGTCCTGCGCCGCGCCGAGGCGATCCCCTCCCCCGGCCCCGGCTTCCGGCTGGTCGGCGGCGACACGCTGATCGTCATCGGTACCCGTGAGGGCGTCGACGCGGCGGCCGTGATCCTCGGTCGGGAGTGATCCGCGTGCATTCCTCCGCGGTCTTCCTGATCGAGTTCGGCGCCATCATCCTCGGCCTCGGACTGCTGGGCAGGCTCGCCGCCCGCCTGCGGTTCTCCCCCATCCCGCTGTACCTGCTCGCCGGGCTCGCCTTCGGTGAGGGCGGGCTGCTGCCGCTCGGGGCCAGCGAGGAGTTCGTGGCCGTCGGCGCCGAGATCGGCGTGATCCTGCTGCTGCTCATGCTGGGGCTGGAGTACACGGCCGGCGACCTGGTCTCCAACCTCAAGACCCAGTACCCGGCCGGGATCGTCGACGCCACGCTCAACGCCCTGCCGGGCGCCGCCATGGCCCTGCTGCTGGGCTGGGGCCCGATCGCCGCCGTCGTCCTGGCCGGCATCACCTGGATCTCCTCCTCCGGCGTCATCGCCAAGGTCCTCGGCGACCTGGGCCGGATCGGCAACCGGGAGACCCCGGTGATCCTCAGCATCCTGGTCCTCGAAGACCTGTCCATGGCCGTCTACCTGCCCGTCGTCACGGCGCTGCTGGCCGGCACCGGGTTCGCCGCGGGCAGCGTCACCCTGGCCATCGCCCTGGGGGTGGCCGGCCTGGTGCTGCTGGTGGCGGTGCGCTTCGGCCGGCACATCTCCCGCTTCGTCTCCACCGACGACCCGGAGAAGCTGCTGCTCGTGGTGCTGGGCCTGACGCTGCTGGTGGCCGGTGTCGCCCAGCAGCTCCAGGTCTCGGCCGCGGTCGGCGCCTTCCTGGTCGGGATCGCCCTGTCCGGCGAGGTGGCCGAGGGCGCCCACAACCTCCTGGCACCGCTGCGGGACCTGTTCGCGGCGGTGTTCTTCGTCTTCTTCGGCCTGCACACCGATCCGGCGAGCATCCCGCCGGTCCTGCTGCCCGCGCTCGCCCTGGCCGCCGTCACCACCCTCACGAAGATCGCGACCGGCTGGTGGGCGGCCCGCCGCGCCGGAATATCGGTCAAGGGCCGGTGGCGGGCCGGCGGCACCCTGGTGGCCCGGGGCGAGTTCTCCATCGTCATCGCGGGGCTCGCCGTCACCTCCGGCATCGACTCCGACCTCGGCCCGCTGGCCACCGCCTACGTGCTGATCCTGGTCGTCCTCGGCCCGCTGACCGCCCGGTACACCGAGCCGCTCGCCCGGCGGCTGACCGGCCGCACGGGCCGCCGCACGCCGCCGGAGGCCGAGCCCGCCGCGGACACCCCGGTGCCGGACCAGGCCCCGGCCCCCCACCCCTGACCGGACCCCTGGGCCCGGCGGCAGGGACGTACGGTGGAGGCATGTCCCCTCCCCTCCCGGGGCCGCTGGCCCATCTGGAGCCGCTGCTCGGTCACTACGGCTACTGGGCCGTGGGGGCCGTCGTCTTCGTGGAGGACTTCGGGGTCCCCGCGCCCGGCGAGACGATCCTGCTCGCGGCCGGTGTGTACGCGGGCGCCGGAGAGCTGAACATCGTGGCGGTGGCGGTCATCGCGTTCCTCGCGGCCGTCGCCGGGGACAACCTCGGCTACCTGATCGGCCGGCTCGGCGGGCGGGCCTTCGTGCACCGCTGGGGCCGGTACGTCCTCCTGACGCCGAAGCGGTTCGAGGCCGCCGAGGGGTTCTTCACCCGGCACGGCGGCAAGATCGTGACGGTGGCCCGGTTCGTGGAGGGCCTGCGCCAGGCCAACGGCATCATCGCGGGCACGACCGGCATGCACTGGCGCCGCTTCCTGGCCTTCAACGCCCTCGGCGCGGCCCTGTGGGTCGGGCTGTGGACGTCCCTGGCCTACCTGGCGGGCAGCCACATCACCGCCGTGTACGACGAGATCCGGCGCTACGAGGTGTACGTCCTCGTCGTCGCCGCCCTCGTCGTCGCGGGGCTGGTCGCACGGCACTTCGTGCGCCGCCGCCGCGAGCGCTGACCGGCACCCGGACCGGCTCAGCCACCCGCCGGCCGGTGCCCGTGGGTGTGCAGGTACTCCAGCGCGTCCTGCACCACGGTGCGCCGGTACCAGGACCGCCAGGCGGCCAGGTCCCGGGCCAGGCCGTCCAGGGCGGTCCGCTGGCTGCCGGAGAGCCAGGCGCCCGGCACCGCCCGGTGCACGGTGATCGCCCCCGCGCAGTCCCCGCGCTCCGTGAGCAGGGGGACCGCGTACAGGGCGCGGCTGCCCGCAGCGAGGGCCGCCCGGCCGACCGGGTGGCCCGCCAGGGCCGGATCGGCGGCCACGTCGGGGACGGCCACCGGCCGGCCCGCGGCCCGCGCCCGCGCGCACGGCGCGGGCGGCCCGCCGACCAGGGCGAGGCAGTCGCGGTACGGCGCGGCCAGGCCGTGGTGGGCCTCCAGGACGAGCGCCTCGTCCTGGACGGCGTCGCTCAGGTGGATCTCCGCCGCGTCCGCGTCCGCCAGCGTCACGGCCGTGTAGACGGCGGCCCCCAGCATCCGGCGGCGGTCCCGCGGATCGACCGGTGCGGCGCTGTCCCGCAGGCCGGGGGGCGGCGGACTGTGCCGGCGGCCCGGGAACCACTCCCGCGCGCTGCGCGGGGGCGGCGCGGTCACCACCGCCGAGGCCAGCACCCGCAGGGGCACGTTGTGGTGCTGGGAGCCCGCGCGCAGCAGGGCGAAGGCGGCGGCGGGGCCGGGCAGGCCGTAACGGGCGATCAGGATGCCCTGGGCGATGCCGATGGTGCCGCTGGTGCGGACCTTGGCCCGCAGCCCGAAGACCTCGGCCGGGGTCTTTGCTCAGGCGTCGTCCCGCACGGCCGGACCCGCCGGTGCCGGACCGGCGGTGCCCATGGCGGCGAGTGCGCCCTCCAGGCTGCCGCAGAGCCGGATGCCCGGCAGCGGCGCGGTCGTGAGCGCCCCGCGGACCCGCGGGGAGGCGCCGGCGACCAGGACGGGGGCCGACCGGTGGCGGGTGTGGGCGTCCAGGGTGGCCACCGCCGTGCTGCTCAGCCGGCACACCTCGGACATGTCCAGGACCAGCCGCAGACCGCGCTCGTCGGCCCGCCGCAGCCGCAGCCCGAGTTCCCGCCCGAGGACCCCGGCGGCGTGCGCGTCGATGCTCCCGGCCAGTCGGAGCACCATCGCCCGCCCGGCCGGCGGCTGCACGATCACCCTGCCGCCCCGCTCCACACCACCACCTTGTGCCCCGGCGCCGCCCGGGGGCAAGCCGCCGCGTCGGCGGGTCCACCGGCGGGCGGAGCGGGTGCCGGGGAGCACCGCGGGCGCCGCGCGCGCCGGTTCCTCCGCTGTACGCCATCTGATGCGCTCCTGGGTGTTACCTGCGGGTAATCGCGGATGGTTTGATGTGCGGCGCCACTCCGTCCCTTCCTCCACCGGGAGAACCAGTGACGCCCTTCGCACCCCGCCGCGCCCTCGCCGCGACCGTGCTCGCACTCGCCCTGCCCACCGCCGCCCTCGCCGCCCCGGCACCGGCCGCCGCGGCCGAGTCCGCACCGGCGCTGCGGGTCCTGACGTACAACACCTTCCTGATGAGCAAGAACCTGTACCCCAACTGGGGGCAGGACCACCGGGCCGCGGAGATACCGAAGGCGTCCTTCTTCCAGGGCAACGACGTCGTCGTGCTCCAGGAGGCGTTCGACAACTCGGCGTCGGACGCGCTGAAGCGGGCGGCGGCGGCCCAGTACCCCCACCAGACCCCGGTGGTGGGACGGGCCCGCGACGGCTGGGACGCGACCGGCGGGGCGTTCTCCGCCACCACGCCCGAGGACGGCGGGGTCACCGTGCTGAGCAAGTGGCCGATCCTGCGCAAGGAGCAGTACGTCTACAAGGACGCGTGCGGCTCCGACTGGTGGTCGAACAAGGGCTTCGCGTACGTGGTGCTGAACGTCGGCGGCGCCCGGGTGCACGTCGTCGGCACGCACACGCAGTCCACGGATTCCGGGTGCGGCGCGGGCGAGGCGGCGCAGGACCGCAGCCGGCAGTTCCGGGCGATCGACGCCTTCCTCGACGCGAAGAAGATCCCGGCGGACGAGGAGGTCCTGGTCGCGGGCGACCTCAACGTCGACTCGCACGGCGCCGAGTACGCCTCGATGCTCGCCGACGCGGACCTGGTCGGCGCCGACGTCCGCACCGGGCACCCCTACTCGTTCGACACCCGGGAGAACTCGATCGCCCGCGACCGCTACCCGGACGACCCGCGCGAGGATCTGGACCACGTCCTCGCCCGGGCGGGCCACGCCCGGCCGGCCCGCTGGACCGACGAGGTCGTCAAGGAGCAGTCGGCGCCCTGGACGGTGAGCAGTTGGGGCACGTCGTACACGTACACGAACCTCTCGGACCACTATCCGCTGCGGGCGTACGCCGGCTAGCGCGGGGCGCGCGGACCGGTCCCCCGGCGGCGGGGGCCGGTCCGCGCGGCACACTGCCGTCGGCCGCGCGCGCACTTCCGTCCGTTCTGCCGAGGTTTGCCCGGCGCCGGAGGGGCAATGCGAAGAGCGAACGAAGACCCCGTCGAATGTTGGGATGTGACACGCGATGGCCGGCAACGAGAAGGCCAAGGGCAAGGCCGAGCAGGCCAAGGGCAAGGCCAAGGAGGCCGTGGGCCGCACCGTGGGCAACGAGCGCATGGAGGCCGAGGGCCGCATGGAAGGCGCCCGCGGGGACGCCCGTCAGGCCAAGGAGAAGGCGAAGGACACCTTCAAGCACTGAGGCGTGCGCCGAATTCGGCGACGGGTCCGGTGGTCCGCGGGGGCGGATCCCGGGCCCGTTTCGCTGTGCCGGTGCGGGCGCCGGCGCCTCCCGCACCGCGCGCCGGCAGGCATTCGTGCGCATCCGGAGGATTCCTCGTAAACCCCCCTTTGGCCGGACGCCCAGCGGGTAGCCGACCCGGGACGGAACGACCCGCCGTGCACAGGAACGGACCCTGACCCCAGAGGAATAGGGCAACGAGTATGGACATCCCGCTCAGGACCCACGCGACGACGCGGGGCCGCCCGGCGCTCGCGCGCTACAGCCGCACCTGGGAGACCGGCGTCTCCCGCATCGCCGAGGCGCGGGAGGCCGTCGCCGCCCTGCTGGCCCGGGCCCGCCCGGCGCCCGGGCGCCGCCCGCTCCAGGATGCCCAGCTCATCGTCAGCGAACTCGTCACCAACGCGACCAAGCACGCGCCCGGCCCGTGCGCGCTGGGCCTGGAACTGCTGTCCGGCGCGACCGAGCTGCGCATCACCGTCACCGACACCTCACCGGAGCCGCCGCGCCGCCACCTGCCCGACCCCCGGCGGATCGGCGGCCACGGCCTGCACCTCGTGAACGCGCTCTCCCGCGGCCTGGAGGTGACCCGGCTGACCAACGGCAAGCGGATCACGGCCACGGTGCCGCTCCTCCCCGCGGCGGCCGGCTGACCCGCCCGGCCGCGGCGGGTCAGGCGACCCTGATGCCGACGATGCACGTGTCGTCGTCGGTGTCCGACCTGCTGTAGGTGAGCAGCCGGTCGAGTTGCTGGTCCAGCGTGCTGGGCGCCGACCGTGCCGTGTCCAGCAGATGGGACAGCGACTCCTCCACGGAGCGGTCCCGGCGCTCGATCAGGCCGTCCGTGTACATCAGCAGGGTGTCCCCCGCGGCGAGCTGCGTCTCCGTCTCCTCGTAGCGCGCCTCCGGCACCGCGCCCAGCAGCAGGCCCTTGACCGGGGGCAGCGCGGTGGCGTCGGCCTCCCGCACCAGCACCGGCGGCAGGTGGCCGGCCCGGGCCCAGCGCAGGATCCGCCGCTCGCCGTCGTACAGGCCGCACACGGCGGTGGCGGTGACGGCACCGGTCAGATGGTGGGCGACGATGTTCAGCCAGGACAGCAACTGCGCCGGCCCGGCACCGGTGACCGCGAGGCCGCGCAGCGCGTTGCGCAGGACGACCATGCTGGTCGCCGCCTCTATGCCGTGCCCGGCGACGTCACCGACGCAGAACAGGACGAGTCCGGAGGGCAGCACGACGGCGTCGTACCAGTCGCCGCCGACCAGGTGCTCGGTCTCGGCCGGCCGGTAGCGCACCGCCACCTGGAGACCGGGCACCCGCAGCGGGGCCTGGGTCGGGGGCATGATGGCGTGCTGGAGCTGGAGGGTGAGCCGGTTGCGCTCCACCGCCTGCTGTTCGGTGTGCGCGAGCTGGTCGCGGGTGGCGGCCAGGGCGACCTCGGTCCAGTGCTGGGCGGAGATGTCCTGGTAGGCGCCGCGGACGACGAAGAGCTGGCCGGCGGTGTCCAGGACGGGCTCGGCGACCACCCGCATGTGCCGGGTGACGCCGTCCGGGCGCAGCAGCCGGAACGCGGCCGAGGCGGGCCTGCGGTGGTGCAGCACGGTGCGCAGGAAGCGGCCGAGGGCGACGGCGTCGTCCGGGTGGGCGTGCGCCGGCAGCTCCTGGAGGGCGACCGGGGGGCTGGTGGCCGGCCGGCCGTAGAGGCCGAACAGCTGGCCGTTCCAGGTGATCTCGCTGGTGAGCAGGTTCTCCTCGAAGCCGCCGATCCGGCCGAGCCGCTGGGCGTGCTGGAGCAGGCTGGCGAGGCGCGCGGTCTCGTCCTCGATGCGCCAGATCAGCAGGACCGCCCCGCCGTGCCGGCTGACGCTGATGTCGGCGACGGCGGACAGCGGCACCTGGTCGACCAGGGCGGTCAGCCGCATCCGGTGGGCGCGGAACGGCTCGCCGGTGGCGTACACCCGCTCCACGCGCTGGAACAGCTCGCCGGTGCCGGCGGCCATCGGGTAGGCCTCCAGCAGCAGGGCGCCGCCCACGACGGCCCGGGGCCGGCCCGCGGGGTCCAGGAAGCGGCTGTTGACGTGCTGGATGCGGAAGTCGACCAGTTGCCCGGCGGCGTCGAGGTGCGGCACCAGGACGAGCGCCGGGTCGTGCAGCCCGTCGGCCAGGTCCATCAGCTCGACCACGTCGGGCAGCACCTTGGGCTCGGAGCCCGCGCCGGCCGGCCGGCCGAAGGTCTCCAGGGTGTGCGCGCACAGCTCGGCGAGGGCCTCCACCTGCCGGACCACGGGCCGGGGCAGCGGGGCCTCCGGCTTGGCCCAGGCGATCTCCAGGACGCCGTGGATCCGGCCGCCCGTCCCGGACGGTACGGCGATCCGCGCGCCGTCGGCGTACTCGCGCCGGCCGATCGTGGGCAGCCCGGACTCGGCGAGCGAGGGCAGCCACTGGCCGTCGGGCTGGGTCAGCCCGCGCCGGGCCACGGTGGCCACGTCGGGCGGCACGTACCGCCAGCGGGCGGCCTCGCCGAGGGGGAAGCCGGCGCTGCCCGCGAGGGTGAGGGAGCCGTCCGGGCCGGCCGCCCAGATCGCCACGGCGACCGCGCCGAGGGGGCGCAGGGCGTGTTCGAGCAGCGAGTCGGCCATCGCCTGGGTGTCGGGCGCGGCCAGGACACCGCTCTCGGCGGCCCGCAGCCGGACGGCCGCGGAGTCCTCGACGGGTTCGGCCGGGTCCGCGGCGACGGACAGGAACGCCTCGGTGACTTCCGAGACGCGGTCCCGGGCCGCCTGGTTGATGACGTCCACCGCCAGTTCCAGCGGCGTGACCTGCGCCTGCTCGGTCAGGTCGGCGAGCTGGCGGGCGGCCTGGGCGGGGCCGCAGCCGAGCCGTTCGACCAGGATGCCCTTGGCCAGCTCGATCAGGGCCCGGCCCTCCGCCTCGGCCTGCGCCACCCGCACCTCACGGCGCAGCCGTTCCACGGTGGCGGCGAGCCGGCCCACCGGGGTGGTGGCGGGCGGGTCGGGCAGCACCACCTCGACCCGCGCGTCGGGCAGCCCGGGCGGTCCGGCGGATGTCTCCGGGCCGGCGGACGGTTCGTGCGTGGTCACCTGTTCCGGACTCCTCGGCCGGTGGACGGACGAACGCGCCGCGCCGGGCTCATGCGGGGAGCCAGCGTCGGACACAGGCGATGAGGTCATGGGTGTCCACCGGTTTCGTGACGTAGTCGCTGGCGCCCGAGGCGATGCTCTTCTCCCGGTCGCCCTGCATGGCCTTGGCGGTCACGGCGATGACCGGCAGGGTCGCGTACTGCGGCATCCTGCGGATCTCCGCGGTGGCCGTGTAGCCGTCCATCTCGGGCATCATCACGTCCATCAGGACGAGTTCGACGTCCGGGTTGTTCACCAGCGTCTCGATGCCCTTGCGCCCGTTCTCGGCGTGCAGGACCCGGAAGCCGTGCAGTTCCAGGATGCCGCTGAGCGCGAACAGGTTCCGGGCGTCGTCGTCGACGACGAGGACGGTCCGGCCGCGGGTGTGTTCGTCGATCAGGTGCGGCGCGGTGCGCGGGAGTTCGTCCCCGCGGACCAGGGTGAGCACCTCACCGGGCTCCTCCGCCGCCAGGTGCAGGGCGATCCGCTCGCGCAGCTCGTCCAGGCTGTACAGGTACTCGGGCGAGCCGACCGCCGGGGCCTCGGCGACCGGCTCGGTGCGCTGCGAGCCGTGCACCAGCACCGGCACGCTCGTCAGCGCCGAGTCGCCGCGCAGGGCCTCGAGGAAGCGGGCGGACTCCCCGTCGGGCATGCCGAGTTCCACCACGACGCAGTGGCAGGGTTCGGCGGCGAGGGCGCCGGCCGCCTCCTGGGCGCCGACCGCGGTGATGATGTCGACGGGGGTGCCGCCGCCGTCGGCGCGCGCGTGCTCCAGGTCCCGGACCACGCTCTCGGCGACCAGGGTCAGCAGCCCGCGCGGACGCTCCTCCACGACGAGCAGGCGGCGCGGGCGTTCCCGCCGCGCCGTGGCCGGGGGCAGCTCCGGGGGCAGGTTCCGGCCGGGCGTGCCGTCGGTGATCTCCCGTTCGGCCTTGGGGGCGGGCCGGCCGCCGCGCACGTGCTCCTCGAAGTCCGGCCGGGCCACCGGCAGGTAGAGGGTGAAGGTGCTGCCCTTGCCGGGCGTGCTGTCCACGGTGACGGCGCCGCCGAGCAGGTGGGCGATCTCGCGGGTGATGGACAGGCCGAGCCCGGTGCCGCCGTACTTGCGGCTGGTGGTGCCGTCCGCCTGCTGGAACGCGCCGAAGATGGTCTCCAGCTGCTGCTCCGGGATGCCGATGCCGGTGTCCTTGACCCGGAACGCGACGACCGCGCCGCCGCGGACGACGCCTGCGGGCACGTCCCCGTCGGCGGCGGGTTCGACGCGCAGTTCGACGCCGCCCTGCTCGGTGAACTTCACGGCGTTGGAGAGCAGGTTGCGCAGGATCTGCCGGAGCCGGGAGTCGTCGGTGAGCAGGTCGGCGGGGGCGCCGGGCGCCGTGGCGACGGTGAACTCCAGGCTCTTCTGCGAGGTCATCGGCCGGAAGGTGGCCTCGACGTACTCGATGAGCTGCCGCAGCGGGACCCGTTCCGGGGTGACGTCCATCTTGCCGGCCTCGACCTTGGACAGGTCCAGGATGTCGTTGATGAGCTGGAGCAGGTCCGAGCCGGCCGAGTGGATGATGCCCGCGTACTCGACCTGCTTCGGGGTGAGGTTGCGGGACGGGTTCTGGGCCAGTAGCTGGGCGAGGATGAGCAGGCTGTTGAGCGGGGTGCGCAGCTCGTGGCTCATGTTGGCGAGGAACTCGGACTTGTACTTCGAGGCGAGCGACAACTGCTGGGCGCGCGCCTCCAGTTCCTGCCGGGCCTGCTCGATCTGGAGGTTCTTGGCCTCGATGTCCCGGTTCTGGTCGGCCAGCAGCGACGCCTTGTCCTCCAGCTCCGCGTTGGACTGCTGGAGTTCCTCCTGCCGGGCCTGCAACTCGGCCGAACGGGACTGGAGTTCACTGGTCAGGCGCTGCGACTCCTGGAGCAGTTCGTCGGTGCGCGCGTTGGCCACGATGGTGTTGACGTTGACGCCGATGGTGTCCACGAGCTGCTGCAGGAAGTCCCGGTGGATCTGGGTGAACCGGGTGACCGAGGCCAGTTCGATGACGCCGAGGACCTGCTCCTCGAAGACGATCGGGAGCAGCAGCAGCGCGGTCGGCTCGACCTGGCCGAGTCCGGAGGAGATGGTGACGTAGCCGGGCGGCAGCTCGTCCACCGCGATGGTGCGGCGGCTGCGCGCGGCCTGGCCGACCAGGGAGCGGCCGAACGGGATGCGGGCGGGCCGGGGGTCCTCCTCGGGCCGGCCGTAGGAGCCCACGAGCCGCAGCTCGGGCCCGGACGCGCCCTCCTCGGCGAGGTAGAAGGCGCCGTACTGGGCGGACACCTGCGGCACCAGCTCGTCCATGATGAGCTCGGCGACGACGGGCAGGTCGCGGTGGCCCTGCATGAGCCCGGAGATCCGCGCCAGGTTGGTCTTGAGCCAGTCCTGCTCCTGGTTGGCCTGCGTGGTCTCGCGCAGGGACTCCACCATGGAGTTGATGTTGTCCTTGAGGTCGGCGACCTCGCCGGAGGCGTCGACGGTGATGGACCGGGTCAGGTCGCCCTCGGCGACGGCGCTGGCCACGTCGGCGATGGCGCGGACCTGCCGGGTGAGGTTCCCGGCGAGTTCGTTGACGTTCTCGGTGAGGCGCTTCCAGGTGCCGGAGACGCCCTCGACCTCGGCCTGGCCGCCGAGCCGGCCCTCGGTGCCCACCTCGCGGGCCACCCGGGTGACCTCGTCGGCGAAGGCGGAGAGCTGGTCGACCATCGTGTTGATGGTCGTCTTCAGTTCGAGGATCTCGCCGCGCGCGTCGACGTCGATCTTCTTCGACAGGTCGCCCTTGGCCACGGCGGTGGTCACCAGCGCGATGTTGCGCACCTGGCCGGTGAGGTTGTTCGCCATGGAGTTGACGTTGTCGGTGAGGTCCTTCCAGGTGCCGGCCACGTTGGGCACGTGCGCCTGGCCGCCGAGCCGGCCCTCGGTGCCCACCTCGCGGGCCACGCGGGTGACCTCGTCGGCGAACGCCGACAGGGTGTCCACCATGGTGTTGATCACGTCGGCGAGGGCGGCGACCTCGCCCTTGGCCTCGACGGTGATCTTCTGGGAGAGGTCGCCCTTGGCGACGGCGGTGGCGACCTGGGCGATGGAGCGGACCTGGCCGGTGAGGTTGGACGCCATGACGTTGACGTTGTCGGTGAGGTCCTTCCAGGTGCCGGCCACGCCGCGCACCTGTGCCTGGCCGCCGAGCCGGCCCTCGGTGCCCACCTCGCGGGCCACCCGGGTCACCTCGTCCGCGAAGCCCGAGAGCTGGTCCACCATCGTGTTGATGGTCGACTTCAGCTCCAGGATCTCGCCCCGCGCGTCCACCGTGATCTTCTGCGACAGATCGCCCTGCGCCACCGCGGTGGCCACCTGGGCGACGTTGCGCACCTGTGCCGTCAGGTTCCCGGCCATGAAGTTGACCGAGTCCGTCAGGTCCCGCCAGGTGCCCTTGACGCCCTTGACGTCCGCCTGGCCGCCGAGCCGCCCCTCGGTGCCCACCTCGCGGGCCACCCGGGTCACCTCGTCCGCGAACGCCGAGAGCTGGTCCACCATCGTGTTGATGGTCGACTTCAGCTCCAGGATCTCGCCCCGCGCGTCCACCGTGATCTTCTGCGACAGATCGCCCTGCGCCACCGCGGTCGTCACCTGGGCGACGTTGCGCACCTGCGCCGTCAGGTTCCCGGCCATGAAGTTGACCGAGTCCGTCAGGTCCCGCCAGACACCGGCGACACCGGGCACCTGCGCCTGACCCCCCAGGCGGCCCTCCGTGCCGACCTCGCGCGCGACCCGGGTCACCTCGTCCGCGAAGGCCGACAGCTGGTCGACCATCGTGTTGACGGTCTCCTTCAGCTGGAGGATCTCGCCGCGCGCGGGGACGTCGATCTTCTGGGACAGGTCGCCCTTGGCCACGGCGGTGGCGACCTGCGCGATGTCGCGCACCTGGGTGGTGAGGTTGCCCGCCATGGCGTTGACGGAGTCGGTCAGGTCGGCCCAGGTGCCGGAGACGCCGGGCACCTGCGCCTGGCCCCCCAGGGTGCCTTCCGTACCCACCTCGCGGGCCACCCGCGTGACCTCGGAGGTGAACACGGACAACTGGTCGACCATGCCGTTGAAGACGGTGGCGATGTCGCCCATGAGTCCGCTGGAGTCGTCCGGCAGCCTGGTGCCGAAGTCCCCGTCGCGCACCGCGGTGAGTCCCGCGAGCAGTCTTCTCAGTTCGTGGTCACCCGGGACCGCCTCGGTCGTCCCGGTCGCCTTGCCGGCCATGCGCACCCTCGTTCCGCTCCCCAAGAGCCCTCGTGCGAAGGACTCGGAACCATTGCCGGGCACGCGGCCTGCCCCGGCGACTGGTGTGTGCATTTCCGCAGTTCACGGAAGTGCATGATGAGAAAAATACGTCGCAGGGTAACCCAGTTCCGGGGCCGGGGACAAAGCGATCGGCCGAGCTTCGGCGGTCTCGGGGCCGTCGGGTGCGCGAGGTGGTACAGGGGCGCCAGCGGGGTATACGGAGGGGTTCGGCCCGCACCCTGGGCAGGGTCCGCCGCGCCGGGATCGTGGCGCGGGGGCGGTCGCGGCGGACGGGGGGGCGCGAACAGCCCCGCGCCGGTTCCGGCGAACGGCCGCCGGGGGCCGTGACCGGTCCGGTCCGGGCGAGCGGAGTCCGGGCACCCGTGCCACGCTCGAAGGGAGGCACCGGGCGGGATCGCGACCGCCTGCCCGCCTTCCCCGCCGGGCCGTGCGGGGGCCGTCCCGGGCGGACACCGGTGGCGGCCCGGCGGTGCGGGCCGCCGCGGGCGGAGGAGTCACGAGCGAGGAGGCACGGCATGGGCGACGGCGCTGAGGGCCACCGGAACCTCCTGTACGGACCGCAGCCGGACGTGGCGGGGGCGGCCGGCTATCCGGACGCCCCGCCGCGGATGGGTTTCTTCACCGACACCTCCGTGTGCATCGGCTGCAAGGCGTGCGAGGTGGCCTGCAAGGAGTGGAACGCGGTCCCCGAGGACGGCCTCGAACTCACCGGCATGTCCTACGACAACACCCAGGGCCTCGGCGCCGACACCTGGCGGCACGTGGCCTTCATCGAGCAGCGCAAACCCTTCGGCGGGCAGGAGCCCGGGGTCGCGCACGGCGGCCCTGACGATCGTGACGACCGTGACGACCACGAGGACGTCGACGTGTTCGCGGCCGCTTCCCGGCTCGGCACGGACGCCGCCCCGCCCGGTCCGGGCGCCACCGCTCCCCCGCCGCACCAGGCACCCCCGGGCGCCCCCGCGGGGGAGATCTCCCCGATCTCCCCCGACGGCCGCACCGAGCTGCGCTGGCTGATGGCCTCCGACGTGTGCAAGCACTGCACGCACGCGGCCTGCCTGGACGTGTGCCCCACGGGCGCGCTGTTCCGCACGGAGTTCGGCACGGTCGTCGTCCAGGAGGACGTCTGCAACGGCTGCGGCTACTGCGTGCCGGCCTGCCCGTACGGCGTCATCGACCAGCGCGAGGACGACGGCCGGGCGTGGAAGTGCACGCTCTGCTACGACCGGCTGGGCGTCGGCATGGAACCCGCGTGCGCCAAGTCCTGCCCGACGGACTCCATCCAGTTCGGCCCGCTGGAGGAACTGCGGGAACGTGCCCGCACGCGGGTCGCCCGATTGCACGCGTCCGGAGTGACCGACGCGCGCCTGTACGGCGAGAGCCCCGACGACGGGGTGGGCGGCGACGGGGCGTTCTTCCTGCTGCTGGACGAGCCGGAGGTCTACGGCCTGCCGCCGGACCCGGTGGTCACCACCAGGGACCTGCCCGACATGTGGCGGCACGCCGCGCTGGCCGCCGTCTCGCTGGCCGCGCTCGCCTTCGGCAGCTTCGCCGGGAGGACGCGATGAGCGGATCCGACGTCACACGGGACGGCGTGGAGCACGCGCGGCCCGACCGGGAGGCCGTGACGGGCGCGCACGCCGGGCGCCGCCGGCGGCGGCGCGGCCGGGGCGAGCAGCCGATGGTGCCGGACGCGGAGTTCTCGTCGTACTACGGCAAGCCCATCCTGAACAAGCCGACGTGGCGGCCCCTCGACATCGCCGGGTACCTCTACCTGGGCGGTCTGGCCGGCGCGTCCTCGCTGCTGGCGGCCGGGGCCGGGCTCACCGGACGGCCCGCCCTGGCCCGGCCGGCGAAGCTGGCGGCGGCCGGTGGCATCTCGCTGTCGCTGGTGGCGCTCGTGCACGACCTGGGGCGGCCCGGCCGGTTCCTGAACATGCTCCGGGTCTTCAAGCCGACCTCGCCGATGAGCGTGGGCTCGTGGCTGCTGAGCGGGTACGCGCCGCTGGCGCTGGCCGCCGCGGCCACCGACCTGACGGGCCGCTGCCGCGCGGCCGGCTCGGCGGCCACGGTGGGCGCCGCCGTCCTCGGTCCGGCCGTGGCCACCTACACGGCCGTGCTGATCGCGGACACCGCGGTGCCGTCGTGGCACGAGGGCTACCGGGAACTGCCGTACGTCTTCGCCGGTTCCGCGGCCACCGCCGCCTCCGGTCTGGCGCTGGTCGCGGCGCCCACCGGGCAGGCCGGCCCGGCCCGCCGGCTGGCCGTGCTCGGCGCGGCCCTCGAACTGGGCGCCTTCCAGGCGATGAAGAAGCGCATGGGCCTGCTCGCCGAGCCCTTCGAGCAGGGCAGGGCGCACCGGCTGCTGCGCGCCTCCGAGGCGCTGGGGGCGGGCGGAGCGGCGCTGGCCGCGCTCTCCGGCCGGCTGCGGGACCGGCACGTGTCGACGGCGGCGGGGGTGGTGGCGGGGGCAGCCCTCCTCACCGGCTCGGCGGCCCTGCGCTTCGGGGTCTTCCACGCCGGTGTGGCCTCGGCGGAGGACCCCAGGTACACGGTCCTCCCGCAGCGGGAGCGCCTGACGGACCGCGGAGCCGGCCAGCCCGCCGGCACCGATTGAACTTCGATGGGACCCTCCTCGCGCTCGGCGTCGCCGGGCACCTGGGCGTGGCCGCCGTCCCCTCCCCCGACGACGGGGTGGAGGTCGTCGGCGCGCTGGGCGCCGCGGTCGCCTGCGCGGCCTTCGTCCTGCCGGTCCTCGTGCTGCCCGGTCTGCTCCGCAAGGCGACGGAGTCGCGGACCGGGATCGCCGGGGTGATCTGCCGGCCGTCGTCGACGACCTGGACCTGCTGCTCGCGCGGAGCGGGCTGTCGGTCGGCGAGTTCGCCGACGCCGTCGGCATCACCCCCGCCAGCGCCGCCGTCCTGAAGAACGGGCGCGCGAAGGCCGTGCGGTTCACCACCTCGACGCGATCTGCCGCACGCTCGGCTGCCGGCCCGGCGACGTCTGCGCCGGGTGCCGGACGAGGAGGCGGACCGCTCCCCCGGCTGACGGCCCGCCCCCGCGGCCCGCCCGCGGCCGCCTCGGAAGGGGCGGGCCGCGGCGTCAGGCCCTGGCCGTGCTCACGGGGTGACGTCGACGCGGTACGCCAACGCGGTGACGTTCAGGTCGCCGTGGTCGACCCACTGCGGGAACCGCAGCGTCTTGTGACCGGTGGCGGCCGGCGGGGTGACCCGGAGATAGGACGCGCGGACGGCGCCGGAGGTACCGGTATTGGCGTGCGTCCACGCTATGACCGCCTCGGCGCTGCGGCCCTTGCGCAGGGTGAGGGTGGTCTTGGCCGGACTCTGGGCGTACCAGGTGTCGCCCCAGTGGGTGGTGGAACGGAGCGTCCGGTGCGCGCCGTTCTCCAGGCCGAGGCCCGGGAAGCCCCGCAGCAGGCAGGTGCGCGCCCCGGTGTTCTTGAGCTTCACCACCACGCCCTGGTGGTTCATGCCGCCGGCCAGCGTCCGGCCGAACGAGGCGCTCAGGCCGGACACGGAACAGGTGGGCGTCGCGGACGCGGCGCCGGCCGCGCCGGCGCCGGCCATGCCCAGTCCGGCCGCGGTGGTCACGGCGAGCGTGGCGCGCAGTACGCGCCGGCGCCGGCCGGTCCGGGGAGCCGCGGCGGTGGCGGTCGTGCGGGTCTGCTCCTGATGGGTCATGGTGAGCTTTCTTCCCTTCCGTCCGATGGGCTTCGTGAGTCCCCTCGCTCACAGGTTGTGATGCGAACGACGGCGGAGAAGTTCGCGTTCCGCCGGACTTGGCGCGAATCGGGCGGTCCGCCGGCCCGCCCCGCCGCGCCCCGGGAGCCGTCGCGGGAGGCCGGCGTTTCGGGGCCGGGGCCGGGGGTACCCCGGCCGCACCCGGCAGCACGGACGCGGGAGGCGAGGCCGCATGCCCAGCAGGAGCGAGGTGCTGCGGCTGCTCGCCGCCGGGCTCGACTACGCACAGGCCGGGCGGCGGCTCGGCGTGCCCGCGGGGCAGGCGTTCCTCATCGCGACCGGGCGGCCCGCCGACGGGGGCGGCGCGCTCAGCGCCGAGGAACGGCGCCGGCCGGGCATGCGGGAGGAGTCCACCCAGCACCTGTCGAACCCGCCGGCCGTCAACCCCACGGGCAAGGAGACGGTCCGCGACTGGCTGCGGGAGCGGGCCGGCCGGGACGATCCGCTGCGGCAGGCCGCCCGGTCCCGTGACGCGCTCCCCGAGGGCGAACGCGCCCCCGAGGACGTCCGCGAACTCACCGGCCTGCTGACGCGCGACCACGACCGGGTGACGTCCCTGGTCAAACAGCTGAAGGCGGTTCCGGGCCCGGCCGAGGGCGGCTCGGCGGCCCAGGTGGCGCGCCGGGAGTCGCTGGCCGGCCTGATCGCGCAGGCGCTGGCGAGCCACGAACCGGCCGAGCAGCAGTACCTGTGGCCGGTCGTGCGGGAGGCCCTGGCCGACGGCGACCGGCTCGCGGACCAGGCGCTCCGGCAGGAGGACGAGGCCGCCCGCACGCTCGCCCGGCTGGTGCGCGCGGCACCGGACAGCGGGGAGTTCGACGAGGTGGCGGAGCGGCTCACGGACCAGCTGCGCAAGCACGTGGCGTTCGAGGATGCCGTCTTCGACCGGCTGCGGAAGACTGTGTCCGAGGAGGAACGGGAAGGGCTCGGCGCCGAGGTGGCACGGGCCTGGAGGGCGGCGCCGGCCAGCCCGCGCCCGCGAACCCCGCAGGGCCCGCCGTCGGACCGGGCGCGGGACCGGGCGGGTGGACGACCGGCGGACCGCCGGGGAACCGAACGGGAGGAGTGAGGACCGTGGGCGTACGCACCTGGATCGACTCCTGGCCGGTCTACCGGCAGCTCACGGGCTCCGACCCGCTGGGCAGGGGGGCCGCCGCCAAGAGCGGGCCGAGCAAGCGGCTCGGTCCCCGCGTGGCCACCGCCGACCGGGTGGTGAAGTCGGTCTGCCCGTACTGCGCGGTCGGCTGCGGCCAGAACGTGTACGTCCAGGACGAGAAGGTCGTCCAGATCGAGGGCGACCCGGACTCCCCCGTCTCCCGGGGCCGGCTCTGCCCGAAGGGCGCGGCCAGCCTCCAGCTCACCACCGGTGACGCCCGCGTGCGGCAGGTCCTCTACCGGCGTCCGCACGGCACCGACTGGGAACGCCTCGACCTCGACACGGCGATGGACATGATCGCCGACCGGGTGATCGCGGCCCGGCGCGCGGGCTGGCAGTGGGAGGTCGACGGCACCCGCACCCGGCGCACCCTCGGCATCGCGAGCCTCGGCGGAGCGACGCTCGACAACGAGGAGAACTACCTCCTCAAGAAGCTGTTCACCGCGCTCGGGGCGATCCAGATCGAGAACCAGGCGCGCGTTTGACACTCCTCCACCGTTCCCAGTCTGGGAACCTCGTTCGGACGCGGCGGCGCGACCACCTTCCAGCAGGACCTGCAGAACGCGGACTGCATCGTCATCGAGGGCTCGAACATGGCCGAGTGCCATCCGGTCGGGTTCCAGTGGGTGATGGAGGCCAAGGCGCGGGGCGCGAAGGTGATCCACGTCGACCCGCGGTTCACCCGTACCAGCGCGCTCGCCGACGTGCACGTGCCGCTGCGCGCGGGCACGGACATCGCCTTCCTCGGCGGGATCATCAACCACGTGCTGGGCGAGGAGAAGTACTTCCGCGACTACATCGTGGCCTACAGCAACGCGCCGATGATCCTGCGGGAGGACTTCCGGGACACCGAGGACCTCGCGGGCCTCTTCTCCGGGTTCGACGCCGGCAGCCGCTCCTACGACAACACCACCTGGCAGTACGAGGGCTCCGAGGTGCAGGCCGCCTCCGGCCAGCGCGACCAGGCGTACGACAGGCGCACCCGGGGCGGCAGTTCGGTCTCCGAGGCGGCGCGCGGCGAGGCGCACGGCTCCGGCGGCCCGGCCCTCGGCAAGGGCGAGCCGGAGCGGGACGACACCCTCACCCATCCCCGGTGCGTCTTCCAGGTGCTGAAGCGGCACTACGCCCGCTACACCCCGGAGATGGTCGAGCAGGTCTGCGGGGTGCCGCGGGACCTGTTCCGCCAGGTCTGCGAACTGGTGACGGAGAACTCGGGCCGGGAGCGGACGACCGCCTTCGCCTACGCGGTCGGCTGGACGCAGCACACCGTCGGCGTCCAGTACATCCGCGCCGCCGCCGTGCTGCAGACCCTGCTCGGCAACATCGGCCGTCCCGGCGGGGGCATCCTGGCCCTGCGCGGGCACTCCTCCATCCAGGGCTCCACGGACATCCCGACCCTGTTCAACCTGCTGCCGGGATACCTGCCGATGCCGCACGCGCACCAGCAGGAGGACCTGGACGACTACGTCCGGGGCGAGGCGGCGCAGAAGGGCTACTGGGGCAACATGCGGGCCTACATGGTGAGCCTGCTGAAGGCCTACTGGGGCGCGGCGGCGACGCCGGAGAACGACTTCTGCTTCGACTACCTGCCGCGGCTGACGGGCTCCCACTCGACGTACGAGACGACGATGGCCCAGCTCGACGGCGTCTGCAAGGGCTACTTCCTGGTCGGTGAGAACCCCGCGGTCGGCAACGCCAACGCCAAGCTGATGCGGCTCGGCATGGCCAACCTGGACTGGATGGTCGTCCGGGACTTCTCCCTGATCGAGTCGGCGACCTGGTGGAAGGACGGCCCCGAGATCGAGACCGGGGAGCTGCGCACCGAAGACATCGGCACCGAGGTGTTCTTCCTGCCGGCCGCCGCGCACACCGAGAAGGACGGCAGCTTCACCAACACCCAGCGGCTGCTCCAGTGGCACCACCAGGCGGTGGAGCCGCCCGGTGAGGCGCGCAGCGACCTGTGGTTCGCCTTCCACCTGGGCCGGATCATCCGGCGCAAGCTGGCCGGCTCGGCCGACGAGGCGGACCGCCCGCTGCTCGATCTCACCTGGGACTACCCGACGGAGGGCCCCCGGGCGGAGCCCGACGCGGAGGCGGTCCTCGCGGAGATCAACGGCTACGACGCCGAGGGCGGTCCGCTGGCGTCCTACGAGCAGCTGAACGCGGACGGCTCGACGGCCTGCGGCTGCTGGATCTACTGCGGGGTCTACGCCGACGGCGTCAACCAGGCCGCGCGCCGCAAACCGGGCCGGGAGCAGAACTGGGTGGCGAACGAGTGGGCCTGGGCGTGGCCGGCCAACCGCCGCATCCTGTACAATCGCGCCTCCGCCGACCCGGACGGCAAGCCGTGGAGCGAGCGCAAGGCGCTGGTGTGGTGGGACGAGGACGAGGCCAAGTGGGTGGGCCACGACATCCCCGACTTCGCCGGCGACAAGTCGCCGCACCACCGGCCGCCGCCCGGCGCGAAGGCCGCCGAGGCCCTGTCCGGCACGGACGCCTTCATCATGCAGGCCGACGGCAAGGCCTGGCTGTACGTGCCGTCCGGACTGACCGACGGGCCGCTGCCCGCGCACTACGAGCCGCAGGAGTCGCCGTTCCCGAACCTGCTGTACGACCAGCAGCGCAACCCCGTGCGCCAGGTGATGCGCTCGCTCCCCGACAATCGCTACCAGCCGAGCGGCGGTGAGCCGGGCGCGGAGGTGTTCCCCTACGTGGCCACCACCTACCGGCTCACCGAGCACCACACGGCGGGCGGGATGTCCCGCTGGCTGCCGTACCTGGCCGAGCTGCAACCGGAATTCTTCTGCGAGGTGTCCCCGGAGCTGGCCGCCGAGCGGGACCTCGCGCACACCGGGTGGGCGACGATCGTCAGCGCCCGGGGCGTGATCGAGGCGCGGGTCCTGGTCACCGACCGGATGGCGCCGCTGACCGTGCGGGGACGCCGGCTGCACCAGGTGGGGCTGCCCTACCACTGGGGCCCGAACGGCTACAGCACCGGGGACGCGGCCAACGAGCTGCTGCACCTCTCCCTGGACCCGAACACGCACATCCAGGAGGCGAAGGCGTTCACCGTCGACATCCGGCCGGGGCGGCGCCCGCGCGGTCCGGCGGCCACGGCGCTGGTGCGGGCGTACCGGGTGCGGGCGGGCATCGACGAGCACACCGGGACGGAGCCGTGACCGGTCCCGTCCGGTGTCCCGGTGTCCCGGGGCCCGCCGGGGCCCGGCCTCGCGCGGCCGGTGTCCCGGCGTGGAGCGGCGGGCGGGCTACCTGAGCACGAGGGAGTGCGGTCCGCGCGGCACGAGTTCCCCGACGACCGGCGCCCCGGGCACCTCGCCCGCGACGAGCAGGCCGCCGGAGGTCTGCGCGTCGGCGAGCAGCAGCCGGGTCTCCTCGTCGGTGTCCCCGAAGTCGGTGTACGGCGCCACCCATTCCAGGTTGCGCCTCGTGCCGCCGCTGACGTAGCCGTCGCGCACGGCTTCCCGGGCGCCCTCCAGATAGGGCACAGCGGCGGTGTCGACCACGGCGGTCACCCAGGAGGCGCGGGCGAGCTTGTGCAGGTGGCCGAGGAGGCCGAACCCGGTGACGTCGGTGGCGCACGCGGCCCCGGCGGCCAGCGCGGCCTCGGACGCCTCCCGGTTGAGCGCCGCCATCGTGGCGACGGCGTGCGCGAACCGCTCCCCGGTGGCCTTGTGGCGGTTGTTGAGGACCCCGACGCCCAGGGGCTTGGTCAGGGACAGCGGCAGCCCGGGCCGGCCCGCGTCGTTGCGCAGCAGCCGCTCGGGATCGGCGAGGCCGGTGACGGCCATGCCGTACTTGGGCTCCGGGTCGTCGACGCTGTGCCCGCCGCCGACGTGGCAGCCCGCCTCCGTGGCCACGTCCAGTCCGCCGCGCAGCACCTCGCGGGCGAGGTCGAACGGGAGCCGGTCGCGCGGCCAGGCGAGCAGGTTGACGGCGAGCACGGGCCGGCCGCCCATCGCGTACACGTCGGACAGCGCGTTGGCCGCGGCGATCCGGCCCCAGTCGTAGGCGTCGTCCACGACCGGGGTGAAGAAGTCGGCCGTGCACACGACCGCGGTCCCCCGGTGCGTGACCACGGCCGCGTCGTCGCCGGTGGCGAGGCCGACGAGCAGCGGGGTGTCGCCGCCGGCCAGGGGCGGCGCGGTGAGCCCGGCGACCACCTCCTCCAGTTCGCCGGGCGGGATCTTGCAGGCGCAGCCGCCGCCGTGGGCGAACTGCGTCAGCCGTACGGTGTCCTGACGTGCCGGTGTCGATGTCATGATCCTGGTCTCCCGGAGCAGTAGCCTGGCGAGCGGTGGAGGCGTGTGGGTGCCTGGTGGCCCTCCCGGTCTTCAAAACCGAGGTGCCCGAGGATCTCGGGCAGGCGGGTTCGATTCCCGTCCGCCTCCGTCCCCCGCCTTCGTGCGGCAGCGCCGGCGCTGGTCGTCGACGCGCTCCGTGTGCCCCCGGGCGTCCAGGAACTCCAGCAGCGGCACGGCCACCCGGCGGGTGGTGTCCAGGGCACGGCGCGCCTCGCCGAGGGTGAACGGCTGGGGCAGTGCGCGCAGGACGGCGGCGGCCTCGGTGTCCGCGCCGGGCGCCAGCACGATCCCGTCGGCGATCCGGAGCAGCGCTCCGGCGTTCGCCGCGGCCGCCAACGCCCGCCGGTCGAGGCCGAGTTCGGTGAGCCGCCCGGCCTCCGGGGCGCGGAAGGGGGCGCGGGCGAGGTCGCGGCGCAGGGCGTCCACGGCCGCGCGGACCGGTGCGGGCAGCGCGGGCCGCTCTGCGTCCGCCGGGTGCAGGCGGCCGCGGCGGGCCCGGAGCCGGGGCTGCGCCGCGGCCAGCGCGTCGACCAGGGCACGGTCCGGCAGCCCCAGCAGCCGCCGGGCCGCCTCGGTGGGCAGGCCGGGCTCCAGCGGGTGGGCGCGGGCGTACCGGCCGGCCTCGGCGGCCAGCCGGTCCTTCAGGGTCTCCCAGTACGCCGCGTCGGCCAGCCAGTCCCCGGCGACGGGCCCGACGGGGCCGCGCTCGTCCGCGTCCTCGGAGCCGGGTGCGGCGGGCGGCACGACGCCCATGGCGAGGAGGTCGGCGCGCCGGACCAGGCGGCGCCTGCGCAGTTCGGCGGCGGCGTCCGGACGGCCCGTCATGTCCGCGAGTTCGGCCGCGCGGGCCCGGCCGGCGCCGCGCCGGGCCAGCCGGGGCGGCCGCACGTCGAGGACGGTGACCGCGCACGGCGTCCGGCCGCCGCCCGGCTCGCGCAGCACGGCGCGGTCGCCGACGCGCAGCGGCAGCCCCCGGCCGAGGGTGAGCCGCGCGGTGTCCGCGCCGAGCGGGCGGACGGCCACCGGGACCGCGGCGGTGCCGATGTGCAGGGTGACGGCACGGGGCAGGTCGGCCGCGGGCTCTCCGGCGACGCGTGCGTCGATCACCTCACCGGTCAGCCAGCGGTCCGGGGTCAGCAGCACCTGGCCGCGGCGCAGAGTGCCCTCGCCCCGGCCGTGCACGTTCACGGCCACGCGGGCCACTCCGGCGACGGACTCGCGATCCTCGTGCAGGCTCTGCAGCCCGCGCACCCGCAGTACGGCCGCGCCGTCGCCGGTGACGAGCCGGTCGCCGACGCGCAGGGTGCCCGCGCCCAGCGTGCCGGTCACCACGGTGCCGTGACCGCGGACGGTGAAGGCCCGGTCGAGCCACAGGCGGACGTCGGCGCCGGGGTCGGCGGCGGGCAACCGCTCGGCGAGCCGGTCCAGTTCGGCGCGCAGCTCGTCCAGACCCGCGCCGGTGACCGCGCTGACGGCGACCGACGCCACCTTGCCCAGGGAGGTCGCGGCGAGGCGCTCGACGGCGTCGGCGCGTACGGGCCCGGGGTCCGCGAGGTCGCTGCGGGTCACCGCGAGGACGGCGTGCCGGACGCCGAGCGCGTCGAGGACGGCCAGGTGCTCCTCCGACTGGGGCTGCCAGCCCTGGTCGGCGGCGACCACGAACAGCACCGCGGGCACGGGCCCGACCCCGGCCAGCATGGTCGCGACGAACCGCTCGTGCCCCGGTACGTCCACGAAGGCGAGGGGCTCCCCGCCGGGGCCGGGCCGCGTCCACACGAAGCCCAGGTCGAGGGTGAGGCCCCGGCGGCGCTCCTCCTCGTAGCGGTCGGGTTCCATGCCGGTGAGGGCGCGGACCAGGGCGGACTTGCCGTGGTCGACGTGGCCGGCGGTGGCGAGCACGCGCATCACGGCCGCCCTTCCGCCGCGCCGCCCGCCGCCGGGCCGGCCTGCCCGGCCGCCGCGGACCGCACGGCCCGCGCCAGCCGCCCGTCGTCCTCCGGCGGCACCGCTCTCAGGTCCAGCAGGCAGCGCCCCGCCTCCAGGCGGCCGACCACGGGGACGCTGCCGGTGCGCAGGGCGGCGGCGTACGGCTCGGGCAGGGACAGGCCCGCGCTGGGCAGGGTGACCCCGGGCGCTCCCCCGCCGCCGACCGTGGCCGCACAGGTGACGGCCCGTACGTCGATCCCGTCGGCGGCCAGCGCGGCCGCGAGCCGTCCGGCCCGCTCCCCGAGCCGGGCGGGGTCCGCGGTGAGAGCGAGGGCGGTGGGGGTGGGCGGGCCGGTGAGGGTGGCCTCCAGCGCGGCGAGGGTGAGTTTGTCGACGCGCAGGGCGCGGGCGAGCGGGTGCCGGGCCAGGGTCCGGACCAGGTCCTGGCGGCCCAGCAGGAGTCCGCACTGGGGTCCGCCGAGCAGTTTGTCGCCGCTCGCGGTGACGAGCGCGGCGCCCGCGCGGAGCTGGGTGCCGGCGTCGGGCTCCTCGGGCAGTCCGGGGTGCGGGGCGAGCAGCCCCGAGCCGATGTCGGCGACCACCGGGACGCCGAGTCCGGCGAGCTCGGCGACGTCGGCGGCCCGGGTGAAACCGGTGATGCGGAAGTTGGACGGGTGGACCTTCAGCACGAATCCGGTGTCGGGGCCGATCGCCCCGGCGTAGTCGGCGGCGGTCGTGCGGTTGGTCGTGCCGACCTCGCGCAGGCGCGCGCCGGTGGAGACGAGCAGGTCGGGCAGCCGGAAGCCGTCGCCGATCTCCACCATCTCGCCGCGGCTGACGACGATCTCCCGGCCGGCCGCGAGGGCGGTGGCGGCCAGGACGAGCGCGGCGGCGCCGTTGTTCACCACGTGCGCCGCGCCGGCGGCCGGCACGCGCTCGTGCAGCGCGGCGAGCGCCGAGCGCCCCCTGCGGGCCCGTACACCGCTCGTCAGGTCGAGTTCGACGTCCGTGGGCCCGGCCGCCTCGTGCACCGCCTGCCGGGCGGTGGCGGACAGCGGGGCCCGGCCGAGATTGGTGTGCAGCAGCACCCCGGTGGCGTTGATCACCGGGCGCAGGCCGCTCGCCGTGCCGGGCAGCAGGTCCAGGGCCGTCCGCGGGACCTGCTCCGGCGTGATGCCGCCCGCGCGGGCCCGTTCCTGCGCCTGCCGCACCGCGGCCTTCACCCGGGACACGCCGAGCCGGTCCGCGGCGGCGGACAGCCGGGGGTCGCGCAGCAGCGCGTCGGTGCGCGGGATGCGGCGGCGCGCGTCGTCCGCGGCCGGCCGCCGTCCGGGGTCGTCCGGCACGGCCGTCTTCCCCGTCGTGTCCTCGGCCGTCCGGCCGGTCAGCGGCCGCTGTTCCATCGCGCCCCGTCCCTCCCGGTCCGGCCCCGCGCCACCGCGGGTCCGCCCATCGTCTCCCAGTGCCCCCGGCGCGCCGGCCGACACGCCGGGAGGCGCGTTGGCGGCGGGCCCGGTCCGGGTACCCGGCGCCGCATGAGCGATCACGACGACGACCGGGACCGGCAGGACGAGAACAGGCCGGCGGCCGGGCCGGCCGCGTGCGGGTGCCGTGCCCCCGGCGGCGGGCGCGCCGCCGAGCCGGGCGGCCACCCGTTACCGGCCCGGCGCCGCCGCGCCGCCGAGGCGCTGGCCGCCGTGGACGCCCCTCCGGGCATCGTGGGGGGCCGCGACGGCCGCCCGCCCGCCGGGCCGGGGGGCTCCGGGGGGCCAGGCGGACCGGAAGAAGGGGATGAGGGGCCGTCGGACGGGCCGCACCGCTGACCCCGCCGGGTCGGCTCACGGCGCTCCGGTCGGCCGCGGCCCCTCGTCGGCGCCGCCGGTGTCCCTGGGGGCCCGGGGCGGCGGGGCCTCGCCCGCGGTGAGGTGTTCCAGGACCTCGACCAGTTCCTGGCACGCCCGCTCCACCGAACGCCGGGTGTTGACCTGCTCCGTGATCACGGCCGACAGCAGCAGCGCGGTCAGCGCCATGGCGCCGTTGAACGCCTGGAGCTTCATCATGACCTCGGTCCGGCTCAGCGCCGCGAACGCCCCGACGCCGTCCGTGGCGGCGACCGTGGCCGCCACGGAGGTGACCAGTGCGACGAGCACGCTGCCCACCAGCTGGAACCGCAGGGCCGCCCAGATGATCAGCGGGTAGACGAGGAAGAGCAGGCTGAGCGTGCTGTAGGCGGCCAGCGGTACGAGCAGGCAGGTGGCGGCGGCGAGCGCGGTCGCCTCCTTCCAGCGGCCCAGCGGCGGCGCCCGGCGCACGCGGTGCAGCCTCAGCAGCAGCGGGGTGACGATCAGGACGCCCATCGCGTCGCCCACCCACCAGGCCAGCCAGACGGGCCAGAAGCTCCGGGCGGCCAGGCTGCCGGTGAGGACGAGGAGGCCGACACCGATGGTCGCGCTGATCAGCATGGCCGCCAGCGCGGCCAGGAACACCAGGGCGAGTCCGTCGCGCAGCCGGCCCAGGTCGGTGCGGAAGCCGGCCCGGCGCAGCAGCAGGGCCGCGCACAGGGGTGCGGCGGTGTTGCCGACGAGGAGGCCGAGCACCCAGACGTCGGGGACGGTGAGGGACAGTACGGAGAGGAAGGCGCCGAGCGCGACGCCGGGCCAGCAGCGCAGTCCGAGGACCAGCAGGGCGGCCAAGGCGACGCCGGTGGCGGGCCAGAGCGGGGTGACCACGGCTCCGTCGACGGTCAGCTGGCGGACAAGTCCGAGCCGGGCCGCCGCCCCGTAGCAGGCGGCCACGGCCAGGACCTGGACGGCGTACCCGCCCGGCCGGCGCAGCTCCTCGTCACCCACCACACGAGCCATCTCACACCGGGGCCCACGGCACGGCGAGGCGAAGCAGGCTCCCGTCCGGCCCTATGGCTGAATTCCCGGCCCCGGTCGGCGGCGTGCGGGCGGCACCGGACGCCGCACGGACCGTACGACGCGGTGCCGCTCCGCGGTGGGGGCGTACGGCGCGCGGGACACGAGGCGCTTCAGGGCCGGGCGCACGGGTCGTCGAGGCCGATGACCAGTACGGCCGCGTCGTCGTCGTGGCCGATGCTCTCCGCGCCCTTGATCACGGCCGCCGCGAGCGCGTGGCTCGCCAGTCCGGCCACCGCGGCGATGCCCGCGAGCCGTACCACCTGGTCCAGACCGTCCTCGATGTGCAGCGACGGCCCCTCCACCACGCCGTCGGTGAGCAGGACGAAGACCCCGCCGGTGGTGAGCCGGTGCCGGGTCACCGGGAACGCGACGCCCTGCTGGATGCCGAGCGGCGGGCCCCCCGCGTCGTCGACGACGCCGGACCTGCCGTCCGGCGTGGCCCACACGAAGGGGATGTGGCCGGCCCGGGCGCTCTCCAGCACCCCGGTGGCGGGGTCGAGCCGCATGAAGGTGCAGGTGGCGAAGAGGTCGCCGCCCAGGGAGAGCAGCAGGTCGTTGGTGCGGGCCAGCAGCTCCCCCGGGGCGCCGGTGACGGAGGCGAGGGCCCGCAGTCCGGCCCGGACCTGGCCCATGAAGGCGGCCGCCTCGATGTTGTGGCCCTGGACGTCGCCGATGGACAGCCCGATCCGGCCGTCCGGCATGGTGAAGGCGTCGTACCAGTCGCCGCCCACGTTGAGGCCGAGGTTGGCCGGGGTGTACCGGACCGCCAGGTGCAGGCCGGGGGCGGCGGGCAGGTCCCGCGGGAGCATGCCCCGCTGCAGGGCCACGGCCAGCTCGACCTGGGTGCGCTGGAGTTCCGCGCGTCGGCGTGCCTGGGCGGTGAGCGAGCCGAGCCGGGCCAGCAGCTCGTCGCCTTCGTCCGTGTGGCGCTTGCGGGGCATCGATCACTTCCGGCGGGACGGTGGCTCCCGTAGGGCCTGTCGCCTGCATGTTCGGCAAACGCCTCGATTTTACCCAAACCGGATGATCGCGCCCCGTCGTCAGCGGACCTCGGAGTCGATGCCGGTGATCACCGCGGGGCCGAGCGGTGCGCTCCCCTCGTCCAGTCCCGCGTCCCGGAGCGCGGCGTCCGCGAGCCGGCGCGCCTCCTCCTCCGCGTGCGGTCCCGTGTCCGCGTCGACGGTCAGACGGAGGGTGAAGGTGTCGTCCTCGTTGACCTTGAGCACGTCCAGGTCTTCGGCGCTGCCCATGCGGGTGCCGTGCGGATCGGCGGGCCGCAGCGCCCGTACCAGCCGGGTCCGGGTGTCGGCCTCGATCCCGGTGGTGAAGGTGCCGGGGACGCTGATCACGTACGTCGTCATGAGACGGTCCTTTCCTTGGGCGTCCCCCGTCTACCCCGTATCGCGGGCTTCGCACCGCGGGCCGGTGCCGGGCGGGCACGGCGGCGCGTCCGCTCCGATCCAGCCGTCGAGCGCGCCCATGAAGCCGTCGAAGTCGTCCCGGTAGACGCTGTGCCCGGCCCCTTCGACCGTGCGGACCTCGAAGCCCCGGCGCTTCAGCTCCTCTCCCAGCCCGGGCCGTACGAGTTCGCCGGCGCCGGCCAGCACCACCAGGGAGGGCACCACCGGGCGGGCCGGTGTCCGGCCGACCGCGTAGATGCCCGGCAGCACGCGGGCCGTCTCCGGGTCCCAGTCGGTGAGCGTGGCCATCTCGACGTCCACGTCGACGTCGTCCCAGCGCGGGTTGAGGCTGCGGATCATCGTGCGGGGCGCGGTCTTGAAGACGGCGAAGTACGGGGACACCTCGACCAGTTTCTCGCGCATGTCCCAGGCCGGGTCGCAGTAGACGGCGCGGGCGGGCGCCAGCCGTTCGGCCGCCCCGGCCAGTGCCAGGGCCCCGAGCGAGTGGGCGATCGCCAGCTCCGGCCGCTGCGGCAGGCTCTCGACGAGGTCGTCGGCCCAGGTCTGCGGGGTGTACTCGCCCCGGCCGCTGCGGCCGTGTCCGCGCAGGTCCACCCCGATGACCCGGTACCCCTCGGCAGCGAGGACGGGGGCCACGCGGTGCCAGGTGCGGTGGTCGGACATGATCCCGTGCACCAGGACGGCGATCCGGTCGCCGGTGCCCCACTCGTGGGTGTGCAGCCTCATCGACAGTGTCTTCCCCAGCGTCTCCCCCGTCGGACCTCGTCCGATCATGTCACCGGGCGGGGCCGGTATCCACTTCCGGCGGCCGGCGGGTGCGCCGTCGGAGGGGGCCGGGGCCGACTCCGGCCCACAAAATCAATGTGGTTATCATATGAGCGCTGCCTAGCTCGAAAGATGGATCCGTGACTGTCAACGACGACTCGTTCACCAACTGGAAGATCCGCGAGGAGATCGCGGAGTCGATGATCCCGCTCATCGGGAAGCTGCACCGCGAGCGGGACGTCACCGTCCTGCTGCACAGCCGCTCCCTGGTGAACAAGTCGGTGGTCAGCATCCTCAAGACCCACCGCTTCGCCCGGCAGATCGCCGGGGCCGAGCTGTCGGTCACCGAGACCATGCCGTTCCTCCAGGCCCTGACCGCCCTGGACCTCGGGCCGTCCCAGATCGACCTCGGCATGCTGGCCACCCTGTACGCGGCCGACGAGCGCGGTCTGAGCGTGGCCGAGTTCACCGCCGAGGCCGTCGCCGGCGCCACGGGGGACGACAAGATCGAGCGCCGCGAGCCGCGCGACGTCGTGCTCTACGGCTTCGGCCGCATCGGCCGCCTCGTCGCCCGCCTGCTGATCGAGAAGGCCGGCTCCGGCAACGGCCTGCGGCTGCGGGCCATCGTCGTCCGCGGCGGCGGCGCCCAGGACATCGTCAAGCGCGCCTCGCTGCTGCGCCGCGACTCCATCCACGGCCAGTTCCAGGGCACGATCACCGTGGACGAGGACAGCAGCACGATCGTCGCCAACGGCAACGAGATCAAGGTGATCTACGCCGACGACCCGTCGCACGTGGACTACACCGAGTACGGCATCCGGGACGCCATCCTCATCGACAACACCGGCAAGTGGCGTGACCGCGAGGGCCTCTCCGGCCACCTGCGCCCCGGCATCGAGAAGGTCGTGCTGACCGCGCCGGGCAAGGGCGACGTCCCGAACATCGTGCACGGCGTCAACCACGACACCATCAAGCCGGACGAGCAGATCCTGTCCTGCGCCTCCTGCACCACCAACGCGATCGTGCCGCCGCTGAAGGCGATGGACGACGAGTACGGCGTGCTGCGCGGCCACGTGGAGACGGTCCACTCGTTCACCAACGACCAGAACCTGCTGGACAACTACCACAAGTCCGAGCGCCGGGGCCGCTCCGCGCCGCTCAACATGGTCATCACCGAGACCGGTGCCGCGTCCGCCGTCGCCAAGGCGCTGCCCGACCTCAAGGCGAAGATCAGCGGCAGCTCGATCCGCGTCCCGGTGCCGGACGTCTCGATCGCGATCCTCAACCTCCAGCTGGCCCGCGAGGCCACCCGCGAGGAGGTGCACGACTACCTCCGCGAGGTGTCGCTGACCTCGCCGCTGAAGCGCCAGATCGACTTCACCACGGCGCCCGACGCGGTCTCCAGCGACTTCATCGGCTCGCGCCACGCCTCGATCGTGGACGCCGGCGCGCTGAAGGTCGACGGCGACAACGCGATCCTCTACCTCTGGTACGACAACGAGTTCGGCTACTCCTGCCAGGTCGTCCGGGTCGTCCAGCACGTCTCGGGCGTGGAGTACCCGACGTACCCGGCCACCGCGGTCTGACCCGGCGGTCCGGCACCCGGGGAGTCGGCCCTGACCGGGCCGGGGCGCGTGCGTGCGCTCCGGCCCGGTCAGGGCTGTGCGCGTGCTATCCGTGCCACGGCCCCGTCACCGCGAACGTGGTGCCGGGGGTGTAGCAGTTGACGAACATCGTCCGCCCGTCGGGTGCGAAGGTGACTCCGGCGAACTCGCCCCACTCGGGCTCCGCCGCCGTCCCGATGTTCTGGCGGCCCCGGGCCATCGCGTACACCTCGCCCTCGCGGGTCAGGCCGAAGACGTGCTGCGCGCCGTTGCCGTCCTCGCACACCATCAGGCCGCCGCCGGGGGCCAGGCAGATGTTGTCCGGGGATTCGCCGGGCAGCCGGACGTCGGTGTCCGGCCCGAACACCACGACCAGGGTCAGCCGGCGGCGGTCCGGGTCGTAGCGCCAGACCTGCCCGTAGTGGTCGGCGCCCGAGCCGTCCGCGCTCCGGGCGAAGGACGACACGAAGTAGACGCGGCCACCGCCCCAGTAGCAGCCCTCCAGCTTCTGCGCGTGCGTGATGCCGCCCCGGCCGTAGTCCTGCAACCGGGTCGGTTCCGAGCCGGCCGAGGGGTCGGGGACGTCGATCCACTCGACGCCGTCGTAGTGCGCGCCGGCCTCCCGGACCGTCGACAGGTCCGGCACCCCCGGCACGCGCATCGCCTGGAGCCGGCCGCCGGCGCGCAGCGATCCGACGCCGCCCAGCGGCTTGTCGGGCAGGAAGCGGTAGAAGAGGCCGAAGGGCTTGTCGAACGCGTCCTCCGTCTCGTAGACGACACCGCCTCGCGGGTCGACGGCGACCGCCTCGTGCTGGAATCGGCCCATCGCGGTCAGCGGCACCGCGCCGGTGCGGTACGGCTCGGTGGGGTGGACCTCGAAGACGAAGCCGTGGTCCTTGGTGTAGCCGTTGGTCCCCGCCCTGTCCTCGGTCTCCTCGCAGGTCAGCCAGGTGCCCCAGGGGGTAGGGCCGCCCGCGCAGTTGACCGCCGTACCGGCGACGGCGACCCGCTCGGCGAGCACGCGGTGGCGGGCGTCCAGCGTCAGGGCCGTACAGCCGCCCTTGCCCGCCGGGTCGTAGGTGAGACCGGGGACGGCCGGGACCGGGACGGCGGCGGTGACGCGGTTCTCGTGGTTGCGGACGAGGTGGGTACGGCCCGCGCGGCCGGCGAAGGCGGCCATGCCGTCGTGGTGGGAGGGCACCCGGCCCTCACCCGACCGGAGCGGGTCGCCCTCGCGGGAGAGCACGGTGTAGCGGAAACCTTTCGGCAGGTCGAGCAGGCCGTGCGGATCGGGGACGAGCGGGCCGTACCCGGCGTGCCCCTGATTCAGGGCGGCGGCGGTTCCCGCGAAGAGCTCGGACAGGGACCCGGTGAAGGCGATGCCCACTCCCAGGGCGCTCGCTCGGGAAAGGACCTGACGGCGCGTTGCGGACATGCGGCGACAACCTTCCTGCTGGCGGACAGGAACTGCGACCCGCCGTGTCTATCACCTGGTGCGGGCCCCGGGAACCACGCGCGGGGCACGTGTCACCCCCGTCCGGCCGTCCCCGCGGGCCCCGGCGGCGCCTGCCGCGTGCCGCGCGGGAGCGGTACGGCGGTGCGGGCGGCCCCGGCACGGGCATACCGCTACGGCCCGGCGACGCTCCAGGTGCGCGAAACCCAGGTGCGCAGGTGGGGAGCCTGGGCGACGAGATCGCGGTACGCGTCCGTGGCGGACCCGATCACCGTCTCCACGACGTCTTCGGTGACGGCGTCCGGGCGCCAGGCCAGGACGTAGCGGCACCACAGCGGCGAGCCCGCCAGCGGTTTGACCACGACGTGCGGGATCGGCCGCAGCGTCGGCTGCACCAGGGACACCCCGAGTCCGTCGGCGATCATGCTCTGGAGCTGGACCTGGTCGCCCAGCCACTCGTGCACGGTGACCGGCGCGAACCCGGCCGCCGAGCAGGCCTCGTAGAACACCCCGGGCCAGCCGGCGCCGTCGTCCGGGGTCACGAACCAGGCGTCCTCGGCGAGGTCGGCGAGCTGCACCTGGGGGCTCTGCCGGAGCCGGTGCCGGGCGGGCAGGGCGACGAACGTCGGCTCGGTGACGATCCCGCGGTGCCGTACTCCGGCCGAGTGCCGCAGTTCCATGCCGGGGTAGTCGGCGGCGATGGCGGCGTCCACCGTCCCCTCCTCCAGCAGTTCCACGATCCGCGCGGAGGAGTAGACGCTGGTGACCGCGATGGCCAGCTCCGGCAGCCGGGCGCGGACCCGGGAGACGGTACCGGGCAGCACGGGCGAGTTGGTCGCGGCCACCCGCAGGGTACGGCGGGCGCGGGCCGGGGGCGGGCGGTGCCCGATCGCGGCGGCCCGCGCGAGGACGTCCCGGGCCTGCTCGACGACCTCGGCGCCGTACCGGGTCGGCCGGACCCCGCTCGGGCCGCGTTCGAAGAGCGGCTCGCCCAGGTGGCGCTCGATGCGCCGGAGCTGGGTGCTCACGGCCGGCTGCGAGTAACCGAGTTGCGCGGCGGCGCGCCCCACACCGCCCGCGTCGGCGATCGCGCACAGCACCCGCAGGTGCCGCAGCTCCAGCTCCATCGGTCCGCTCCCCCCGTTCACTCCCTCGGCCCGGCGCCCCGCGCCCGTTCGCCTCCGCCGCCGAAGCGTTCCACGGCCCCCCGCAGGGCACAAGTCGCTGGTCGCCGGGGTGCGGAGGACCACACGCGACCACCGCCCGCACGCGGTGGCGCGGCGGCGACTCGGGGCGGCGCCGGGCCGCCGAACGGGGCCCGGGGGCGGGGGCGAGTCGCGGGGTCGGCGGGTCCGGCCCCGCGCGACCGAGGACGGGCGACGGACTCGGGGCCGGTGACCCCTACGGCCCCTCCGGTGGCCGTCTCCGGTCCGGTGGCAAGCCGACGGCCCACCCGGGGCCGGTGGGCTCCCGATGGTCCGCCCGAGATCGACGGACCATGGCGGCCCACCGAGGGGGACCACCCCCGGGCGGCCTCCCCGGGGGGACGCCCAGGGCTCTCGTAGCCGCTGGACGCCCGGCGGCCGTGGCAGACCGCCGGGGGAACCGCGCCCAGGTGACTGACCTGACCGCGCTCGGGGAGGCCTGCCGGCCCACCCTGGACCGGTGGGCGCCCGGCGGCCCGTCGCGGCCCGCCGACTACGGGATCCAAGGCGACCCATCCTGGACCAACGGACACCCGACGCCCCGAACGCCCCCGCTCAGGTGCCCCGCCCGAGCGCCCCACCCGGGGCGGCCCCACCCGAAGCAGTCCGCCCCGGACGCCCCGCCCGCAGGGACCGGTGTCCCCGTGGCCGAGGGGGCCCGGTCAGTGGCGGCCGAGTACCTCCGCGGCCCGCATGAACCCGTCCGCGCCGTGGCCGAGGCCGATGACGCGGCGGGCCAGGCCCTCCGCGGCCCGCATCACGCCCGCGTCGATGCCGTGGGACTCGGAGACCTCGACGACATGGGCCATGGTGGAGACGGCCGAGGTGATGGGGTTGATCTCTCCGGAGTACGTGCCGTTGTCGGCGTCCTCCGCGAAGGTGCCGAACAGCGGCGGCAGGATCGCGCCGATGCCCTGGGCGAAGGGGGCCAGTTCCCGGGCCGTCACCCCCTCGGCCCGGGCGATCGCCACGGCGTGCGCGTACCCCGCCATGGCGGTCCAGAAGATGTCGAGCAGCGCGATGTCGAAGGTGGCGGCCCGGCCGATCTCCTCCCCCAGGTGGGTGTGCGTCCCGCCGAGCAGTTCCAGTACCGGCCGGTGCCGGTCGTAGAGGTCGCGCGGACCGCTGTGCAGGAAGACGGCCTCGGGGGTGCCGATGCTCGGGGCCGGTGTCATGATCGCCCCGTCCAGGTATCCGAAGCCGTGGTCCGCCGCCCACCGGGCGCCGTCCCTGGCCCGGTCCGGGCGGTCGGCGGTCAGATTCAGGACGGTACGGCCCTTCAGCGCGCGGGTGACCTCCGCACGGCGCAGGAGGGCGTCGGCGGCGTCGTAGTCGACCACGCAGACGGCGACCAGATCCCCCGCGGACACGGCCTCTTCGGGCGAGGCGGCACCGGACGCCCCCTGCTCCGTCAGCTCCCGGTCCCTGCCCGGTGTGCGGTTCCACACCGTGGTCCGCAGGCCGGCCGCGAGGAACGCGCCCGCCAGCGAGCGGCCCATGGGGCCGAGCCCGAGCACGGTGACGGCAGGAAGATCCGAGGTGGTGGACATGTTGCAACTCCCGAAAGTGATCAGTGTGTGACGAGGACGAGCGGCCGGACGGCCGCGGGAGACCGAAGAGGACGCCGATGACGCGCAGCCGTGCCCAGGACCCGAACGTCTGCGGAGTGACCGCCGCGATCGCCGTGATCGACGGCAAGTGGAAGACGTGGCTGCTGTGGCTGCTGGAGTCCGGGCCGCAGCGGCCCGGTGAACTGCGCCGCCGGATGCCGGGGGTGAGCGAGAAGGTGCTGACCCAGGCGCTGCGCGAGATGGCCGAGGACGGCCTCGTGCACCGGGAGGTGCACGACGTGCTGCCGCCGAAGACCGTGTACTCGCTGACCGGATTCGGCCGCGACCTGACCGCGGCGCTGGGCCCCCTGGCCCACTGGGGGCACCGCCGTCTGGACCGGCTCCGCGAGCACGAGGCCGTGTCCTGAGGCGCTGCCGTCGTCCCCTCCCTTCCGGTCCGCGGCGGCGCCGGCCTCGGTGAACAGCCTCTCCCGGCCGGCGGGGACTGCCAAGTACCCACAAATAAGTGGGTGTTCGGCGGCCCCGGCACAGCGCCGGTGCGGTGGGCCGCCGCCCGCCGCGCACCGAGACCCCCACCCCGCTTGCCTAAAGCCTTTAGGGAACTGCATAATCCATTACGGCAGAGTGACGGGAGCGGAGCGATGGTGCGTGCGGGACTGACCACGGAGCGCCTGGTGAGAGCCGGCACGGAGCTGGCCGACGAGGTCGGCTTCGAGCAGGTCACGGCCTCCGCCCTGGCCCGGCGCTTCGACGTCAGGGTCGCGAGCCTGTACTCGCACGTACGCAGCACCCAGGACCTGAAGACCCGGATCGCCCTGCTCGCGCTGGAGGAACTGGCGGATCTCGCCGCCGCGGCGCTGGCCGGCCGGTCCGGTAAGGACGCCCTCGGTGCCTTCGCGAACGTCTTCAGGGACTACGCCCGCGCCCACCCCGGCCGTTACACGGCGGCCCGCCACCCGCTGGACGACGAGACGGCCGCCGGCAGCGCGGGGGTCCGGATCGCCTCGCTGACCCGGGCGATCCTGCGCGGCTACGACCTGTCGGAGCCGGACGGGACGCACGCGGTCCGCCTGCTCGGCAGCGTCTTCCACGGCTACATCAGCCTGGAGGCGGCCGGCGGCTTCAGTCACAGCGCGCCCGGCTCCGACGAGTCCTGGGCCCGCATCCTGGACGCCCTCGACGCCCTGCTGCGCGACTGGCCCACCCGCCCCTGACGGCACCTCCCCCGGAAACACCCCCTGGAAGCACGGACGTACACGATGCACACCACCCCCCTCACCGCCGGCCTGGTCCGCGGCGCCCTCGACCTGGAGCGCACGGAGCACGGCCTGCTGCCGCACCGCCTGCCCGCCCGGGCCCGCGCCCAGTGCGCCGACCCGCAGCTCGCACTGGCGGAGGCCCAGCCCTCCGGCGTACGGGTGGCCTTCCGCACCCGCGCCACCACGGTCGAACTGGACACCCTGCCGACCAAGCGCGTGTACCCCGGCGCGCCGCCCCGCCCCGACGGTGTGTACGACCTGGTCGTCGACGGGCGCCCGGCCGGCAGCGCCTCCCTCGCCGACGGCAGCACCCTGACCGTGGACCTGGCCACCGGCACCTCCGAGCACCGGCCCGGTCCGGTCGGCACCGTGCGCTTCACCGGCCTGCCGGACGCCGCCAAGGACGTGGAGATCTGGCTGCCGCACAACGAGACGACCGAACTCGTCGCGCTGCGCACCGACGCGCCCGTCGAGCCCGTGCCGGACCGCGGCCGCCGGGTGTGGCTGCACCACGGCAGTTCGCTCAGTCACGGCTCCGACGCGGCGACCCCCACCGCCATCTGGCCGGCGCTCGCCGCCGCCCGGGGCGGGGTGGAACTGATCAACCTCGGGCTGGGCGGCAGCGCGCTGCTCGACCCGTTCACCGCCCGCGCGCTGCGCGACACGCCCGCCGACCTGATCAGCGTCAAGCTGGGCATCAACCTGGTCAACACGGACCTGATGCGGCTGCGCGCGTTCGGCCCCGCCGTGCACGGCTTCCTCGACACCGTGCGCGAGGGCCACCCCGGCGTCCCGCTGCTCGTCGTCTCGCCCGTGCTGTGCCCGATGCACGAGGACACCCCCGGCCCCACCGCCATGGACCTCTCCGCGCTGGCCGAGGGCCGGGTGCGGTACCGGGCCGCCGGGGACCCGGCCGAGCGGGCGGCCGGGAAGCTCACCCTGGGCGTCGTACGGGAGGAACTGGCCCGGATCGTGCGCGAGCGGTCCGCCGAGGACCCCGCCCTGCACTACCTGGACGGCCGGGAGCTGTACGGTGCCGCCGACTTCGCGGAGCTGCCGCTGCCCGACGGCCTCCACCCCGACACCGCCGGGCACCGGCGGATCGGCGAGCGGTTCGCGGAACTGGTCTTCGCGGCGGACGGCCCGTTCACGGACCGCGCCGCCTGACCGGAGGCGGCCGGCTCACTCCAGGTGGGCGAAGACGACCAGGTTGTCGGTGTAGTCCCGCGCCGTGTGGTCGTAGTCCCCGGCACAGGTGATGAGCCGGGCCTCGGGGCGCGACGCGTCCGCGTACACCCGGTCGCTGGGGAAGTCGTCCTTCGGATAGGTCTCGGCGTGGTCCACGACGAAGTCCGCCGTGCTCCCGTCGGACCGCTCCACGGAGAACCGGTCGCCCGCCTCCAGTTCGTCGAGGTTGGCGAAGACGGCCGCCGAGGTCACCGTGTCCACGTGCCCGGCGATGATCGCGGTGCCCGTCTCACCGGGCGAGACCCCGTCGGCGTACCAGCCGACGAGGTTGGTGTCGGCGGCGGGCGGCGGCTGCAACTGGCCCGAGGCGCCGAGGACGAGGGTGGTGAAGGGGGCGTCCACGGAGATCTTGGGGATGCGCAGCCGGGTCGGCGTGGACCGGGGCAGCGCGGCGCGGGTCTGCCGCGGCTCGGCCGTCGGGGCGGCGCCGGCGCCCGCGGCCCGGTGCGCCTCGGGCTTGCCGTCCGGCTCGTGATGACCGCCGAACATGTTCACGGCCAGGAAGACGGCCGCCACACCCCACAGCGTCAGCCGCCCGCCGCGGCCGGAGCCCATGGTGGTCGTGGGGGAATCTGCTGCCATCGGACACCACCTCACTCGGTCACGGCAGCGCGGAGTCGGTGCGGGGGAAGGAGGACGGGGCCCCGGTGTCCGGGGGCGCAGGGGGCGCGGGCGGCCGACACGGCCGGCGCGTCGGCGGCGTCCGCAGCCCCTGCGGCGCGGCGGCCCGTCAGGACGCCTGGGTGGCGGCCTTCCTGCGGCGCAGCGCGTACGCGCCGGTGGCGCCTACGGCGAGCACGGCGAGTCCGCCCGTGGTGACACCGGGCGTGGCGAGTCCGCCGCCACCGGTGTGCATGCCGCCGCGCGGCTTCTCGCGCTCGTCGTCACCCCACTCGCTCTTGTCGCCCCTGCCGCCCTTGTCCCCCTTGCCGCCGCCCTTCTCGCCCTTCTCCTCGCCGCCGCCTCCGTCACGGCCGCCCTTGTCGCGGTAGCTCTCGGGGTCGAACCGGCTGTCGTCCTCCCCGCCCGAGTCGTCGCGGTGGACCGTGGCGAGCGCTCCGCCACCCGTGTGCATTCCGCCGCGCGGTCCGTCGTGTCCGCCCCCGCCTCCCCGCTTGCTGCCGTAGTCGTTGTCTTCGTCGTTGCCGGATCCCTTGCCTCGGCCGGAGCCGCTGTCGTCCTCCTTGCTGTACGAGGAGTCGCCACGGCCGCCGTCGTGCTCGGCCGGAACGGCGAACGCGGCGACGGGCGTCGCGAAGGCGAGGGCGGCCGCGGTGGCCGCCGTCGCCAGGAGCGTGCGGGCAGAGCGCATAGTGATGTCCTTCCGCCGTGACCGGGCAGCCGATACCTCATCAGCTGAAGGGACCCGGCCTCGACATGAACCACCGTCAGCGCCGGGCCCGGTTTGCACCATCCGGGCCGCCCAGCCGTGTCAGCACGCCACCCGTCTGCCCCAGCGCGCCCGCTTCGCGGCCCCCCGTCCGGCCCAGTCCCCGTCCCGGCGCCGCGCCCGCACGGGTGAGCACCCCGTACCCGAGGAGGGCCGGCGGTCCGGTCGCCGCCCCCTTGTTATGACAGCCGTCATAGCGCAGGCTGGTGCCGGACGGCACGGCGGGGACACAGGACGGGAGAAAACGGTGGCCGACACGATGGCGCGGGCCCTGTGGGAGCGGTACGAGCCGGTGCACGGCCTCGTCTACTTCACCCCCGAGGCGCACCGGGCGGCCGAGGACCTGGGGATGCGCGGGTTCTGGATGGGTTACTTCGCGCTGCGGGCCGCCCCGCTCGGCGCGGCGCCCCCCGCCGTGGTGGCGAGCTGCTTCTACGTCTTCCACCCCGCGCGCGTGGCCCGCGCCCTGCCGGACGCCTGGGCGCACGCCGCTCCGGCACAGGTGCTCGCGGCCCGCCGGCAGGCGATGGACACGGCCATGACCCGGCTGTTCGGGGCGGACACCGTCGGCTCCGCCGCGTTCGCCGAGGCCGCGGACCTGGCGTGGGAAGCCGCCGCGGCGGCGGACACCACGGGCCGGGTGCTGGCCGCCGCCAACCAGGCGCTGGAGCGCCCGGAGCGGCCGGCCGCCCGGCTGTGGCAGGCCCTGACGACCCTCCGTGAGCACCGCGGGGACTCCCACGTGGCGGTGCTGGTCAGCCTCGGCATCGGGCCGGTCGAGGCCATGGTGCTCAAGGCGGCGGGCGGCGAGTCCGACGGGGCCTTCCTGCGCGAGACCCGCAAGTGGCCGGAGGAGGACTGGGCGGCGGCCGTGGCGCGGCTGCGCGCGGACGGCCGGCTCGCGGCGGACGGCTCGCTCACGCCCGCGGGACGGGCGGTGCGCGCGGAGGCCGAGGCGCTCACCGACGCCGCCGCCGAGGGGCCGTGGGCCGCGCTGGGCGCGGAGCGCGGTGAGCGCCTCGCCGCACTGCTGGACCCGCTGGCCCGCACGGTGTGGGCGTCGGGTCTGTTGCCCCCGGGGAATCCGGTCGGGCTGACCCGGGTGGCGTAGCGGGCCGGCCGCCGCGGTCCCCCACCGGCCGGCCGGGAGGAGCGCGGGCCGCGACGGAACCCGGCCACCACCCGCTCTCCCGGCCGAGCCACCGCCCGCCTTTCCCGCCCGTTCACCGCCACCCCCGGCCCGTTCGCCACTCCAGCCCGGCCTGCTCGCCGCCCCAGTCCGGTCGGGCACCGCGACGGTCGCCATTCCGGCCCGGTCACCGCAGGACCCGCCCTTCCGGACCGTTCGCCACCCCGGCCGGCACCTCGGCGCACGCCGTCCCGGCCCGGCCACCGCGAGGCCCGCCCTCGCGACCCGTACGCCACCCGCCCTCTCGGCCCATGCACCGCCCCGGCCCGACGGGCACCGCGGCGCCCACTGTCGCCGCCCGGCCACCGCGAGCCCCGCCCTCCCTACCCGTTCACCACCCCGGCCGGACACCGCGGCGCACGCCGTCCCGGCCCGGGCGGGGCCCCTTCCGGTCGCTCCGGCTCCGGTGCCGGGGCGGTCGTAGGCGGACAGCGTTCCCGCCGGGGCCGAAGTTGTCCGATAACGGCCCTGCCAACGGCCGAAGTGCCCGACAGCGGGCCCCGTTCGGGGGCCGTACCCTGGGGCCGTGGTCAACCCAGACGAGGATCCGGGGCGGGCGGCGGCCCGGCTCACCGGGCGCCCGGTGAGCGGGGTGGCGCGACCGTCGGGCTCGCCCGCGCAAGTGCTCCTGGACGGCGGGACGCCGGTGATGGTCAAGCGGGGCGACGGCCCGGGGGCGGTACGCGCGGAGGTCGCGGGACTGCGCTGGCTGGCCGCCGCGGGCGCGGTCCGGGTGCCGGCGGTGCTCGGGCACGACGAGACGTGGATGGTGACCGAGCGGGTGCCGACCGGGTCGCCCGGCCCGGACGCGGCACTGCGTTTCGGCCGGGCGCTGGCCGCCCTGCACGCGTCCGGGGCCCCGCACTTCGGGTCGCCGCCGCCCGACGGGCCGCGCGACGCGTACATCGGCCTCGCCCCCATGCGCAACACGCCGGGCACGGACTGGCCGGACTGGTACGCGGAGCACCGGGTCCTCCCCTACGTGCGTGCCGCGGCCGACCGCGGCACGCTCCGCCCGGCCGAGACGGCCCTCTTCGAGCGGGTCTGCGCCCGGCTGCCGGAGCTGGCGGGCCCGGCCGAGCCGCCCGCGCGGCTGCACGGCGACCTGTGGAACGGGAACGTGCTGTGGGGGGCCGACGGCGAGGTCCGGCTCATCGACCCCGCGGCGCACGGCGGGCACCGGGAGACCGACCTGGCGATGCTCCGGCTGTTCGGCTGCCCGCACCTGGACCTGATCCTGGACGGCTACCGGCAGGCCGCGCCGCCGGCCGACGGCTGGCGCGGCCGGGTGGCGCTGCACCAGCTCTTCCCCCTCCTGGTGCACGTGGTGCTGTTCGGGCGCGGGTATGCGGAACAGGCGCTCACCGCCGCCCGGGACGCGCTCACGTCGTGAGACGGCGGCGCCGGGACGCAGCCAAACGGCCTCGTACGGCGTCCTTCCTTGCGACGCCCGCGACGGTTCCGCCCGGGGCCATGATCACGGAGCGTAAGGAAACCAATCATCCGTTCGATTCGTATAAGGACGTGAAAGCCTAGTCAGGGAGAGCCCATGCAACCGTTCACGCTCAACTACGCGCGCCCCGCAGTGCAGTTGGACGCCACCGCTCCGTACGCGTACGACTCCGGACTGCAGTTGAACGTCCTCCCGGACGGGCGCATCGCCGCCACCGACCAAGCGACCCTGAGAGCCCTCGGAACCACGACCTCGACCGCCGGTTCCAAGACGCACTTCGACGACTGAGCAGCGGACCGCGGACGATGACCGTGCTCATCCTGACCAGTCGGGAAGACGTGACGGCGGACATGGTGGTACTCCACTTGCGGGAGACCGGCGTGCCCGTCGTCCGCTTCGACCCCGCCGATCTGACCGCCGGGGTGGATCTCTCCGTCGAGTACGGGCAGGGCGCCTCCCGAGGGCGCCTGTCGGCCGGCGGGCGCCTGGTGGACACGGACGGCGTGCGCTCCGTCTGGGTGCGCCGGCCGGGCGACCCGGCCGCCCGCGCCGGCCAGCCGTCCGGCTGGCTGACCGAGGAGTCCTCGCAGGCGCTCTACGGCATGCTGCGCAGCACCGGCGCCCGCTGGATGAACCACCCGGACGCCGCCCGCCGCGCCCGGCACAAACCCTGGCAACTGCACCTGGCGCAGGGCAGCGGCCTCGCGGTGCCGGCCACCCTCATCACGACGTTCCCGCGGGCGGCGCGGGAGTTCGCGGGACGCTTCCCGGACCTGGTGGTCAAGCCGGTCTCCGGGGCCCACCCGCAGGAGCCGCCGCGAGCGGTGCCGACCAGCCGGGTGGCGCCGGACGCCGACTTCACCGCGGTGGCCTTCGGGCCGACCCTGCTCCAGCGGCGGGTCGCCAAGCGGGCCGACATCCGGCTCACCGTCGTCGGCCGCACCCTGCTGGCCGCGCGCAAGCCCGCCGCCCCGGACGCCCACCCGGACGACGTGGACGTCCGCTTCACCCCCTCGGTCTCGCCCTGGCTGCCCGCCGAGGTGCCGCCACGCGTCGCCGAGGGCGTCCTGCGCTACATGGCCGGTGCGGAACTGGCCTACGGCGCCTTCGACTTCGCGGAGGACGCCGACGGCGTCTGGTGGTTCCTGGAGTGCAACCAGTCCGGCCAGTTCGGGTTCGTGGAGCTGGACACCGGCCAGCCGATCGCCGCGGCCATCGCGGGCTGGCTCGCCGGCCGGGGTGACGCGGACCACAGGTGTGCGGACGGCGACCGGGGCGCAGCATCCTGAGGGTGCGGGGAACGGTTCGGAGAAGGGAACGCGACATGCGCATCGGACTGCTGGGAACCGGCCCGTGGGCGAGGACGACGTACGCCCCCGCCCTCGCCGCCCACACCGGCCTGGAGTTCGCCGGGGTGTGGGGGCGCAGGCCGCAGGCGGCCGCGGCGCTGGCGGAACGGTACGGCACCGCCCCGTACGCCGACGTGGACGCGCTGCTGGCCGACGTGGACGCGGTGGCGGTCGCGCTGCCGCCGTCCGTGCAGGCCGAGCTGGCGGTGCGCGCGGCCGGTGCGGGCCGGCACCTGCTGCTGGACAAGCCGCTGGCGCTCTCGGCCGCCGCGGGACGGGCCGTCGTGGCGGCGGTGGAACGGGCCGGGGTCGCGTCGGTGGTGTTCTTCACCGCGCGTTTCCAGAAGGAGCCGGAGGCCTGGATCGAGGAGCAGGCCGCGGTGCCGGGCTGGTTCACGGCGCGGGCCCAGTGGCTCGGCGCGGTGTTCACGGGCGACAGCCCGTTCGCCGCCTCGCCGTGGCGGCGGGAGAAGGGCGCGCTGTGGGACGTGGGCCCGCACGCCCTGTCGGTCCTGCTGCCGGTGCTCGGCGACGTACGGCAGGTCGTCGCGGCGGCACCCGGCCCGGCCGACACCGTCCACCTGGTGCTCGACCACGCGACCGGCGCGTCGAGCACGCTCACGCTGAGCCTGACCGCTCCCCCGGCGGCGGCCGGAGCCGGGGTGGAACTGCGCGGGGAGGCGGGCGTGTCGGTCCTGCCGGAAGCCTCGGAGGGAGCGGTCCCGGCGCTCACCCGGGCCGCCGACGCGCTGCTGCGGGCCGCGCGCACGGGCCGCCCGCACCCCTGCGACGCCGCCTTCGGCCTGCGGGTCACCGAGATCCTGGCCGCGGCGGAGGCCCGGCTGGCCGACGGCACACGGTAGGCGGCGGCTCCGGCGGGCCCGGGACGGCCCGCGGGGGCGGACTGCGGCGCCGCGGGGCGGACCGGCGCGCGGTGTGCGGGGCGCCGGGGGCGGCGTAGCTTGGGGATGTGGGATCGGTGCGCGACTGGTCGTCGCGCGGGGACCGAAGGCATCGCGGCTGGCTGCGGGGCGCACCGCCGCCGTGGTGGGTGCGCGTGCTGCCCGTCATCCTGCTGGTGGCCGTCGGCACGGCCGCGCTGGTCACCCCGCACGCGCGCGACCTCGGCTTCCTGCTGGGCGCGATCCCCCCGCTGGCGGTCCTGTCGTACGGCCCGCTGGCGACCGGCCTCCTCGGCCTGGGCGTGGTCGTGGCGCTGAACGTGCCGGCCACCCACCTGAACCGCCCCGGCAACACCGATCTGCTCACCATCGTGTTCGTGGTCACGCTGAGCGTGTTCGTGTCCTACGTGCGCAGCCACCGCGACGCCCAGCTCGACACGGAGCGGGCGATCGGCGAGGCGGTGCAGCGGGCCGTCCTGCCGCCGCTGCCCGACCGGGTCGGGCCGGTCCGGTGCGCGACCTATTACCGGGCCGCGCAGGACGGGACGCTGGTGGGCGGGGACTTCTTCGACGTGCGGGCGGGTCCGTGCGGGGTGCGCGCGGTGATGGGCGACGTGCAGGGGCACGGGCTGCGGGCGGTGGCCACGGTGGTGTCGCTGCTGGGCGCGTTCCGGGAGGCCGCCCTCGACCAGCCGGACCTGGAGTCGGTGGCGGCCCGGCTCGACCGCCGGCTGGCGCTGGACTCGGCGGACCGGCGGCACGCGGAACTCTTCGCCACGGCCCTGCTGGTGGAGTTCGCCGAGGACGCGGCCGCGGCGCGGGTGCTGGCCTGCGGTCATCCCGCGCCCGTCCTGCTGTCCGCGGGCGAGGCCCGCGAGGTGGCGGTCGCGCCGGGCCCGCCGCTGGGCCTCGGGATCGACGGCGGGGAACCACCGAAGGAGGTCACCGTGGCGCTCGGTCCGGACGACCGGCTTTTTCTCGCCTCGGACGGCGTGTGGGAGGCCCGGAACGCCGGTGACGCCTTCTACCCGCTGCCGGAACGGCTGGCCCTGCTGGCCGCCACGCCGTCCGCCGAGCTGCCCGAGTCGGTCTGGGCGGACCTGACGCGGCGGCACTACACGGTCCGCGACGACGCCACCATGCTGGTGCTGGGCCGCGAGCCGCCCGGCGGCTGAGCCGGGCCGGGCACCGTCTCAGCCCACGTCCCACAGGAAGCGGTGGGTGTGGATGCCGAAGTAGGGGAAGGAGCGGATCTCCCGGACGCCCTCGACGGGGCGCACCACGTCGTTGACGAAGTCGAGCAGGGCCTTGGGCGTGGCGGCCACCACCTCGGCGAAGAGGTCGAAGCCGCCCGAGGTGAGCACCGAGTAGACGACCTCGGGGCGGTCGGCGAGGGTGTCGGCGACGGTCCGGGGGTCGCCGTCGACGCCGATGCCGAGCAGGGCCATCGCCTGCCCGCCCATGGCCATCGGATCGGTGACCCCGACGACCTGGACGGTCCGGGAGTCCAGCAGGCGTTGCAGGCGCTGCCGGGCCGCCGAGGCGGACAGCCCGACCCGGGGCCCGAGGTCGGCGTAGGCGATGCGGCCGTCGGTCTGGAGTTCGCGCAGGATGGCGCGGTCGATGTCGTCCATTTCTCCCGGTCTCCCGGTCTCCTCTCAGCCGGCCAGTTCGGCGAGCGCGGCGGCGAAGACCTCGGTGTGGGTGTCGACGTCCCGTTCGGTGGTGTCCGGGCACATCAGCGCCATGTTGTGGAACGGCGTGAGCAGGATGCCCCGGTTGGCGAGGTAGAGGTGGAGGAAGTCCTCCAGCTCGGCGTCGGCGGCCGCCGCGGACTCCGTGCCGGTGCGCGGGGCCGGTGCGGTGAAGCGGTACTCGGTGCGGGCCCCGAGCCGGCTGACCGACCAGGGCAGCCGGTGGGCCTCGATGCCGGCCCGGACGCCCGCCTCGAAGCGTTCGGCGAGCGCGCTCATGCGGGCGAACGCCTCGTCGGTGAGGACGTGTTCGAGGGTGGCCCGGACGGCCGCGACCGACAGCGCGTTCCCGGCGAGGGTGCCGCCGACCCCGCCCATGTCGACGAGGTCCAGGTCGGTGCGGGCCAGCAGGCGGTCGGCGAGTTCGGCGGACAGCCCGTAGGCGCCGGCCGGGATGCCGCCGCCGATCGCCTTGCCGATGGTGAGGACGTCGGGTTCCAGGTCCCAGGCCGCCGTGCAGCCGCCGGGTCCCGCGGAGAAGGTGTGCGTCTCGTCGTTGATCAGCAGGGTGCCGTACCGGCGGGTGAGGTCGCGGACCCCGGCGAGGTAGCCGGGCTCGGGCAGCACGATGCCGATGTTGGTGAGGGCGGGTTCCATGAGGACGGCGGCCACGTCCCCGTGGGCCAGTTCCCGCTCCAGCCCGGCGAGGTCGTTGAACTCGGCGACCCTGCTGGTCTGGGTCACGTCGCAGGGCGCGCCGACGTTGCCGGGACGGGCGGTGCCGGTGCCGTCCGGGCCGGTGACGATCAGCGACTCGTCCACGCTGCCGTGGTAGCAGTAGCTGTTGACCAGGATCTTGGACCGGCCGGTGACGGCCCGGGCGAGCCGGATCGCCCAGCGGTTGGCGTCGGTCGCGGTGAGCGAGAAGCTCCAGCGCGCCGGCCCGAACCGCCGGGTGAGTTCGGCGCCCACCCACTCGGCGTCCTCGGTGGGCAGCATGGCGGTGGCGCCGCCCTGCTCGGCGAAGCGCCGCTGGACGGCCTCGGTGACGGCCGCGGGCGAGTGGCCGGCCATGGCGCCCGTGTCGCCGAGGCAGAAGTCGATGTACTCGTGCCCGTCGACGTCGGTGATCCGTGCGCCCCGCGCCCCGGCCAGGTAGCGCGGGAAGGCACCGGCGGTCTTGTTCATCCAGGTCATCGGCACCCGGCCGAAGAGGTGCCCGGCGCGCGCGTAGGCCGCGCGGGAGCGCGGGTTGCGGCGTTCGGCCTCGGCGCTCTCGCGCGTGAGCAGGTCGTGCAGACGGGCGCGGTCCATGGGACACCTCGACGGAGACGGCGGTGGAATGCCGTGAGACTACGGCGGGAAAGTGCTGCTTCTCAAGAGTTGACACTCGACTCAGTTGCGAGGACGACGGAATCATGTGTTCGGGCGGCGGATGGGCACGGATGGCGGGCCTGTCACCCCGCCCCCGGCGACGAACGAGCGCACGGTCTTCGAACATTTCGCCACAAACGCCATGCCGCGCCACCCCTTCCGCCGCGTAGAAATATCTACAACCATGCAGATGCCGGGTGGGTGTGCGGCCGCACGACGTGCCCGGGCGCGACCGTTCCCTGCGCTCGGGCAGGCGGGCGAGGACAGCTCGGAGCAGAGTGCATGGCGAACACGGTGTGGATGCGGGGCGTGGAGTGGCTGGCGGCGTCGGCGGCGGACCCGCGCGCCTGCAAGTGGGAGTGGGACCACGGCGAGGGCGTCGCGCTGCTGGAGGCCGGCCGGTTCTGGGACCTGCTGAGCGTGCCCGTCCGGCTGGGGCTGCTCACCCTGGACCTGCTGTGGCGGCCGTCGCTGCCGGTGCCCGGGCCGACGCTGGTGGACACGGCCGCGGGCCGGGTGGGGTTCCTGCTGCCGCCGGACCCGTCGGGCGGCTGGGTGGGCGCCGGCCTGCGGTACGCGGCGAAGGGCTCCTGGGTCGCCGTACCGCCGCCGTACCGCCCGGCCCGCTCCCTGGAGTGGCTGGTCCCGCCCGACGGCACCGGCTCGCTCCACCCGCCCGGCGCCCTGGAGGACGCGCTGCGGCAGGCCAACGGCGCGCTGGCGGTGCTCGCACCGTCGCGCGGCCGGTAGCGGCCCGTGCCCGCGTGCCGGGCGGCGTCAGGCCGGGTCTTGGCTCCGCCGGCGGCCCGAGGGGGGAGTGGGCCGCCGGCGGAGACGCCGCGCCCGGGGCGGGGGGACGGCCCCGGGCGGCTCACAGGTCGAATGCCCCTTGGTCCGCGAGGTACGCAGACGAATTCCGGACAGCTTCGGGCCGCCCGCCCGCACGCCGGATCACCGCCGGCCGGAGGACGGCCGGCGTCCGGCGGGACCGGGGGTGCGCGTGGGGCCCCGTGGGACGGCATAAGCTCGACGGGTGGCCAAGTACTTCGACGTGCACCCCGACAACCCGCAGCCGCGCAGCATCGCGCAGATCGCCGACGCGGTGCGCGGGGAAGCGCTCATCGCCTACCCGACCGACTCGTGCTACGCGCTCGGCTGCCGGCTGGGCAGCCGGGACGGCATGGACCGGATCCGCTCCATCCGGCGGCTGGACGACCGCCACCACTTCACGCTGATGTGCCGCGACTTCGCGCAGCTCGGCCAGTTCGTCCGGGTGGACAACGACGTGTTCCGGGCCGTCAAGGCGTCGACGCCCGGCAGTTACACGTTCATCCTGCCGGCCACCCGCGAGGTGCCGCGCAAGCTGATGCACCCGAAGAAGAAGACCGTGGGCGTGCGCATCCCCGACCACGTGGTGACCCAGGCGCTCCTGGCGGAGCTGGGCGAACCGCTGCTTTCCAGCACGCTGCTGCTGCCGGACGAGGCGGAGCCGCTGACCCAGGGCTGGGAGATCAAGGACCGGCTCGACCACGTGGTGGACGCCGTGGTCGACTCGGGCGAGTGCGGCACCGAGCCGACGACCGTGATCGACTTCTCCGGCGGCGAGCCCGAGATCGTGCGGCGGGGCGCCGGGGACGCCGGCCGCTTCGAGTGAGCGCGCGGAACACCGCGGGCGGGTGCGCCGTCCCGGCGTGACAGCATGGGACGCGGCCGCGGCGCCGGGCGCCACCGCGGCTCGCCGACCCCGAGGGAGGACCTTCCCACCATGACCGACGTCCAGGGAAACGTTGTCGAGATCCCGACCGAGGACGGTGTCGCCGACGCCTACCTCGTCCGTCCCGCCGACGGCCGGCCCCACCCGGCCGTGCTGTTCTACCAGGACGCCTACGGGCTGCGGCCGCACCTGCGGTCCATGGCGGACCGGCTCGCCGCCGCCGGGTACACGGTGCTGGTGCCGAACGTCTTCTACCGGCTCGGCCCGGCACCGGTCCTGGAACTGCCCGAGTTCATCGACCCGGGCGCCGACCCGACCATCTGGGAGCGGCTCGGGCCGATCGTGGCCGGGCTGACGCCCGACCTGGTCGAGCGGGACGCGGACGCCTACCTCCGCCGGCTGGCCGACGACCCCCTGACGGCGGCCGGCCCGGTGGCGCTGACCGGCTACTGCATGGGCGCCCGGCTGGCGCTGTGGACCGCGGGCGCCCACCCGGACCGGGTCGCGGCGGTGGCCGGCTTCCACGGCGGCGGACTCGCCACCGACGCCCCGGACAGCCCGCACCGGGAGGCCCCCCGGATCACCGCGGAGCTGTACTTCGGGCACGCCGACGAGGACCCGTCCCTCCCCCCGGAGCAGGCGGCGCGCTTCGAGGAGGCCCTGACCGCCGCCGGGGTGCGGCACACCTGCGAGGTCTACTCGGGGGCCCACCACGGCTACACCCAGGCGGACACGCCCGCCTACGACCGGGAGGCCGCCGAGCGGCACTGGGTGGCGCTGCTCGGCCTGCTCGGGCGCACCTTCTGACATGACGCGGCCCCGCACCCGGGGAACGGGGTGCGGGGCCGCGCCGGTGGGGGGTGCTCAGCCGGTCGTCAGGGACGTGTCGTCCACGACGAAGCTGGTCTGGAGCGAGGCGTCCTCGACGCCGTTGAACTTCAGCGTGACCGTCGAGCCGGCCAGCGAGGACAGGTCGAAGGTCTTCAGGCTGTAGCCGGAGGCCGCGTTGGCGTTCGAGTACGTCGCGAGCGTCTTCGAACCGGCGGTCACCGTCAGCTTGTCGTAGGCGGTGCTGCCGCTCTCCGCGGTGTCGATGTGCAGGTAGAAGGACAGGGTCGCCTTGCAGCCCGCGGGGATCGTCACCGACTGGGACAGCGAGTCGGTGTGCGTGGAGCCGTAGCCGTTGAGCCAGGCCTTGTAGGAGCCGCCGTGGGCCGGCTGACCGCTGTCGGTGGTGATGACGCCGCTGCTGGCGGTCCAGCCGGTGTTGCCGGACTCGAAGCCCTGGTTGGTGAGCAGCTGCTGCGAGGTGCAGCCGCCGCCGGTCGGGCTGACCGTCCAGGAGAAGGTCGTGGTGCCGGTGGCGCCGGTGGAGTCGGTCACCGTGACGGTGGTGCTGTTCGAGCCCGCCGTGGTGGGCGTGCCGGAGATCAGACCGGTCGAGCTGTTGATCGACAGGCCGGCCGGCAGACCGGAGGCGCTGTAGGTCAGCGCGCCGCTGTTGGTGCTGCTCGCCTGGATCTGCAGGCTGACGGCGGTGCCGACGGTGGCGGACTGGCTGCCCGGGTTGGTGACCGTCACCCCGTTGCTGGGCGGGTTGATGTGGCTGCCGACGTTGATGCCGGCGAACGCGTTGCCCACCCCGGCGTACTGCGCGGAGTTGGTGCCGTACAGCGCGGTCGCGGCGTTCAGGGCCGCGGTGCGGGCGGCGGCGTAGTTGGTGCTGGACGTCATGTACGACGTCAGCGCCTTGTACCAGATCTGGAGCGCGGCGGCCCGGCCGATGCCGGTGACGGCGACGCCGTCGGAGGTCGGGCTGTTGTAGGTCACGCCGTTGATGACCTTGGTGCCGCTGCCCTCGGACAGCAGGTAGAACATGTGGTTCGCCGGGCCCGAGGAGTAGTGCACGTCCAGGTTGCCGACGCCGGAGTACCAGCTGTCCGCCGACCCGCCGTCCTTGCTCGGCTTGTCCATGTAGCGCAGCGGCGTGCCGTTGCCGTTGATGTCGATCTTCTCGCCGATGAGGTAGTCACCGGGGTCCGAGCTGTTGTTGGCGTAGAACTCCACGCCGGTGCCGAAGATGTCGGAGGTGGCCTCGTTCAGGCCGCCGGACTCCCCGGTGTAGTTGAGGCCGGCGGTGTTGGACGTGACACCGTGGCTCATCTCGTGGCCGGCCACGTCCAGGGAGGTGAGCGGGTCGGCGTTGCCGGAACCGTCGCCGTAGGTCATGCAGAAGCAGCTGTCGTCCCAGAAGGCGTTCACGTAGGCGTTGCCGTAGTGGACGCGGGAGTAGGCGCCGACGCCGTCGTTCTTGATGCCGCTGCGGTTGAAGGTGTTCTTGTAGAAGTCCCAGGTCTCCTGCGCGCCGTAGGCGGCGTCCGCGCCGGCGGTGGCCGCGTTGGACGTGGTCCCGTTGCCCCAGGTGTCGCTGGTCTGCGAGAACAGGGTGCCGGTGCCCGACGTGGCGCGGTTCAGGTTGTACGTCTTGTGGCCGCCGCGCGTCGCGTCGGTCAGCGTGTACGTCGAACCCGACTGGGCCGTGGTGAGCGTGACCTGGCCGCTGTACTGGGTGTTGCCGACACCGGTGTCGACGGCCTGGTAGCGGTACAGCTCCTTGCCGGTGGTGGCGTCGGTGACGACGTGCAGCCGGCTGGGCGTGCCGTCCTCCTGGAGGCCGCCGATCACCGTCTCCCAGGCGAGCTTCGGGGTGCCGTCGCCGGCCCAGATCACCTTGCGGGCGCTGTCGGTGGTGGCCTTCCTGGCGTCCAGGGCCCGCGCGGTCTTCAGCGCCTTGGTCTGGGCGGCGGCCTTGGTGAAGGTCGCGGTGGTCGAACGCACCTGGATCTTGTGCTTGTTGTTGAAGGTCGTGCTCACGGTCCCCTTCGCCAGCGAGGCGGGCGGGGTGTGCACGACGAGGTCGCCGCCGAGCACGGGCAGGCCGGCGTACGTGCGCTCGTAGCGCGTGTGCACGGTGCCGTCGTTGTCCTTGACGACGTCCCTGACGACCAGCTTCTCCTGCGCGCCGAGGCCGAGGGTGCGGGCGGTCGTGGCGGTCCGCTGCTGGGCGCTCTTGATCAGCGCCTGGTGCTGGGCCGGGCTGAGCTTCGCCTCCAGGCCGCCGGTGCGCAGCGGGCCGGGGTGGGGGGCGGCCGGGGCGGCGGTCGCCGGGACCGCCTGGAGGCCGACGGCGAGGAAGGCCGCGGTGGACGCCAGGGCGGCTCCGACCATGGCGCTCTTGCGGGGAAGTGATCTGTGGGGTCTCACTCGTACTCCTCCTGCTGCGGCCGCGGATAAGCGGCCGGTGACAGACGGGCAGACGGGTCTGCTGCCCGGGTGAGCTGCGCTGTGCGGGACGTGATCCGTGAACCGGTGGGGTGGACCAGCACGCGGAGGGAGAATGGCAGCATTGACCAAGCCATGTCACCCAGCGGCCGGTCATTCGAGGGTTTTCCCTATCGCTCCGTCCGGCCCGACCGCCGGGTCCCGGCCGTTCTCCGCCCCGCCCCCGGCGGGCCCCGCTCCCCCGCCGGCCGCGCCCCGCGCCCGAACCGGGAGGTGGGGAGCAGGTGTTCGGACGTAGGTTGGGCCGTGGCTGATCCACGCCATGGCTGAAAGAAGGACACGACCCATGACCGATCCGGCGACGGCGCCCGAGCCGGCGAAGCACCACACCATCGACACCTCGGTGCCGCACTCGGCCCGCATCTGGAACTACTGGCTCGGCGGCAAGGACAACTACCCGGTCGACGAGGCGGCCGGCGACGCGTACACCGACGTCTTCCCGGGCATCGTCACGATCGCCCGCGGCAGCCGCGCCTTCCTGCGCCGCAACATCGCGTACCTGGTCTCCGAGGCGGGCATCCGGCAGTTCCTGGACATCGGCACGGGGCTGCCGACCGCGGAGAACACCCACGAGGTGGCGCAGCGGCTCGCCCCGCAGGCGCGGATCGTCTACGTCGACAACGACCCGATGGTGCTGGCCCACGCCCGCGCGCTGCTCTACTCCTCCCCCGAGGGCGCGACCGCCTACATAGACGCCGACGTCACGGACCCGGACCTCATCCTGGCGAGGGCGGCCGAGACGCTGGACCTCACCCGGCCCACCGCGCTCGTCCTGAGCAACATCCTGGGGCACGTGGCCGACTACGACCGGGCGCGCTCGATCGTGGACCGGCTCATGACGGCCCTGCCGTCCGGCAGTTACCTGTCCGTCAACGACGGCTCGCGCGGCGTCGACCCGGCCTTCGAGCACGCCCAGGACGCCTACAACAACAGCGGCGCGGTCCCGTACAACCTGCGCACGGTGGAGGCGATCACCGGGTACTTCGACGGTCTGGAACTCGTCGAGCCCGGCGTCGTCCCCGTCACCCACTGGCGCCCGGAGCCGGGTTCGCCCTCCCCGGAGGTCGTCGCCGAGCACGGAGGACTCGCCCGCAAGCCGTGACCGCCCCCGCCGCCGGCGGTACGGCCACCGCCTCCCCGGTCGCGGAGGCGGTGGCCGGGCGCCCGCGCACGCGGCCGGGGCGCGGTGCCGGGGCTGGGCGCGCGGGGCGACCGCCGCGCATGCTCTTGCCCCGTCCGGCGCCGGCCCCGCACCGGCCGGGGACCCTAGAGCGCGGGACCGCCGGTGTTGCGGATCATGCGCTGGAGCACCTTCAGGGCGACGACGTAGTCCGCGTCGTCGATGCCCTCGTGGATGCGCTCACGGATGGCCGGGGCGTGCCGCTTGAGGGCGGTGCGGGCCTCCTCCCCGGCCGCGGTGATGCCCAGCCGCCCGTCCCCGTCCCGGGTGAGCCACCCGCGCTCCAGCAGGTCCTCCGCCTCGGCCGCCAGGTCGTCCTCGGGGCGCAGGTAGTCGCTCATCACCGCCTCGAGTTCGGGGACGGTTCTGCCCCGGCCGTCCGGCCAGAGGTCGTTCGGCGACAGGTTGCGCAGCAGCCAGAACCCGGGCTGGGTGAAGCCCAGTTCGGCCTGCCGGGCCCGGGTGAACGCGATGAGCGCCTCATAGGCGACCCCGGTCCAGTACGCGGCCGGCTGGGCGGCGAGTTCGGCGTCGGAGAGCGGCTGCAAGGTCATGTGCGGTACCTCCTGCGGTGATCACTGACACCGGCACCGTAAAACCTCGACCAAGGTGTAGAGCAAGGGCCGTCCGAGGGCAACGGGGCGCGAGCGTCCGCCCGTTGGGCTGTGACCCGCCGTTCCGCCCCTGACCGGGCCGTTGTTACCGTGCACCGCGTGTCTGACTCCTCACGCGATACCGCCCAGGGCGCCGGCTGGGGCGCGGCCGAACCCGGCACGTACGGGCGGCTGATGCCCCCGCACACCGAGAAGCTGTCGTGGCTCGACCCCCGCGTCCTGTGGGCCGCCCGCAACGGCGTCCTGGCGTCCTGGTTCGGCGACCCGACCGGGCGGACCCGCGGCCGCTGGGTGGCCGCGGCGGGGGCGCCCGCCGACAAGCTGATCCGGCGGGACGTTCCGGAGCGGTTCTCCTTCATGGTCATCGGGGACACCGGTGAGGGGGGCGACTGCCAGTACTCCGTCGTCCCCGGCTTCCTGAGGGCGGGCCGGGACTCGGACTTCGCGGTGATCGCCAGTGACGTCATCTACCCCGTCGGCAGCACCGACGACTACGGCGACAAGTTCTTCCGGCCTTACCGGGACTACCCCGCGCCCATCTACGCGGTACCGGGCAACCACGACTGGTACGAGGACCTCGGCGGCTTCATGCGCGTCTTCTGCGGCGACACCCTGCCGCTCGGTCCCGAGCCCGCGGCCCGCCCCCTCACCCGGGCCTGGTGGCGCTCCCTGCTGTGGCACCGGGCCCGGCCCGCGGACTCGCAACGGCTCGCGGAGGCACGGGCGTTGCGGTCGGCGCCGGGCCAGCAGGCCGTGCAGCCGGGGCCGTACTGGGCGATCGACGCGGGCCCCGTGCGGATCGTCGGCATCGACACCGGGCTGCTGGGCACGGTCGACGCCGAACAGGGCGCCTGGCTGCGGGAGGTGTCCAAGGGCCCCCGGCCGAAGATCCTCGTCACCGGATCGCCGCTGTACGTCGACGGCGAGCACCACCCGTGCCCCATCGAGGGCGGCGGCACGGTCGACGCCGTCGTCAGGGACCCGGAGCACCACTACGTGGCGGCGATCGGCGGCGACATCCACAACTACCAGCGCTACCCGGTCACGGTGGACGGCCGCACCATCCAGTACGTCGTGGCGGGCGGCGGCGGGGCGTTCATGCACGCCACGCACACCATCCCGCGGGTGTCGGTCGGCGGCGTCACCGAGCGCGACTTCCGCTGCTACCCGCTGCGCGGCGACTCGCTCGCCTTCTACAGCCACCTGTACGGCCGCCGGCTGCGGCTGCGCCGCTTCTTCCGCCTGACCGAGGCGGAGGCCACGGCCGTCATCACCGAACGGCTCGGCATCGAACCGGCCCGCGCCCCCGGGCCGGACGCCCGGGTCACCCGGCGCACCCGGCTGGTCGCGGGCCTCCTCGGCACCGGCCGCCGGCCCGACCGCCCGGCCCGGTTCCGGCTGCCCGTGCGCAAGGTGTACACCCGGTTGTTCTCGCCGTCCTCCGCCACCTACAGCCCGCCGTTCTTCAAGTGCTTCCTGCGGCTGGACGTCGCTCCGGACGCCGTACGCCTGCGCTGTTTCGCGGCGACGGGCAACCTCGCCCAGGAACTCGATCCACCGGTCGAGGACGAGGTGGTGATCCCGCTGCCGCGGGCCGCGGCGAACTGATCACACGGTTGTCACATTGACCTGCCAGAATCGGGCAGAGCCGACACACGACCGTTGGAGGAGCCGGTGCCGCCCACCCCCCGCCCCCTGCGCAAGCTGGGTTTTCTCACCATCGGTCTGTTCGACCCGGCGGACCCGGGCCGGGGCCACGAGTCCACGCTGGAACTGATCGAACTGGGTGAGCGGCTGGGGTTCGACACCGCCTGGGTCCGCCACCGGCACCTCCAGTACGGCATCTCGTCCCCGGTTGCCGTGCTGGCCGCCGCCTCGCAGCGGACCCGCCGGATCGAGCTGGGCACGGCGGTGACACCGCTCGGCTGGGAGAATCCGCTGCGCCTGGCCGAGGACCTGGCCACGGTCGACGTCCTGTCCGGCGGCCGGCTGAACCCGGGGGTCAGCGTGGGCACTCCGATCCACTTCGACCAGGTCAAGGACGCCCTGTACCCGGACACCGCGGACGCGGAGGACTTCGGCTACGAGCGGGTGCGGCGGCTGCTGGACCTGGTGCGCGGCGCACCCGCCACCGGCTTCAGCGGGACGGAGGGGATCGAGACCTACGCGGACGTCGTCCAGCCGCACTCCCCCGGCCTCGTGCGGCGGCTGTGGTACGGCGGCGGCAGCCTCGCCTCGGCGCGCTGGGCCGGGGAGCACGGGATGAACTACCTGACCAGCAATGTCGTCAAGGCGGAACAGCCGGACGGGACGCCCGACTTCGAAGGGATCCAGCTGTCCCACATCCGCGCGTTCCGGGCGCACCACCCCGACGGCGACGCGGCCCGGGTCTCCCAGGGTCTGGTGGTGATCCCGACCGACTCCGCGACGGACGCGCAGCGCGCCAAGTACGAGCGGTACGCGGCCGGGCGGCTGCCCCGTACCGCCTCCCCGCAGGGCCCGGCGCGGCTGCTGTTCGCGCCGGACCTGGTCGGCACGTCGGCGGAGCTGGCCGAACGCCTGCGGGCGCACGCGGCCTTCCGCGAGGTCGAGGAGGTGGCCTTCGCGCTGCCGTTCACCTTCGAGCACGCGGACTACGTGCAGATCCTGACGGACATGGCGCAGCGGCTGGGGCCCGCGCTCGGCTGGCGGCCCGGCGGCTGAGTCACCACGCGCCCGCCGCCGGGCCGGTGACCGGCTCGGACGGCCGCCCGTCCACGCCGACGGGCACCTGTGTCCGGACACGACCGCGTGGGAACGTCCTGGCCGGCGCCGGGGAGCGCCACGAGCTCCGGGCGACCGACACGGACGACGCGTGACGGCCGTGCGGAACCGGCCGGGACACCGGGGCGGGCCGCCGCAGGGCCGGGCGGGCGCCCGGACCGGCCGCTGTCGGGGCCGGTCGCTGCCGGGGCTTTTGCGGATCATCGGGTTCCGGCCCCGGGGCGGCGGTCGCGCCTCTATCTTCGCGGCGACATCCGCTAGCGTCCCAGGAGGCTCCCCGTATGCGCATCGCACTCCGTACCGCCGTCACCGGCGTGGTGACCGCTGTCACCCTCCTCCTCTGCGGCCCGGCCGGGGCGACCCCGGCGGGCGCCGGCGTCACGGCCCGCGACCTCGCCCGCACCACCGTCGGCGGCACCGACTACATCCTGCGGGAGATCACCGTCCCGCCCGGTCAGAGCACCGGCTGGCACTACCACGACGGCCCGCTGTACGGCGTGGTGAAGCAGGGCACCCTCAGCCACTTCGCCTCCTCCTGCGCCTCGGACGGTGTCTACCGCACCGGCGAGGCGATACGCGAGCCGGCCGGCGGCGACCGCGTCCACATCGGCCGCAACCTGGGCGCCACCCCGCTCGTCCTGGAGGTGCTGTACGTGCTGCCGCACGGCTCCCCGTTCTCCGAGGACGCGCCGAACCCGGGGTGCGCGTTCCAGTGATCGGCTGATCAGCCTTCCGGCAGCGGCTGCTCGGCCCAGATGGTCTTGCCCGCGGCGGTCTGCCGGCTGCCCCAGCGCTGGGTGAGCTGCGCGACGAGCAGCAGCCCCCGGCCGCCCTCGTCGTAGGCGTGGGCCCGGCGCAGGTGCGGGGAGGTGGAACTGGCGTCCGACACCTCGCAGATGAGGGCCCGGTCGCGGATCAGGCGCAGTTGGATGGGCGGTTCGCCGTAGCGGATGGCGTTGGTGACGAGTTCGCTGACGACGAGTTCGGTGACGAAGGCGGCCTCCGCCAGCCCCCACGAGGCCAGCCGCTCGCCGGCCGCCTGCCGGACGACCGCGACCTGGGCCGGGTCGGGCGCCACGTCCCAGGTGGCGATCCGGTCGGCGCCGAGCGCGCGGGTGCGCGCGAGGAGCAGGGCGACGTCGTCGACGGGCTGGGCGGGCAGGACGGTCTTGAGGACGGTGTCGCACAGGGCGTCGAGCGAGCCGGCGGGTGCCCCGAAGGCCCGGAGCACCTCGTCGGCCGCGCCGTCGGGGTCCCGGTCGCGGTAGTCGATCAGGCCGTCGGTGAAGAGGGCGACGACCGAGCCCTCGGGCAGCTCCCGTTCCGCGGCCTCGAACGGCAGCCCGCCGACGCCGAGCGGCGGCCCGGCGGCCAGGGGGAGCGGTTCGACGGTGCCGCCGGGCAGGATCACGGCCGGGGAGGGGTGGCCGGCGGCGGCCGCGCACAGGCGGCGGGAGACGGGGTCGTAGACGGCGTACAGGCAGGTCGCGCCGAGTTCGGCGACCTCCTCGCCACTGCCGTCGGCGGCGAGGTGGATGACCAGGTCGTCCAGGTGGGTGAGGAGTTCGTCGGGGGGCAGGTCGACATCGGCGAGGGTGCGCACGGCGGTGCGCAGCCGGCCCATGGTGGCCGAGGACTGGATGCCGTGGCCCACCACGTCGCCCACGACCAGCGCGACCCGGCCGCCGGAGAGCGGGATGACGTCGAACCAGTCGCCGCCGACGCCGGCCAGGGAGCCGCAGGGCAGGTAGCGGTGGGCGACCTCGACCGCGGCCTGTCCGGGCAGGCCGCGCGGGAGCAGGCTGTGCTGGAGGGTGAGGGCGGTGGAGCGTTCGCGGGCGAAGCGGCGGGCGTTGTCGAGGCAGACGGCGGCGCGGCTGGCGAGTTCCTCCGCGAAGACGGCGTCGTCGGGGCCGAAGTCCTCGTCGGGGTGGGCCATCCGCACGAAGACGGCGATGCCGAGGGTGGTGCCGCGGGCCAGCAGCGGCACCGCGATCATGGAGTGGTCGCCCTCCCGGAAGCGCCTGCCCTCGGGGGAAAGGCCGTTGCGCTCCTCGAGCCACGCGTCGAACTCGGGCTCCCCGGCCCGGCCGAGCACCGCGTGCCCCTCGCGCAGGGCCCGGACGGGCGGCAGCGCCGGCCGGAGGACGTGGGTCTCGCCGAGCCCCAGGGCCGCTCCGGGCGTGCCGGGCCGGGTGGAGCCGTGGGCGACGCGGCGCACCTCGACGTCCCTGTCCGGCAGGGCCGGCGGCTCCTCCGCGCCGAGCACCCAGTCGAGCAGGTCGACGCTCACGAAGTCGGCGTACCTCGGGACGAGGAGTTCCACCAGTTCCTCGGCGGTGCGGGCGACGTCCAGGGTGGTGCCGATGGCCACGGACGCCTCGTTGAGCAGGGCGAGGCGGCGCCGGGCCCCGTACTGCTCGTTGTTGTCGAAGGCGGCCGTGCCGACCGCGGTCAGCTCGCCGGTCTCCGCGCGCAGCGGCCACATCTCGATGCTCCAGAGGTGCTCCCGGTTCACCGAGGGGGCCGCGGCGAAGCTCTCGTAGCGCACGGGCCGGCCCGTCTCGGCGACCTCGCGCAGACGGCGCAGGAAGCCCCGGTGGTAGTCGGCGTCGCCGACGGTGTCCTGGTAGGGGCGGCCGTTCAGCGCGGTCTCGGGGACGCCCATGACCTCGCAGGCGGCGGCGTTGACGCGCAGGTAGCGCTGCTGGAGGTCGAAGACGGACATCGACACGGACGCCTGCTCGAAGTTCCGGCCGACGAGCCGGGGCCCGGGCGGGTCGGCCGTGACGACGTGGCCGGCGGGCGTGCCGTCGGCACCGGCGACCGGGCAGGCCGTGACGGCCAGCTCGATCCGGTGGCCGTCGCGGTGCCGCAGCGCGACGGTCGCGGAGCCGGCGGTGAGCGCGGCGCCGGGAAGGGGCTCCGCCAGCAGGTCCGCCGCCGGGCGGCCTACCACGTCGCGGGCCGGGTGGCCGGTGAGCAGCCGTGCGCCCTCGCTCCACCCGGTCACCCTGCCCAGCGCGTCCACGACCGCGACGGCGGCGACAGGCTCCATATGCCCAAGGATGTTCCGATTGCCCCGGTGTATCAAGCCGCGGGGCCCCCGCCTCACCCCCGGTGGGCGCGCAGGGCCGCAAGGGCCCGGTCGGCGTGGGTGTTCATGCGCAGTTCGCTGCGGACGACCTCCAGGACGGTACGGTCCCGGGCGATCACGAACGTGGCGCGTCTGGTCGGGAGGAGGGAGACACCGCGCCTGACGCCGAACCGCTCGCGGACCGTGCCGTCGGGGTCGCAGAGCAGCGGCATGCCGAGGCGGTGCCGGGCCGCGAACCGCTGCTGCCTGTCGGCGGTGTCCCCGCTGATCCCGGCGGGCCGGGCGCCGACGGCGGCGAATTCGGCGGCCAGGTCCCGGAAGTGGCAGGCTTCGGCGGTGCAGCCGGGGCTGAGGGCGGCGGGGTAGAAGAAGAGGACCACGGGCCCCTCGGCCAGCAGCCCGGTGAGCCGGCGGGTGGTGCCGGTCTCGTCGGGCAGGGCGAAGTCCTCGACCCGGTCGCCGACGCGGACGCGCCCGGTCACGACCGCCCCTCCGCGTCGCGGGCCACCGAGCGCGCCCACAGCACGAGGGGCACCTGGAGCGGCATCCGGGCGAACGCCGCCGCCTTGAGCGGGGCGGGCCGGTGCCGCCAGTCCGCGGCCATCCGGACGTTGGCCGGGAACACGCCGACGAAGAAGGCGGCCGCGGCCCTGGCGGCGGTCCCGCGCGTCCGGGGTACGGCGACGGCGGCCGCCAGCGCCAGTTCGACGGCCCCGCTGCCGTACGTCCAGGCGCGGGGCGGGCCGGGCAGTCGCCGGGGGATCATCGCGTCGAACGGCCGGGGGACGGCGAAGTGGGCGGCCCCCGCGGTGGCCAGCAGACCGGCGAGCAGCAGGGGTGAGCGTTCGGACCGGGGCACGGTTCCTCCTCTGGTGGCCTGCCGCCGGATATTACTGGACGGTAAGCCTCCGGGCGGCCACTCACGCGGAATCGGACGGCGGGCCGCCGGGCCGCACCGACAGACGGCCACGACGACGACCGCTCGACGCGAGGCCGAAAGCGCTGACCGGCCCCCATTCTCGTCGTGTTGACGATATGCGACCTTCCCCGTTATCGTCTCACTGACGAAATCAAGGGGGGCCCACCATGGCCGACATCACCCGGCGCTTCGGCTGGCGCCATCTGCGCTCCGCGCCCACCGCCCACATCCGCCACCACGAGCGCGGCCGGCTCGTCCACGACGGCCGGGGGCTCAGCTTCTGGTACCGGTCGCTCTCGGCGGCCCTCTCCGAGGTGCCGGTCGACGACCGGGAGCTGGCCATGGCGTTCCACGCCCGTACGGCCGACTTCCAGGACGTCACCGTGCAGGCCACCGTCACCTACCGGATCAGCGACCCGGCCGAGGCGGCGAACCGGCTCGACTTCTCCGTGGACCCGGACACCGGGAACTGGCGCGGCGCTCCCCTGGAGCAGATCGCCACCCTCCTGACCGAGACCGCGCAGCAGCACACGCTGCACGTACTGGCCCGCACCCCGCTCGCCGCCGCCTTGGTGGACGGTGTCGCCGCGGTCCGGGACCGGGTCGCCGCCGGCCTCGCCGCCGAACCCCGCCTCCCGGCCACCGGCATCGACGTCGTGGCCGTGCGCGTCGTCGCGATCCGGCCCGAGGCCGAGGTGGAGCGCGCCCTGCGCACCCCGGCCCGCGAGCAGATCCAGCAGGAGGCGGACCGGGCCACCTACGAGCGGCGGGCCGTCGCCGTCGAGCGCGAGCGTGCCATCGCCGAGAACGAACTGGCCAGCCAGATCGAACTGGCGCGGCGCGAGGAGCAGTTGGTCGACCAGCGCGGCACCAACACGCGTCGCGAGGCCGAGGAGAAGGCGGTGGCCGACGGCGTGCGGACCGAGGCCGAGGCGGCCCGCAAGGTCCGCCTGGCCCACGCGGACGCCGAGGCCGCCCGGGCGGCGGGCGCGGCGCGCGCCGAGGCCCAGGCCGCCTGGCTGCGGGTGCACGGCGAGATCGACCCGGCCACGCTGCACGCGCTGGCGGCGACCCGGCTGGCGGAGAACCTGCCGCGGATCGAGAGCGTCACCCTCTCCCCCGACGTGCTCACCGGACTCCTCGCCAGGCTCGGGCGCCCGGAAGGCCGGGCGGACGCGTGAGCCTGGCGCCGCGGGCGGTGCTCGTGCACCGCAGGACCGAGTACGAGGAACTGCTCGCCCGGCACGGCACGCACGGGCAGGCCGCGTTCTTCCTGTCCGGCCGGGGCCGCTCGATCGACGAGGTGGCCCGCCGTCACGACGCCACCCGGCGGGCGCTGCGGGACGTGGCCTCGGCGGTGCCGCTCACCTGGCGCAGTTCGTGGGTGGAGCGGGCGGACCTGGACCGCTTCCTGTTCGCGCCCGAGGACGTGGTGGTCGTGGTCGGGCAGGACGGCCTGGTCGCCAACACCGCGAAGTACCTCTCCGGGCAGCCGGTGGTGGGCATCGACACCGATCCGGGGCGCAACCCGGGCGTCCTGGTCCGGCACCGCTGCGCCGACGCGGCCTCCCTGCTGCGCGCCGCGGTCGCCGCCGGGGGCCGGGCGGAGGAGCTGACCATGGTCGAGGCGGTCGCCGACGACACCCAGCGCCTGCTCGCGCTGAACGAGATCTACCTGGGCCCGCCGGGCCACCAGACGGCCCGCTACCGCCTGGGCACCGGCGGCGGGACCGGCCGGGACCCGGGCGAGGCCCAGGCCTCCTCCGGGGTGCTGGTCGGCACCGGCACCGGCGCCACCGGGTGGCTGCGCTCCCTGTGGCTGGAGCGCGGCGGCACCGTGCCGCTGCCCGCGCCGCGCGACCCGCGGCTCCTGTGGTTCGTGCGCGAGGCCTGGCCGTCGCCCGCGACCGGGACGTCGCGGGTCGCCGGTGAGCTGGGGCGGGGTCAGGAGCTGCGGCTGACCGTGGAGTCGGACCGGATGGTGGTCTTCGGCGACGGGATGGAGGCCGACGCCCTGGAACTGACCTGGGGCCAGAGCGTACGGCTGGGCATCGCGGCGACGTCGCTGCGGCTGGTGACGTGACCACCCCGGACGCCGACCATGGCGGGGCAGTCACCGGAGTGGCCGCGCCCGGTGGCGCGGCGCGGGTTACCCGGCGTCCCGGGCGGGCAGGAGGCCGTCGAGCAGCGCGCGGACGCGGCGCTCGATCTCGTCCCGGATCGGCCGGACGGCCGCCAGGCCCTTTCCGGCCGGGTCGTCGAGGCGCCAGTCGAGGTATCGCTTGCCGGGGAGGACGGGGCAGGTGTCCCCGCAGCCCATCGTGATCACCACGTCCGAGGACCGCACCGTGTCCGTGGTGAGCACCTTGGGGATCTCGGCGGAGATGTCGATGCCCGCCTCGGCCATCGCGGCGACCGCGGCGGGGTTGACCGCCGCGGCCGGGGCGGAGCCGGCGGACCGGACCTCGACCCGGTCGCCCGCGAGACGGATGAGCCAGGCGGCGGCCATCTGCGACCGGCCGGCGTTGTGGACGCAGACGAACAGCACCGACGGCTTCGGCTCGGCGGCGGGGGCGGTCTCAGACACGGGCGGAACCTTCCGGCGCGGGCCGCGCGGAGGCGGTGGAGGGGGTGTTCGGGAAGCAGCGGCGGGCGGCGAGGGCGACGTACACCAGGCCGATGAGGACCGGGACCTCGATGAGGGGGCCGACGACACCCGCGAGGGCCTGGCCGGACGTCGCGCCGAAGGTCGCGATGGCGACCGCGATGGCCAGTTCGAAGTTGTTGCCGGCGGCCGTGAACGCGAGCGTCGTCGCCCGCGGGTGGTCCAGGCCGATGGCGCGGCCCAGCGCCATGGAACCGGTCCACATGAGCGCGAAGTACACGAGCAGCGGCAGCGCGATCCGGGCGACGTCCCAGGGCTTCGAGGTGATGGCGTCGCCCTGGAGGGCGAACAGCACGACGATGGTGAACAGCAGTCCGTACAGGGCGAACGGGCCGACGCGCGGGATCAGCTTCGTCTCGTACCAGCGGCGGCCCCTGGTCCGCTCGCCGACGCGCCGGGTGAGGTAGCCGGCCAGCAGGGGGACGCCCAGGAAGACGAGGACGCTGCGGGCGATGTCCCACACCGACACGTCCAGGCCCGTCCGTCCGAGCCCGAGCAGGCCCGGAAGCACGGACAGGTAGAACCAGCCGAGCAGGCTGAACGCCAGAACCTGGAAGACGGAGTTCAGGGCCACGAGGACGGCGGCCGCCTCGCGGTCACCGCACGCGAGGTCGTTCCAGATGACGACCATCGCGATGCAGCGGGCCAGGCCGACGATGATCAGGCCGGTGCGGTACTCCGGGAGGTCCGGCAGGAGGAGCCAGGCGAGGGCGAACATCAGCGCCGGGCCGAGGATCCAGTTGAGCAGCAGCGAGGGCAGCAGCAGGCGCCGGTCCCGGGTGACGGTGCCAAGCCGGTCGTAGCGGACCTTGGCCAGCACCGGGTACATCATCACCAGCAGGCCGAGCGCGATCGGCAGCGAGACGCCGGTGACGGTCACCTTCGCCAGGGCGTCGCCCAGGCCGGGTACGAGGCGGCCCAGGCCGAGGCCGACGGCCATCGCGACCAGGATCCACACGGCCAGGTAGCGGTCGACGAACGAGAGCCGGGCCGCGACGGGCCCGGCCTGCGGCGGGGTGCTCACGACGCGGCCCCCGGGGCCCCGGCGGGCCGGGTCAGGACGGCGGCGAGCCGATCGGTGGCCGCGGGGACGAGCCGGTAGTACACCCAGGTGCCGCGCCGTTCGGAGTCGACGAGCCCGGCCTGCCTCAGCAGCTTCAGGTGGTGGGAGATCGTCGGCTGCGACAGGTCGAACGCCGGGGTCAGGTCGCACACGCAGACCTCCCCGCCGGCCCGCGAGGCGATCATCGACAGCAGCCGCAGCCGGACCGGGTCGCCGAGCGCCTTGAACACCTTCGCCAGGTCGGCGGCCCGCTCCTCGTCCATCGGCGCGGCCAGCACGGCCGGGGAGCAGCCGTCCTCCTCCCGGCCGAGCACGACCGGCTCTTGATTCGACATACCTCTATGTTGACGAACTTCGATCCAGGACGCAAACAGGTGCCGCCCGGGCCGCGTCACCGTGGACACGCGGGGCCGTCCGTCGTCATGGCCGCGTCTTGTGCGCGAACACCCACCGGTTGCCCTCCAGCGCGTCGTTCGGCTCGGGAAGGGGGCCGCGGCCGTGCCGGCGGGCGTGGTCGAAGGGGGTGTGCACCGAGGTGGACCAGCCCCTGGCCGTCAGGTCGCCCGCGGAGTCGGGCCGCGGCCCCCTGTCGAAGAGGTTCAGCAGGTCGATGCCGATCTGTTCCCGCGTCGCCGTGTAGATCGCGCTGTCGCGGTACGCCAGCAGGTCCTTCTCCAGTTTGGCCTCGTAGGCCAGTGCGCCGCCCCCGGTGGTCAGCCGGTCCACCGCGTCGATGAGGTGGGTCTCGGCGGGCCCCGGCAGGTAGAAGAGCAGCCCCTCGGCCAGCCAGACGCTCGGTGCGGCCGGGTCGAAACCGGCGGCGGTCAGCGCGGTGACCCAGTCGTCGCGCAGGTCGGCCGGTACGGGAACGCGCTCCGCCCGGGGAGCGGCGGCGGGCAGATCCGTGAGCACCCGGTTCTTGAAGTCCAGCACGCCCGCCCTGTCGATCTCGAAGACCACGCAGTGCGGCGGCCAGTCCAGCCGGACGGCACGGGTGTCCAACCCCGCCCCCAGCAGGACGATTTGGCGGGCCCCCATTCGGGCCGACCGGAGGACGAAGTCGTCGAGGACCCTGGTCCGCAGGCCGAAGTAGCGGGCGAACCGCCCCCACAGCGGGTTGCCTTCCCCGCCCCGGACCTGCTGGATGCACACCGGCCAGTCCGCGCACGCCGGGGCGGCCCGCACGAAGTGTTCCGCGTAGACGTCCCTCGCCAGGCTGTCGGGGCGGTGGGTCTCGATCGCGCGGGCCGCGGCGACCAGGAGGGCGGTCAGCCCCACGCCCGCGTCCACCCCGTCCGCGTCCGCGGGCCGCGGCGCCGGTCCGGCGCCTCCGTCGCCGGGGCCGGGGGCCGCGGGGCGCCCGCTCGTCGGATGCGGTGCGTCCGCGGTGCCGCGTGCTTCGCTCAACGGTTTCTTCCTTCCGGGAGCAGGACGGGTTTGACGACGCGACCCGCTTCGCAGTCGCGTTCGGCCTCGTTGACGCCGGACAGCGGGTAGGTGCGGATCAGTTCGTCGAAGGGGAAGCGCCCGGCCTGCCACAGCCCGGCCAACCGGGGTATCAGCAGGCCGGGCACCGCGTCCCCTTCGCAGATGTGGCGGATGGCGCGGCCCCGGTCGAGCGTGCCCGGTTCCAGCGGCAGCGCGGTGTGCAGCCGTGCCACCAGGCCGAGAGTGCCGGTGGGGCGCAGTGACCGGAGCGCGTCGTTGATGAGCGGGGGCGAGGCCGTGGTGTCCAGCGCGTACTGCGCGCCGCCGCCGGTCAGCCGCCGGATCCGCTCGGGCAGTGCGGTCGTGGTGGCGGGCAGCGGGACCGCGCCGAACCGCTCGGCCAGGGCCAGCCGCCCGGGGTGCCGGTCGACGGCCACGGTCAGCGCGCCCGCGGCGGTGGCCGCCATCACCGCGGCCAGGCCCACCGCTCCCGCGCCGAAGACCGCGAAGGTGTCGCCGGGACCGGCGCCGAAGGTGTTCAGCACGGCTCCGGCGCCGGTGAGGAAGCCGCAGCCGAGCGGGCCGAGCAGTTCCAGGGGCAGGGCGGGGTCGACCCGGACGGCGTTGCGGGCCGGGACGAGCGCGTACTCGGCGAACGAGGACTGGCCGAACCACCGGGGTGCCAGTGCTCCCCCGGTCGCGTCGGTGAGCCGCGGCGCGCCCTCCCCGCGTCCGCCGTACAGGTTGAGGGCGGCGAAGGAGTCGCAGTAGGCGGGGGCCGCGCCGAGGCAGTTCCGGCAGTGTCCGCAGGAGTCGAAACTCAGCACGACGTGGTCCCCGACACCGATCGTGGTGTCCGGGCCGCCGCCCGTGCCCACCACCACCCCGGCCCCCTCGTGGCCGAGCACCGCCGGCAGCGGGCTGCGGCCGGCCGACCGGCGGACGGCGAGATCGGTCCGGCACATCCCGCAGCCCGCGATCTCGACCAGGATCTCGCCGGCGGCGGGTTCCGTGCGCAGGGTCACCTCCTCGACCGCGAACGGGTCGTCGTACGAGCGCAGTACGGCCGCCCGGAACCTCATCGTCCTTCCTCCTGCCGGCGGTGCACGACGAACGGCCGGAGGTTGCCGTAGAGCCCCCACGGTCCGCCCGCGACGCCGACACCACTGTCCTTGATGCCCGCGAAGGGCTGGGCGAGGGACAGTTCGGCGTGGTGGTTGATCCAGGCGGTACCGCATTCGAGCCGGTCGGCCACCGCCTCGGCCCGGTCGAGATCGGTGCCCCAGACGGAGCCGCCCAGTCCGAAGCCGGTGCCGTTGGCCGCGTCGACGGCCTCGTCGAGGCTCCGGTACGGCAGCACGGGCAGGACCGGCCCGAACTGCTCGCCGGTCACCACCGGGCTGCCGGCCGGGACGTCGGTGAGGATCGTGGGGGCGAAGAAGTGGCCCGGCCCGGCCAGCCGGTGTCCGCCGGCCGCCGCCCGGGCGCCGCCCGTCAGGGCCTGCTCCGTGACCCGCTCGACCCGGGCCAGTTGGGGGGCGTTGCAGACCGGGCCCATGTGGGTGCCGGGATCGAGGCCGGCTCCGACGGTGACGGTCTTCGCGCGCTGGGCGAGCGCTTCGACGACCTCGGCATGGAGCCGGGCCGGGGCGTAGACGCGTTTGACCGCCATGCAGACCTGCCCGCAGTTGCGGAACGCGGCCCAGAACAGCCGGTCCGCGATCCGGTCCACCTCGACGTCGTCCAACAGCACGGCGGCGTCGTTGCCGCCCAGTTCCAGGGTGATCCGGGCGAGCGAGGCGGCCGCCGCGGTGGCGACGGCCCGTCCGGTGGACACCGAGCCGGTGAAGGTGACGTGGCGGATCCCCGGATGGGAGGCGAGGCGGGCGCCGAGGGGTTCGCGGCCGGTGACGACGGTCAGCACGTCCTCGGGCAGGACGGCGGCGAGGACGGAGCCGAGCAGCCGGGTCGCGAGGGGGGTGAACGGGGACGGTTTGAGGACCATGGTGTTGCCCGCCGCGAGCGCGGGCGCGATCTTGGCCGCCGCGAGTTGCAGCGGGAAGTTCCACGGCACGATCGCGGCGACGGGTCCGAGGGGGCGCCAGCGGATCTCGCTGTGTACGGGCCGGCCGTCGGTGATCCGCCGGGTCTTGAGGGCGAGGCCGGCGAAGTAGCGCAGGCGGGCCGCCATGCGGGCGACCTCCGCGTGCGACTCGGCCAGCGGCTTGCCCTGTTCCCGGGTGAGCAACCGGGCGAGGCCGTCACCGGCCGCTTCCACGGCGTCGGCCGCCGCGAGCAGCGCGGTGGTGCGGGCGGCGGGGTCGGCGCGCCAGCCGGGCCAGGCCCGGTGGGCCCGTTCGACCACGGCGTGCAGTTCGTCCGGCTGCTGGTCGGGGACCTCGTCGAAGGTCTGTCCGGTGGCCGGGTCGACGACGGCGAGGGACGTGGCCGGGCGACCGGGGGCGTGCCCGGGCTCGGATGTCGGCATGCCGGCGGTCAGTTCGCGGCGGCGACGCCGGCCGCGTGCTCCCGGGCCTGCCGGTCCATCTCCGCCCGGAACGCGGCGACCAGATGGGGCCGGATCCTGCCGGCGTTGCGGTCGCCGCCCTCGCAGACCGCTCCGCGCACGCCCACGATGTCCGGGCCGATGCGGGTCAGCGGGCCGAGGTCGGCCTGTCCGACGCTGCCGGCGAGGGCGGCGAGCAGGCCGGCCGCGTGGGCGGACCGGACGAACTCGGCGCAGACGTCCGCGGGGACATGGTCGAACAGCCGCGTCCCGTCCTTGATCGCGGTGTCGAGCATGGCCGCGTCGGCGCCGGAGCGAGCGGCGATGCCGGGCAGGGCGAGCGGGTTGACGCAGCCGATGCGGTGGGCATCGGCGTAGCCGGAGGCGACGACGAGCGCTTCGGGACGGTGGTCCTTCACCGCCCGGACGACCGCGCGCATGACCTCGATGCCCTGGTCGGGCGTCGTGCACCCGTAGAGGCCGACCTTGATGTACGTGGCGCCGGAGACGACCGCGCCGAGCGCGGCCTGGGCCACCGTGCCGGGCTTGTACGGGACGTCCCCGACGGTGGCGGAGACCGGCTTGTCCGCCGGGACCGCGTCGCGGATCTCCCGGATCACCCAGGGGAAGTTCGCGCCGAGGGAGCCCTCGTCCGGCTTCTTGACGTCGACGATGTCGAGGTGCTCGGCCGCCTTCGCACAGTCGAGGGCCTCCTCGACGCCGTCCGGGGAGATGAGAAGCAACACCACGGGCTCCTTCCGCCGCGGGCCCGCCCGTCCGAGGGGCAGGGGGATGCGGATCACCTGGTTCATGTGCGGTGTGCTCATCATTTCCACCACCCGCGAGCGCCGGTAGAGCGTGCGGAGTGCTCGCGGGGCGCGCGTGACCACGTGCAGTGCGCCGCGCACACCAACCTGCCCGGTAGCCCGGGCTGTTTCTGGACAGGCACACGACGTCGATGAACGCCCGTCCTCCCCATGCCGTCTCCCTCACCGACTACGCCATAGGGCGCGTAGCTCCCATCCGCGGTGAAATCGCCGCTCCCCTCACAGAAAAGGACAAGCCTGGTGTTGATGATCTCGAAGCGACGTTCTCTGCGCACGGCCGTCGTCGGTGCCCTGGGCGCCGTCTCCCTCGCTCTCGCGGGCACCGCGACGGCTGCCACCGGCACGCCCGCGCACCCCGCGCCGGCCGCCGCCGCGGCCCGGGAGGCCCGGGCCGCGATCACCGCCACGCCGTCGGTCACCTCGGTCCGGGCCTGGGAGTTGTTCCGGGTCACCGGTAGGACCACGGGCATCGCGGCGGGCAGCGCGGTGACCCTGCAGCAGAAGCAGCGCGGTGCGTGGGTCTCCCTGCCCGCGTCCGCCCCCGTGTCGCGCGACGGCTCCTACTCGCTGGGCGTCAAGCTCGGCCTCAAGGGCAGGAACGACCTGCGCATCGTCGACGGCGGGACGGCCTCCCCGGTCTTCCGGGTCACGGTCCGCTGAACCGCGCCGCCCGCCGGCCCGGCCGGGGTGAACCGCCGCGCACCGAGTGGTGGTTCACCCCGGCCGAGGGGCGGTCTTCGCGTGCGGACCGCCGGGCGGGATCCGGGCGAGGTCAGGCGCCGCCTTCAGCGGTCGGCGAGGGCCCGGATCTCGGCGGTGATCAGTGCGGGGTCCTCCTCGGCCATGAAGTGGCCGCAGGAGACCGTGCGGTGCCGCAGGTCCCCGGCCCACGCGCTCCACAGCCCCTGCGCGTGGTAGCCGAGCGCGGCGCCCCAGTCCTGCTGGAGGACGGTGACCGGCATGGCCAGCCGGCCGCCCGCCTCCCGGTCGGCGGTGTCGTGGTCCACGTCCACGCCGGCGGAGGCGCGGTAGTCGGCGACGATGGACGGCACGGCCGCCGCCGACGCGGCGAGGTAGTGGGCGCGGACGTCGGCGGGGATCGCGTCCGGGGCGTTCGTCCAGGCGTCGAGGAAGTACCCGAAGAAGTCGTCGGCGGACGCCTGGATCATCCGCTCCGGCAGGCCCGGGGGCTGGGCGGTCAGGTAGAGGTGGAAGCCGACCGCGCCGGACACCCCGTGCAGGGCGTCCCACATGTCGAGCGTCGGCAGGACGTCCAGGAACAGCGCGCGGGAGACGGCGTCCGGGTGGTCCATCGCGGCGCGGAAGGCGACCAAGGCGCCGCGGTCGTGGCCGGCCAGGGTGAAGCGGTCGTGCCCCAGTGCGGCGGCGAGGCGGACGATGTCGCGGGCCATGGTCCGCTTGGCATAGACCTCCGGTCCGGTCGGCGCGGGCTTGTCGCTGGCGCCGTAGCCGCGCAGGTCCGGGCAGATGACGGTGTGGTCGGCGGCGAGGGCGGTGGCGACGTGCCGCCACATCAGGTGGGTCTGCGGGAAGCCGTGCAGCAGCACGACCGGTGCGCCGGTGCCGCCGACGGCGGCGTGCAGCGTGACGCCGTCGCCGACCGGCACGTGGTGGCGGGTGAATCCGGGGATGCCCGGGTGGCTCATGGTGACTCCTGTGGCGCGTGGCAGAGTGGGCGTCCGAGGACCCCGGTGGTCCGGGGTGTCCGGGGACGCCCCCAGGCTGGGGGCCTCGGATCAGCGATCGATGAGTGGACGGGCGGCGCCCCGGGGGACGGCGCCGCCCGTGAGGGGACCGTGCCGTGGGCGTGCAGTTCGGAGTGCTGGGGCCGGTCGCGGCCTGGGATTCCGGTGGCGCGCCCCGCCCGCTCGGCGCGCCCCGCCACCGGGAGGTGCTCGGCCGGCTGCTGATCGCCCGCGGGCGGGTGGTCCCTGTCGGCCGGCTCGTGGCCGACCTGTGGGAGGACGAGCCCCCGGCCGGCGCCGTCGGCGCGGTCCGCACCTTCGTCGCGGCGCTGCGCCGCGCCCTGGAACCCGGGCGCCCGCCCCGGCAGCCGTCCCGCCTGCTGGTCACCGACGGTCCCGGCTACGCGCTGCGCGCCGGACGCGACGCGGTGGACGCCTGGCGGTTCGAGGACGGGGCCGCGCGGGCGGCCGGGGCCCCGCCGCACGCGGCGGTCGCCCTCTGGGACGAGGCGCTCGCCCGGTGGCGCGGGCCGGTCCTGGCCGACTTCCCCACCGCCGCGTGGGCCGCGGCCGAGCAGGCCCGGCTGGAGGCGCTGCGGCTCGACGCGGTCGAACGGCGCGCCGACGCCCTGCTGGCCACCGGCGCCGCGCGGGACGCCGTCGTCGGCCTGCGCGCCCACGTCGCCGCGCACCCCGGGCGGGAGGACGGCTGGGTCCTGCTGGCGACGGCCCTGGACCGGTCCGGCCGTCGCGGCGAGGCCCTGGCCACCCTGCGGGACGCCCGCCGGGCGCTGGAGCGCGCCCACGGGTCCGGCGGCGGAGCCGCGCTGGCGCGCGCCGAAGCCCGGATCCGCGGCCGGGCCGCCGACGCCGCGACCGAGCCGGCCGGGGTGGCGGACAGCGTCTGGGACCGTACGGCCGCCGCGTGGGACCGCTCGGTCCCGGCCCGGTCCCAGGCCCGGCTGCACGCCACCGCCGGTCTGCTGCGGGACCTCGCGGTGACCGGCGCCGACGGCCTGGCGGAGGCCCGCGAGCACCGCCGGGCCCTGGTGGCGGCGGCCGAGGCGACCGGGGACACGGAGCTGGCGGCCCGGATCATCGGCGCCTACGACGTCCCGGCGGTGTGGACCCGGGCCGACGATCCCGGGGACGCGGGCGAACTGGCCCGGGCCGCCGCGGCCGCCGCCGCCCGGCTCGGCCCCGACGGGCCACCCGTGCTGCGCGCCCGGCTGCTGTCGGTCATGGCGGTCGAGTCACGCGGCGACGCCACCGCCGACGCGCCGCTCCCCCGGGCGGCCGACGCGCCCACCGCCGAACCATGGCGGCTGCGCGCCGAGCGGGCCGCGGTGGAGGCCGTCCGCCTCGCCCGGCGCGTCGAGGACCCCGCGCTGCTCGCGTTCGCCCTGAACGGCGCCTTCATGCAGTCGTTCGCCACCTGCGGATCGGCCGCCCGCCGCGAGGGCCTCGGTACCGAACTGACCCGTCTGGCCGTCGGGCACCACATGCCCGGTCACGAGGTGCTGGGGCGTCTGGTCCGCCTCCAGGCCCTCGCCGGGCTCGGCGACCTCGCGGCGGCGGACGCGGAGGCCGAGGAGATCGACCGGCTGGCGCACCGCAACGAACGGCCGCTCGCCACGGTCTTCACCTCCTGGTACCGGGCCCTGCGCACCTGCGAGACCGACGGCTGGACGGCTGCCCGGCCCCGCTACGCGCGCCTCCTCGCGGAGAGCGCGGACTGCGGTATGCCCGGCCTCACCCGGGGCGCGGCCGTCCTGGTCGCGCTGGTCCCGGTGCTGCGGGGCGACGCCCTGCCCGACCCCGGCGACTTCGCCCGCCTCGACGCCGGCCCGTACCAGCCGTGGCTCGACCCCCTGCTGCTGGCCGCGTCCGGCGCCGCCGAGCGGGCCCGGCTGGCGCTCTCGGCGGTGCCCCGGCCGCCGCACGACCTCCTCCAGGAGGCCCTGTGGTGCGTACTCGCCCGGGCTGCGGCGGCCGTGGGGCACCTGCCGGTCCTGCGCCGCGCCCGCGACGAACTCGCCGCCGCCGCGGCCGAGACGGCGGGCGCGGGCAGCGGCCTGGTCTCCTACGGCCCGGTCGCCCGCCACCTGCGCGCCGCCGACACGGCTCTCGGCGCGACCCGGCCCGCCCCCGCACGTCCGGCCGACGGCGACGGGTAACGGCGGGCCTGGTCACCCGGCCCCGCCGGGCAGACCCCGGTACTCAGGGAGCCGGACGCGGGTAGCCGCGCCGACCTCGCGGGCAGGTCGTCGTCGGTGACCCCAGCCGCGGGCGAACCGCCGACACGGCTCTCTGCACGGCCCGCACCGCCCCCGCTCGTCCGGCCGACGGCGACGGGCAACGGCGGGCCTGGTCAGCCGGCCCCGCCGGGGACACCCCGGTGCCCTGGGGAACCGGACGCGGGTGGCCTCGCGGGCAGGCCGTGATCACAGCCGCGCCGTACCCGCCCGCGCGGGGCGGGCGCCGAGGGGAGGGTCAGGCCGCGACGAGTTCGGCCCAGCGGGTGATCCCGCCGGGGTGGACGCGCAGCCCGTGCCGCGTCGCCAGGACGTGGACGATCGCCTCGCCCCGGCCGTGCTCGTCCGGGTCGATCCCGGCGGGGGCCTGCCCGGCCGGCCGTACGGCCCCCGCGTCGGTGACCTCCACCCGCAGGGTCCCGCGGGCGCCACCCGCCCACGACAGCCGCAGCTCGGCCGGGGGCCTGGCGTGCACGATCGCGTTGGTGACCAGTTCCGACACCACGAGCAGCGCGTCCTCCACGAGCTGCGGGCACACCCGCCACTCGGCGAGGAGCGCCGCCACCCGTCGGCGTACCACCGAGACGGCACCGGCGGCGGGCGGCACCGGGCACACGTGTTCGTACGCCGCCCGGAGCAGCGTGTCGAGCTGTGCCGCCATGTTCTCTCCCGATGGTGAGTGCCGCCGGTCCGGCGCCGTGTCCCCGCGCGTTCCCGGGCCTCGGAGCAAGCTAGGAAGACACACCGGCGCCGGTCAATCAGCCGGGGTCGGCATTACCGAACGCCCTGTGCCCACGGCGTCCCCCGGCTCCGCAGGGCGAAGGGCGCGCGGCGGTAATAAGCTCGGCTCATGGCCGGCCCAGTCCAGTCGATCGAACGGGCGGCGGCGATCCTGCGCCTGCTCGCCGGTGGGCCCCGCCGACTCGGGCTCGGCGAGGTGGCGGCCTCGCTCGGGCTGGCGAAGGGCACCGCGCACGGCATCCTGCGCACGCTCCAGCACGTCGACTTCGTCGAGCAGGACGCGGCGACCGGGAAGTACCAGCTCGGCGCGGCCCTGCTGCACCTCGGCACCAGCTACCTGGACGTGAACGAGCTGCGCTCGCGCTCGCTCAACTGGGCCGACGCGCTCGCGGCCCGCAGCGGTGAGTCGGTCCGGCTGGGGACCCCGCTGGAGGGCCAGGTCCTCGTCGTCCACCACGTGTTCCGGCCCGACGACAGCTTCCAGACGCTGGACGTGGGAGCGCTGCTGCCCCTGCACGCCTCCTCGATGGGGAAGGTGCTGCTGGCCTACGGGACCGCGGTCGCCGCCGAGCCCGGCCGGGCGCCGGAGCTGGAGGCGTACACCCGGCACACCCTGGTCGACCCCGACCGGCTCTCCCGGGCGCTCGCCGCGGTCCGGGAGGTCGGGTGGGCCGCCGAGATCCAGGAGATGAGCATGGGCGAGGCCGGGCTCGCCGCGCCGATCCGGGGGCACGGCGGGCTCGTCGTCGGAGCCATCGGGCTGTCGGGGCCCGTCGAGCGGATCTGCGACAGCCGCAACCATCCCCGGACGGGCCTGATCAGCCTGCTCAGGGAAGCCGCCCGGGCGATCTCCCGGGAGCTGGGAGCCGCCCGCTGGTAGGCCAGGAAAGCCGCCCCTCGACCCGTCGGAAGGCAGACCCGATCATGGCAGAACGGTACGTGATGTCCGTCGACCAGGGCACCAACTCGACCCGGTGCATGCTGTTCGACCATCACGGACGGCTGGTCTCGGTCGCCCAGCGGGAGCACCGGCAGTACTTCCCCCGGCCCGGCTGGGTCGAGCACGACGCCGTGGAGATCTGGCAGAACCTGCGGCGCGTCGTGCCCGAGGCGCTGTCCGCCGCGGGCGTCGACTTCGCGCAGGTCGCCGCCGTCGGCCTGGCCAACCAGCGGGAGACGACGGTGCTGTGGGACCGGCGGACCGGCGTCCCGCTGGGCCGGGCCATCGTCTGGCAGGACACCCGCACGGCACCGCTGGTCGAGGAGCTGCGCCGGCGGCCCGGGGAGGAGTTCTTCCTGGACCGGTGCGCGCTGCCGCCCTCCACCTACTTCTCGGCGCTGCGCGTCCGGTGGCTGTTCGACCACGTCAAGGGGGCCGAGCAGCGTGCCCGGGACGGCGAGGTGCTGTTCGGGACGATCGAGAGCTGGCTGATCTGGAACCTCACCGGCGGCGCCGGCCACGGGCTGCACATCACCGACGCGACCAACGCCAGCCGCACGATGCTGATGAACATCCGCACCCTGGCGTGGGACGACGAACTGCTGGACCTCTTCGGCGCGCCCCGCGCGATGCTGCCGCGGATCCGGTCGTCCGCGGAGCTGTACGGCGAGGCCAGCGCGCTGCTGCCCGGCGTCCCGATCACCGCCGCCCTGGGCGACCAGCAGGCCGCCCTCTTCGGCCAGACCTGCTTCTCCCCGGGCGAGGCGAAGTGCACCTACGGGACGGGGAGCTTCCTGCTGCTCAACACCGGCACGGACATCGTGCGGTCGCGGCACGGGCTGCTCACCACCGTCGCCTACCGGATCGGCGACCAGCCGCCGTCCTACGCGCTGGAGGGGTCGATCGCCATCACCGGGGCCCTCGTGCAGTGGTTCCGTGACCGGCTCGGGCTGATCGCCAGCGCCCCGGAGATCGAGACCCTCGCACGGGACGTCGAGGACAACGGCGGCTGCTACATCGTCCCGGCCTTCTCCGGCCTGTTCGCGCCCCGCTGGCGCAGCGACGCCCGCGGGGTGATCGTCGGCCTCACCTCGTACATCACCAAGGGGCACCTGGCGCGCGCCGTGCTGGAGGCCACGGGGTGGCAGACGCGGGAGGTCGTCGACGCCATGAACGCCGACTCCTCGGTCCCCCTCCGGCAGCTCAAGGTGGACGGGGGCATGACCGCGGACAACCTGCTGATGCAGTTCGTCGCCGACGTGCTCGACGTGCCCGTGGTGCGGCCGCTGGTCGCCGAGACGGTCTCCCTGGGCGCGGCCTACGCGGCCGGACTCGCCGCCCGCTACTGGCCCGACCTGGAGGTGCTGCGCCGCAACTGGCACCGGGCCGCCCAGTGGATGCCCGACATGGACCCCGGGCGGCGGGAGGCGGAGTACGACAACTGGCAGCGGGCGGTGGAACGGTCGCTGGGGTGGGTCAGGCCGCCCCGCCCGGGCTGACCGGGTCGTGACCGGCGGGCAGCGGCCGTCGGGGGCGGCGCCGGGAGCCGCTCAGCGGCCGGCGCTGACCGGTGCCAGCCACAGGCCGACGACGGCGTCGGCGAGCCCGGTCGCCACCTCGCTCCAGGTGCCGCGGGGGGTCGGGGTGCCCTCGGCCAGTGCCCGCTCCTGCTCGGCGCAGACGTGCAGGATCAGCACCCGGACCATCTGACTGCGTTCGGCGCGGACGTCGGGCGGCAGTTCGGGCAGGGTGCGGTTCAGGCCCACGACCGCCTTGCGCAGCGCCGGCGAGGCCAGCGACTCCTCGACCACGATCCGGTGCAGCGCGGGGTCCGTCATCACCTGGGCGCAGAACCGGGCGTACCAGGTGGGGGCGCCGAGTCCGGCCAGGTGCTCGGTGACCGGACGGACCAGGCAGTCGACCCAGTCGCGGACGTCGGCCGAACCGGTGACCCTTTCGAGGGCCCGCTCCCTGAGCGCCTCGATGGGCCGGGCGTGGCCGCGCGCGACCGCGCGGACCAGGTCGGCCTTGGTGCCGAAGTGGTAACCGACGGCGGCGTTGTTGCCCTGGCCCGCGGCCTCGCTGACCTGGCGGTTGGAGACGGCGTACACGCCCTGCTCGGCGAACAGCCGTTCCGCCGCGGTCAGGATCGCCTCCCGCGTCGCGTTCACCTGCTCGGCCCGCGCCGACCTGCGCGCCATGCTCACCACCGCTCGGGGACGAGGCACCACCCCGGGCGGTCCGTCCCACGCCGCGCCGGGTCCTCCACCGGGGCGGCGAGGTCCTGTGAGCAGCCTACGGGCCGGTTCCGGCCGCTTCCGACCGGCCCGTCCGCCGGACGGCTCCGGGACCGCTACAGTAAGTCAGTCAGTTGACTTAAAACTCGGCCGCTTCCATCCGTCCTCCCGAAAGGCCTTCCATGTCCGACGCCACCGCCCGGTCCGCCGGGTCCGGCAGCCCCGCCCCGTCACGGCCGGGTGCCGTCGTCGCGGTGCTCTCGCTGGCCGGCATCACCGTGTCGCTGATGCAGACCCTGGTGATCCCGATCGTTCCGGAGCTGCCGGACTACCTGCACGCCGCCTCGTCCGACGCCACGTGGGCGGTGACGGCCACCCTGCTGGCCGCCGCCGTCGCCACGCCGGTCGCGGGCCGCCTCGGCGACATGTTCGGCAAGCGGCGCCTGCTGCTGGTCAGCCTGGTCATGCTGGTCGTGGGCTCGGTGGTGTGCGCGTTCGCCGACCGGCTCGTCCCGATGATCGCCGGCCGTACGCTGCAGGGCCTCGCCGCCGCCGTGGTGCCGCTGGGCATCAGCATCATGCGCGACGAGCTGCCGCCGGAGAAGCTGGCCGGCTCCACCGCGCTGATGAGCGCCTCGCTCGGGGTCGGCGGTGCCCTCGGGCTGCCCGCGGCGGCGTTCATCGCCGACCACTTCGACTGGCACGTGCTGTTCTGGACCTCCGCGAGCCTCGGCGTGGTCGCGCTCCTGCTCGTGCTCGCCCTCGTACCGGAGTCCCAGGTGCGCTCCGGCGGCCGGTTCGACGTGACCGGGGCACTCGGCATGGCCGTCGGGCTGGTGGCCCTGCTGCTCGCCATCTCCAAGGGCGCGGACTGGGGTTGGGGCAGCGGCACCACCCTGGGCCTGTTCGCGCTCGCCGTCGTGGTGCTCGCGGTGTGGGGCGTCTTCGAGCTGCGGACGGCGCAGCCGCTGGTCGACCTGCGCACCACGGTCCGCCGCCAGGTGCTGTTCACCAACCTGGCCTCCATCGCGTTCGGCTTCTCGATGTTCGCGATGGCCCTGGCGCTGCCGCAGCTCCTCCAGCTGCCCACCCAAACCGGTTACGGGCTCGGCCGCTCCATGCTCACCGTGGGCCTGGTCATGGCCCCGCAGGGCCTGGTGATGATGGCCACGGCCCCGCTCTCCGCCATGGTCACCAAGGCGCGGGGCCCGAAGATCACGCTGATGACCGGAGCGGTCGTCGTCGCCGCCGGGTACGCCCTCAACATCGTGCTGATGAGCGAGGTCTGGCACCTGGTCCTGGTCTCCTGCGTCATCGGCGCGGGCGTCGGCTTCGCCTACGGCGCCATGCCCGCGCTGATCATGGGCGCGGTCCCGGCGTCCGAGACGGCCGCCGCGAACAGCCTCAACACGCTGATGCGGTCCATCGGCACCTCGGTGGCCAGTGCCGTCGCGGGCGTGATCCTGGCCCACATGACGACCGACCTCGGCGGTCACGCGCTGCCGTCCGAGAACGCCTTCAAGGTCGTCATGGCGATCGGCTCGGGCGCCGCGGTCCTCGCCTTCCTGCTGGCCGCGTGCCTCCCCCGGCACCGTCCGGCCGGCCCGGTCCCGGTCCCCGCCGCCGAGCCGGCGGCCGAGAAGATCGCCTGACCCGCGGCCGGCCCGGCCCGTCCGGCGGACCCGTTCAGGGGAACCGGGCGGGAAAGGCGCGTGCGGGCGGCGGAGCCGGTCGAGACCTTCAGCCGTGACCGCCGAGACCCTGCCGCTCATCCCGCCGATGCTGGCCACCCCGGGCCGCCTGCCGCCCGCCGCCCAGGACACGCGGTGGGCGTACGAGACCAAGCAGGACGGCCAGCGGGTGATGGTCTACCTGCCGGGCGACGGCAGTGTCCTGCTGCGCGCCCGCTCCGGCGAGGAGATCACCGGGGCCTACCCCGAACTGCGGCCGCTGGGCGGGCTCCTGGGCGGCACCCCCGCCGTCCTGGACGGCGAGGTACTGGCCCTGGACGCCCGGGGACGCGCCGACTTCCAGCTGCTCCAGAGCCGGATGGGCCTCGCGCACGCCCCGGCGCGGGCGGCGCGGCGGGCCGCCCGGGTGCCGGTGCACTTGGTCCTGTTCGACGTGCCGTTCCTCGCCGAGCCGCTGGTACGGCTGCCGTACACGCGGCGCCGGGCCCGGCTGACGGAGCTGGGCCTGACCGGGCCGCACTGGTCGACACCGGGCGCCGTGACGGGACACGGCGCCGAGGCGCTGCGCGCCACCCGCGAGCACGGCCTGGAGGGCCTGGTGTGCAAGCGGCTGGACTCGGTGTACGAGCCCGGGGTCCGCTCCCGCGCCTGGATCAAGATCCGGAACACGCGCGCCGAGGACGTGGTCGTCGGCGGCTGGCTGCCCGGCCGGGGCCGGCTGACCGGGCTGCCCGGAGCGGTCCTGGTCGGCCAGCGGGACCCGGACGGCCGGCTGCGGTACGTGGGCGGGGTCGGCACCGGCTGGAGCGGGGCGGAGCGCACCCGGTTGGCGGAACTGCTCCGGGACGCGGCGAGCGACCGCTGCCCCTTCGACCCGGCACCGCGGATCGCGCAGGCGCGCTGGGTGCTCCCCCGCCTGGTGGGCGAGGTCGGCTACAGCACCCGGACCCGCGACGGCATGCTCCGCCACTCCTCCTGGCTCCGCCTGCGCCCGGACCTCACCCCGGAGACCTCGTCGGCGAACCTGCCGCAGGGCGAGGGCACTTGAGGAGGGGGCGGGCCGCGCCCAGGGCCTCCCCGGTCCCACCGGCGCCGGGTGCACCGGGCCCCCGGCCCGCCCGCGCGCCCCTTCGGCCGGCCCGGCTGAGGCCGCCGGCCGCCGGACGCGGCACCGGAGCGTGGTCCACCGGTCCGTGCGGGCCGTCCGGTCCGTCACGGCGTACTGTGACCGGTCGGAAGCGGACCGCTGCCAAGGGCTATCGTGGTCCCATGTCTGTGCCGGAACTGATCCGTATCGTCTCCCGCGACTCCCCCATGGCCCTGGCCCAGGTAGAGCGGGTCCGCGCCGAGTTGGCCGTACTGCACCCGGGTGTCAGGACCGAGGTGGTCCCGGTGAAGACGACCGGTGACAAGTGGCTGGGCGAGCTGTCCGAGGTCGAGGGCAAGGGGGCGTTCACCAAGGAGGTGGACGCGGCCCTGCTGGCCGGGGAGGCGGACCTCGCGGTGCACTGCGTCAAGGACGTGCCCGCCGACCGTCCACTGCCCGCCGGGACCGTGTTCGCCGCGTTCCTGAAGCGGGACGACATCCGGGACGCGCTGGTGCACCCCGGCGGCCTGACCCTGGACGAGCTGCCGGCCGGCGCCCGGATCGGCACCTCCTCGGTGCGCCGGATCGCCCAGCTGGCCGCCACCCACCCGCACCTCCAGTGCGTGCCGTTCCGCGGCAACGCCAACCGCCGGCTGGAGAAGCTGGCCGCGGGCGAGGCGGACGCGCTGCTGCTGGCGGTGTCCGGCCTGGAGCGGATCGGCCGGCCCGACGTGATCAGCGAGGTGCTGTCGACGGAGGAGATGATGCCGCCGATCGGCGCGGGCATCCTCGCCCTGCAGTGCCGCGAGGACGACGCCGTGCTGATCGACGCCGTCAGCGGACTCGGCGACCCGGACACGCACCGCGAGGCGACGGCCGAACGGATGTTCCTGCACGTCCTCCAGGGCCACTGCAACAGCCCGATCGCCGGCTTCGCGCGCGTGGACCGCGGCGGGGAACTCTCCCTGCGGGCCTGCGTGTTCACCCCGGACGGCAAGACGCGGCTGAACGCCCACGAGTGGGCGGGGCGGCTCGACCCGGCCACCCTCGGCACCTCGGTCGCGGTGGCGCTGCTGCGGCAGGGCGCACGGGAGATCATCGACGGCATCGCGCACTGAGCGAGTAGGGCGCGGCGCGTACGGCGCGCCGCGCACCGGACTCCGGCGGCGCCCCGGACCCGCCCCGTCCGCCTCAGGCGGCGCCGGGCTCCGCCTGGTCCCGCAGGAAGGCGGAGACCTGGTGGGCGAGGCCGCCCTGCCCGGCGCCCGTGGGCGCGGGGGCCGCGGTGGCCTCGGTGACGCCGATGCCGCCCGTCCACAGCCGGCGGTCGGCCCACTCGTCGTCCACCCGCACCTGCACCTGTACGTCCACGTGGGTGAGGGCGCCCTCGGGCGCGGCGGCGTAGAGCACGGCGGTGGCCCGGCGCAGCGGATAGACGTCGAAGCCCTCGATGAACTGGGAGTTGCGCCAGTCGATGAAGGCGCCCTCGCCGTCGGGACCGACGCGGACGTCGAGCTGGCCGTCCTCCAGGTGGATGCCGAAGTGCCGCGCGCCGCGGTTCTCGACGGTCACCCGGACACTGAAGTACGTCAGCCCGGCGGCGGCGTCGTCGCGTCCGCGCGGCGGCTCGGCGGCCTCCAGGCGGTGTACGCGGACCCGCAGACCGGCCTGCTCCTCGTACTCCTGCCAGTCCCCGACCACGTTCGGCTCGTACACAGTGCCCCTCTCGACCTTCGAGAGCTGCTGTCTATCTGTGTGCCGAGCGCACTGTCAAATGAGTGGAATGCGCCGTGGCCAGGGAATTCGCCCGCTTTGATCGTTGATCAAGCGCTGCGCAGGCACTATCCGTTCGGGAGCCGCTCCACACGCGTGCGCGTGCGTGCCGCACATCACGTCCGTCCCGGGACCGGTGGGCCGGACGGCGCGGGGACCGGGCCCCCCGCGGGGGGCGGCGGGCCCTGCCGGTGATGACTATGCATTCTCACCCATATGTCTCATTTGTTTTGAGATGTCCACCTGTGGGAAAGTGATGATAGTGCTTCGGACAGGAGGCACTTCCCGTGGGAGCCGGTGACGCCGGGCGCCCCGATGCCCTTCTCGGTCCGCGCGCACCTCCCACGGTGTCTGTTCACCAGCACCTGCTGAGAGAGGTGCGCAATGCCCGTCACCGGCAGCACAAAGCCCCATCCGCACGATGACGCCCCGGACACGGGCGAGGCCTTCGAACGGCTCGCCGCACTGGCCGACGGCCCCGAGCGCCAGGCACTCAGGGACGAACTGGTCCGGCTGTGGCTGCCGATGGCCGAGCGGATCGCCGTACGCTTCCGCGGCCGCGGCGAGGCCCTCGAAGACCTCTACCAGGTGGCCGCGCTGGGCCTGGTCAAGGCCGTCGACCACTACGACCCCGAGCGCGGCCGTGCGTTCGAGGCGTACGCCGTGCCCACCATCACCGGGGAGATCAAGCGCCACTTCCGGGACCACATGTGGACCCTGCACGTTCCGCGCCGGGTGCAGGACCTGCGCAACCGGGTCCGTACCGCCGCGAAGGAGCTGGCGCAGTGCACCTCGGGCCGGGCGCCCACCGTCGCCGAGATCGCGGCCCACACGGGACTCGCCGAGGACGAGGTGCGCGCGGGCATGGAGGCGCTGGAGTGCTTCTCGGCGCTGTCACTGGACGCCGAGGTGGCCGGCACGGACGGTTACGTACTCGGCGATTCGCTGGGCGGTCCCGACCCCGGGTTCGACCTCGTCGTGGACCGGGCCTCCGTCAAGCCGTGCCTGGCGATGCTGCCCGAGCGCGAGCGCACCATTCTCTACCTGCGGTTCTTCCGCGGGATGACCCAGAGCCGGATCGCCGAGCAGCTCGGCATCTCGCAGATGCACGTATCGCGGCTGCTGAGCAGCTGCTTCGAGCGGCTGCGCGAGGAACTGCTGGCGGAGATCCGCTGACCGGCCCCCGCCGGTCCGCCGGCCCGTCCCCTCACCGCCGGGACCCCGGCGGCGGGCCGGCCTGTCGTGCCCTCTCCCCCCTTGCCGTGCCCTCTCCCGCCGGGCGCGGTGGCCTGCCCCTCGGCCGGTCGGGGTACTCGGCGAGCGATCCCACCCCGTCCGGCCGGACACTGGTGTCAGACCGGTGGCCGCCCGGCCCCGAGAGCAGGACGCGACTGCCATGAACCACGACAGCACCGCCGCCGGCGGACCGCGCAGGAAAGACGTCATGTCCACCCACGCCGTCTTCGGCGCACCGTGCTGGGTGAGCCTGACCAGCCGCGATCTCCAGGCCACCCAGGACTTCTACACGGCCGTCCTGGGCTGGCGCTGGCGCGGCGCCAAACTCGGCGAGCACTTCCGGATCGCCCTGGCCGACGGGGTCCCGGTGGCCGGGATCGCGGCCGTCGCCTCCATGTGGCAGATGGCGGTTGCCTGGACGCCGTACTTCGCGGTGCCGGACGCCGACGTGGCCGCGTCCCGGGCCCGGGAGCGCGGTGGCACGGCGGCGGTCGGGCCGCTGTCGTTCCCGCCCGGCCGGGCCGCCCTGCTCGCGGACCGGGACGGGGCCACGTTCGGGATCTGGCAGGGTGAGCTGGTCACCAACTGGGAGACGTGGCGGCACGCGGCACCGACCTTCATACGGCTGCACACCCGGGACGCCTTCGACGCCGCGATCTTCTACGGCGAGGTCCTGGACTGGGCGACCGGGCTGCCGGGCTGCTGCGAGGTCGAGTACAACGGCGACGAGGTGATACTGCGCAGCCGCGGTGACGCGGTCGCGCACATCGACTCGGGCGCGGTGGAGGCCGCCCCGGACCCGTCCGTGCGACCGCACTGGCAGGTGCACTTCACCGTGGACGACGTGCCCGGCTGCGTCCGCGCGGCGGAGAAGCACGGCGGCAGCGTGCTGAGCGAGGACGAGACCGAGGCGATCCTGCGGGACGCCGACGGCGCGCAGTTCACGGTGACGGCACGCCACGCCCGCTGAGCCGCGGGCCGTGGCGCACCCCGGGTGCGCCACGGCCCGCCGCGCGGCCTTCCGTGACCGCTAGCGCGACCGCCGCGGCCTGCGTGATCGCTTGGACCCGCGCGACCCCTGTGACCCGCGTGACTTCTGTGACCCGCGTGCCCGGCGTGACGGCGGTGCCGGACGGGACGGGCGGGAGAGCAGGATGAGGCTGCGGGCCTCGACGCGCAGTCTGGTGCCGGCCTTGTGCTCGCGTTCGTCGGGGACGCCGTCCGGCTCGGCGGTGTCGATCAGCGCGGTCCAGCACTCGCCGAAGGAGTGGCCGGGCAGACGGAAGTCGACCGGCTCCCAGTAGCCGTTGACCAGCAGCAGGAAGGAGTCGTCGACCATGCGGCCGCCGTGCGGGTCGCGCTCGGCGATGGCGTCGCCGTTGAGGAACGCGCCGACCGTGTGCGCGTCGCCGCGCTGCCAGTCCCGGGCGGTCATCTCGCGGGCGTCCGGCCTGAGCCACATCAGGTCGGGCAGCGGCTGCTCGGCGTTGGTCGGGGTCTCGCCGCGGAAGAAGCGGCGGCGGCGCAGCACCGGGTGCGCGGCGCGCAGGGCGATGAGGCGGCCGGTGAACTCCATCAGGGCCCGCTGCTCCCCGGTCAGCCGCCAGTCGATCCAGGAGGTCTCGCTGTCCTGGCAGTAGGCGTTGTTGTTGCCGTGCTGGGTGCGGCCGAGCTCGTCGCCGTGGCTGAGCATGGGGATGCCCTGCGAGAGCAGCAGCGTGGCCAGCAGGTTGCGCTGCTGGCGGGCGCGGAGTTCGAGGATCGCGGGGTCGCGGGTCGCGCCCTCCGCCCCGCAGTTCCACGAGCGGTTGTGGTTCTCGCCGTCCCGGTTGTCCTCGCCGTTGGCCTCGTTGTGCTTGTCGTTGTACGACACCAGGTCGCGCAGGGTGAAACCGTCGTGCGCGGTGACGAAGTTGACGCTCGCGCGCGGCCGGCGCCGGCTGTGCTGGTAGATGTCCGAGGAACCGGTCAGCCGGGAGGCGAACTCGCCGAGCGAACCCGGCTCGGCCCGCCAGAAGTCCCGCACGGCGTCCCGGTACTTGCCGTTCCACTCCGACCACAGCGGCGGGAAGTTGCCCACCTGGTAGCCGCCCTCCCCCAGGTCCCAGGGTTCGGCGATCAGCTTCACCCGGCTGATCACCGGGTCCTGCTGGATCAGGTCGAAGAACGCCGAGAGCCGGTCCACCTCGTGGAACTGCCGGGCCAGGGTGGCCGCGAGGTCGAAGCGGAAGCCGTCGACGTGCATCTCGGTGACCCAGTACCGCAGCGAGTCCATGATGAGCTGGAGTACGTAGGGGTGGCGCATCAGCAGGCTGTTGCCGGTGCCGGTGGTGTCGTAGTAGTGCGCCCAGTCGCCGTCGACCAGCCGGTAGTAGGAGGCGTTGTCGATGCCGCGGAAGGACAGCGTGGGGCCGAACTGGTTGCCCTCGGCGGTGTGGTTGTAGACCACGTCGAGGATGACTTCGAGGCCGGCCGCGTGCAGCGCCTTGACCATGGCCTTGAACTCCTCGACCTGCCCGCCGCGGGTGCCCAGGGCCGCGTACCCGTTGTGCGGGGCGAAGAAGCCGATGGTGTTGTAGCCCCAGTAGTTGGCCAGGCCCCGGTCCTGGAGGACGCCGTCGTGCACGAACTGGTGGACCGGCATCAGCTCCACCGCGGTGACCCCGAGCGAGGTGAGGTGCCCGGTGACGGCGGGGTGCGCGAGGCCGGCGTACGTGCCGCGCAGCCGCTCGGGCACGTCCGGGTGGGTCATGGTGAGACCGCGGACGTGGGCCTCGTAGATCACCGTCTCCGCGTACGGCGTCCCGGGCGGGCGGTCGTCGCCCCAGTCGAAGAACGGGTCGGCGACCACGCCCAGCATGGTGTGGCCCGCGCTGTCGGCCGGGGCGGGTCCGTCCGGCGCCCGCTCGTACAGCGAGGGGTGGTTGTCGATCTGGCCGTCCACGGCGCGGGCGTACGGGTCGAGCAGCAGCTTGGCCGGGTTGCAGCGGTGGCCGAGCGACGGCTGCCAGGGGCCGTGCACCCGGTAGCCGTAGCGCCGGCCGGGGCCGACGCCGGGCAGGTAGGCGTGCCACACGGACCCGTCGACCTCGTGCAGCCGGACGGGGGTGTCGGTGCCGGCGTCGTCGACGAGGATCAGCTCGACGCGTTCGGCCACCTCGCTGAAGAGCGCGAAGTTGGTGCCCTGCCCGTCGAACACGGCGCCCAACGGGTAGGGGTGCCCGCTCCAGACGGGCACCCCTGCACGGGACGGGCGGGCGGTCACCGGCTGCCCTCCAGGACGTCGTCGCCGGCGGGCGCGAGTGCGGCCAGCGCGGCAGTCGGCTCCTCGCGGGGAACCCTCAGGCCCGTCCGCAGCGTGGAGTCCGGGGCGAGGGGCACCAGCGGCACCCGCTGGCCGGCGCGGGCGCGCTGGGAGAACCAGATGATCTTGCTGCCGGTGTCCGGGGCGCAGCAGCCCCAGCCGTCGCTCATGGCGGCGATGTCCGCCAGGCACGAGCGAAGGTCCTGGTCGGGGCGCAGGTCCGGGTCGTCGTCACCGAAGGCGGTGATGAGGTGCTGTCCGTTCCACCACAGCTCGATCGAGGTGTGCTTGTCCGTCGCGTGCGCGTCGATGGCCCGCAGCAGCATTTCGGCGCCGCGGCAGACGGGGTCCACGAGGGTGTCGAGATCCCAGTGGCGGAGGTGGGCGGCCAGGATGCGGCTGACCTGTCCCACCCGTTCCGGACTGACTTCCACGTCGAGGTGGTAGTAGCAGGGCACTGCGGTCTTCATCGTCGCTCGCTCCTCACCGGCGAAGCTCTCGCTCCCCTGGCCCCGTCCGGGAAGCACCCCGGACACATAGCGTGAGCGGTTGTCGCTTCCGAGTCACCTCCACGGTGCGGGCGCTACGCCATTCGTGCAACACGAGCACCCGGCACCCGTAACGGTTGAAGCTCCAACAAGACGCTGCGTCGTCCCGCGTGCACCATGAGTGAAAGCCTCGATCGCCGTAACGGTGCCGCACCCCTGCGCGCGGACACCACCCGACCGTCGGGAACGCGCCCAGTCGAGAGCGTGGAAGGTGAAGAGGGCCATGCTGCTACCCGCCAAGGGCGAAGTGGCCCGGCAGTTGCGGCGTTACCGGGCGTGGGAGCGCGTCATGCTCGCCTCGCCCCACGACCGCGCGGTCCGGGCCACCTTCGAGGACTCGGGTTACACGCTGTGCGTGCTGATGGGCAAACGCTGCGCCCGCGAGGCGGCGGACGCGGCGGAGCGCTATCTGCGCACGAACCCGGTCACCTACCTGCGCGAGCAGGACGGTCGGCCGCAGCCACGCCGGGCGGGGAGAAGAGCGTCGCCACCGGAGCGGCGATCCACGGCACCAAGCCCCTGACCTGGCACCGTACAAGGCGTTCCCCTCGGGCTCGGCACGCGCCGGCCCGACTATCGGATCGCGAAGCCGGGCCGGGTGCCCGGCTTCGCGCACGGCGGAGGTGAGATACATGCGCAGGACCCCGGCCATCGGCCGTGTACCGGTACGTGACGTCCGGCCGGCCGTGGAGTGCGGCAGGCGCCCGGCGAAAGCGGTGGCCGGGGAGACCTTCGAGGTCACCGCCACCGTGTTCCGCGAAGGGCACGACGCCGTGGGCGCCAACGTGGTCCTGCGCGATCCGGCGGGCCGGCGCGGTCCCTGGACGCCCATGCGGGAGCTCGCCCCGGGCAGCGACCGCTGGGGCGCGGAGGTCACCCCGGACTCGACGGGCCACTGGACCTACCGGGTGGAGGCGTGGAGCGATCCGCTGGCGACCTGGCGGCACGTCGCGTCCGTGAAGGTGCCGGCCGGGATCGACACCGGCCTGGTGCTCGAGGACGGCGCCGAGCTGTACGGGCGCGCCGCGGCCGGGGTGCCCCGGGGCCCGGAGCGCGACCTGGTGTCGGCCGCCGCACGGGCCCTCGGTGACGACACCCTGTCGGTGCACCACCGTCTGGAGGCGGCGCTGTCGCCGGAGGTGCGGGGGGTGCTCGCCCGGTATCCGCTGCGGGAGCTGGTGACCGCCTCGGACCCGATGCCGCTGCTGGTGGAACGCGAACGCGCCCTGTACGGCTCCTGGTACGAGTTCTTCCCCCGCTCGGAGGGCACCGCCGAGCAGCCCCACGGCACCTTCCGCACCGCGGCCCGCCGGCTGGAGGCCATCGCGGCGATGGGCTTCGACGTCGTCTACCTGCCCCCCGTCCACCCCATCGGCACCACCTTCCGCAAGGGCCGCAACAACACCCTCACCGCCGGCCCCGACGACGTCGGCGTGCCCTGGGCCATCGGCTCCCCCGAGGGCGGCCACGACGCCGTGCACCCCGCGCTGGGCACCCTGGAGGACTTCGACTTCTTCGTCGCCGAGGCCCGCGCCCACGGCCTGGAGGTCGCCCTCGACTTCGCGCTCCAGTGCTCCCCGGACCACCCGTGGGTCCACAAGCACCCCGAGTGGTTCCACCACCGCCCCGACGGCTCCATCGCCCACGCGGAGAACCCCCCGAAGAAGTACCAGGACATCTACCCCATCGCCTTCGACCAGGACATGGACGGCCTGGTCGCCGAGACGGTCCGGGTGCTGCGGCACTGGACGGACCACGGGGTGCGGATCTTCCGGGTGGACAACCCCCACACCAAACCGGTCGTCTTCTGGGAACGGGTGATCGGCGAGGTCAACCGCGAGGACCCCGACGTGATCTTCCTCGCGGAGGCGTTCACCCGGCCCGCGATGATGCACACGCTCGCCCAGATCGGCTTCCAGCAGTCGTACACGTACTTCACCTGGCGCAACGACAAACAGGAGCTGACCGAGTACCTCACCGAGCTGTCCGGCGAGGCGGCGGCCTGGATGCGGCCCAACCTCTTCCCCAGCACTCCCGACATCCTGCACGCCTACCTCCAGCACGGCGGCCGCCCCGCCTTCGAGGTCCGCGCCGTCCTCGCCGCCACCCTCTCCCCCTCCTGGGGCGTCTACAGCGGCTACGAACTCTGCGAGAACACCCCCCTGCGGGAGGGCAGCGAGGAGTACCTGGACTCGGAGAAGTACCAGCTCAGGCCCCGCGACTGGGAGGCCGCCGCACGCGAGGGCCGCACCATCGCCCCCCTGATCACCCGGCTCAACGAGGTACGCAGGACACACCCCGCGCTGCAGCGCCTGCGCAACCTCCGTTTCCACCCGACCGACAACGACGCCGTGCTCGCCTACAGCAAGAGCACCGGCACGGACACGGTCATCGTGGTCGTCAACCTCGACCCGCAGCACACCCAGGAGGCCACGGTCTCGTTGGACATGCCGCAACTCGGCCTGGACTGGGACGCCGCCCTGTCGGTGCACGACGAACTGACGGGCGAGACGTACCGCTGGGGCAGGACCAACTACGTGCGGCTGACGCCCGGTGACGCGCCGGCGCACGTGCTCCACGCCGGGCGTGCGACGCCCCAGAACGGAGGGCCCGCAGCCTCATGACCGTCAACGAGCCCGTACCGGACACCTTCGAGGACACCCCCGCCAAGGACCGGGACCCGGAGTGGTTCAAACGCGCCGTCTTCTACGAGGTCCTGGTCCGCTCCTTCCACGACAGCAACGGCGACGGCGTGGGCGACCTGAGGGGCCTGACCGCCAAGCTGGACTACCTCCAGTGGCTCGGCGTGGACTGCCTGTGGTTGCCGCCGTTCTTCAAGTCCCCGCTGCGGGACGGCGGTTACGACGTCGCCGACTACACCGCCGTCCTTCCGGAATTCGGCGACCTGGCCGACTTCGTGGAGTTCGTGGACGCCGCCCACCAGCGCGGCATGCGCGTGATCATCGACTTCGTCATGAACCACACCAGCGACCAGCACCCGTGGTTCCTGGAGTCCCGCAAGAACCCCGAAGGCCCCTACGGCGACTACTACATGTGGGCCGACGACGACAAGCAGTACCAGGACGCGCGGATCATCTTCGTCGACACCGAGGTCTCCAACTGGACCTTCGACCCGGTCCGCGGCCAGTACTACTTCCACCGCTTCTTCTCCCACCAGCCGGACCTGAACTACGAGAACCCGGCCGTGCAGGAGGAGGTGCTCGCCGCCCTGCGCTTCTGGCTCGACCTGGGCATCGACGGGTTCCGGCTGGACGCGGTGCCCTACCTCTACTCGGAGGAGGGCACCAACTGCGAGAACCTGCCCGCCACACACGCCTTCCTCAGGCGGGTCCGGCGGGAGATCGACGCGATGTACCCGGACACCGTGCTCCTCGCCGAGGCGAACCAGTGGCCCGAGGACGTCGTCGACTACTTCGGCGACTACAGCACCGGCGGCGACGAGTGCCACATGGCGTTCCACTTCCCCGTCATGCCGCGCATCTTCATGGCCGTGCGCCGCGAGTCCCGCCACCCCGTCTCCGAGATCCTGGCCAAGACGCCGGCCATCCCCACCCACTGCCAGTGGGGGATCTTCCTGCGCAACCACGACGAGCTGACCCTGGAGATGGTCACCGACGAGGAACGCGACTACATGTGGGCGGAGTACGCCAAGGACCCCCGCATGCGCGCCAACATCGGCATCCGCCGGCGCCTGGCCCCCCTGCTCGACAACGACCGCAACCAGATCGAGCTGTTCACCGCGCTGCTGCTGTCCCTGCCCGGCTCGCCGATCCTCTACTACGGCGACGAGATCGGCATGGGCGACAACATCTGGCTCGGCGACCGCGACGCGGTGCGCACCCCCATGCAGTGGACACCCGACCGCAACGCCGGCTTCTCCTCCTGCGACCCCGGACGCCTCTTCCTGCCCACGATCATGGACCCCGTCCACGGCTACCAGGTCACCAACGTGGAAGCCTCCATGTCGTCCCCGTCCAGCCTGCTGCACTGGACCCGCCGCATGATCGAGATCCGCAAGCAGAACCCCGCCTTCGGACTCGGCTCGTTCACGGAACTGACCTCGTCCAACCCGGCGGTCCTGGCGTTCCTGCGCGAGTACGGCGACGACCTGGTGCTGTGCGTGAACAACTTCTCCCGCTTCGCCCAGCCCACCGAACTCGACCTGCGTGCCTACGACGGACGGCACCCCGTCGAGCTGATCGGCGGCGTCCGGTTCCCGGCGATCGGTGAACTGCCCTACCTGCTCACCCTGCAGGGCCACGGCTTCTACTGGTTCCGGCTCACCCGAGTCGCATCCCGCATCGGCCGCCGCTGACCCGCCGGCGCCGAGGAAAGGACGCGTCACCATGCCGAAGACCATCACCCCCCGACCGCGCGCCGCCGCCGGCGCCGACGGGCCCCTGGCCTCGCTGGGCGGTCTGCTGCGCGAATGGCTGCCGAGGCAACGCTGGTTCGCGGGCAAGGACCGGCCCGTCACCGATCTGTCGGTGCTGTCCGTGACCGAGCTGTTCCCGGGCTGCCTGCACCTGCTGGTGCACGCTTCGCACGCGCCGGTGCCCGCCCCCGGCGGCACTCCCCCGCCCGGGGACTGCTACCAGTTGCTGCTGGGGCTGCGCCGGCACCTCGCCCCGCGCCTGCAACGGGCGTTCATCGGCCGCGCCGAGGAGGGCCCGCTGGCCGGCCTCGCGGTGTACGACGCGCTGTACGACCCGCGCTCGGCCGACCTGCTGCTGGAGCGGCTGCGCCGGCCCGGCGCGGCGGGCCCGCTGCGCTTCGGGACGGCCCCGGAGGCCGAGCTGCCCGGGGGGCTGCCGCCGCGGCTGCTGGACGCCGAGCAGTCCAACTCCTCGATCGTGTACGGCGACGCGTACATCCTCAAGGTGTTCCGGCGGATCCAGCCGGGCGTCAACCCGGACCTGGAGGTACCGGCGGCACTGGCCGCGCAGGGCTGCGCGCGGGTGCCCGCGCCGGTGGCGTGGTTCACCACGACCGCCCCGCGCCGGGCCACCCTCGGTGTGCTCCAGCCGTTCCTGCCGGACGCCACCGACGGCTGGTCGCTGGCGCTCGGCGCGCTGGCCGCGGGCGAGGACTTCACCGCCGAGGCCCACGCGCTGGGCCGCGCCATGGCCGAGGTGCACCTCGCGCTGGCCGAGGCGTTCCCGCCGGCCGGGCCGGGCGAGAACGGCCGCACGGCCGACGCGATGTGCGCGCGGCTGGACGCCGCCGCGCACGCGGTGCCGGACCTGCTCCCCTTCGTGCCGGGGCTGAAGGCCGCGTTCGGGGCGCTGGCCACCTGCGACGCCGGACCGCCCGCCCAGCGCATCCACGGCGACCTGCACCTCGGGCAGGTGCTGCGGGCGGGCCGCGACTGGTTCGTCATCGACTTCGAGGGCGAGCCGTCCCGTCCGCTGGCCGAACGGCGGGCCCCGCAGTCCCCGGTGCGCGACGTCGCCGGGATGCTGCGCTCCTTCGACTACGCGGCCCGGCAGCGGCGCCCCTGGCGACCCGAGTGGGCGCGCCGCTGCCGGGAGGCGTTCTGCGCCGGCTACGCGGCCCGCGCGGGCTGGGATCCACGCAAGAAGCACGCGCTGCTGCGCGCGCACGAGACGGACAGGGCGGTCTACGAGGTGCTGTACGAGGCGAGACACCGACCGGACTGGCTGCCGGTCCCGATGGCGGCGATCAAACGGCTCGCCGTGTGGGGAGGCTGACCCATGGCGCTGAAGGACACCACGCGTCCCGAGACCGCGGGCCCCGTGCCGCCCGCGGCCGTCCCGCTGGACCCGGCCGACCGCGGCCGGCTGCTGGCCGGCGCGCACCACGATCCGCACGCCCTGCTGGGCGCCCACCCGGTGCCGGGCGGCACGCTGTTCCGGGCGCTGCGCCCGAACGCGCGGTCGGTGAGTGTCGTGATCGACGGCACCCGCACCGAGATGTGGTCGGAGGGCGACGGACTCTTCGCCACCGTCCTGCCCCTCGCGGAGATCCCGCCGTACACCCTCGCGGTGGCGTACGGCGACGCGGAGCAGGAGGTGCAGGACCCGTACCGCTTCCTGCCCGCCCTCGGCGAGCTGGACCTGCACCTGATCCGGGAGGGCCGGCACGAGCGGCTCTGGCGGGCGCTCGGCGCCGAGCCGATGGTCCACCAGGGCGTGGCAGGCACCCGCTTCACCGTCTGGGCGCCCAACGCGCGAGGGGTGCGGGTGGCCGGGGACTTCACGTACTGGGACGGCACCCAGTACCCGATGCGGTCGCTCGGCGCGTCCGGGGTGTGGGAGCTGTTCCTGCCCGGGATCGGCGAGGGCACCCGGTACAAGTTCGAGATCACCTCCCGGTACGGGCACCGGTTCCTGAAGGCCGACCCGATGGCGCGGTGCGCGGAGGTGCCGCCGGACACCGCGTCGGTGGTGACGTCGTCCGGGTACGAGTGGGGCGACGCCGAGTGGATGGCGCACCGCGGTGACACACCCGTGCACCAGGCGCCGCTCTCGGTGTACGAGGTGCACCTGCCCTCGTGGCGGCCCGGCCTGTCGTACCGCGAGCTGGCGGAGGAACTCCCCGCCTACGCCAAGGACATGGGCTTCACCCATGTGGAGCTGATGCCGGTGGCCGGGCATCCCTTCAGCGGCTCCTGGGGCTACCAGGTCACGTCCTACTACGCGCCCACCCCGCGGCTGGGCTCCCCCGACGACTTCCGCCACTTCGTGGACGCCTGCCACCGGGCCGGTCTCGGCGTGATCATGGACTGGGTGCCGGCGCACTTCCCGAAGGACGACTGGGCGCTGGCCCGGTTCGACGGGGACCCGCTGTACGAGCCCGGGAACGCCACGCGGGCCGAGCACCCGGACTGGGGCACGTACGAGTTCGACTACGGCCGCACCGAGGTGCGCAACTTCCTCGTGGCGAACGCGGTGTACTGGTGTGAGGAGTTCCACATCGACGGGCTGCGCGTGGACGCGGTCGCCTCGATGCTCTACCTGGACTACTCGCGCGACTCCGGCCAGTGGGAGCCGAACGTGTTCGGCGGCCGGGAGGACCTCGACGCGGTCGCCTTCCTCCAGGAGATGAACGCCACGGTGTACCGGCGCTGCCCGGGCGTGGTGACCATCGCCGAGGAGTCCACCGCCTGGGACGGGGTGACCCGGCCCACGGACTCCGGCGGGCTCGGGTTCGGGCTGAAGTGGAACATGGGCTGGATGCACGACTCGCTCCAGTACATCCAGAAGGAGCCGGTGCACCGCAAGTACCACCACGACGAGATGACGTTCTCGGTGGTGTACGCCTACAGCGAGAACTACGTCCTGCCCATCTCCCACGACGAGGTGGTCCACGGCAAGCAGGCGCTGGTGTCGAAGATGCCCGGCGACTGGTGGCAGCGACGTGCGAACCACCGTGCCTACCTGGCCTTCATGTGGGCCCACCCGGGCAAGCAACTGCTGTTCATGGGGCAGGAGTTCGCCCAGGGCGCCGAGTGGTCCGAGGCACACGGCCCGGAGTGGTGGCTGCTCGGCGACGACTACCACTCCGCCGGTGACCACCGGGGCGTGCGGGACCTGGTGCGGGACCTGAACGCGGTGTACCGGGCGACGCCGGCGCTGTGGCAGCGGGACACCGACCCGGGCGGCTTCCGGTGGGTGCTGTGCGACGCCGCGGACGACAACGTCCTGGCGTTCCTGAGGTTCGCCGCCGACGGCGCCCCCCTGCTGGCGGTGTCGAACTTCTCCCCCGTCGTCCGGCGGGACTACCGCCTGCGGGTGCCCGGCGACGTGCCCGCCTGGCGGGAGGTGCTGAACACCGACGACGTCCGCTACGGGGGCGGCGGGGTCGGCACCGGGGCGCCGGCCGGGCCCCGGGACGAGCACCTGACGGTGACGCTGCCGCCGCTCGCCACCGTCTGGCTGGCGCCGGAGGGCTGAGAGCCGCAGGTGTCGGCGGCCGTCCCAGGGGCAGTCGGGGTCGTACGGATCCACGACTGCCCCCGCGGCACGGACAGAAGGGCGGCACCAGGTGCGCACCGTCGGAGTGGAGGAGGAACTCCTCCTGGTCGACCCGGACAGCGGCGACCCCAAGGCGCTGGCGGCGCCGGTACTCGCCCGCGCGGCTCGGGACGGCTCCGGGGACGACGTGTTCGAGAAGGAACTGTTCGGGCAGATGCTGGAGTTCGCCACGCATCCGCAGTCGGACATGACGGCCCTCGGCGAGGAGATCGTCCGCTGCCGCAAGGAGGCGGCCCGGCACGCCGGGGAGATCGGCTGCGGGGTGGCGGCGCTCGCCAGCTCGCCGCTGCCGGTCAGCCCCTCCCTGAACATGAACGAGCGCTACCGGTGGCTGGCCGAGCGGTACGGCGTGCCCACCCGGGAGCAGCTCGTGTGCGGCTGCCACGTCCACGTGTCGGTGGAGTCCGACGAGGAGGGCGTCGCCGTCCTCGACCGGATCCGCCCCTGGCTGCACGTGCTGCGCGCGATCAGCGGGAACTCCCCGTTCTGGCAGGGGCGTGACACCAACTACGCCAGCTACCGCAGCCGGGTGTGGAACCGCTGGCCGTCGGCCGGGCCGACCGAGCCGTTCGGGACCCCGGAGGAGTACCACCGGCGGGTGGCCGACATGGTCGCGACCGGGGTCATCCTGGACGACGGCATGGTGTACTTCGACGCGCGGCTGTCCGCCCGCTACCCCACCGTGGAGCTCCGGGTGGCGGACGTGTGCCTGGGCGCGGAGACCACCGTACTGATCGCGACGCTGAGCCGGGCCCTGGTGGAGACGGCGGCGCGGGACTGGCGGGCGGGCCGGCCGGTGTCCGACCCGGGGGTCAGCCTGCTCCGGCTGGCCGACTGGCAGGCCGCCCGGTTCGGACTGGACGAGGACCTGCTCGACCCGGCCACCCTGCGGCCCCGGCCCGCCCGGGAGGTGCTGGGCGCCCTGCTGGAGCACGTCGGGGACGCGCTCGGCGGCAGCGGCGACGCGGACCGCGCCGAGCGGACCGTCGAGGAGCTGCTGCGCAGCGGCAACGGCGCCCGCGAACAGCGCGAACTGCTGGAGCGGACCGGCAGCCTGCGGGACGTCGTCACCGAGTGCGTGCGGCGCACGCAGGCGTGAGCGCCCCGCGGGCCACCGGGGTTCACAGGATCAGGATCAGGGCGTAGACCAGGAAGAACGCCGCGATCAGCGCGACCAGGAGCAGGATCAGCGTCAGCGGGGCCTTGGCCCAGCCCCGGCTCCTGGCCTCCGGCTCCTGGGGTCCGGCCTCGGGCATGCTGCTCTCGGCGGGCGGTGTCTCACCGGGCGGAACTCCCCCGCCGGGTTCCAGTCCGGTCGTGCGCTCGGGTTCCGGGTCGGGGTTCACATGGCTCATGTCCCCCGAGTCCCCCGGTTACGCGCACATCATCAGCCGATCACGACTTCTCCGTTCCCGTCACCGGGCGCGGACACCTGGGCTACATTCGAGCACCGCCGACACCGAGCCGATCGGCGCAGTGGCCCTCCGCACACCAGGAGCAGCGCATGCGCGACGTCGCCCTCGCTCCCGTCCCGCCGCTCACCGGCGGCCTCGCCGACAGCGTCTTCACGACGGCGGAGCGGACCCCGGACCTGCCGGTGCTGGCGCGCCGCGCCGGTTCCGCCGCGTCCGGCTGGGAGGAGGTGACGGCGGCCGGGCTGCGGGACGAGGTGGTCGGGCTGGCCAAGGGCCTGATCGCGGCCGGGATCTCGCCCGGCCACCGGGTGGCCCTGATGGCCCGCACCCGCTACGAGTGGACGGTGCTGGCCCACGCGCTGTGGACCGTGGGCGCCGAGATCGTGCCGGTCCATCCGGCCGCCGCCCGGGACGAGGTCGAGCGGATCCTGCGGGACACGGGCTGTGTGGCCGTGGTCGTGGAGGACGAGCAGGGCGCGATGACCGTGGGCACCGCGTGTACGCGGCTGCCGCGGCTGCGGCACGTCTGGCAGCTCGACGCGGGCGCGCCGGCCGCTCTCGCCGACCGGGGCTCGGTGATCCCGTACACCACGGTGGAGTCGCTGCGCCGGATCGTGCTGCCGGACTCCACGGCCGCCGTCGTCCACACCTCCGGCACCACCGGGCGCCCGCTGGGCTGCGCGCTCAGCCACCGGGGCCTGGCTCATGCGGGCGACCGGCTGCGGGCCGGCCGGGCGCACCTCGCGGCGCCCCCGGGTGAGCGGCCGTCGGTGCTGGCCTTCCTGCCGTTCTCCCTCGTCCACGGCCTGACGGTCATGGTGATGTGTGTGCGCGGCGGGGTGCTGATGGCGCACGAGCCCGAGCTGACCGAGGCGGCGCTGACCTCGTCCCTGGGCACGTTCCGGCCGACGTTCCTGCCCGGTGCGCCGTGGGTGTTCGAGCGGCTGTACAAGACGTTCCTGCGGACCGCCGGGCAGGACGGCCGGGGCGCCCTGTTCGAGCGGGCCGCGCGGACGGCGCGGGACTTCGCCGCGGCCGAGGAGCGCCGGCGGCTGGGCACCGGACCGGGCCCGGGACTGGAACTGCGGCTCCAGCACGCGCTGTACGAGCGGACGGTGTACCGCGGGCTGCGGGCCGCGCTCGGCGGCCGGGTGCTGCGGGGCGCCTCCTGCGGGTCCGCGCTGGACCGCGAGCTGTGTCTGTTCTACGCGGGCATCGGCGTCCCCCTCCTCGACGGGTACGGGCTCACCGAGTCCTCCGGCGTGATCACCGCGCAGCCGCCCGGCCGGGCGAAGTACGGGACCGTCGGGCGGCCGCTGCCGGGCACGGAGATCGAGGTGGCGGACGACGGGGAGATCCTCGTGCGCGGGCCCTCGGTGTTCCAGGGGTACGCCGGTGCCGGGGCGGCGGCGCGGGGCGGCCGGCTGGCCACCGGGGACCTCGGCCGGCTGGACCCCGAGGGCTATCTGACGATCACCGGGCGCAAGCGGGACACCATCGTCACCAGCGGCGGCAGGAGCGTGGCGCCGGCCCCGCTGGAGCGGCGGCTGCGCCGGCACCCGCTGGTCCGGCAGGCGGTGGTGGTCGGCGACGGCCGGCCCTGCGTCGGCGCCCTGATCACCCTGGATGCGGACTTCCTCGGGCACTGGCGGGCCGCGCTGGCACTGCCGGGAGACCGTCCCGTCCGGGAGCTCCGCGAGGAGAACGCGCTGCGGGAGGAGATCGCGCGGGCCGTGGCCCACGCCAACAGCGGGGTGCCCCGCGCGGAGTCGATCAGGGTCTACCGTGTGCTGCAGGAACCGTTCGCGCCGCACGACGGGTTCCTCACACCGTCCATGACACTGCGCCGGGACGCCGTCGTGCGGCACCACGCGGCCGAGATCGAGGCGATGTACCAGGCGCGTCACCGGTCACGCCCGTTCGTCCCGGAGCCCGCCGAGTGGGACGAGACGGACGACGTCTTCCGCTGAGCAGGGGTGCCCGGCCCACCGGGCCGAAGGGAGACGGATAGTCCGCGCAGCCCGGGGAACCCGCAGCGGAGCGAGAGATCAGCAACGACGAGCGTGCTGGTCGGAGGGACCGACCCCTCCGGGCCGGGACCGGAGATTGCGAGATGGTGACGGAGCCGCGTTGGGACGACACACCGCCCTCGGAGGAGAGCCACGAGCGTACGTTCTCCTTCCCGGGTGAGCTGCGCAACGTCACGGGGGCGCGGATCGCGGCGGAGGAGTACCTGTGCTCGCTCGCCCGGAACGCGCCGCCGGGCGAGCACGAGTACTGGGACGACATCCTGCTGGTCGTGACGGAGCTGGCCGCGAACGCGATCCAGTACGCGCCCGGCCCGTTCGACCTGCGGATGCGCCGTACCTTCGACGGGGTGCACGTGACGATGCGGGACACGAACCGGACGGCGCCGGAGCCACGGCCCTTCCACCCGCGCACGGGTGGCGGCGGCATCGGCTGGCACCTGATGCACACACTGTGCACCCAGGTCAGCGTCGTCGTGCACGACAAGGGCAAGGACATCCACGCCTTCCTGCCCTGGTGACGGCTGCCGGCGTGCAGGCGCGGGCGGGCCGGTCACCCCGTCTGGCGCGGGGGCCTTCCGGTCCGCACACGTTCGGCTGCCTGCCGCGCCCCGCTGGCGCAGCGGTCGGGGGCGCGGTGAGATCGGAGTTGGTGCGCGCTGATCCGGGACAGGCGGACGGCGTCGGTTCGGACCGCCTGAGGCCGCAGAAAGGGATGGACACAGTGACACGACCCAGGATCCTGGTGGTGGGCGCCGGCTTCGCCGGAGTCGAGTGCGTTCGCCGCCTGGAGCGAAAACTCGCCCCCGACGAGGCCGACGTCGCCCTGGTGACGCCGTTCGCCTACCAGTTGTACCTGCCGCTGCTGCCCCAGGTCGCCTCCGGTGTGCTCACACCGCAGTCGATCGCCCTGTCCCTGCGCCGGAGCACGCGGTACCGCACCCGGATCATCCCGGGCGGCGCGATCGGCGTGGACCTGAAGTCCAAGGTGTGCGTCGTCCGCACCATCACGGACAAGATCGTCAACGAGCGCTACGACTACATCGTGCTCGCCCCGGGCAGTGTGACCCGCACCTTCGACATCCCCGGCCTGACCGATCACGCCTTCGGGATGAAGACCCTCGCCGAGGCCGCCTACATCCGCGACCACGTCATCTCGCAGCTCGACCTGGCGGACGCCAGCGACGATCCGGCCGAGCGGGCCGCGCGGCTGCAGTTCGTGGTGGTCGGCGGCGGCTACGCGGGCACCGAGACCGCGGCCTGCCTGCAACGGCTGACGCACGCCGCCGTCGAGCGCTACCCGCGCCTGGACCCGGGCCTGATCAAGTGGCACCTGATCGACATCGCGCCCAAGCTCATGCCGGAGCTGGGCGACAAGCTCGGCCGCAGCGCCCAGGCGATCCTCGGGCGGCGCGGCATCGAGATCTCGCTGGGCGTGTCGATCGCCAAGGCCGGACCGGAGGAGGTCACCTTCACCGACGGCCGGGTGGTGCCGACGCACACCCTGATCTGGACGGCCGGTGTGGTCGCCAGCCCCCTGATGGCCACGCTCGACGCGGAGACGGTCAAGGGCCGGCTGGCGGTCACCGCCGAGATGTGCCTGCCGGGGTACGACGGGGTGTTCGCGCTCGGTGACTCGGCGGCCGTCCCGGACCTGGCCAAGGAGCAGGAGGGCGCGTTCTGCCCGCCCACCGCGCAGCACGCCATGCGGCAGGGCAAGCGGGTCGCCGACAACGTCATGGCGACGCTGCGGGGCCTGCCGATGCGGCCGTACGAGCACCGGGACCTGGGGCTGGTGGTGGACCTCGGCGGCAAGGACGCGGTGTCCAAGCCGCTCGGCATCGAGCTGCGCGGGGTGCCCGCGCAGGCGGTGGCCCGCGGCTACCACTGGTCGGCGCTGCGCACCAACGTCGCCAAGACCCGGGTGATGACAAACTGGCTGCTGAACGCGGTCGCGGGTGACGATTTCGTCCGCACGGGCTTCCAGGCCCGCAAGCCCGCCCGGCTGAAGGACTTCGAGTACACCGACTCGTACCTGACGCCGGAGCAGGTGCGCGAGCGGGTGGGGGACATCGCTCTCGACCGGCCGTGATGTGACCGGGAACACCCCGAGGCCGCCGATCATTTCCCACCCGACCGGCGGTCTTCCCCTGTGACCGCACCACGTCACACGGATGGGACGCACCAACGATGACCGAGAAGACCGTCAAGGGCCCGGCGAGCTACTTCCCCTCGATCGAGAAGAAGTACGGCCGCCCGGTCGCCGAGTGGCAGGAGCTGATCCGCTCCTCGCCGCTGACCCGGCACATGGAGCTGGTGGGCTGGCTGAAGTCGGAGCACGGGATCGGGCACGGCCACGCCAACGCCCTGGTGGCCGCGACCCTGGCCGAGGGCAGGTAGTCCGGACCCGCGTGCGATGCTGGGACGGAGATCTTTTTCTTACACGGGAGAGAGCACGGCGGCGTGAGCGCAGCGGCACGGTCGGGACGGGTACGCATGTGGGACCGGCTCGCGGCGTCGGACCCAGGACTGCTCCGGCTCACCGCGGGACTGCGCACGGTCGTCGCGATCGCCCTGACGCTCGCCGTGCTCGCCGTGCTGCGGGTCCCGGTGCCCCACCTGGTGGCCGGCGCCATGGCGGCCATGGTCTCCACCTTCGCCATCCGGGAGAAGCAGCGCGGCCCGCAGGCCGTCACGCTCGCCCTCGGCCTGCCGGTGGCGCTGGTCTCGGTGTCGCTCGGCGCCGTGCTCAGCCAGCGGGTCGTCGCCGGGGACCTGTTCTTCGTCGTCCTCATCGCGTGCGCCGTCTACGGCCGCCGGTTCGGCGACCGGGGCACGGCGCTCGGGCTGATCGGCTTCCAGATCTACTTCCTCTCCCTGTTCGTGGGGGCGACGACGTCCGGGCTGCCGGCTCTGTTCGGCGTCATCGCGGTGGCGTTCGCGTGCAGCGCCGCCGCCCGCTTCGTGCTGCTGCCGCAGACCCCGGCGGGCACCCTGGACCGGATGCGGCGGGCCTTCCGCGCCCGCCTCGCGCAGCTCATCGCCGCGCAGACCGAGCTGCTGGACGCCGGACCCGACGACGTGGACAAGGTCCTGGAGGACCTGCGCACCGGCACCGCGCGGCTGCACGAGACGGCCCTCATGATCCAGGGGCGGCTGGAGGACGGCACCTCCGACCCGGCGGTGGCCCGGCTGCTGCAGCGCCGCATCGCCGACGCCGAGATCGCCGCCGAGCGGCTCGGCCTGCTGCTGCTCACCGCGCGCAGCGCCGAGCGGACCGACACCCTGACCCTGCACCTGCCCGGCGCCGCGCTGCCGTCCGGCGGCGAACTGCCGGTGCGCGACGAGGCGACGGCCGCGCTGCGCCGGGACCTCAAGTCGCTGCGGGTGCTGATGCTGCGCCCGGCCGGCGAGGCGTCGGGGACCGCGCTCGCCCAGGTGCGCAACCGGCTGCTGGGCTACCGCGAGGAGGAGAACCTGCCCGCGGCCGCCCCGGCGGTCCAGGACGTCTTCCGCGGGCTCGGTGAGGCCGCCCGGGCCGCGCTGGGCCTGCGGGTCGCGCTGGACGGACCGCAGGACGAGTCCGACGACACCCCCGCCACCGCCCGCTCCCGCGAGGAGCTGGACGCGGAGGACGCCGCGATCGAGATCAGCGAGGAGAGCGAGCCGGAGAAGGCGGAGCCGACCGGGCTCCAGCGGCCCACCACGCGGGCCGCGGTGCAGGTGGCCGTCGGCTCGTCGCTGGCCATCGCCGGTGGCGAACTGCTGTCCAGTCAGCGCTGGTACTGGGCCGTGCTGACCTGCTGGATCGTGTTCATCAACACCGCCTCCACCGGCGAGATCCTGGTGAAGGGCTACCGGCGGCTGCTGGGCACGGTGCTCGGCGTGGTGGCCGGGATCGGGCTCGCCGGGCTGGTGGGGCACCACACGTGGACGGCGTTCGCGCTGGTGCTGCTGTTCATCTTCGCGATGTTCTACACCGCGCCCCTGTCGTACACGCTGATGTCGTTCTTCGTCACGGCGATGCTGGGGCTGCTGTACACGCTGCTGAACACGTACAGCGCGGCGGTGCTGGTGCTGCGGATCGAGGAGACGGCGCTCGGCGCCGCCTGCGGGGTGATCGCGGCGGCCGTGGTGCTGCCGATCCGCACCGACCGCCGGACGAACGACCTCCTCGTGGCGGTCCTGGACCGGCTCGCCGAGCTGACGCGGGAAGCCGTCGACCAGCTGAGCGGCGGCTCCTCCGGCGACCTGGTGGAGCAGGCGCGCGAGCTGGACCAGGCGCTGGCCGACCTGCGGGCGGCAAGCCAGCCGCTGACCCATCCGATCACGCCGCTGCGCTCACGCCGGGACACCGCCCGGTACGTGGTGGCCCTGCTGGAGACGTGCGCCTACCACGGGCGCTCCCTCGCGGCCACGGCCGAACTGCTGCCGACTCACCCGGCGATCGCGGCGGACCCGCGGCTGAAGGGGGCGTGCGGGCGGATCGTGCACAACATCGAGGCGATCGCCGCGCACGTGGCGGACCCGCGGGCCGCCGTGGAGATCGAGACCGGCTCCAGCATCGCGTCGATGCTGGAGCCGGGAACCCTGCGCACCCCGCGCTACGGCCGGGTGACCGACCGGGTGCTGCGTCATCTGCAGCGGCTGGACGAGGCCGTCTCCGGCCTGGCGCGTCCGCTCGGCGTCGCGGGCGGGCCGGCCCAGCCCCGCGGGTGAGCGGTCACCGGGGGCCGGCGCCCGGGCGGCGGCTGCCCAGCACCTCGTCGCGGACGCGGGCGCAGCTCCGGCTGATCAGCCGGGAGACGTGCATCTGGGAGATGCCGAGCCGGTCGGCGATCCGGCTCTGCGTCATGTCCTCGAAGAAGCGCATGTAGAGGATGGCCCGCTCCCGCTCGGGCAGCCGGCGCAGCCCCTCCTTGGCGGCCTCGCGGTCGACCACGACGTCGTAGGAGGTCTCCGTCTCGCCGAGGGTGTCGGCGAGGCTGTAGCCGTCGTCGCCGGCGGACAGCTCGGCGTCCAGGGAGAGGGTGCTGAAGCTCTCCAGCGCCTCCAGGCCGGCGTTCACCTCCTCCTCGGTGAGCCCGGTGTGGGCGGCGAGGTCGGCCACGCTGGGTTCCGGGCTCCCGGGGTGCTGGGTGAGCTCACGCCGGGCCACCCGCACCCGGTTGCGCAGCTCCTGTACCCGGCGGGGCACCCGCAGGGCCCACATCCGGTCGCGGAAGTGCCGCTTGACCTCACCGGTGATCGTCGGCACCGCGTAACTCTCGAAGGCACCGCGGGAGGGGTCGAAGCGGTCGACGGCCTTCACCAGTCCCAGTGCGGCCACCTGCCGCAGGTCCTCGACGGACTCGCCGCGGTCGCGGAACCGGCCGGCGATCCGGTGGGCCATGGGCAGCCAGGCGGTCACGAGCTCGTCGCGCACGGCGTCCCGCTCGGGTCCCTCGTCCAGGTTCGCCAGCCGGGAGAAAAGTTCCGCGGTGTCGGGCGCGTCGTCGTGGTTGCGGCGGCCAGGGGCGGGGGAGGTGGCGGCGTGGGCGCCGGCGGGCGCGGTCGCGCCGGGACGGTTCGTCGACAGGTCGGTCAGCATGCGGAATCGCTCCTGAACGTGGTTTCAGGGCACGGCCGGAACAGTGGTTCCGGGTCAGGCCCGAACGGTGGTGTCAGGGGTCGCCGCGGGGAGCCACGGGGCACGCGAGGTGCGTGCCCCGGCAGCGGTTCCCCGCCGGGCGCGCGCCTCCGGTCCGAAGCACGAAACTCCGCCTGCCCCCCGGTGGTGGGGGCAAACGCCGCGTCGCGGAACTTCCGCCACCGCTTCAGTTCAGGGGGACGACGGCCGTGATGCGCTTGCCCCCGCAGGGCAGCTCGGCGACGCGGACGTCCCGTGCCAGCCGGCACACGAGGGGCCAGCCGCGGCCGTGCGGCCGGGTGCGGTCCTGCTCGTCCCCGGGCCGGGGGGCGACCGGGAGCTCGTCGCTGCGGTCGCTCACCGAGACCCGGACGCCGCCGGAGTCGACGCCGACGTCGAAGCCGGTGATGCCGCCGCCGTGCAGGAGGGCGTTGGTGGTCAGTTCGGAGGTGACGAGCAGCGCGTCCGACACCGCCTCGGGCGGGCACGGCAGGGCGCGTGCCCGGCAGGCCTCGGTCATCGCCCGCTCCACGGTCCTGCGGGCCTCGGCCGGCCGGCCGGGCACGCGTGGACGGGGATCCGGCCGGGCCGCGGAGGAGTTGGTCCGGTGCATGGCGAGCATCCTTTCCTCCCTGGACGGTGCCCGGATTGCCAGGTTCTCTCCCCTTCGGCTGACCCCCGGGGGCATCGTCAAACACCTTCGACGCCGGTGCCATCACCCGCCTTCCGGCGGGTACCCGCCCCTCATGACGGATGTCGTGGACGCGGACGAGTTGTTGCGGCGGATCCGGCGGGGCCGGGAGTACGCGGCCGACGAGGAGCGGGCCTGGCGGGAGCGGGCGCGGAGACTGGCGGCGACGGACCCGGAGGGCGCGCGGGAGGCGGCCGAGCGGGCGCGGGCGTTCGAGGCCGTGCTGCGGGTGCTGGCGGAGATCGTCAGCCCGGGCAGTGCCGCGGACCGGGCGGACGGAGTGAAACAGGTCACTTGACCCGCTTTGGGGTACCCATCGGTCCGGCAAGTGGTTTACCGTTCATACATACGTGATGCGGGAGTGGCGCGGAACCGTCCTCCCCCCTCCTACGCGTCACCTCCTACTGCCCTGGCTGGCTTCCCCCGTCCAGCCAGGGCTTTCTCATGCCCGGACGGGGGCACGGCGGCGGAGAACGGTGCCCTTCGAGGTGCCCGGCGCGACGGCAGCGGCTGAAATGGGTCTGAGCACCGCACCCGCTACCGCCTCCGGCGAGGAGCCCCGAGCCATGACCAAAGCGATCAAACTGCTCACCGCCCTCCCCCAGGCGCAGCGCGAGCGCCTGATGGAGGTCGCCAAGGAGGTCTCCTTCCCGGAGGACAGCCGCATCTTCGACTCGGGCGGCACGGCCGACCGGTTCTGGGTGATCCGCTCGGGCGCGGTCCACCTGGACCAGCAGGTGACCTCCCGGCAGCGGGTGACCGTGGCCACGCTCGGCGCGGGCGACCTCCTCGGCTGGTCCTGGCTGTTCCCGCCGTACCGGTGGGACTTCGGCGCGGTGGCCTTCAGCAACGTGCGCGCCTATGAGTTCGACGGGCCCTCGGTGCTCGCCCTGTGCGTCGAGGACCCGCTGCTCGGGCTCTCGGTGGTCCGGACGGTGGCCGAGATCCTCGCCCACCGTCTGGAGACGACCCGCGGCAAGCTGATGGAGCAGTACACGATGCGCCGGGCGCGGGGGCCGCTGTAGCCCGTCAGACGCGGTAGCGGCGCAGGGCCGGGACCGCCGCGGTCAGGGCCAGCATCCCGACGACGACCAGGGCCCCGCCGCCCGCGACCGCCGCCCGCGGGCCGAACGCCGCTCCGGCGGTGCCGTGCAGGACGTCGGCCAGGCGCGGCCCGCCCGCGACGACAACCGTGAAGACGCCCTGCATCCGGCCGCGCATCTCGTCGGTCGCGGCCGACAGCAGGATGGCGCCGCGGAACACCATCGAGACCATGTCGGCGATCCCCGCCGCGGCGAGGAAGACGACGGCGAGCCAGAGGTTGGCGCTGAGCCCGAACCCGGCGATGGCCGCGCCCCAGGCGACGACCGATCCGATGACCATCCAGCCGTGCCGGCGGGCCCGCGAGAACACGCCGGAGAACAGGCCGCCCAGCACCGCGCCGACCGGGATGCCGGCGAACAGCACGCCGAGCGCGAAGCCCGAGCCCCAGGAGCCGTACGTCTGGGCCGCGAGCTGCGGGAAGAGGGCGCGGGGCATGCCGAACACCATGGCGACGATGTCCGCGAGGAACGACAGCAGGAGCACCTTGTGCCGGGAGATGTACCGGAACCCGGCCGCTATCTCGCGCAGGCCGGCCCGGCGGGCGACGGACCCGTCGAGCGGCGGCAGCGCGGGCAGCCGGTGCACCGCCCACACCGTCACGCACAGCGCCAGCGCGTCGACGAGGTACAGCTCGGGCAGCCCGATCACCGGGATGAGCACACCGGCGAGCAGCGGGCCGGCCACCAGGCCCGTCTGCATCACCGTCGAGCCCAGCGCGTTGGCGGCGGGCAGCTGCTCGGCCGGCACCAGGCGGGCTATGGAGGCCGTGCGGGCGGGCGAGTTGAGCCCGAAGAACGCCTGTTGCAGCGCGAGCAGGACCATCAGGACGACGACGGAGTCGAGACCGGAGGCGGCCTGCGCCCAGAACAGCAGCGAGGTCACCGCGATGCCGATGTTCGTGACCAGCAGCAGCTTGCGGCGGTCCACGGTGTCGGCGACCGCCCCGCCCCACAGCGCGAACGCGACCATGGGCACCAGCCCGGCCAGGCTCGCGTAGCCGACCCAGGCCGAGGAGTGGGTGATGTCGTAGATCTGCTTGGGCACGGCCACGGCGGTGAGCTGGCTGCCGACGGCGGTGACGATGGTCGAGGTCCACAGGCGCCGGTAGGCGGGGATGCGCAGGGGGCGGGTGTCCATCGCCCAGCGGCGCCAGCCGCGCCGGGGCGGGGCCCCGTCCGCCGGCGCGCCGGTACCGCTCTCGGTCGTACTGCTCTCGCTGGTGTCCACGGATGTCCTGGTTGCTCGTTACATCTTTTCGCTTCGCGAAGCTGACTATCCCAGCAACATCCGTGTGGTTCGAACCGATTCCTCAGGCCCCGAGGACCAGGGACGCGCCCAGGGCCAGCATGGTCACCGCGACCAGACCGTCCAGCACCCGCCAGGCGCCCGGGCGCGCCAGGTGCCGGCCGAGCAGCCGGGCCCCGAAGCCGAGCGCGGTGAACCAGCACAGGCTGGCGAGCGCGGCCCCGAGCCCGAAGGTCCAGCGCAGCGGGCCCCGGTCGGCGGCCAGGGAGCCGAGCAGGAACACGGTGTCCAGGTAGACGTGCGGGTTCAGCCAGGTCATCGCCAGGCAGGTGAGCACCGCGCGGCGCCGTGAGCCGGCCGCCGCGCCCTCCGCGCGCAGGCCCGTGCCGGGCCGCAGGACCCGGCGGGCGGCCAGGGCGCCGTAGCAGAGCAGGAAGGCACCGCCGGCGAGCCCGATCGTCCGCAGCGCGCCGGGCCAGGCCACGACCACCGCGCCGACCCCGCCGACGCCGAGCGCGATGAGCACCGCGTCGGACAGCGCGCAGATGCCCACCACCGCGAGGACGGCGTCCCGGCGCACCCCCTGCCGCAGGACGAAGGCGTTCTGGGCGCCGATGGCGACGATCAGGGAGAGGCCGGTGCCGAATCCGGCGACCGCGGCGGTCAGGGCGTGGTTCATGCTCCCGACGGTAGGAAAGCCGTGGTCACAAGTACAGCTAAAGATTTTTACGTACCCTTAGCCGTCATGATCTCGGATCTTCCCGTGGAACAGGTGCGGACACTGCTGGCCGTGGTGGACGAGGGCACCTTCGACGCGGCCGCCGCCGCGCTGCACCTGACGCCGTCGGCCGTCAGCCAGCGGGTCAAGGCCCTGGAGCAGCGCACCGGCCGGGTGCTGCTCCAGCGCACGAAACCGGTGCGGCCCACCGAGTCCGGTGCGGTCCTGGTCCGGTTCGCCCGGCAGCTCGCCCGCCTGGAGCGGGACGCCTGGGGCGAGCTGGGGCTGGAGGAGCCGAGCAGGCCGACGCGGGTGTCGGTGGCGGTGAACGCGGACTCGCTGGCGACCTGGTTCCTGCCGGCCCTGTCCCGGGTTCCGGGCCTCTGCTTCGAGCTGCACCGGGAGGACGAGGACCACACGGCGGCGCTGCTGCGGGAGGGCCTGGTGATGGCGGCGGTGACCTCCCTCGCCGAGCCGGTGCCGGGCTGCACGGTGCGCCCTCTCGGCCGGATGCGCTATCTGCCCGCGGCCGCCCCCGAGTTCGCCGGGACCCACCTGTCGGGGTGTCCCCTGCCCGATGCGCTGGCCCGCGCGCCGGTCGTCGTCTTCGACCGGAAGGACGACCTCCAGGACGGCTTCGTGCGCCGCCTCGGCCGCCGGGCCGCCGGCCCGGTCCGGCATCAGGTGCCCACCTCGGAGGGGTTCCTGGACACGGTCGCCGCGGGGCTCGGCTGGGGCATGGTCCCCGAGCCGCAGGCCGGGCCGCTGCTGCGGCGGGGGCGGCTGACCCTCCTCGCCCCCGGTGAGCACGTGGACGTGACGCTGTACTGGCAGCAGTGGAAGCTCGACTCCCCCGCGCTGGCGGCGTTGGCCGACGCGGTGACCGAGACCGCGGCCGGCGCGCTGCGGCGCTGAGGGGCACGGCGGGCGGGCCGCGCTCGGCGCCGGGCCGCCGGGCCTCGTCGGCAGGGCGGCGGGCGGGCCGCCCGAACTCCCGGTAGCCGGTGGCCGGTCGGGGTGCCCGGCGCCCTTCGCCCGCCGCCTCCCGGCCCGTTGAGCGGCCCCGCGGGGCACGCGTTCCGGGGCGCCTCACGGTGACCGGAGTCGGATCGCCGCCCGATCGTCCGCGGTTGTGCCGTTTCACGTCGTCCCGACCGGTCACCCGAACCGGAGAGCGCATGCCGGACGCATGCGGCAAGGCACGGACGACTTCGATCGATCCAGGAGACTTCGATGGACAACTGGCGCGAGCATGCCGCGTGCCGTCACGAGGACCCCGATCTGTTCTTCCCGATCGGCACCACCGGGCCTGCGCAGGTGCAGGCGCAGCAGGCCAAGGCGGTGTGCGGGCGATGCCCGGTCCGGGAACAGTGCCTCGACTGGGCGCTGGACACCGGTCAGAGCATCGGTGTCTGGGGCGGTACGACGGAGCTGGAACGGCGGGCGCTGCGGCGCCGGGCGCGCTCCCGGCCACGCTCCGGCTGACGGACGGAAGGACGGACGGCCGGCCCGCGGCGACGCGGCCGGCCGCCGCCGTGTCCGGGGGCCGCCACCGGGTCACCGGGCGCCCGCCCGGGCAGCGGCGCGACGGGCCCTGCCCCTACCCCCGGCTCCCGCTCCCCGGTACCGGGGACACCTTGTTGGCCGGTGACATGGCGAACCGGGCCGGGTTCTGGTCGCCGATGCCGAGGAACAGCTCGGCCTGCTCCTCGTCGTCCCCGGCGACCAGTCATGTGCGCGGACGAGATCCCAAGGTCCTCAGCGGGCGAGCCAGTCCGCGGGTCCCATGACCACGACCGGGTGCCGGGCCGGGTCCAGGGTGCGCAGGAGGTCCTTCATGTGGGCCTTGGCGACGCTGACGCAGCCGTGGGTGGGACCGCCGTGGTCGACGTGCAGCCACACCCCGCCGCCGCGCTCGGGGCCGAGGGGCCGGGTCCAGTCCAGGGGCGAGGTGCCGGGTTTCCGGTTGTAGTCGATGGCGACGACGTAGTCGAAGGAGCCTTCCAGCGGTTCGCCCCGGAAGCCGGTGCCGGGCGAGTGGAAGCCGCCGGACCGGTCGTACGGGAGCCTGCTGCCGGGGTCCGGGAGCAGACCGCCGGCGTCGGAGAGGGTGTAGACGCCGATCGGGGAGCGCAGGTCGTCGACGAGGTGGTGGGCGCTCCAGCCGCGCAGCGCGTTGTGCGCGGGCCAGGCCGGGCCCGCCTGCCAGCCGGTGTCGGTGCGCCGGTACAGGACGACGGTGCAGAGCGGGGAGTTGCGGCCGCGCCCGGTGACGACGACGGCCTGCTCGCAGCGTTCGGGCATCTGCGCCAGCCGCGCGGGGCCGAGCCCGGGTATGCCGCGCGGCGCCGCCCGGGTGGAGCTCTTCGGGGTGGGCGCCGGCGCGGGGCGGCCCGGCGGCGTCCGGCGCTCGGTCGCCTCGGCCCCGCCGCAGCCGGTGAGCAGTAGCGGGGAGGCGACGAGGGCGACGGCGGTTCTGCGTCGGATCATGGGGCGGCCTTGGCCGACGGATGCTTGGAAGTGGTCAGGGCTCACAGTCCGCGGGCGTGGTCGGGGCCCGCACCGCCCGGGGTGACCGGGGCGCGGGCCGTAGGGGACGGGTCGTGTCTCAGGGGCTGTTCGGCTTGCCCGGCGCGTACAGCCAGGTGTGGAGCAGCCCTTTCAGCGGCTTCCCCGACTTCTCCTCGGCAAGCCTGACGAACTGCGCGGTCGTGCCGTGCCCGTCGCGGTGCCCGGTCGCCCAGGCGCGCAGGATGCGGAAGAAGTCCCCGTCGCCGACGGCCCGGCGCAGCTCGTGCAGGGCCATCGCGCCGCGCGCGTAGACGGGCGCGCCGAAGAGGCCCGCGCCGCCGCCCGGGTCACCGGGCGGGTAGGCCCACAGGCCGTCGCTCGCCGGCCGGGCGTACAGGGCGTCGAAGGTGCGCTGGGCGCTGTCGCCGCCGTGCCGTTCGTTCCAGAGCCACTCGGCGTAGGTGGCGAAGCCCTCGTTGAGCCAGATGTCCCGCCAGGCGGTGAGCGAGACGGAGTTCCCGAACCACTGGTGGGCGCTCTCGTGGACGAGGGTGCCGAGATCAGGCGCGGAGTCGTAGAGGGGCCGGGTCTGGGTCTCCAGGGCGTAGCCGACGTCCGGGGCGTGGTCGACGATGGCGCCGGCGGCCCGGAAGGGGTAGGGCCCGAACAGCCCGCTCTCCCACCGGAGCACGTCGGGCAGCCGCTTCAGGACGGGTGCGGCGGCGCGCGCCTCGCGGGCGTCCACGGCGTTGTACACCTGGATGCCGTCGCGGGTGGTGTACCGCTCGACGCGGAACCTGCCGATGGTGGCGGTGGCCAGGTAGGCGGCCATGGGCCGGGTCTCGCGCCAGCGGAACGTGGTCCGGCCGTGCGCCGTGCGCTGCCCGAGCAGGACGCCGTTGGCGACGGCGGTACGCCCCCGCGGCACGGTGAGGGTGAAGTCGTAGGACGCCTTGTCCCTGGGGTGACCGTTGACGGGGAACCAGGTCATCGCGCCCTGCGGCTCGCCGGCGACGAAGGCGCCGTCGTCGGTGGGTATCCAGCCGTCCGGGGAGCCGTCGGGGTCAGTGACGGGCTTCGGGGTGCCGTGGTAGGCGACCCGGACGCGGAACCCCTGCCCCGCGCGCAGGGCGTGGCGTGGGGTGACGACGAGTTCCTGGCCGGCGCGCCGGAAGGCCGCCGCCCGGCGGTCGACGGTGACGGCGGTGACCGTCAGGCCCTTCAGGTCGAGGTCGAAGCGGTCGAGCCGTTCGGTGGCGCGGGCGGTGAGCTGCGCCGTGGCGTCCAGGCGGCGGGAGCCGGTGTCGTAGCGGAGCGTCAGGTCGTAGTGCCGGACGTGGTAGCCGCCGTTGCCCATGAGCGGGAAGTACGGGTCGCCCGCGCCGGAGCCGCCGGTGCCGCCGGGTGCCGGGGGTGCCGCGGCGCCGAGGAGCGCGGCCACGGCGACGGAAACGGTGGCGAGGGCGGCGGTACGGCGGCGGGGCTGTCTGCGCGGTGGCGTCACGTGCGCTCCTCAGGGATGACCGGTGCCGGGGTGGCCGCCACACTAGGGGCGGCGGCGGCCGCCCTTCGCCCTTGTTCCGGTCAAGTCGTGCCGCGTCGCCGCCGGTGGGCGTGGTGCCGCGCAGTACGCTCGCACGACCGTCCCCCACGCGGAGAGGCCCGACCGTGAGCGTGCGCGTACGCCGGATCTACGATTCGCCCGAGCCCGACGACGGGCTGCGCGTGCTGGTCGACCGGCTGTGGCCGCGCGGAGTGAGCAAGGAGGAGGCACGGATCGACGAGTGGCCCAAGGGCATCACGCCGTCGAGCGAGCTGCGCACCTGGTTCCACGGCGGCGGCTCGTACGAGGAGTTCCGCAGCCGGTACGAGGCGGAGCTCGACGCGCCGGAGGCCGCCGAGGTGCTGGACGGCCTCCGCAGGTCGGCCCGCGAGGGAAAGGTGACGCTGCTGACGGCGTCGAAGAAGACGGACGAGAACCACGCGACCGTGCTGGCGGAGCTGCTGAACGGCTGAGGTCAGGCCGTCTGCCGCGCCGCCGCGCGTCCCGCGGCCCGCCCGGAGAACAGGCAGCCGCCGAGGAAGGTGCCCTCCAACGCGTTGTAACCGTGGACGCCTCCCCCGCCGAAACCGGCCACCTCGCCCGCCGCGTACAGCCCCGCCACCGGGGTGCCGTCGGCGCCGAGCGCGCGGGAGTCCAGGTCGGTCTGGATGCCGCCGAGTGTCTTGCGGGTGAGCACGTGCATGCGGACGCCGATGAGGGGGCCGGCGGCCGGATCGAGGATGCGGTGCGGGGCGGCGACCCGGCCGAGCCGGTCCCCGATGTAGCGGCGGGCGTTGCGGATGCCCTGGATCTGGGAGTCCTTGCTGTAGGGGTTGGCGATCTGCCGGTCGCGGGCCTCGATCTGGCGGCGCACCTCGGCCGCGTCCAGCAGCGGTTCGCCGGTCAGGGCGTTCATCTTCTCGACCAGTCGCTCCAGGGTGCCGGCGGTGACGAAGTCCGCGCCCTTGTCGAGGAAGGCCCGCACGGGGGCCGGGGCGCCCTTGCCGAGCAGCCGGTCGCGCAGCACGGCCTTCCGGTCCTTGGCGGTGATGTCGGGGTTCTGCTCGGAGCCGGAGAGCGCGAACTCCTTCTCGACGATTCTCCGGGTGAGGACGAACCAGGAGTGGTCGTAGCCGGCGATGTCCTCGGTGGTGCGCAGGTGCCTGAGGGTGCCGAGGGTGTCGTAGCCGGGCAGGCAGGGGTCGGGCAGCCGGCGGCCGCGGGCGTCCAGCCAGACGGAGGACGGCCCGGGCAGGATGCGGATGCCGTGGCCGGGCCAGACCGGGTCCCAGTTGTGCAGGCCCTCGGTGTAGTGCCACATCCGGTCGCGGTTGACGAGCCGTACGCCGGCCTCTGCGCTGATGTCGAGCATGCGGCCGTCCACGTAGGCGGGGACGCCGGTGACCATCCGGGCGGGGGGCGTGCCGAGCCGTGCGGGCCAGTGGCGGCGGACGATGTCGTGGTCGGCCCCGATGCCTCCGGTGGTCACGACGACGGCCTGGGCGGTCAGTTCGAAGTCGCCGGCGCGGTCGCGGCGGGAGGGGGCGCCGCGCGGGGAGTCGTCGGGGACGAGGACGGTTCCGCGGACGCCGCGCGCCGTGCCGTTCTCGACGACCAGTTCGTCCACCCGGTGGCGGTGGTGGAAGGTGAGCAGTCCGTCCCGGGCGGCCTGCCGGGCGTACCGGACGAAGGGCTCGACGACGCCGGTGCCCGTGCCCCAGGCGATGTGGAAGCGGGGCACGGAGTTGCCGTGGCCGTCCGCCCGCAGGTCGCCGCGCTCGGCCCAGCCGACGGTGGGGAGCAGTTCGATGCCGTGCCCCTGGAGCCAGGACCGCTTCTCGCCGGCCGCGAACTCGACGTAGGCGCGGGCCCAGCGCACCGCCCAGGAGTCCTCGTCGGCCAGGCGGTCGAAGCCCGCGCTGCCCTGCCAGTCGCTCCAGGCGAGGTCGAGGGAGTCCTTGACACCGAGGCGGCGCTGCTCGGGCGAGTCGACGAGGAAGAGGCCGCCGAAGGACCAGAACGCCTGGCCGCCGAGGTTGGCGGCGTTCTCCTGGTCGACCAGGGCCACCCGGCGGCCCCGGCTGGTGAGTTCGTGCGCCGCGACCAGGCCGGCGAGGCCCGCTCCGACGACGATGGCGTCCGCGTCCATGGCGTCCGTGTCCTTCCCGAGGGTGCTCGTGCCGGGTCCCGTGCGGGGCCCGTCGGTGTGGGTGGCCTAGGGGGTGCGGCCGCTGCCGTCCGTCAGCAGCGCGGTGAGCAGTTGCCTCAGCCAGGCCCGGGCGGCGTCGACGTCCCGGTCCAGCAGGAGCTGGGTGGTGACCCCGTCGTAGGCGGCGACCACGGCGTGCGCGGCGCCCTCGTCGGTGCCGGGGACGGCGGGCGGCGCGGTGTGTCCCGGGGCTCGGCGGAGCCGGTCGGCGATGGCCTCGCGCAGGCGTGCGCGGTGGTCGAGGAGGGCCCGTGCGACGGTCGGCCGGCGGGCGGCGTGCACTAGGAAGTCGGTCTTCACCAGCAGCCAGTCGACGTCGAGCAGCAGCACCTCGGTGACCCGGTCCACGGCCGCGGTCACGTCCGCGCCGGGCCCGTCCTGGGCGAGCGCGTCGGAGACCTGGGCCGCGATGAGGTCGGCACGCTCCCGGTACAGGGCGAAGAACAGCTCGTCCAGGGTGGCGAAGTTCGAGTAGAAGGCGCCCCGGCTGAAGCCGGCCGCCTCGCAGACCTCCTCGATGGAGACCCGGCCGAAGCCCTTGGCGGCGAACACCGTGAACGCGGCGTCCAGCAGGCGGGCCCGGGTGCGCATCCGGCGCCGGGTGACGCGCCCGGGCATCGCCCGTGTCGGTTCCGTCGGCATGGCCCCTCCCGTTCCGATACGGGAATGTATCCGATGCGCCGGTGTATCGAAAGGGCCCGGCAGCCGTCTTCCACACCCCGCTCGATGGAACATATTTTCGATTCAGGAGTACCCTGGACGCATGGCCACGCACCTCCAGGGCTCCCTGTTCGACCAGACCGACGAGCTGCGGCTCGGCCCGCTGCACGGGCTGCGCCGGACCGAGCTGGGCGCGGGCGCCTGGATCGACCTCCTGCCCGGCTGGCTGAGCGGCGCCGACACACTGTTCGAACGGCTGGCGGCGGACGTGCCGTGGCGGGCGGAGCGCCGCACGATGTACGAGCACGTGGTCGCCGTACCCCGGCTGCTGCGCTTCTACGGCGCCCGCGACCCCCTCCCCCACCCGGTGCTGGACGAGGCCCGCACCGCCCTGTCCCGGCACTACGCCGACGAGCTGGGCGAGCCCTTCACCACCGCGGGGCTGTGCTTCTACCGGGACGGCCGGGACAGCGTGGCCTGGCACGGGGACCGCATCGGGCGGGGCGCCCGCGAGGACACCATGGTCGCGATCCTCTCCGTCGGCGCGCCCCGGGACCTGCTGCTGCGCCCGGCCGGCGGGGGCGGCGGCACGCTGCGCCGGCCCCTCGGCCACGGCGACCTCGTCGTGATGGGCGGTTCCTGCCAGCGCACCTGGGAGCACTGCGTCCCGAAGAGCGGCCGCGCCACGGGCCCGCGCATCAGCATCCAGTTCCGGCCGCACGGGGTGCACTGAGACGCCCCGGCGGGGCGGGGGCGGACGGCGGCGCGGCGCCCCCGTGCGGGACGGCGCACCGTCTGGTTGGCTGTCCCCCGACGAATCGCCGCCCAGCGCTCGGGGAGATCATGCGGGCTGACGTACGACAGGTCGCCGACGGCACCTTCCTGGTGCACGGCCACAACACCAACTGGGTGATCCTCAAGGACCGCGACGCCGTCACCCTGGTGGACACCGGGTACCCCGGGGACCGGGCGGGGCTGCTGGAGTCCCTCGCGGCCGTGGGCAGTTCGCCGGACGCGGTCGCCGCCGTCCTGATCACCCACGCGCACAACGACCACCTGGGCTCCGCCGAGTACCTGCGCGCCGCCCACGGCACCCCGGTCCTCCTGCACCCGGCCGAAGTCCCGCACGCGCGGCGCGAGTTCCTCCAGCAGGCCACGGTCGGCGACGTGGTCCGCAACGCCTGGCGGCCCGGCGTCCTGCCCTGGGTGGTGCACGTGGTGCGGGTGGACGGCCTGTCCGGCCACCCCGTCACCGCGCCGGAGCCGTTCCCGGCCGAGGGGCCGCTCGACCTGCCGGGCCGGCCGGTTCCCGTGCACACCCCCGGCCACACCGACGGCCACTGCGCCTACCACGTGCCCGCCACGGGCGTCGTGATCTCCGGGGACGCCCTGGTCAGCGGGCACGCGACCTCCCGTGTCAAGGGCCCGCAGATGCTGCTGGACTTCTTCCACCACGACCGCGCCGGGGCGCTGGACTCGCTGGAGCTGATCGGCGCGCTGGACGGCGACACCCTGCTGCCCGGGCACGGACCGGTCCACCGCGGCCCGGTGCGGGCCGCGGCCGACCTGGCCAGGGAGCGGGCGGCCTAGGGGTTCCGTCCGGGGAGGCGTACGGCGCGTGCGCCCTACCGCTCCCCGGCGGTGCTCAGCGGCTCACTCGTGCGGGACCACGGCCACCGGGCAGCCGGCGTGGTGCAGCACCCCGTGCGCGACCGAGCCGATCCGGGCGCCGACGGCCGTCCGGCGCGCCCGGCGCCCGACGACCATGAGCTGGGCCCGCCCGGTCATCGACAGCAGCACCTGGCCCGCGCTGCCCATCTCGACGTGCTCGGCCACCGGCACCTCCGGGAACCGCTCCCGCCAGGGCCGCAGGGCGTCCGCCAGGGCCTGCTTCTCGTACGGCTCCAGGCCGCCCGCCTCGTCCAGGAGCTTGAGCGAACCGGGGCTGTAGGCGAAGACCGGCGGCAGGGTCCAGGCGCGGACGGCTCGGACGGCCGCGCCGCGGGCCGCCGCCGTCTCGAACGCGAACCGCAGCGCCGCGGCGCTGTCCTCGGGCCCGCCCTGCTGGCCGACCACGATGTCCCGGCCGGCCGCCTCCGCGGCGGGTTCGTCCCCGGCGCGCACCAGGACGACGGGCCGGACCGCCTCCGCGATCACCTGCTGGCCGACCGAGCCGAGCAGGAACCCCACGACGGGGCCGTGCCCGCGCGAACCGAGCACCAGCAACTCCGCCTCGGCCGCCGCACCGGCCAGCGCGTGCGCGGCGGCGCCCTCGACGACGTCGGTGGTCACCGTCAGCCCCGGGTACCGCCCGGTGACGGTGCGCACGGCCTCCGACACCCCCTCCGACACCCAGCCCTGCTGGGTGCCCCGGTCGGCGGCGGCCAGCGCCTCGGCGTACCGCCAGGCGTGCACCGCGCGCAGCGGCAGGTCCCGGCGCACGGCCTCGCGGGCCGCCCAGTCGAGCGCGGCCAGACTCTCCTCCGTGCCGTCCACCCCTACCGTGATCGGGCGTGTCATCCGTGGGCCTCCTAGAAGATGTTCATACGGTGCGAGGTCAGTCTTCCCCAGGGTGTGCTCATGACCTTGCAGTGGGAGCAGGTGATCGTCGACGCGGCCGATCCGGCGGCCCTGGGCCGCTGGTGGGCCGGGGCGCTGGGCTGGGTGGTGGTCGAGGACGATCCCGAGGAGTTCGAGATCCGGGCCCCCGGACCGCCCGCCCGGGGTGCTCTTCGTCCCGGCGCCCGAGGAGAAGGCGATCAAGAACCCTCTGCGTGCTGGGCGACCGGCGCGGCTGAGCCCCCGCTCCCGGAGCGCACCCGGGCGGTCGAACATACGATGGCCTGGAACCGGCGCGGTCGTCCGCACGACACCGCACGGGTGATCCAACGCTCGGGTGGGGAGCAGCATGGCACAGGCCGCCGACGCAGCGCGGACCGTCATCCTGACCGTGGACGACGACCCGGGGGTCTCCCGTGCCGTCGCCCGCGATCTGCGGCGCCGCTACGGCGAGTCGTACCGGATCGTGCGCGCCGAGTCCGGCGAGTCCGCGCTGGAGGCGCTGCGCGAACTGAAGCTCCGCGGTGACCTGGTCGCGGTGATCCTGGCCGACTACCGCATGCCGCGGATGAACGGCATCGAGTTCCTGGAGCAGGCGCTCGACGTGTACCCGGGCGCCCGGCGGGTGCTGCTGACCGCGTACGCGGACACCGGCGCGGCGATCGACGCGATCAACGTGGTCGATCTGGACCACTACCTGCTCAAGCCCTGGGACCCGCCGGAGGAGAAGCTCTACCCGGTGCTGGACGACCTGCTCGACGCGTGGCGCACCAGCGCCTACCGGCCGGTGCCCAGCACCAAGGTCGTGGGGCACCGCTGGTCGGCGCGGTCGTCGGAGGTGCGGGAGTTCCTGGCCCGCAACCAGGTGCCGTACCGCTGGTACTCGGTCGAGGAACCGGAGGGGCGGCGGCTGCTGGCGGCGGCCGGGCAGGACGGCCGGCGGCTGCCGCTGGTGATCACCCCGGACTGCGCGGTCCTGGTCGAGCCCGAGGCGCCGGAGCTGGCGGCGCGGGTGGGCCTCGCCACCACGCCGACGGCCGGTTTCTACGACCTGATCGTGATCGGCGGCGGCCCGGCCGGGCTGGGGGCCGCCGTGTACGGAGCCTCGGAGGGGCTGCGGACCGTGCTGGTGGAGCGGTCCGCGACCGGCGGCCAGGCCGGGCAGAGCTCCCGGATCGAGAACTACCTCGGCTTCCCCGACGGCGTCTCCGGAGCCCAGCTCACCGACCGGGCACGCCGGCAGGCGGCCAAGTTCGGCGCCGAGATCCTGACCGCCCGCGAGGTGACGGGACTGGAGGCCAGCGGTCCCGCGCGGATCGTGCGCTTCGCCGACGGCTCCACGATCGCCGCGCACAGCGTGATCCTCGCGACCGGGGTGCAGTACCGGCAGCTGGACGCCGCCGGCTGCACCGACCTGACCGGCTGCGGGGTGTTCTACGGCTCGGCGCTGACCGAGGCGGCCTCCTGCCAGGGACAGGACGTGTTCGTCGTCGGCGGCGCCAACTCGGCGGGCCAGGCGGCGATGTACCTGTCCCGGTTCGCCAAGTCGGTGACGCTGCTGGTGCGCGGCGCCGACCTGTCGGCGTCGATGTCGTACTACCTGATCCAGCAGATCAACGACGCCCCGAACATCTCCGTGCGCGGCCGCACGGTGGTGGACGCCGCGCACGGCACGGACCGCCTGGAGCGGCTGACGCTGCGCCACGTGCCGTCCGGGGAGACCGAACAGGTCGACGCGGGGTGGCTGTTCGTGTTCATCGGCGCCGCCCCGCTGACCGACTGGCTGGGCGAGACGGTGCTGCGCGACGAACGCGGTTTCATCCTGGCCGGGCCCGATCTGTCCGCCGGCGGGCGGCCCCCCGCCGGCTGGGAGCCGGACCGGCCGCCGTACCACCTGGAGACCAGCGTTCCGGGCGTGTTCGTGGCGGGCGACGCCCGCGCCGAGTCCGCCAAGCGGGTCGCGTCCGCCGTCGGAGAGGGAGCCATGGCCGTGATGCTGGTCCACCGGTACCTGGAGCAGTCGTGAGCGGGCAGCCCATGCCGTGCAGCCCCCGCGAGGTCGGGGCGCTGTTCCTGTTCGAGAAGCTGAGCCCGGAGCAGTTGGGCCGGCTGTGCGCGGCGGGACGGGTGGAGCTGTTCCAGCCGGGCCCGGTGTACACCGAGGGCGACCCCGCCACCTGCCTCTTCGTGATGATCGAGGGCACGGTCGTACTGTCCCGGCGGGTCGGCGGCGACGACGTCGAGGTCACCCGGACCTCGCAGCCCGGGGTGTACGCGGGCGCCATGCAGGCGTACCTCGGCGACCGGGTCCGCCAGGTCTACACCAACTCCATGCGGGTGACGGAGCCGACGCGGTTCTTCGTGCTGCCGGCCGACCTCTTCGCGGACGTCATGCGCGACTGGTTCCCGATGGCCGTGCACCTGCTGGAGGGACTGTTCTTCGGGACCAAGAACACCCAGGCGATGATCGGCCAGCGCGAACGGCTGCTGGCGCTCGGCTCGTTGTCGGCGGGGCTCACGCACGAGCTGAACAATCCCGCCGCGGCGGCGGTCCGGGCCACCGCGACCCTGCGGGAGCGGGTCGCGAAGATGCGGCACAAGCTCGCCCTGATCGCCGAGGGCCCCTTCTCGCGCGACGTGCTGGCGAGTCTGGTCGAGATCCAGGAGCGCACCGCGGAACGGGTGGCGAAGGCCCCGGCGCTCGGTCCGCTGGAGGCCAGCGACCGCGAGGACCTGCTCGCCGACTGGCTGGAGGACCACGGCGTCGGCAACGGCTGGCAGGTGGCGCCCATCTTCGTGCAGGCCGGGCTCGACGTCGACTGGCTGGAGCAGGTCGCGGCGGCGGTGGACGAGGAGATCCTGCCCAAGGCGGTGGGGTGGCTCAACCACACCGTCGAGACCGAGCTGCTGATGAACGAGATCGAGGACTCCACCACCCGTATCTCGCACCTGGTCGACGCGGCCAAGCAGTACTCGCAGCTCGACCGGGCGCCGTACCGGGTGGTGGACGTGCACGGGCTCCTCGACAGCACGCTGCTGATGCTGTCCGGGAAGTTCGGGCCGGGCATCCGGGTCGTCAAGGAGTACGACCGCACCCTGCCGCCGGTGCCCGCCTACCCGGCCGAGCTGAACCAGGTGTGGACCAACCTGGTCGACAACGCGGTCTCGGCCATGCGGGGCGCCGGCGGCGAGGGGACGCTGACCGTGCGCACGGGTCTCGACCGGGAGCGGCTGCTGGTCGAGTTCCGGGACACCGGGCCCGGCGTCCCGCCGGAGATCCGGGACCGGATCTTCGACCCGTTCTTCACCACCAAGCCGGTCGGCGAGGGCACCGGGCTGGGCCTGGACATCTCCTGGCGGATCGTCGTCGACAAGCACCACGGCAGCCTGCGGGTCGAGTCGGTGCCCGGCGACACCCGCTTCCAGGTGCTGCTGCCGCTGACCGCCGAACCACCCGAGGAGGAACCGGCATGAACGACACCGACGGCATCGATCCGCAGGCCGTGCCCAGCGGCACCGGCTGCGCGGAGTGCGAGGAGGCCGGCGGCTGGTGGTTCCACCTGCGCCGCTGCGCGCGGTGCGGGCACATCGGCTGCTGCGACGACTCCCCCGCCCGGCACGCCACCGCGCACTTCCGGGCGACGGGGCACCCGGTGATCCGCAGTTTCGAGCCGGGCGAGTCCTGGTTCTGGAACTACGCCACCCAGGAGACCCGCGCCTCGGGGCCCGAACTCGCCCCGCCCGCGGCGCATCCCGCGGACCAGCCGGTCCCGGGCCCCGCGGGCCGCGTACCGGAGGACTGGGCGCGCACCCTGCGGTAGCGGACCCGGCCCCACCGGCCGGAGCGCGACGGGACGGGGCCGGACGCACCGGGACGACACCAGGACCGGACGACGGCGGCACCGGACAACAGCGGCACCGGACGACGGCGGACCGGGAAGACGTCAGGGCCGGACGACGACGGACCGGGCGACGGCAGGACCGGACGACGGGCGGGCGCCGCCGGTGCCGCGTGCCAGGATGGGGGCGTGCCGCCAACTGCCTTCACCACAGCACCGTTGATCGGCCGGGACGGGGAACTGGCCCGGCTCACGGGCGTGCTGGAGCGTGCCCGGGGCGGTGCCGCCGGCGCGGTGCTGCTCGCCGGGGACGCCGGGGTGGGCAAGACCCGGCTGCTCGACGAGGTCGCCGGGCGGGCGGCGCGGGCCGGGACGACGGTGGTCACCGGGCACTGCGTGGACCTCGGGGACGTGGGCCTGCCCTATCTGCCGTTCACCGAGATCCTCGGGGTGCTCGCCGCCGACGAGCGGTTCACGGCCGTGCTGACCGCGCACCCGGCGGCGGACCGCCTGCTGGGCGCCGGCCCGGACCCGGCCGGTGCCCCGGACGAACGGCTCAGGCTGTTCGAGGACGTCGCCGCCCTGCTGGCCGACCTGGCCGCCGTGGCCCCGCTGCTGCTGGTCCTGGAGGACCTGCACTGGGCCGACCAGTCCTCCCGCGACCTGCTGCGCTTCCTGCTCAGCCGGGGCGTGCCGCACCGGCCGGGCCGCGACCCGCGGCGCCGGCTCGCGGTCCTCGCCTCCTACCGCGCCGACGACCTGCACCGCCGGCACCCGCTGCGGCCGCTGCTGGCCGAGCTGGTCAGGCTGCCGGGGGTGGAGCGGCTGGAGCTGCGGCCGCTGCCGGACCCCGAGGTCGCGCGGCTGGTGCGGGCCCTGGAGGGCCGGCCGCTGTCCGACGCCGTCGTGCACGGCATCGTCGCCCGCGCGGAGGGCAACGCGTTCTACGCGCAGGAACTGCTCGCCGCGGCCGGCGGGGACCCGGCCCGGCCGGTCGGGGCCGGGGACGCGGCGCCGCACCCCGACGGGGTGCCCAGCGGTCTGGCCGACCTGCTGCTGATCCGCGTGGAGCGGCTGTCCGAGACGGCCCAGCAGGTGCTGCGGACCGCCGCGGTGGCCGGCCGGCACGTGTCCCACGCGCTGCTGCGCGAGGCGGCCGGGCTGCCCGAGGAGACGCTGGAGACGGCCCTGCGGGAGGCCGTCGGCCACCAGCTCCTGGTGGCCCGGGACGACGCGGCGTACGCGTTCCGGCACGCCCTGACGCGCGAGGCGGTCTACGCCGATCTGCTGCCGGGCGAACGCTCCCGGCTGCACGGCGCGTTCGCGCGGCTGCTCGCGGCCCGCGGCCGGTCCGCGCAGACCGCGGCGGAGCGCGCCCACCACTTCCGGGAGAGCCACGACCTGCCCGGCGCGCTCGCGGCGCGTCTGGAGGCCGCCGACCACGCCCGGCGGCTGGGCGCGCCCGCCGAGGAGCTGCGGCACCTGGAGGCCGCCCTGGACCTGTGGCCGTCGGTGCCGGCGCCGGCCCGGCCCGCCGGGCGGGAGCTGGACCGGACCACGCTGACCCTGCGCGCCTCGGCCGCCGCGGCCCACGCCGGGGAGTTCCACCGCGCGGTCTCGCTGACCCGCGCGGCGCTCGCCGGGATCGGCCGGGACGCCGACGACGAACTGGCCGCCCGGGTCCGGTACACGCTGGCCGGGAACCTGCTGACCGTGGACAGCCTGACGGCCGCCCACCGCTACAGCAGCGAGGCGCTGGCCATGATCCCCGCCGAGCCGCCGTCGCGCACCTGGGTGTGGGCGGCGGCCACGCACGCCGCGGCGGCCCGCCAGATCGGCGAGCGGGAGACCGCGCTGCGCATCGGCCGGCAGGCCCTGCGGGCGGCCGAGGAACTGGGCATGACCGCGGCCCAGGCCGACCTGCTGATCTCCCTGGCGAACACCGAGGGCGGCGGCCGGCGTTCCGCGGAGGGCCTGGAGCGGCTGCGGCGGGCCCTCGGCCTGGCCCGCACCGCGCGGAACGCCCCGGTGGAGCTGCGCGCGCTGTTCAACCTGGCGACGGGCATGTTCGAGGCCGGTGACCTGGCGGAGTGCCTGCCCGTGCTGGCCGAGGGACTGGACCGGGCCGGGCGGGCCGGGCTGCTGTCCTCGGTGTACCCGCTGGGGATGCGGTACCTGCACCTGCTGACGCTCTTCACGCTGGGCCGCTGGGACGAGTGCCTCGGCGCGGCGGCCGAGGCGGCGCCCGAACTGCCCGCGACGGGCGGTGCCTTCGCCACGAGTCCCGCGCTGTACGTGGCGCTGGCCCGCGGCGACGAGAGCGCCACCGGCCGGGCCCGGGCGCTGCTGGCGGGCCCGTTCGACTGGATGGGCACGCTGGTCGCCGGTGTCGTGCTCACCGACGACGCCGTGCGCCGCGGCGACCCGGAGGGGGCCGTGACGCGGATGCGGGAGGCGGTGGCGGCCCTCGACGACGGCACGCCGTTCCGGCCGGGCGTGGCGCTCCGGCTGGCCGCGCTCTGCCTGGCGGCGGTGGCCGACCGGGCCGTGGAGCCGCGCGCCGCCGGCGGTGACCCGGCCCGTCTGGCGCGGACGGGTGAGGAGTTGGTGGAGCTGGCGCGGGCCACGGCGGCGCAGCACGGGGTGGAGCGGGCGCAGGGCCCGGAGGGCCGGGCGTGGCTGGCCCGCGCCGAGGCGGAGTGGGCCACGGTCGCGTCCGGGCCGGACCCGGCGGCCTGGGAGGAGGCCGTGGCCGCGTTCGGGTACGGCGATGTGTACGAGCAGGCCCGCTGCCGGGAGCGGTGGGCGCGGGCGCTGCTGGCCGCCGGGCGGCCGCGGGAGGCGGCGGAGCAGGTGCGGCTCGCGCGCGCGGTGGCGGCCGGGCTGGGCGCGGCGCCGCTGCTGGAGCGGCTGGACGCGCTCGGCACGCCGGCCCGGCGGGACCGTCCGGCGGGGGGTGCGGACGCGGCGCCGCTGACCGCGCGGGAACGGGACGTGCTGCGGCTGCTCGTCCGGGGCCGCAGCAACCGGCAGATCGGCGAGGAGCTGTTCATCACCGGCAAGACGGCCAGCGTGCACGTCTCCAACATCCTGGCCAAGCTGGGTGCCGCGAGCCGCACGGAGGCGGTGGCGGTCGCCTACCGGAAGGGCCTGGTCGCCCCGGAGCCGACCGGTCAGGGGTGAGCCCGGCGGCGGATCCCGGACAGGCGGATGCCCCGCGCGGGGCGGGGCATCCGGTGGTGCTGGCGGTGCTGGTGCTGCTGTCGCGCGCCGGGGTGCGTCAGCGGTGGGCGCGCGGGGTGTTGGCGGCGGTCACGTTGACCGCGGCCCACGACCGGTTGACCGTCTTGTACTCGGTGCTGGTCGCGCCGTACAGGTCCTTGGCCGCCTTCAGGGTCGCGATGCGCGCCTGGTGGAAGTCGGTCGTGGAGACCATGTAGCGGGTGAGCGCCCGGTAGTAGATGGCGGTCGCCTTGGTCCGGCCGATGCCCTTGACCGCGAGGTTGCGGTAGGTCGGCGAGTTGTAGGTGACGGTGCCGATCTTCTTCTTGCCGCTGCCCTCCGCGAGGAGGTAGTAGGCGTGCGACGAGACACCGGAACCGGCGTGCACCTCGGTGTAGTAGGTGTCCGCCGACCAGTAGTCGATCGTGCCCTCGAGCTTGTCGAGGGACGGACGGTCCAGGCGGCGCAGGAACTTCTGCGCGAGGCCCAGCTTCTCACCGATGAGGTAGTCCGGCGTGTCCTTCGCGTTCTTGGCGTAGAACTCGACGTTCGAGCCGAAGATGTCCGCGAGCGACTCGTTCAGCGAGCCGGGCTCGCCGTACTGGTTGCCGTCCGCGTCGACGAAGGTCGGCTGGAGGTTGGCGGTCGCCTCGACCACGCCGTGGGTCAGCTCGTGACCGGTGACGTCGAGGACGACGAGCGGCTTCTTGAACATCTGGCCGTCGCCGTCGCCGTACAGCATGCAGTTGCAGGTCGGGTCCCAGAAGGCGTTGGCGACCTTCTTGCCCCAGTGCACCATCGCCTGGGCGGCCTTGCTGTTGTTGGCGATGCCCTTGCGCCCGAAGGTGCCCTTGTAGAAGTCCAGCGTCTTGGTCACGCCGTACTGGGCGTCGGCCGCGGCGCTGACCCGGCTGGTGGTCGCGCCGTTGCCCCACACGTTGGTCGTGTTGGTGAACTTGGTGCCGGCGCTGAACTTCTCCGTGTACGAGCCCTTGGCGTCCCGGGTCTCGGTGCCGTACCGGCTCGGGTCCTTGAGCAGGTAGTGGCCGCGCGAGGTCGCCGTGGTGGTGAGGCCGACGTTGCCCACGAAGAGCGTCTTGCCGGTGCCCTTGGCGGACGTCGGGTAGCGCGTGACACCGGTGAGACCCGAGCCGGTCGGGCCGGGGGCCGCGGCGCCGGAGGCGGTGCCGGTGGCCGGGTCGAGGGTCTCGCCGCGCCGGCGCAGGGTGTCGAGCAGCTTGGGCGACAGGAACTCGTCCCGGTCGGGCGTGTTGCTGCGCACCTTGCCGCTGACCGCGTCGACGACGACGGTGCGGGAGCTGTCCTTGCCGGTGACGGTCACCTGGTAGGCGAGCGCGGAGGCGCCGGCCCGGGCGTCCACCACGAGCTGGGCGCTGCCGGCTGCGCCCTTGGCCGCCTGGGCGGCCTTGGCGGCGGCCTGGGCCGCGGTCAGCCGGGCCTTGCCGGTGGCCGGGGCGACGGCGTGGCCGGCCGCGCGGGTCACGCCCGCGTAGCCGAGCTTGCGGTCGAGGTGCACGATGAGGTCGCCACCGAGCACCGGCAGACCGTCGTGGGTGCGGACGAAGCGGACGTGGCGGGCGCCCTCGGGGTCGACCATCACGTCCTGGGCGTGCAGCGCGTCGTCCTTCGAGACGCCCGTCGCCGAGGCGTGCGCGAAGGCCGCGGTGCGCGCCGCCTCCACCACCACCGTGGCGTTCGAGGCGGCGGAGGCGGCGGACCGCTCCACTCCGGTGGAGGGACCCGCGAAGGCCGTACCGGCCAGGCCCGTGGCAGCCGTCGTCACCGCGACGGCGACCGCCATGGTGCGTATGTGCGGTCTACGCAATCTGATCAGGGTTCCTTCGTTCGAGGCGGTCGGGTGTCAACCGCCTTGAGGCATGGCGCACTCGGGCGCCAAGGGGGCCTGTCCGGCCCCGCGGGGGTAACCCTTGCGGATCAGTCATGGGCACGTAAAGCCGGAATGATCCATTTCGCGAATTTCTATGACAATCCTTTACGTACAGGAGAGCCACAGGGTGGTTGTCGGACCGCCGACTGTGTGTCGGGGGTGGAGACGCCGCCCCCGCCCCCTAGGTTCCGTGCAGGGAATGTGACCGACATCGCATCAGCGGGCGAACCGACGGGAGTGGGTACGGGATGGTCTCAGCAACGGCGGGGCGGTCGGCGGTCCTCGCAGCGGTCGCGCTGTCGCTCCTTGCGGTGCCGGCGCGGGCCGCGTCCGGGCGGCCGGACGGCACGGCGGCGGCGCTCCCGGCGCCCGACACGGCCGGCCTGGCCGCGGTGCTGCGGTCCGCGGTGGGCCAGGGCGCGCCCGGCGCGCTGGCCCGGATCGACGACCACGGCCGCACCTACCGGGCCACCCGCGGCGTCGCCGACCGCGGCACCGGGCGGGCCGTCTCCACGGACGACCGGTTCCGGGTGGGCAGCATCACCAAGACCTTCTCGGCCGTCGTACTGCTCCAATTGGCGGACGAGCACCGGCTCGCGCTGGACGCGCCGGTCAACCGCTACCTGCCCGGGCTGCTGCCGGACGACCGGATCACGGTCCGTCAGGTGCTGAGCCACCGCAGCGGCCTGTACGACTACGCGAACGACATGTTCGCCGACAGCGTCGCCGGCTTCGAGGCGGTCCGGAAGAAGGTCTTCACCTACCGGCAGTTGGTCGCCCTCTCCCTGGCGAAGCCGCGCACCAACGCGCCGGGCGCCGCCTACGCGTACTCGAACACCAACTTCGTCGTCGCCGGCCTGCTCATCGAGAAGCTCACCGGGCGGCCCGTGGGCACGGCCTACCGCGAGCGCGTCATCGCCCCGCTCGGGCTGCGCGACACGTTCTACGTCCATCCGGCCACCGCGATCCCGGGCCGGTACGCCCGCGGCTACCTGACCCCGGACCGGGCGGGCGCCCCGCTGGTCGACGCGACCGCGCAGACCGCGTCCTGGGCGCAGAGCGCGGGGGCCGTCATCTCCAGCGCACGGGACCTGGACGCCTTCTACGGCGCGCTGCTCGGCGGGAGGCTGCTGCCGCCCGCACGGCTCGCGGAGATGGAGAAGTTCACCAGGGTCGACGCCACGACGGCGTACGGGCTCGGGCTGCGGCGGCGCGACCTGTCCTGCGGGATCTCGGTGTACGGGCACACGGGCGCGGTGCAGGGCTACTACTCCTACGCGTTCGCCACGAAGGACGGGGGACGCAGCCTGACCGCCATGGCCACCACCTCGAACAACGCCAAGGTGCTGAAGACCCTGGCGGGAACCCTGGAGTCGGCGTTCTGCGGGAAGCCGAGGAGCGGGAAACCGCGGGCGCACCGGGGGGCGTGACGGGTCCCGGCCGCCGCCGGGACGCGGTGCCGCGACCGCCACGTTCCGTGATCTTGGCGGAGCGACGCGTTCCGGGCCACCATGCCCCGCATGAAGGGTGATCTCTTTTCCAGCCGGCACCTCGTGCAGCCGGCCACGCAGCCGGGCATGTCCGTCGAGAACGCCAAGTGCCTCCGGTACGCGGTCGACGGCGAGATGCACGCCCGCCAGGGCGCGATGGTCGCCTACCGCGGCGACCTCCAGTTCGAGCGCAAGGGGCAGGGCGTCGGCGGCATGCTCAAGCGTGCGGTCACGGGTGAGGGACTGCCCCTCATGGCGGTGCGCGGGCGGGGCGAGGCGTGGTTCGCGCACGAGGCGCAGAACTGCTTCATCGTCGACGTCGAGCCCGGCGACCTGTTCACCGTCAACGGCCGCAACGTGCTGTGTTTCGACGCCACGCTGTCGTACGAGATCAAGACGGTGAAGGGGTCGGGCATCGCCGGCGGCGGCCTGTTCAACAGCGTGTTCTCCGGACAGGGCCGGCTCGGTCTGGTCTGCGAGGGCGACCCGCTGGTGATCCCGGTGTCCGCGCAGGCGCCGGTGTACGTGGACACGGACGCGGTGGTGGGCTGGACCGCCCACCTGGAGACCTCGCTGCACCGCTCGCAGTCCATCGGCTCGATGCTGCGCGGCGGTTCCGGCGAGGCCGTGCAACTCGTGCTGCGGGGCGAGGGGTTCGTCGTGGTGCGGCCGAGCGAGGCGACACCGCAGAAGGCCCAGCAGCACTGAACCTTCACATGTGAGCCGGGCCGGGGGGCAACCCTCCGCGCCGCACCGGCGTCTTGACCGACGACAGACCGAGCCCCGGCCCGGCAGGGCCGGGGCACTTCTCCGAGACGCTATACACGGCATGTATACATATCGTGTATAGAAGGGTACGCATGTACGGCAAGGCTTTCGCCCCGGAGTACCAGGGCGCCCTCACGACACTGTCCGTGAACTCCTCGTTGGTCGACGTGCTGGCCGAGGCCACCGAGCGGCTGCGCGAGGCGGAACGCGCCGGCCGTCCCGCCGAGGCGGCGCGCTGCGGCCTGGCCGTCGCCGAGGCCAGCCGGCGGCTCGGCCACGTGGACGACGCCGACCGGGCCTGGAAGGCGAGTTACCGCGCCGCCCGGGAGGCCGGCGACACCGCGGCGATGGCCTGGGCCCTGTGGAGCGGGGGCACCCTGGCCCGGCAGCGCGGTGCCTTCCCGCTGGCCTGGCGGCTGCTGGGGCTCGCGGCCGACCTCGGCGAGCGCGGCGGGGACGTCGTGGTGCGCGGCTACTCGCTGGCCGGCCTCGCGGAGACCGGCCGCATCCAGGGCGACTACGCGGCGGTGGGCCGGCTGCACGAGCGGCTGCTGGCCGAGGCGCGCAAGCGGGGCGAGGCCCGGCACACGGTGTGGGCGCTGGAGGGCATCGCGCAGATGCACCGCAACACGGGCGAATACGACCGCGCGTACGCCCTCTTCGAGGAGGCGGCGGAGATAGCCGGCCGGGCCGACGACCGGCGCGGGCACGCCTGGGCGCTGCGCGGACTCGCGGACGTCCTCTCGGTGCGCGACGGCGCCACCGAGCGGGCCCTGGAGCTGCTGGCCGAGGCGGAGGCGACCTGCCGGGAGATGAACCTCTCCAGCGCGCTCGCCTACAACCACAAGATGCAGGGCAACGTCCTCTACCGCGCCGGCCGCCACGCCGAGGCCCGCGACCGCTACGAGCTGGCGCTGGCGGAGTTCCGGACGATGGGCGAACCGCGCGGCGAGGCGCTGTCCCGGCTGGGCCTCGCCAAGTCCCTCGCCCGGCTCGGCCGCGACCGCGCCGAGACCGCGGCCGAACTCGCCGACCTGGCACGGACGCTGGAGCGCAGCGGGCTGCGGCACGCACGGGAGATGGTGGCCCGGGCCCAGCGGGAGTTCGGCCTCGACGCGGCGGCCGTACGGTGACGGCGCTCACCTCACCGGTGCGGGAGTCCGCGCCGCAGGTCCTCGCCCGCTGCCGGGAGCTGGTGCGGCCCGGGCTGCGCGAGGCGGTGCAGCGGCTGCACCCCTGGCCGGCCGAGATGGCCGCGTACTCCTTCGGCTGGTGCGAGGTCGGCGGCGCGCCCGCCGCCGCACCGGGCGGCAAGGGCGTGCGGCAGGCGCTGGCCGTGCTGGGCGCCGAGGCGGCCGGCGCGGACGGGCGGGCGGGCGTCCCGGCGGCGGTCGCGGTGGAGCTGGTCCACGCCTTCTCCCTGGTGCACGACGACATCATGGACGGCGACGCGACCCGGCGCCGCCGTCCCGCCGTGTGGCGGGCGTACGGCACGGGTCCGGCCGTACTGGCCGGGGACGCCCTGTTCGCGCTCGCGCTCGACGTCCTCGCCGCCGCGCCCGAGGGGCCCGGGGCGGTACGGCTGCTCTCCTCGGCCCTCACCGACCTGGTGCGCGGGCAGGCCGACGACCTGCTGTTCGCCGCCCGGCCCTGGACGGGACCGGACCGGGTGACCCCGCGCGAGTACCGGGCGATGGCGGAGGGCAAGACGGGCGCGCTGCTGGGCTGTGCCCTCGCGCTGGGCGCCGCGCTCGGCGGGGCGTCCCGGGACACGGCCGCCGTGCTGGACCGGGCCGGGCGGCACCTCGGAGTCGCCTTCCAGCTCGTCGACGACGTGCTCGGCATCTGGGGCGACCCGGCCGTCACCGGCAAGCCCGTGGGCGGCGATCTGCGGGAGGGGAAGAAGACGTTCCCGGTGCTGGCCGCGCTCGGTTCACCGGCGGCCCGGCGGCTGCCCGCGCTGCTCGGTGCCGCCGAGCACGCGCCGGAGGCCGCCGCGCTGATCGAGGCGGCGGGCGGCCGGGCGGCGGCACTGGCCGAGGCCCGCACCCACACCGCCGCCGCACGGGAGCTGATCGGCACCGCACGGCCGGCCGCCGGGCCCGCCGCGGAGCTGACCGCTCTGGTGGACCACCTGGCGGACCGGGAGCTGTAGGGCCGATCCATGATCCGGGACGGCGGTTGACCGGCGGCCTCCCCGCGGGCCAGGGTGCGAGCGGCGCGGTTCCCGTCCGCGCCGGAAGGGTGAGCACCTTGATCGACATCTCGGACATCGAAGCAGCCGCGCAGCGGATCGCCGGACACGTCGTACGGACCCCGACGGTGCCGAGTCCCGGACTCGGCTCGCTGCTCGGTGTCCCGGTCACCGCCAAGCTCGAACTGCTCCAGCGGACCGGCTCGTTCAAGGCCCGCGGGGCCACGGCCAGGCTGCTGTCGCTGAGCGAGGCGGAACGGGCGGCGGGCGTGGTCGCGGTCAGCGGCGGCAACCACGGGATCGCGCTCGCGGTGATGGCGGCGGCCCTGGACGTGAAGGCCACCGTCGTCATGCCGCGCACCGCGCCCGCGCGGTCCATCGCGCTCGCGGAGGACGCCGGGGCGTCGGTGCGGCTGACCGACGGCATGGACAGCGCCTTCCAGCTGGTGACGCGGCTGCGGGACGAGGGCCTGACCCTGGTCCACCCGTTCGACGACCCGGTGGTGATCGCCGGACAGGGCACCGTGGGGCTGGAGTTGGCCGAGGACGCCGGGGAGCTGACGGACGTCGTCGTCAGCATCGGCGGCGGCGGCCTGATCGCCGGGGTCGCGGCGGCCCTGCGCGCCCTGCGCCCGGGGGTGCGGGTGTGGGGCGTGGAGACCGAGGGCGCGGAGGCGATGTCCGGCGCGCTGAAGTCCGGCGGCCCGGCGCCGGTGCCGCTGTCCTCCCTGGTCACCACGTTGAGCGCGCCCTCGGTGTCGCAACTGACCTACGACCACGTGTCCGCGCTGGTCGAAGAGGTCCTGGTGGTGCCGGACCGGGAGGCGGTGCGGGGCTGCCTGGACCTCGCCGAGCACGCCAAGGTGTGGGCCGAACCGGCGGCGGGCTGTCTGCTCCCGGCGGCCCGGCAGGTGGCGGCACGCACCGGCGACGGCGCGCGGATCGGGCTCGTGGTCTGCGGGGGCAACACGACGCCCCGGGAAATCCTCGGCTGGGCCGACCGCTTCGGCCTGCTCTGAGCCTGCTCTGAGCCCTGGTCTCCGCCTGCCCTGCGCCTGCTCCGAGCGACCCCGGCGGCCTCCCGCGCCGCCGGGGGCCCTGTCCCCCGCGACGGACCACCGTGGCGGGGCGGCCACGGCGGGGCGCCGATCGTGGGACGGTGGCCGCGGGGTTCGGTGGCGGCCCCGTGGGCCCGGGGCGCGGCCGTCCCGGCGGCGCCCCGGCCGTGTCCCCCGCGGACGTCCCGGACGCGGCGGGGGCGGCTCCTGCTGTCGGCTTCTGTCGGCCGTTTTTCCTTCGCCCAGCCGGGGACTCGCTCGTTATGGTGCAAATCGGATACACGATGATGACCGAGCAGGCCGGGCCCCGGGACCTGGTGGATCACGTGGTGGGAGCCGAGGAGGCGGGCTTCGACTTCTCGGTGATCTCGGACCACTACTTCCCGTGGCTGCGCTCGCAGGGGCACGCCTCCTACGCGTGGAGCGTGCTGGGCGCCGCCGCCCAGGCCACCTCGCGGATTCCCCTGATGACCTACGTCACCTGCCCGATCCTGCGCTACCACCCGGCGATCGTGGCGCAGAAGGCGGCGACCGTGCAGTTGCTGTCGCAGGGCAGGTTCCGGCTCGGCCTCGGCGCCGGCGAGAACCTGAACGAGCACGTCGTGGGCGGCGGCTGGCCCCCCGTGGACGTCCGGCACGAGATGCTGGAGGAGTCCGTGGAGATCATCCGCGCCCTCTTCGCGGGCGGCCACGTCACCCACCACGGCCGGCACTACGACGTGGAGTCGGCCCGGCTGTGGGACCTGCCGGAGGAGGCACCGCCGATCGGCGTCGCCGTCTCCGGCGAGCAGTCCTGCGCACTCGCCGGACGCCTGGCCGACCTGGTGATCGCGACGGAGCCGAAGGCGGGCCTGCTGGAGTCCTTCGACCGGCACGGCGGCGCGGGCAAGCCGCGCGTCGGCCAGCTACCGGTGTGCTACGACACCGACCGGGACACGGCGATCAAGCGCGCCCACTCCCAGTTCCGCTGGTTCGGCCTCGGCTGGAAGGTGAACGCCGAGCTGCCCCACCCGGACTCCTTCGAGGCCGCGACCCAGTTCGTGACCGAGGACGACGTGGCCTCCGCGATCCCCTGCGGAGACGACCTCGACGCCTTCGTGGAGGCCGTACGCCCCTACGCGGAGGCCGGGTTCGGGGAGGTCGCCCTCGTCCAGATCGGCGGCGACGCGCAGCGGGAGTACCTGGACTGGTCGGCGAAGACCCTGCTGCCGGCGCTGCGGGAGGCGTTCGGCTGACACCGGTGCCGCGCCGGGGCACGGGGCGCGCCGGCCGCGCCGCACGGAGTCGGCGCGAATCCGTGGCTCGGATGAGCATCCCGGGCTTTGCCGGGGTACAAGGTGTCCCTACGCCGATCATCCCCCGGAGGCCCCCGCGTGAACGCGTTCGTGCACAAGACCCTGGTGGTGCAGCTTCTCGCACCCGGCACCGGACGGTGCCCGGTGCTGGTCCATCTCGGCTACGACGCCGGCGACCCGTTCGCCGTCACCGCCGTGTTCGCCCATGACGGCCATGTGCTGGCCAGCTGGCGGCTGGACCGGGAGATGCTCTCCACCGGGCTGACCCGGCCGGTCGGCGTGGGCGACGTGCGGCTGCGTCCGGCCGGCGGCGGCCCCGGGCACGAACTGCGGATGGAGTTCCTCGGCGACACCCGGCAGGACGGCAGCCGGCACCGCGCGGTGGTGCTCGCCTGGGCGCCCGCCGTCGCGGCGTTCCTGCGCGACACCCACCATGCCGTCGCACCGGGCCAGGAGCGCCTTCCGGTGGACGAGCTGCTGGCGGAGATCCTCGCGGCGGGCTGAGCGGGCCCCGCCCCGCGCGGCGCCCGCTGCGAGCCGCGCGGGCGCGGCCGGCCCGCCGGGGCCGGCGAGGGCGCGGTGTCAGGCCCGGCCGAGCCGCGCGGCGGCTTCCTCCAGCCCGGCGACGGTCCCCGACATGATCGTCCGTATGTGCTCGGTGATGTGCCGCACCGGCCAGTCCCACCACGCCACGGCGAGGAGCCGGGCGGTGTCCGCGGCGTCGTACCGGGTGCGGACGAGCCGGGCGGGGTTGCCGCCGACGATGCCGTAGTCGGGGACGTCGCCGGTGACCACGGCGCCGGCGGCGATGATCGCGCCGTGGCCGATGCGCACACCGGGCATGACCGTGGCGCCGCGCCCGAACCACACGTCGTTGCCGACGACCGTGTCGCCCCGGCCGGGCAGGTCGGTGATCAGGTCGAAGTGCTCCGCCCAGGAGCCCCCCATGATGGGGAACGGGAAGGTGGAGGGCCCGTCCATGCGGTGGTTGGCGCCGTTCATGATGAACCGGGTGCCCGCCCCCAGCGCGCAGTACTTGCCGATGACGAGCCGCTCCGGGCCGTAGTGGTGGAGGACGTTGCGCGTCTCGAACGCGGTCGGGTCGTCCGGGTCGTCGTAGTAGGAGAAGTCACCGACCTCGATCAGCGGCGACTTCACCAGCGGCTTGAGGAGGACGACGCGCGGCTGCCCGGGCATCGGGTGGAGCACGGTGGGGTCGGCGGGGACGGGCGGCATCGCGGAGGCGGTTCCTCTCGGGTCGTCCTGGAGCGACGACTGTCGCGTTAAGATGCTGGCACGGCCCCGTCGCCTCGATCAACCGGATACCGACTGCCGATGACAGATCCACCGGACACCACGCCGGACCGCCGTCCGGGCGGCCGCACCGCCCGCGTCCGCGCCCAGGTCCTCGACGCGGTGCGTGCCGAACTCGCCGAGGGCGGCCACGAAGGACTCACGATGGAGGGCGTCGCGACCCGGGCCGGAGTGCACCGCGCCACGGTCTACCGGCGCTGGCGCGATGTCGGCGGTCTGCTCGTCGACGTCATCGAAGCGGCCGGCGAGATCGACTGGCGGCCGCCGGACACCGGCTCCCTGCGCGGCGATCTCACGGCCCTCAACCGGGAGATACAGGAGTCCCTCCTCGTACGGCCGTCGCTCGCCGTCGCCCTGATGGCCGCCTCGTTCCACTCCGAACAGGCCGCGCGGGCGCAGACGCGGCTGTGGGCGGACCGGTACGAGCAGTGCGCGGTACTCGTCGAACGGGCCGTCGGGCGGGGCGAACTCCCCGCCGGGCACGCGGACGCGCGGGGCCTGCTGATCGCCGCCACGGCGCCGCTCTACCACCAACTGGTGCTCCTGCGCGCCGATCCGGACCCGCACCTCCCGGAACGGGCCGCGGAGGCGGCGGTCCTGGCGGCTGCCGCGGGCGCCTTCTCCACCCGCCGGGACGAGACCGCGTGAGCGCGGTCCCCCTCGGTCCGGGCCTCGACCGGGTCCCTAGTCCGACGACCGGGTCGTGTGCCTGCGGCGGGCCCACAGCGGCAGGCCGTACCAGCACCCGAGGTACCAGGCGACGACGGCCGCGACCAGGTACGGCACGTACCCGTCGTGCGTGGCCACCCGCAGGATGAGCAGCAGCGACGACGTCATCGTGGCCAGCAGCAGGACCAGGCCCACGAACGTCATCCGGGAGGCCAGCCGCACCGCCTGCGGCTTGACCCGGCGGCCGGAGACCAGCCGGTGCAGGGAGACCGGCCCGATCAGGGCGCCCGTCGCGCAGGCCCCGAGGACGACGGTCACGATGTAGATGACCTGGTCCACCGGGGCGAGTTGGGCGTACTTCGGCTGGAAGACGACGGTGAGCAGGAAACCGAACAGGATCTGCACCCCGGTCTGGGCCACCCGGACCTCTTGGATGAGTTCGCCCCACATGCGGTCGGCCCGTTCTTCCTCGGTCTCGTCGCGCCCTCTGCGGCGTTCTGCCTCCGTCATGCGGTGCGTGTAACCGCCCGGCCGTTCGTTCAAACGATCGACATACGCGCGCTCACCAGCGGTGCTCGACCTGCTCCCTGATCCGGCGGTCGTACAGCTCGCGGATCGCCGTGCGGGTCTCCTCGGGCAGCGGCGGCAGTTTGGCCGCGGCGGCGTTGGCACGGGCCTGCCCGGGGTTGCGGGCGCCGGGGATCACCGTGGTGACGCCGTCCTGCTCGATGATCCAGCGCAGCGCGAGCTGCGCCGGGGTGTACCCCTCGGGGGCGAGCGCGGCGAACTCGGCGGCGGCCTCGACGCCCGTGCCGTAGTCGACTCCGGAGAAGGTCTCGCCCTGGTCGAACGCCTCGCCGTGCCGGTTGAAGGTGCGGTGGTCGTCGGCCGCGAACACCGTGTCCTTGGTGTACCTGCCGGACAGCAGCCCGGAGGCGAGCGGCACCCGCGCGATGACGCCGACGCCGGCCGCCCGGGCCGCGGGCACCACCTCGTACAGGGGCTTCATGCGGAACGGGTTGAGGATGATCTGCACGCTGGCCACGTGGGGCCGGGCGATCGCCGCGAGCGCCTGGGCGCAGGTCTCCACGCTCACGCCGTAGGCGGCGACCCGCTCCTCCTCCACCAGGGTGTCCAGCGCGTCGAACACCGCGTCCGAGGAGTAGACCGGGGTGGGCGGGCAGTGGAGCTGCACCAGGTCGACGCGGTCGACGCCGAGGTTGCGGCGCGAACGGTCGTTCCACTCGCGGAAGTTGTCCAGCACGTAGTTCTCCGGGACCTGTTCGGCCCGGCGCCCCATCTTGGTTGCCACGAGTACGTGCAGGTCGGGGCGGCCGCGCAGGAAGGAGGCGATGGTCTGCTCGCTGCGTCCGTCACCGTAGACGTCGGCCGTGTCGAAGAAGGTGACCCCGGCCTCGGCCGCCGACTCCAGGACGGAGAGGGCCTCCTTGCCGTCCACGTCGCCCCAGTCGGCGCCGAGCTGCCAGGTGCCGAGACCGACGACCGATGCCCACTGCCCCGACCTGCTCATCACGCGTTCGTCCATGCGGTCAGTGTGTCACCCGGTGCCGTGCCCCACCCGGACGCGCCGGCGTGCCGGCCGCCCGGGCGGGGCGTCAGGGGGCGTCGCGGCCGGCCGGCGTGAGCTGTGCCTGCACGGCGGCCCCGTAGCGGTCGGCGACGGCGTCGGCGTCGGTGCCGCGCAGGTGCGGACCGCGGGCGATGCCGTACATGACGCCGAGGCCGACCAGGGCGGCGACCGCGAGTTCGGCGCGCAGGCCGGCGTCGGGACCGGCGAGCCGGGCGGCGAGGCGTTCGGTCACCTGGGCGCGGAAGTTGGCGCGCAGCACCTCGCCGTGCTCGCCGTGCAGCGGGGCGAAGGCGATGCGCAGCAGCGGGTCCGCGCCGCGCTCGCGCTGGCTGGACAGCACGTGCCGGACCATGTGCCGGCCGAGGTCGTCCAGCGGGGCGTCGAGCAGGACCTCGGCGTCGCTGTCGAAGGACATCACGCGGGCGAAGAGCGCGTCCTTGTTGCCGAAGTACTTCAGGATCAGCGGCGGGCTGACCCCGGCCCGGTCCGCGACGGCCTTGAGGGTGATGTCGGCGTGCGCGTGCCGGGCCAGCAGGGAGCGGGCGGCCTTCAGGATGGCGGCCTTGGTGGCCTCGGCGTCCCGGCGCGCGGGGGCGGGGGCCTGACCGGGTGGCGTGGTCATGCTCCTCATCCTCCCTCCCCCGCCGCGGTCCGCACGCACCGGCCGCCGCCCGCGGCCGTCACGCCCCCTCCAGCGCCTCGTCGCGGGCGCCCGCCCCGGCGCCCGGGTCCGGAACGGCGGCACCGGCGCCGCCGTCCTCGCCCGGGATGGTCAGGGCCGCCGCGCAGGCCGCGAGGGCGACCGCGCCGGCCATGGCGAAGGCGAGCAGGTAGCCGTGCAGGGTGGGCACCGCGACGCCGCCGAGGGGGCTGCTGTGGTGCACGAGGACGGCGGCCACGGCCGCGCTGGAGACTGCCTGGCCGATGGTCCGCATGAGGACGTTGACGCCGTTCGCGGAGGCGGTCTGGGCGGCCGGTACGGCGCGCAGGATCAGGGTCGGCAGCGCGGAGTAGGCGAGCGTGGTGCCGGTCGCGACGACGGTGGCGCCCACGATGATCATCCACAGGTGCCGGCTGTCGGCGACGCGCAGCGCGTAGCCGCAGGCGATGACGGCGGCGCCCAGCGCGAGCGTGATCCGCGGGCCGCGCGCGGCCGATATCCGGGCCGACAGCGGGGAGAACAGCAGCATGGTGACGCCGCCCGGCAGCAGGCAGAGGCCGGTGGCGACGATGGACAGGCCGAGGCCGTATCCGGTGGCCTCGGGCGCCTGCACGAGCTGGGCGGTGACCAGGGAGTTGGCGTAGAAGGCGAACCCGGTCAGCAGGGCCGCGACATGGGACAGGCCCACGCGGGGCCGGGTGACCAGCCGCAGGTCCACCAGCGGCCCGGCGGTGCGCAGTTGCCGCCACGACCATAGGGCGAGGACGACGACGGCGCCGAGGAACAGCCCGAGGACCCGTGCGCTCCCCCAGCCCCAGGTGCCGCCCTGGGAGACGCCGAGCAGCAGGCAGACCAGTCCGGCGGCGAGGCCGAGCGCGCCGAGGACGTCGAACCGTCCGGGCTCCCGCACCGGCGACTCCCGCACCGCCCACCAGGTGGCCGCGACGCCCGCCGCGCCCAGGACACCGGTCAGCCAGAACAGGGTGTGCCAGGCGGCGTACTGCACGACCAACGCGGCGAGCGGCAGGCCGAGGGCGGCCCCGATGCCGACGGTCGAGCTCATCAGCGCCACCGCCGAGCCCCGGCGCTCCGGCGGGAGTTCGTCGCGCAGGATGCTGATGGCGAGCGGTACGACGGAGGCGGCGGCGCCCTGGAGCGCGCGGGCGGCGATGAGCACGGCGATGTCGGAGGAGAGCGCGCACATGACGGAGCCGGCGGTCATCAGGGCGAGCGCGGCGGTGAGCACCCGGCGCTTGCCGTACATGTCGCCGGCCCGGCCGAGCACGGGGGTGAGGACGGCGCCGGAGAGCAGGGTGGCGGTCACCGTCCAGGAGACTGCGGCGGGGGACGCGCCGGTGAGCCGGGGCAGGTCGGGCAGGAGCGGGACGACGACGGTCTGCATGACCGCCATGAGGATGCCGCCCGACGCCAGCACCGGGATGGTGAGCCGGTCGCGCAGTCGGGGCGGCGGGGTTCCGGTGCCGGGAGGCGGGGCTGGCTGGTCCATCGGCGCTCCTGCGGGTGGCACGGAAGTCTGGTGAATGTCAATTCACCCTATCGAGTGAATGACTCTTCACCAATCCGTGCCGGGAGCGCGGGAAGTGGGCGCGGAGGCCGCCCGCGCGCGGCGAGGAGCGGGTGTCAGCGCCGGCGCGCGTGCAGGGCGCCGGCGAGCCGGGGTCCGAGCCGGCGCTTGAGCCGGCGCAGCGGCTCCAGCCGGCCGGCCGCCTTGTCGAGGCCGTAGTAGAGCTGCGGCGGGACGTACGGCAGCAGCGGCGAGTGGCGCTGGCCGAGCAGGGCGAACATCCGGTGCGGGGGCAGGCCGATGTAGCGGGGCAGGTTCTCGTACCACTGGGCGCTGTGCCGGGCGGCGCTCTGGACGGGCAGCAGCTCGGCCCGGCGGCGGTGCTCGTAGGCGGCGAGGGCCGCGGCCGGGCGGGCGTGCTCGCGCAGGGCGTCGGCGAGGCACATGGCGTCCTCCAGGGCGAGGGTGGTGCCGGCGCCGACGGAGTAGTGGGTGGTGTGGGCGGCGTCGCCCAGCAGGACCAGGTCGCCGTGGTGCCAGGTGCGGTTGGTGAGGGTGCGGAAGTGCTGCCAGGAGGCGCCGGGGCGGACGGCGAGGGGGTGGCCGTCGAGGATTCCGGCGAAGAGTTCCTCCAGCAGGGCGATGCCCGCGTCGGTGCCGGCCCGGTCCAGGCCGAGCCCGGTGAAGGTCTCCGGGGAGCATTCGACGACACAGGTGCTGTGTGTCTCGTCGTAGCCGTAGCCGAAGGCCCAGATCCAGCCGTGCGCCGTCTCGGTGAAGGCGAAGGTGAAGGCGTCGAAGACCCTGGTGGTGCCGAGCCAGAGGTAGTGGTTGCGCCCGGAGGTGGCGCGGGTGCCGAAGTGGCCGGCCCGGTGGGCGCGCAGCGCGCTGTGCACGCCGTCGGCCGCGACGACCAGGTCCGCGCCGGCGGGCGGCTCGGTGATCTCGCTGTCGTACTCCACCCGCGCGCCCAGGGCGCGGGCCCGGTCGGCGAGGAGGCCGAGCAGCCGGTGCCGGCCGATCCCGAAGCCCTCGTCGCCGTGGTGCCGGGTGGCCAGGTCCCGGACGTGGGCGACGCCGTCGCGCCAGCGGACGGAGTGGGCCTCGATCGCGCGCGCCGTCTCGGTGTCGTACGCCCCGAGCCGGTCGAGCAGGCCGCGCCAGTACGTGACGCCCCAGCCGTAGGTCGAGCCTTCGGGGCCGCGTTCGTGGACGGTGACGTCGTGGGCGGGGTCCTGCCGCTTGAGCAGGACGGCGAGGGTGAGCCCGGCGGGCCCGCCCCCGACACAGACGATCTTCACGTGCGCACCCCTGCCAGTCACGATACGTGGTCGGTCGGCACCGGAGGGTAGCAGGGAGACGGGCTGCCCGATCGCGCCGGTCCGCGGCGGAGAGCCGCGTCACCGGGACGACAACCGGGCCGGGCAGGACCGGCGTCAACCGGGGCGGCCCAGTGGGGAATGGGGGGACTTTCTCCCTCCGGCGCCTCCGGGCGGGCATGCGCCGTCACCACAGGACCACTCCTCGGGAGGACCCGCGGGGCGCCGGCTGTCTGCCGGCGGGCGGCACGCGGACCTGCCGGACCACACCGCGTACCGCGCGTTCGACGTCCGATCAGACCACGGCGGTGCGGCACTCCGGGTGGCCCCAGCCCTGCGCGTTCTTGGCGATCTTCTCGCCGGCCGCGTAGGACCGGCCGCACGGGCAGCGGCCGGCGAACTTCGCCTTGATGGTGCGGGCGGACGTGCCGCCGCCGGTACGGCGGGGCGCCTTCCCGCGCGCCGCGCCGGCCGCCTTGGGGGTGTCGGGCGACGACGGGGGCTCGGGCGAGCCGAGCGCGCTGCCTGCCTGCTCCTGGACGGAGGCCGCCTGGCTGGCGGCGCGGTCGGCGAAGTCGTTCAGCGGGTCCCCGTCGATCTGGTGCGCCGGGACGTACCGGAACTCCACCGACCGGCCGCCGAGGAGTTCGTCGATGCGGACCACCAGGTCCTGGTTGGCGACGGGCTTGCCCGCGGACGTCTTCCAGCCGTTGCGCTTCCAGCCGGGCAGCCAGGTGGTGACGGCCTTCATCGCGTACTGGGAGTCCATGCGGATCTCCAGCGGCACGTCGGCGTCGACGGCCGTGAGCAGCCGCTCCAGGGCCGTCAGTTCCGCGACGTTGTTGGTGGCCCGGCCGAGCGGGCCCGCCTCCCACCGGGCGGGGGTCCGCTCGTCGTCGTCCGAGATCACCCACGCCCATCCGGCCGGCCCGGGGTTGCCCTTCGAAGCCCCGTCGCACGCGGCCACCACACGTTCACGCATGCGCCCGATGATGTCATGGCCGCGGGACGGCCCGTTCCGGGGCGGGTCACACGTCCGTGGCCCCCGGCGGCTCGCCCTCGGTGGTCGTGACGTCGATCACCGGGAAGTCGGCGCCCCGCGGGTCGCCGAGCGCGACGAACCGCCCGAAAGTTGCTTCATCAGCGTATAGCTCAGGTGCCAGCTCACCAGCTTGTGGCTCCGGCCGTCCGCCAGTACTTCGCCTGCGGCGGAACGTCACTACTCGGATTTCAGGCGGCTGCCGCACCCCGCCGGGCGAGCCAGAAGTCGAGGAGGGCGGAAGCCACTTCAGCGGGTTTATGCACGTTGGGAGAATGCCCGCCGCCCTCGATCCGGACGAATGTGGCGCCCAGCTGACGGGCCATCCGCTCCACTCCGTCAGGGTCCCACGTCTCGTCGGGAGTGCCGGAGATCACCGACACGGGAACGGCCATCCGGACCAGGTCAGCCGTAGTGTCCGTCTCGTCCAACATGTGTTGCGCGACGGCCGCCAACTGGCTCGGGCTGTTGCTCATCCACCTTCGTTCCAGGAAGCGTTCGACGTCCTCGGGCACAGACTCGTCCTTGCTTCGCACGAACGGCCAGATCTCGGTCGGGGACATCGATTCCACGACGGAGAGCAGCAGTTGCAGGCGTTCCCGCTGCCAAGAAGAGACCGTGCCGGGACCGAAGTTCATCAGAGTGAGCGACGCCCAGAGAGAGGGGTCCCCCTGAGTCGCGATGACCGCCGCGCGGACGAGACTCCCCCCGTACGAGTGACCCAGCAGATGCACCGGGCCCGCGCCCAGGGAACGGGTAACGGCTACCAGATCGGCGGCCAGGTCATCCTGGGAGTACGAGGGCGTCGACGAGGCGTCACCGGTCTCGTACTGACCTCGGCAGTCCACGGCCAGTACACGTACGCCGTCGGCGCTCAGGGCGGGCAGCATAGGGAGAAAGTCCTCTTTGCTGCCCATGAAGCCAGGTACGAGCAGGGCCGTCCCCCGTACAGGGGCATGACCAGCAGGTGGGACATCCAGGGCGGCGAAGACGCCCCGCTCTGTTCGAAGACGCACCGGGCGCGCATGGTCCGGTGCTTCCAGGCTCAGCAACTGGCTCATGAGCAGCATGATAGGCACGGCCGCCGAGCAGTCGGAGCCACTGCCTCAAGCGAGGGCGAACGCCCAACCTGTTTGTTTCGAGGTCCAGTTCGAGGGCCGTTCTATCCTTCGAGCTCTCCGCGTGGTTCAGGTACCGTCGCGTGCGGTTCATCGCGGTGCCAGCCGCCAAAGCGCCCGAGGGCTTTCCACAGCCTCTTCTCACCGTTCCGCTCGGTCTGCCTACTGGACTCCCAGGTGAGAATCTCCCGCCCGTACACGCTGCGAGCCAAGTCGTTCACGTCGTTCTCGATAATGCGCAGATGTTTTCCCAGCCTCTGGATACCGTCGTTGCTGTCCCGCAGGTACAGATACGCGACCAGGAGCACGAGCCCGACAACGAGGATACGCCACAGCCCGTGGCTACCGCCGAGCGTTGCTGCGATGGCGGTGGCCGCACCGGCGTATCCGGCCAGTTGTTGTCGGGCCCCGATCCTCTGGACCACCTCGGACCGTAAGGATTCGTACTCCTTCATCCGAAGCTCGATGATTTCAACAGTCTTCTCGTGCTCGCTTGTGCTCCCGCTCACGGCACCCCCTTGTCGCTGAGCAATATGCCCACCCTTGAAGACAGCCACGCCTCCTCCACAGCAGGAACCGTGCGGTGACCTCCGTTTCGGTGGGTTGTGCCAGGCTGTGACCCGTCTTGCAAGATCCGCATCCTTGAGGGATGTGAACGTGCCCATGCCTTCGTCGATCACCTCGGGCCAATAGACCGATGCCGCACTCAGCCCCCGCTGGGTCGCCTGCTCAATGCAGGGGTCCATTCACCCCCGTCGTACAGCCTCGGATGTGTCAATGAAGAAACCGGGGAGCCGGATCAGGCGGCGGATACCTCCATCAGGCCATTTTGTTTTCCTGGATCAATATCGGGCGGCCGGCACCAGCGATCGCCGGAATGCCGAGATGAACAATGCCGCAGTCGGCCGGGCTCGATCGAGCTGTGCGAGCTTCTCCTCGGCGCCGGCAGGGCTGACCTGGAGCCTTCCATCCAGCCCGCCCTGCGGTCGCTCGCAGGCGGATCGGGCGCCGCACAGGAACTACGCGAGGGTATCGAGGCACTCCCGCGTTCTGATCCGGAAGCGCCCGGCAGGCGGGCGTCCCGCCGGCTCGCCTGCCGGGTGCCGATCAGCGACCCATCGGCCGCAGGCGTACCGGGAGGCTTTGGTGGCCGTTGCTGATGAGTGAAGGGTACGGCAGCAACTCCGCCGCGGGCACCGCCAGTTCGATCCGCGGGAACCGCTCGAAGAGCAGGCGCAGGGCGGTGGTGACCTCCATGCGGGCGAGGGGAGCACCGAGGCAGAAGTGGACGCCGTGGCCGAAGGCGAGGTGGTCCTTCGAGGCCCTGGTCGGGTCGAAGGCGTCGGCGGTCGGCCCGTGCCAGTCCGGGTGCCGGTTGGCGGCGCCGTAGGAGGCCAGGATGGCTTCGCCGTGGGCGATGACCTGGCCGTCGGGCAGCGGGATGTCCGCGAGGGCGTAGCGCAGCGGAAGGTGCTTGGCGGCGGGCTCGTGCCGCAGTGTCTCCTCGACGATGTCGGTCCAGCTCACTCGGCCGGCCCGGAGGTGGGCCAGGTGCCGGAGGTCGGTGAGCAGGGCGGTGATCGCCTGGTCGATGACGTTGACGGTGGTCTCGTAGCCGGCGCTGATCACCAGGAGCAGGGTGTCGCGTAGTTCGGTGCCCGACAGCGGGCTTCCGTCGCCCTCCTCGTCGCGGGCGGCGAGGAGCAGGCTCGTCATGTCGTCGCCGGGAGTGTGGTGCTTGGCTGCGATGAGCCGGTCGAGCGCTGCGTAGAGGGCGGCGGTGTTGGCCTCGGCCTGCTTGGTGGTGAGGGTGGTGGTGAAGACGCCGTCGATCAGCACGCGGAAGCCCATGCGCTGGTCGTGGGGCACGCCCATGAGGTCGCCGATCACAGCGACTGGGAGCGAGCGTGCCAGGTGTCTGCGCAGGTCGACCGGTGCGGTGGCAGGCAGGGAGTCGAGCCGGTCGAGGAGCGATGCCACCGTCTCCTCGACGAAGGGACGCATCGCCTCGACGCGGCGGGCGCTGAAGGCGGGCGCAACCATGCAGCGCAGCCTGCGGTGGTCGGGGCCGTAGGCCGTGAACATGTTCCTGACCGCCACCCAGAGGGCGAGCGGCCAGGTGGCGACGGTCTCGGCGAAGGCCGGCCAGTGCGCTGCGCCGTCCTTGGAGACGTCCGGACTGGTCAGCAAGCGTTTCAGGAGAGCGGTTCGGTGACGGCCCAGGCGGTCACGCCGAGGACGTCCACGCGGGTGGCCGGACCCCGGGCGCGAAGGGCCCGGTATTCGGCGTGGTGGTCGGAGCCGGTGGGGTCGAGGACGAACGCTGGCTGGTACGCCGGCTGCTGCTCGGTCACGAGTGCGGCCTCCTTCGGCGGACGGTGGGGTCCCGGGGCACGCGACGGGAGAGTGCCGGATGCGCGCGTGTGATCGTGTCCGAGTGCCTGGGCATCGCCGTGTCCGTGTCGCGTCCCAGCAGATGGTTACCCTGCCGCCCGCTCGGAGCAATCCACTCCGAGCGGATGGCATAGGACAATTTGCCCCTGGTGGTGCCGTGCGGTGGTCGCCCCGTTCCGGTGGCGGACAGGACAACCGCCCGGTGCCGTCCCCATCGGCCTGTCGGCTACCCGGATCCTTACCGCCGCCCTGCGCGCCGAAGCGGACCGACTGGAGACTCCGGGCGCCGGCGGAACCCTGAGCAGCGCGTCACCGACGTCACCAAAAATGAAGTACCTGCCGCCTATGCCACGCTCGTGCATCGCGCGCGTGGTCAAAGCCATCGGCAACTGGAACAGGGACGTACGCGAGGAGGCCCGTCAGGCGGCAACGGTCACCGCGCGCGCCGTCGGCGGCGGGCGGTTCTCGAACGCGGTGGCCCACAAGATCGCTGACGCCGTACTTGACTCTTTCCGCCCACCCATGACCAGGGCCATGGCCGCGCCGGCAGACGAGCACACCCGGCCGTTAGAGGACGAACGCACTTTGGAAGTCCTGTCCTTGATCTCCAGGCTCCGTGACCGTGCTGCGGAGAGCCGCGAGCTGCGCTTGTCCGTCCCGCCCCCGGCTGCCACGCATCTGCCCCGGTTCCCGTTTCAGACGCATCGACCTGGTGTGCTACCTGGGCGGCGCCCGCACATGCCTCGTGGGGCCCGGCCGTTCAACCGGCCGGGCCCCACGAGGCAGACGTGTGTGGTGTCGGATTCACCATCGGTACCAGCGGCCGCGACCGCCGCCGGCATTCGTGGAGCGCGCCACGAACCCGAGCAGCCACACCACCAGGACGGCCAGAGCCACCCACCAGAGAATCTTGAGGGCGAAACCGGCGCCGAAAAGGATGAGCGCGAGAAGCAGTACAAGCAAAAGGGGAACCATGGTTATCAGCCTCCTGACCCGCCGTATGCCCCTCACCATGCAGGGCATTCCTCGCCCGCACCTCTGTTTACGAGGAGTGAGCCGGGGCACGAGCCGGTCAGCGCATACAGCGAACGAAGACTTCGAGGAGGCTGTCCTTCATGAGCACCGGTGAGAAGGCCAAGGCAAAGAGCGAGCAGGCCAAGGGCAAGGGCAAGGAAGCCGTGGGCAGCGCCCTCGGCAACGACCGGATGGCCGCCGAGGGACAGGCGGAAAAGAGCACCGGCGACGCCCGCGAGGCCAAGGAAAAGACGAAGGACGCCTTCAAGCACTGACATCCCTCCCACACCTCAGTCCTCAAGAATTCAGGGGGCCTTCCGTCAACCGGAAGGTCCCCTGAATCGTTTGGCCGGCCGCAGGGCCACCGCCCCAACCCGGTCATCAGGGCAACGCCGTCGCCCCTCTCTTCCGGCCGCCGGATGAGGATGACCGCACCGGATCGCAGCACCCCGAACGCCTCCCCCCGCAAGCCTGAGTTGCAAGGAGCCCGGCGCTGTGGGCCCGCTCGCGCGTCCAGGTCGTTGCTGTGGACATGGGGCGGGGTGATCTGACAGATGCCGAGTGGGCACGGTTGCGGCCCTTCCTGCCGGTCAGTGACAGGCGTTGTGACAGGCGGCGGGGGCACGGCAGGACGAGCCGCCCGCCGTCAGCGGCCGCGAGCCGTCTTCTCCCGCTCGGGGACGGGGAACCTCACGGACCGATGCCGGCTCACGAGGCGAGGGCCGCGGCGAGTTCGCTCGGCCGGGCGGCGAACGGACTGTGGCTGCCGGGCAGGGTGCGCACGGTGAACGGGTTACCGGGAAAGGCCCGGTCGGCTTCCGCGATCATCAGATCCTGCGTGGCCGGTGCCAGCGCCCGGTCATCGGCACAGCGCAGGAAAGTCCGTGGGACACGCCCCCACCGTGCCGCGGTCAGGGTGACCGGAGCCGTCGGGATCGCCAGGGGAAGATCGGGGCTCAGCGCGGACCGCCACCGGTCGAAGCGGTCCAGAGGGGTGTCGTGATAGTGGGTTTCGCGCAGTTCGTCGAGGTAGGCGGAGTCCGGTGAGAGCGGATTGATCCGTACGGCGCCCAGGGCCTCGGGGTCGCCGAGGTTCAGGTTCCGGCCCAGCGCGGTGGCGTTCTCGGGTGCGCCCAGGTAGTCGAAGAACCGCGGCCGCCCGCCCGGGACGAACGCGGACAGGTAGACGATCCGGTCCACCAGTTCCGGCGCCCGCTCGGCGGCCAGGGACGCGGGACCGCCGCCCGCGCTGTGCGCGACGAGCACGACAGTGCGATGGTGACGCACCTGGCGCTGGCGCAGGACGCTCAATACCGCCTCGGCGCAGTCGTCCATCGTCAGGGTGGCGAGCTGTGACTTCTCGGTCAGCAGGCCCGGCTGGCCCGGCAGCAGGTATCCGGTGGGAAGGGGTGCGTCGAAGCCGTGCCCCGGCAGGTCGACGGCCACGCTCGCAGCGCCCAGTCCGGCCAGCGCGCGCTGCGTCGCCGCCCACTGTCCGGAGCTGTGCCAGGCGCCATGCACGAAAACGAAGACGGTGTCGGTCAGGGATGCGTTCTTCATGGCTCCATTCCAGAGCGGAACCACAGCGCCATCCAATCAAAGATCTGGTAAGCGGCCTGGCGATATCTTTGAGGTATTGCCGGTGGCCGACGGCATCGCTGAGATCGACGGAAGGGAGGGCGGGTCATGGAAGCGCGACACCTGCGGTACGCGGTTGCTCTCGCCGAACACGAACATTTCGGCCGGGCGGCCGGCGCGCTGGGCATCGCGCAGCCGCCGCTGTCCAAGCAGATCGCCGACTTGGAGCGCGAGGTCGGAGCCCGGCTGTTCGACCGCACACGTCAGGGGGTGTTCCCAACCGCCGCCGGCGAGGCGTTCCTCGTGCGGGCGCGCCGGGCGCTCGACGAGATCGCGGCGGCCGCGGTCGACGCGGGCCGGGCCGCGCGCGGCGAGACGGGATGTCTGCGCCTCGGCTTCGTCGCCTCGGCCCTGCTCGACCCGCTACCTGATGTCCTGAGCCGGTTCGGCCGGGAGCGGCCCGACGTCAGAGTGGAACTGCACGAGATGGCGACCAGCCACAGCAGCACAGCTCTCGTCGCCGGGGAACTGGACGTGGCCATCACCCTCGGCCCACCACGAGGCGCCGGAGCCGAGCATCTCGTGTCCGTTGCGATCGGACGCGACCACGTGATCGCCGTGGTGAGTACGGCGCACCCGTACGCGGGTCAATCGTCGGTGAGTACAGACCAGTTGCGGCGACAGCGGTTGATCGTGTCGGCCGGCAAGGACGAGCCCGCCGTCGTCGCCGGACTGCGTGCCCTGCTGGGCGCGGACTCATCGGCTCTCGGCGGCGCTACCGTCGCGAGGGACGTGCACACGATCATCGGTCTCGCCGCGTCCGGCGTGGGCGTCGGCCTGGGGCCCTCTCGCATGAGGGCGGCCCCGCGTCCGGGAGTGCGGTTCTGTGAAGTGACCCCGCGCACGCCCCTGCCCGATCTTGTCCTGTCCTTCGCGGCCCGCGCTCACTCCCCGGTGCTGCGCGCCTTCCTCGACATCATCCGGAAGAACTGCCCAGACGTCGGTGCCGCACTCGACGACCGGCTTCGGCCCCACACCTGATGTGGGCCGGTCGTCCCTTCGCATCCGCGTGTCCGGCCCTCCGGCCCTCTGTCCGCCCCGGTTGGTGATGCCGTCGCCGCCGGACGGCCACAGGTTCCTGGCACCGGCCATTCCCAGTCAGCCGACCGAGTCGGCCGCCGCGAGGTCGAACGCGATGTCCGTGATCATGTCCTCCTGGCCGTCGGCCATCTTGCGCCGGCCGACCTCGACGAGGATCGCGCGGGTGTCGAGGCCGTGTCGGCGAGCGGCGGCCTCGGCGTGGCGCAGGAAGCTGGAGTACACGCCCGCGTAGCCGAGGGTGAGCGTCTCGCGGTCGACGCGGACCTCGCGGTCCTGCAGGGGGCGTACGACGTCGTCGGCGGCGTCCATCAGGGGGAACAGGTCACAGCCGTGCTCCCAGCCCATCAGGTCGGCGACCGCGATGAACGCCTCCAGCGGGCAGTTACCAGCTCCGGCGCCCTGGCCGGCGAGGGAGGCGTCGACGCGGGCGAAGCCACTTTTCGACGGCGACGACGGAGTTGGCGACACCCAGGCCGAGGTTGTGGTGGGCGTGAATGCCGATGCCGGTGTCCGGGTCGAGGACATCACGGTAGGCGCGATCGCGATCGCGGTCGCTGTCCATGGTCAGGCGGCCGCCGGAGTCGGTGACGTAGACGCACCGGGCTCCGTAGGACTCCATCAGCTTGGCCTGGCGGGCCAGTTCGGCGGGTTCAGCCATGTGGGACATCATCAGGAACCCGGCCACGTCCATGCCCAGGTCGCGGGCGGCCGCGATGTGCTGGGCGGAGATGTCGGCCTCGGTGCAGTGGGTGGCGACGCGGACGGGGCTACCCGATCCATATGACGTCCAGCACGGACAGGCGCCGGGTGAGCGGGCTGATCACGTACGCAACGGACATCTGCCCGACGGACACGGCGCCGACATCCTCGCCTTCCGGGTCGCCGAACAGGCAGCCGCCCCGCCCCGATCGCGACTCGGGGCGGGGCGGAGCGACGGGGTGGAGCCAGGCCAGAGGAGCCGAATCTTTGCAGGTGCCTTACGTGGTCAGGGCGCCGCAGGGAGAAGCCGCCGTCGCCTCCGCACAGGGCGAAGGCCCACCCGGCGCGCTCGCCCAAACTGGCCCAGTACGGGACGTTGGCGGATTGGTGCAACGCCGCGTTGAACGTGTCGGGAGACATGACGCCGAGACCGGGATCCGCCCCCCGGCCTCACTCAGCGTACGGCCCGGCGCCCGGACCTCGTCGCCCTGCCCGCGCCCCAGGCGAGCGTGAGGAGGACGACGACGATGCCGAGCCCCGCCGGCGAGCCGGTGGGCGCCCCGGTCCAGGGCACGGTCGCCACCAGGACGGCGAGGGCGTGTCGGGGGTGGCTGTCGTGGGCAGCCACGCGGATCGCCAGGACGGCCATGGCGGGGAGGAGTTGGCCGGCCATGCCGAGCGCCGGGGTGGTGGCACCGGCGAGGGCTCCGGCGAACCAGGGCAGCCAGGTCAGCACGGCGAGGGCGACGGCGAGCCGGCGATCGGCGCGCCCGGGCCGGGCCGCGCCGGGCATCAGGACGACGAGGGCCAGCAGCGGGATCAGCCACGACGACACCTGTGCGCCGCCGGCCAGTGCGGCCACGGCCAGCGCGCTCAGCAGCCGGACCTGCGGCCAGCGGCCCGCGCAGGCCAGCGCACCGGCCAGCAGGACAGCCAGGGCCACCAGCGTCCCGCCCGGCCGGAGGTGGCCCGTCCCGGCGACGGCGCCGGTCAGCCGGGTGGCGGCCAGCGAGACCGCCGCCGCCAGGGAGTAGGGGGCGGCGGCGAGCGCGAAGCGGCCGAGGGGCTGTCCGCCGCCGGTGCCCGTCCTGACGCGCAGCGCGTGCGCGGCGATGTCCAGTTGCTCCCGCAGCCGGGCGCGTGGTCCGGCACCGTCGGTGGCGTCCCGGTACATCTGCGCGAGTTCCTCCTCGTGCGACGCGCGGTAGCGACGCGGGTAGAGGGACAGGACGAACGCGGATCTCTGGGCGTCGTTCACGCGGTGGCTCCGGTCGGATCGGTGGAGGCGAATTTCTTCAGGCGGCGCGTGGCCTCCCGTGCGGTGGCGGTCAGGCGCCGGACCTCGTCGGCCAGGGTCCGGCGTCCGTGCGGGGTGAGCGTGTACGTGCGCCGCAGACGCCCCTCGACGCGCTCCTCCGAGAACACCTCCACCAGCCCTTCGGCCTGGAGGCGCTCCAGGGAGCCGTAGAGCGTCCCGGTCCGCAGCCGGACCCGGCCCTGGGAGATCTCCGAGACCTCCTGGGCCAGGGCGTACCCGTGGCGAGGAGCGTCCGCCAGTGCGGTGAGGATGAGCAGGGTCGGCTCCTGCATGGATCTACTGCGATCGGCCATGCCCGCCACCATAGTCAGTTGAACGGACTATGGGAAGCCGCCTGATCTACGAAGACACGACACGGCAGCAGAAGCGCATACCCGCCCCCTCACCGGCACCGACGCTCGCAGGCCGCAGGTCCTGCTGCTGCGCGGGGGCGTCGCCCCCAGACGGTTCCGGCGCGGCTCAGCCGCCGGACGCGGCCTCGGCCGGTGCGCAGCCTCATCCTGAGGCCGGAGCGAACTCCCGGATCAGGTCGAACCCGTACAGGGGCGTGGGAACAGGGGCCGGCTGTCTTGTGATGATCGATGGCTCGGCCGGTTCACGCCTGGAACTCGGTGAGATCGATGGCGTGAACGCGCAGGGGGTAGCCATACACCGGGTGTGCCGTCTCCCGCTCGGGCACCATGCCGAGCTTGCGGATGACGTTCTCGGAGGCGTCGTCCCCCACCCGGTTGATGCTGATGACGTGGTCCAGGCCGCGGTCCTGGAGCGCGAACTCCAGCGTGGCGTGCGCGGCTTCGGACGCGTATCCCTGGCCCCAGAACTGTGAGCCGATCCGCCAGCTGATCGCCACGGCGGGCATCACCTCCGGCAGGAACTCGGGCACGGACAGTCCCGTGAAGCCGATCAGCTCGCCCGAGGCCAGCAGTTCGACGGCGAAGAGTCCGAAGCCCTCCTCGTCCCACTCCTCCTCCCACCGCTCGATGTCCTCGACCGTGTGGTCCAGGTCGCGCGCCGAGCCGTCGTCGATCCAGTACATGACCCGTGGGTCGGCGTTGATGTCCGCCATCGGCGCGAGGTCGTCGTCGTGCCAGCTACGGAGGAGGAGGCGGGGGGTGCGGATCTCGGTCATGCGCCCATCCTGCCGAAGGCAAACGCCTCATTGGTAATCCGGCCCCGACCGAGTGCCGCTTGGGCGCGCCGAGGCAGGTTGGCGTCCGGCTCATGCGGGCAGGCGTCCATTACGCGGGCGGCCAGCCGGGCGTTCCGGTGCCGGGCGGTCAGTCAGCAGCCGCACAGTGGCCTCGACCGCCCAGCCCCGCCACTCCCCCACACCCGTGGTACCGGTTTCGGCGGCGGGTGGGTGGGCGACGAGCACCCGGTCGTGCGGACCGGCATCCGCGGCGGCGATCTGCGGCCAGGCCCGCAGCCGCTCGGCCGGCGGGAGGTCGGCCGCGGCGTCCACCGCGGCGAGGTCGAGGAGCGCGCAGGCCGGCAGCAGACGCATGTCGAGACCGGGCCCAGGACAACTGTCTCGCCCAGGACGCGGACCTCGTCCGGGTCGACGGAGGCGTGCCCCTCGTGACGGCGGGGAGAACTACGCGACAGTCGTCCGGATGGAGACCGGCACCGGAACACCCCGCGTCGCGAGCAGGCCGGGCCGGGACGTCCACCCGGGAGGCGGACCATACTGCTGCCAGGCCCCGGCAGGTGGCTGCCGACACCGGGCCGACGGGCGGCACCGCCCGGGACCAAGAACCGCCATCCCGCCCCCCGTTACAACGTCGGCAAGACCGTCAAACACCCCGAGACCCTCAAGGCCATCGGCAGACCTGGCAGATCCCGGTAACTCAAGCAAGGGGCGAGCATCGGGCTGAGGTGCGACTGACACACGCCGCAGCATGTGCAGTCCCGATCAGCCATGCTCTCTGCCCGCAGGGACGTGCCGAAGCATTGGGTATGCGCCACCGAATCCCACCAACGTGCGGGCAGTCCCTGCCTGGCACACGGGCCGGTCAGCAGCACCGACTCACCGCCACCTCCGTCGTCACCGGCCTGGCAGAAGAACGCCGACCGTATTTCTTCCGGTGGAACTGCCTGGGCCGATCCCTTCCATCGTGATCGACTGGGCCTGCCGCAGGGACGCTGCCCCGCACCGGCGGACACCCCTACCGTCGACGCACAGCGCCCCTGCCTGGAGCCTTTCGGTGCTCCAGGAATGAAAAGCCGGATATGTCGAGCAGCAACGCGAAAGGCAAGAGCCAGCATGAAGCAGAAGATCATTTCGATTGCCGGTGCCGTGGCCGGTGGTTTCGTCATCGCGGCCGCGGTCACGGGCCAGGTGTCCGCGTCGGACCGCGGACGGCCCGTCCCCACTCCGGCCCCGCACGCGACCGTAGCCTTCGGTGACCAGCTGTCCGCGTCCGATTCCGACCTCGTCGAGCCGCTCGGTGAGTGGGGAGTGGGCCGGCGGACGCCGCGCGCCTGACGCGGGCCTTCTGACTGATCAGACACAGGGCCGCCGTCCGTCATCCGCTGCGCGTGGTCGCCACCGTTCCGGCCCGCGCGCAGCGAGACGGCGAGCCGCAGGAGCCGATGCGCCGCATAAGCCTCCTGGGCGGCCGGCTCGGTGGTCCTCAGCTGTCGACCAGCCCACCCACCTGTGGAACAGTCGGCGCATGGGGGATACGACCCCGGTGATTCCGGGGTACACGAGCGTTATGATCTTCTTCAGTAACCGGATCGGCTGCCTGGGCTCCCTGCTCATCAGCGCGGTAGCGACCGCGATCCTCTTCATTATCTTCGCGCGCTGATTCAGGTGCTCAGGCAGGTTCCGGTACCGGGCGCAGCGACGCGAGCGAAGAGCGCTGCCTTACCCCAACGTGCGCCGCTGCTCGCCGTGCGCCCCGGTACAGGCCGGGACGACCGCATCGACGGGTGCCGCGGTCGGGCGACCACAGGACCGGCCATGAGGCCCGGGCGCGGGCTTGATCGGGTGCGTCGCAGTGGGGCTGGAGATGACCCTTTGGTGTTGCAGTTGCCTCGGGAGTGACGGGCCGGCCCGGTACGGCGGCACACATCTTCCGGCCTGGTCCGTTGTCGGCCCTGGTCCGTTGTAGGCCAAGAGGCACGAGGCCACGAGGTGGCCGCGACATCCGCCGACATCCAACCCGGTGATCGGCCAACGATCGGGCAACGCTGCGTCGGCCTCCGTGTCATCATCCCCACATGCCTCCCGGCCGGCCCAGCCACCTCGACGTATGAGTGGTCCGCTTCGCCCGGCCGACAGCCAAGTACGACGACGTTCCGGTCTTCTACCGTGACGTCCTCGGCTTGCCGGTACTCGCCCAATGGCGCGGCCACCACGGCTATGACGGCCTCGTCCTCGGCCTGCCCGGCACCCCGGTGCGCATGAAGCTCCTGCAGCACGGTGCCCCACCCCGCATCCCCGGGCCGCACCCGGAGAACCATCCGTCCGCGTCCCGGGGACAGCCGGCGTCGAGCGACTCGACTCCTTGCAGCCAGCCCGGCAGACGGCCCGGCCCGGTCCCGGGCCACCCGACACACCCTCGGCAGGCAGGACCCGGTGGGCCGAGGGCGCCACCGTCGGCCCGCTCGCCCTGGGAGCCGCGTCGTGGGCAGGAACCGTACGCCCACCTCACCCACCGGCGTCAGTGCGGCGCTCTGGGATCGCGAGCCGCGCGTCCGCCGTCAGGAGTCGGTCCGCGTCGCCGCTTTCTCCTCGCCGAGCACCGCGGAGCTGCGGACCAGACGCAGCGCCGTGGTCAGCACCAGGCCGCCGACGACGTTACCCAGTACGGCCCAGGCCAGCCACAGCAGCCAATCGGCATAGCCGTACGACGTGCCACCGGCGTGCAGGCCGGCGAAGGCGATCAGCGAGTCCAGAACCGAGTGCCACAGACCCAGCCCGGCCAGGACGAACGCCGCGACGATCGAAGCGGTGAGCTTGCCGGTCATGGATTCGGTGCCGTGGTGCATGCGGGTCATGAGCGTGATGACGCCACCACCCAGCAGGCTCAGACAGAACGTCTGCAGGGAGTAACCGCCCTCGATGAAATGCGCGCCCAGGGCGGCGGCGGTGCGGTGCAGATCCGGATAGGCCTGCATGACCAGCCAGGTGAAGGCCCAGCCGCCGAGCAGGTTCATCACCAGGACCGTGCCCCACAGCCGCAGCAGGTCGAGTCGGCTCGCCGCGCCCGCGACCACGGTGGCGACGGGGACCAGGAAGCCTTCCGTGAACAGCTCGCTGTGGCCGAGCAGCAGGGCGATGAGACCGACGGAGAACGCCAGCCCGGCCAGCAGCTCGCTACCGGTCTGCTGGCGCACCGCCAGCAGTGCGAGGATGCCGACACCGACGTCGATGCCGCCGAGAAGTGAGGTGGCGATGAGCGAGCTCCAGGTGCGGTGCAGGCGGGGCGCGCCCTCGGCGATCATCCGCTCCGCCGCCTCGGCGATGCGGCGCTCACCCGGGCCGCGCATGATCTGCTCGTCCGGTTGCATGCTGTTTCCCTCCTCCCTCAACGCGGGCGCGGCAGTCTGCGCCGCGAGGAGCCCGACGGCGCGCTTCCCCGGAAGCCGACCGTGCCGACATGCACGAATTTCCGGCCGTCCGGGAATGCCCGACGGGTAGGTGTGGTTGGACAGGACGTGATGGTGAAGGGGACAGTGTCCCCGGGCCTCATTTATAGCCTGCAGGGACGATCGTTCGGCTGAAGCCCTGCAGAGCCTTTCGCCGCGTAGGCGACCCGCCCTTCACGATCACGCCCCCGCGGGTTCAGCCCCGGCCGGCACGCCGGTCGGGGCTGTCCCGTTCCAGTGGCCCGCCCGTTGAGCCCTGCCCGTGAGGGCGTCGTCCCCGGACGCGTCCCGCGGTACGGCCGGTGCGGCGCCCAGGACCGCCGCGAGCAGGCCGGGGGGCGCCGCTCCAGTTCTTCGCCGCGGATCCGGCTCACCCGGGTGTTGCCCCGTAGCTGCGTTTCGACGAGGCCGCTCTCGCCGGGCCGAGAACCGCGGGCGCGGCGTGACACCAGTGGCGTCCCCGTGGCCGAATCTCATAGCTTGTGCACTCGTGACTGATGCCGCGAAGATGCGCCCGAATCCGCACGACCTCGGCCGGGTGTTCAACGAGGTGCCGGAGCTCTACGACCGAGTCCGGCCGGGATACCCCGACGAGCTGGTCGAGCGCCGGTGCATGCTCGGCGTCCGCCGCGTCCTTCAGCAGCTCCGCGGCCAGGACCGGCCACTCCCCGTCCCGCACCAGCACTGGCAGCATGCGCGCGTCCAGCGAGCCGCCGGCCGACGCGGGAACCTGCTTGCCCGGCCGACGCCCCCCGGGGTGAGCCGACGCGGTGACGTACGGAGGGCAGCGAGGGGACGCCGGCGCAGGTGAAGGCGCCGTCCAAGGCCAGGTGCAGCAGGCGCGCCCGCGCAACCACCCCGGCCCCCACCGCCGGAGGTGTTCCGCCCTTCCGGGAACGTGATGTCTCCGTCTCCTCCAACCGGCTGCACCGTCACCACGTCACATCCTCACTGTCAGTCGAGTATCCGGCCGCCGTGGTAGCGCAGTTCGTAGGCGCGGACACCGGCGGCCGTGGTGATGTACTCGATGCCCCGGAACCGGGTGACGGTGCCCATGTTCTCGTCCGTGTAGGTGTGGGCGCCGACCGTGTGGATGTGACCGCCGAGGAAGCGGTCCTGCGCGTAGAGGGCGCGCAGGGACGCGGTGACGACCTCCCCGGCGACGGCCGCGTCGATGTCGCCGGTGAGGACCGTGCCGTAGTAGTTCATCCCCCACACGGGTCGCCCGCGCATGTGGACGGTCTCCTGGCCCAGGAAGTCGGTCCCCCCGAAGTAACTGTCCCGGTAGACGAGGTCGCCCTCCCGGTACTCCAGGTCGTGCGAGGCTAGCCGTGAGGACGCGGCCTGCCCGCCACCGGTGACGTAGGTGGCGGCCTTGGCCCGAACGACGAAGGCTTCCAACTCGTCGGATGTGATCGGCGCTTGAATTTCCATGCCGGCGTTCTACCACCCGGGTCTGACAACCGGCCCTCGCATGACACCGCCGGGGCGCGCGGCGGGCGGCCAGAGCAGCAGTCACAACGCGGGCCCACGCCTTCCACGGGCGCGCACCCTGCCGACGGGCCCGGGCCGACAGCGGCCATAGCGGGGTACGTCGCGCGTAATTGGAGCCACGCTTGGCCAGGACGGCTCCCGGCGAGGTTCAGCACCTCGTCGCGCAGGGCGTGCGCGTGGTTGCCGTCCAGCGGAACGGGTTCCCAGAGGGTCGGGCTGTCGTGTCCTTCGGCGCTCACCCAGCGCAGGGCAGCGCTTGAGGTGATCGGGGAGACGTAGACCCGAACGGCGACGGGGCGGTGGCGCTCCTCCGACGCGCGGCCCAGGTCCGGCCTGCCGTCTTCAGCGAGGTGCTGGGCGGGCTGGTCATGGCCGGAACCGTGGCTGATCGTCATCACCGGGTGGTCCCTCCGTCAATGCCGGCAGGTGTTGACCGGGGGCGGGAATACAACGAGGGGTGCCGTTGCCCGGCGAGCCGGATTGTGGTGGGGCGGCGGGTTAGGCGCGTGACCTGCCGGAACGCCACGGGTCCTGGAAGACGGTCTATGAACGGCAGCGCCGCTGTTCGGCGGGCGGCACCTGGGACCGGATCCTGCAGGCGGTGGCGGGGGACCCGTCCGAGAAGCCGCGGCTCCCTTCCTCGACTGGACGGCCCCCACATCGACGGGTAGGACGGCGTGGCCGGGGTGTGCTTGGGGGGCGGCGTCGGAGCACCCCCGCATCGGCGGGGCAGAGCCCGGTCGCCCTCGGTGCCGTCCGTGGACGGAACACCCCCGCGTCGGCCTCCCCAGACGAGACGTCAGGCAGATGGCCGCGGAGGAGCGCCGATCGCGAGGCGCGTATCATCCCCGCCGCGGCCGGGCAGTCGTTTCGCCGGCGAAGCCTCAGTGAGTAAGAGCCGCGCTGGGCTCAGCCCCAGGTCTTGCCGGCCGGTTCCTTGATGCTGCGGTTGATCCGGTTGAAGAAGTTGGTCAGCGCGATCTCCAGGTTGATCGCGCCGATCTGCTCCTCGGTGAAGTGGGCGTTGACCTCTTTCCACATCTCGTCGGTGACGCCCGGCGCACCGTCCTGCAGCCGGGTGGCGGCCTCGGCCAGCGTCAGTGCCGCCCGTTCCGCGTCGGTGTAGAACGGCGCCTCGCGCCACGCCGCTACGCCGTGCAGCCGCTCGTCGGTGTCACCGGCCTTCTTCCCCCCGGCGACGCTGGCGTAGACGCACGCCGAGCAGCCGTTGACCTGGCTGGCGCGGAGGTGGACCAGCGCGAGCAGCTTCGGATCGACACCGCCGGCGGCGATCGCCTTCTGCAGGTGCTGGATCGCGGTCCACACGTCGGGGTTGTTCGTGTTCTTGTTCTTGAGCCGGTTTTCCATGTCGGAGTGCTCTCCTTCGACGGGTTACGTTGCGGCGTCTGTGCGCGTCATCCCTATGACGGAGCAACTTCCACGGAGGTAACACCATGGCCGGCACCCACCGCGCGGACCCGATCGCCGATGCCTTCGAGTCCCACCGTGACCGGCTCCGCGCGGTCGCCTACCGCTTGCTCGGATCACACGCCGACGCGGAAGACGTGGTCCAAGAAGCGTGGCTGCGTCTGTCCCGCCAGGACACCGACACCATCGACAACCTCGGCGGCTGGCTGACCACCGTGGTCGGCCGCATCAGCCTCGACGTCCTGAGGTCGGGCCGGACGCGACCGGAAGTCTCCCTCGACGACCGGCTGCCCGAATGCACCGTGACGCTCGACGACGCTCCCACTCCGGAAGACGTCGCGGCGATCGGGGACTCCGTCGGCCTCGCGCTCCTCACGGTCCTCGACTCGCTGCGCCCCGACGAACGACTGGCATTCGTGCTGCACGACGTGTTCGCCGTGCCTTTCGCGCAGATCGGCACCATTCTCGGCAAATCCGCCGACGCCACCAAAATGCTCGCCAGCCGCGCCCGCAGGAAGGTGCAGGCCGCTCAGCAGCCGGCAAGCGCCGGACGAGAACAACGCGAGGTGGTGCAAGCCTTCCTTGCCGCAGCCCGCGACGGCCGGTTCGAGCAGCTACTGCAGGTTCTCCACCCCGAAGTGGAGTTCACCGTCCACACCCCGAACGGCACGTTCGTCACGCTCGGAGCCACCGAAGTCGCCACCCGCGCGCGCCTGGCCGGCAGCGCGGCACGAGGACATGCGGCAAGCATCGACGGCCGCCCCGGCGTCATCTCCTGGAGCGAGAACGGCAGCCCGCTGTCCCTCCTCGTCTTCACCGTCGCCGACGGCCACATCACCAAGATCACCGCCGTGGTCGACCCGGCCGAACTCGCGCTCATGGACCTGCCAGACCCGGTGTGACCACCTACCGACGAAGGCCGCGCGTACTCGAAGTGGTCCACGCCCGGTCCGCGGAGACGTTGCACTCAGCCTCTGAGAAAACCTCACTGACAGTCCTCACACAGGTGCGGGTGTGACTGCCGCCTGCTCGAGTCCCGTGTGTAGCCGATCGCCTCCACCGGTCGTCGGTGAACGTCTGCCCGCAGTCGGCACGCCGCCCGCCGGGCGGGACCCGCCGGATGGCTTCCCGTTCCTCGCGGCTTCACCGCTCTTGCAGGCGGCCTGGCCGCAGGGCAGGTAGGCATCTCGGCAATCATTGCCGATCGTCTCCCGCAGCAGCTGGCGGCGGTCGCGGCCGAGATGCCAGAAGGCGGGCTCGACCGGGCGGTGCTCGCGCAGTTCCTCCAGCGTGATCGCCATGAGCGAAATGGAGCGATCGTAGGGGTGGTAGCCGCCTGCGGGATGTCACCGCCCCTGTCTGGCCGGCACGAGGCACGAGCGGCCAACGAAGGGCCGGGACGGCACCGGACGAACGGATCGCCTGCCTGGAGCAGACCACGCGTCATCGTCGCCGTGTGGGCGGACGGTCAGTCGGGCACCGCGTCGGGGGTGGGGTAGATGGTCAGGACCTGTTCCGCGCCGGTCAGGGCCAGCAGCACACGGTCGCCGTCGGTGAGCAGCAGGGGCTACAAGGTGTCGACGGGGAGGACTACGGTTCCATGCCGATCATCGTGGAGCCGGACGGAGCACCCGCGCGTCGGCGGCGAGGACCAGACGCATCACCCGCAGGTCCTCCCGCAGGAGCAAACAGCCCGCCTCCCGTCGAGGCAAACCGGGACTGATCGTTCTCAGGTTCACGGTCAGCGACTCCACCCGGACCGGCCCACATCCCTGACCGGCGCCAACTCTCCAACAACACCGCGTACTTCGCCCCTTTCCGACTCCGGCAGGATGAGCACATGCTCATCGTGATCGGCGGACTGCCCGGCACAGGCAAGACCACCCTGGCGCGACTGCTGGCCGCGCGTATTGGCGCGGTCCACCTACGCGTCGACACCATCGAACAGGCCATCGTCCGCTCCGGCCTGGCACGACATCCCGTCGGACCGGCCGGCTACGTCATCGGATACGCCCTGGCCGGTGAACACCTCCGGCAAGGGCTCACCGTGATCGCGGAATCTGTGAACCCTCTGGCAGTCACCCGCGACAGCTGGCAAAGCGTGGGTATCCAGGCGGCTGTCCCCGTTGCCGAAGTGGAAGTCGTCTGCTCGGACGCGGACGAGCACCGACACCGGGTGACCACGCGATCGACAGACATCCCCGACCTGCCACTGCCCGATTGGCAGCAGGTCCTCAACCGCGACTACGAACCGTGGAACCGTGAGCACATCGTCATCGACACCGCCGGACAAGACCCGCACCAGTCACTCGCCCGGCTCCTTCACCATCTTGATCACACCCTGCAAACGCCAAACGAGCCCTAATACTCCAGCAGCGTTTCGCTATCTTGCCTGGTCACAGGCATCGCCGGGAGTGTAGTGGGCTGCTGGAACGTCAGGGGCGGTCTTGCCGGACCGCC